>DATDFV010000253.1:0-8438 GCA_036522415.1 Pyrinomonadaceae bacterium | reverse complement strand
ATCGGCAATCGGCAATCGGCAATCGGCAATACCTCGAGTTTCGCTTCATCGAGACCGCATTCGAGCAGCGACCTGTCAATGCCGTTGCTCCCGCTGTCTTCGAACCCGAGCCGCAATTGTTGAGCGAAGTGGCGAATGTGCGGACCGGTGACAAGGCGATCTCCGTTTCGCCCACTCTCCCGCTCGCCCCGTCTCCGATTCTTGCGACTCCCGAACTCGAGGTCGAAGTCCTCGGAGCGCTCAATCAGGTTGGCGCTGATCTTGGTGAACAGATCAACGTCACAAAGATGCCAAACGGTCTGCTGAGTGTGGAGGGAATCGTCGATACCGACAGTCGAAAAAGCGAACTGCTTCGTGCGTTGAGTTCGGTTCGCGACAATCCTGCAGTGCGAATTGACATCAAGACTGTAGCGGAGGCGCTCGAACAGCAGAGAAAGTTGCAGGCGGCTGAACAGATCACGATGGAGGATGCGCAGCCCGCGGTAAACGTGATTCCCGCGGACGCAGAACTGCGTCGCAACTTTTCCGCGAGAGGGCTTTCCGGCGCTCAGCTGGATACAGAGATCAGTCGCTTTGCGAATCGAGCGATTGTGCATGCGCGCAATGCTTTATTTCGCGCCTCAGCGTTGAAGCGCTTGACGGATCGGTTTTCAGCGGAAGAGCTAAGAACGCTTGACGCTGATGCTCGCACGAAATGGTTGGGAATGATTCGCGAGCATGCTCGTATTTTTCAGAATGAGGCGACCCAGTTGCACAAAGAGCTGGAGCCGATCTTTGGCTCCAACGTTGGCGGAAGTAGCATCGAACAAATCAGTGACGACGCAAGTTTGGTTCGGGCTGCTAACCGCTTGGTCGAGTTAGCGAGATCAAACAACGAGGCGATTCAATCGGCATTCACGATATCAACTCAGTCGAATTCTTTTGTTGCTGTTAGATCGGAGCATTTCTGGCGCACGCTAAGCGACTCCCACCTTTTAGCGTCACGCATTTCAGATCTTAAGTAAGTTTCGTTCTGCCCTCACTTTTTAAATTCGCGATCTCTTTGTTGACAGATGCTCGTCGTGCTGCGACCTGCAACTGACCACTGGCGACTGACTACTGACCAATTCGGGAGGATTAACGCCATGATTAACGCCATGATTAACCAATGCCCAGCGATGTTAAGAATAGTTCTACTTCTCCTGCCCCTGCTGCTACTCGTGCCTCCTTACGCGATGGCCCAATCCGCAACCGCAACTCTTAGCGGCACCGTCGTTGATCAAAATGGAGCAGTAGTTCCCGGGGTGACAATCACTTTGATCAATAATGGCACTACGCTTCAGCGGCAAGCGACAACAAATGAGCAAGGCGGCTTCACTATTCCGCTGCTTCCTCCAGGTGCCTACACAATAAACACCCAACGAGATGGCTTCTCACCTGTGCGAGTGGAAAACGTGGTGCTGAACGTTGGTGACAACAAAGCGCTGCAGATCCAATTGAAGGCTGGCGACGTCAATGCGCAGGTGACGATTGATTCGGATGCGCAGACAGTGAGGACGGATGGCAGCGTTGGTACGGTGATTAATCGAAATCAAGTTGCGAACATGCCGCTTAACGGACGGAGTTTGCAGGCTCTCATCCAGCTCACGCCAGGTGTTGTTTTAACGACTAACGAGGGCAATAGCGGTACGAACGCTACCTCGGGGGCGCAGTTTAGTGTCAATGGCCAACGCACTACATCAAACTACTTCACGGTTGACGGCGTCAGTGCAAACACCGGAATAGCTGCGGGCCCTGTTCAGACTCAACCCGGACAGGCCGGTGTTGGCACTGGAATAGGCACGACGGCGCTTGGCGGTACTAACAGTATCGCCTCGCTCGACGCTTTGCAGGAGTTTCGCGTTCAGACGTCAACGTTTGCGCCAGAATTTGGGCGCACTCCTGGCGGACAGATCTCATTGGTTACTCGTGCGGGATCGAATATGTTTAATGGAAACGTCTCATATTACATTCGTAATGAGGCGTTGGATGCAAACAATTGGTTTGCGAATGCCGGTGGTCAGCCAAGGCCGAGAGAACGGCAGAATTACGTCTCGAGTACATTGGGCGGTCCTATATATCTGCCGCGGTTTGGCGATGGTGGCCCGGCGATCTGGAGCGGCAGGAATCGACTCTTTTTCTTTGCTTCATATGAGGGCTTACGCCTTGAGCAACCGAGAGCAGGTCAAACAACCGTACCCAGTCTTTGCTTAAGGGGGCTGGCCAGTTGTCTAGTTGGCCAGAGTCCCTCGCCTGTTGCGTTGCGGCCTTTTCTAAATGCCATACCCTTGCCCAACGGGCAGGACTTTGGAAACGGCAGTGCGCAGCTTAATGCGACCTGGTCCGATCCTGGCAGCTTTAATATCTTTGGTGTAAGGTTCGATGGCAGGATAACAAACAATCTCACCGCCTTTTTCCGCTATAACCACGCCCCGTCACAGACGATACAGAGAAATGCCCCTGCCCTAAGCAGCCCGAGACATACAGAAGCGACGAATAATAGTTATACGGGCGGCATAACATGGGTTGCGGGGCCTAAATTAACGACTGATGTCAGATTGAATTGGACAGAAAATCAGGCCCGCGTGTTCAACGCTCTTGACAATTTTTACGGGGCAGTTGTACCCGATCCTTCGGTCATATTTGCGCCTGGGTTCAATCCGTCAAAGTCCTTTTTTACGTTTAGGTCGCCTGGCCCTGGCATATTTAGTTGGGGGCAAGGATCTTCGGATACGCAGCGTCAATTTAACGGCGTGGGAACCGTCGCATATATAAAGGACTCGCATCAATTCAAATTTGGAGTCGACTATCGGCGGCTAATGCCGTTTTTTGGTGAAACCGGCGGCAGTTTCGAAAACATTCAATTTAGCAGCTTATCTAGGATCGCGAGTGGTACCCCCGGTCTTTATCAAGTAGCGAGCGCGATACCCATTCGTCGAGAAGCGATCATTCCAGAGCTATCGTTGTTTGCCCAAGACACTTGGAGTCTCTCGCATCGCTTGACCTTGACTTTTGGTCTGCGGTACGAGTACTTACCTTCGCCTAGTGAAGCGACAGGCCAATCACCGCGGGTGCTACTTGGGCTTGATGCCGATCCACCACAAAATGTACGCCTCGCTCCCAGCGGGACACCGCTTCTCAACTCAATGGGATCTTTTGCGCCGCGCTTGGGCATGGCATATCAACTTGGCCGGCGGCCGGGATGGGAGACGACTGTTCGTGGTGGTGTTGGGCAATTTTACGATCTGCCGTTCGGCGAAATCGCCACGGCGTTTAAGTTTTCCTGGCCGTTCTTTGTGACCAAAGCTTTTTTTGGCACTGTACCTTTTCCTCCGCATCAAACCCCGCCGGTTCCCGGTACTGATATCCCCACGTCGTTTAGTCAATTGGATCCAAATATCAAATTCCCGTTTACGATCGAGTGGAATGGTGCGTGGGAGCAGGGGATTGGGCAGCGTCAAACCATCACCGCCACATATGTCGGGGCAAAAGGCTGCCGACTATTAGGTAGTGAGACGGCTTTTCCCGTTGTGGCATCCGACTGGCCCACCAGATCCTTATTCGTCTTCATAGGTAGGAACATTTCGGGATCTCGTTATGATGCCCTCCAGGCGCAGTACAATCGCCGCTTTAATCGTGACCTGCAGGCGCTCGCATCATACACACTAGGTCGCTCACGGGATGATTTGTCCAGTAATTTAGCTGCGGTAACTCCTGTAACTACTGTGGGTCCTCTCGAGCACCAATGGGCTCCCTCCGATTTTGACGTTCGCCATGTACTCTCCGCTGCTGTGAGTTATGATTTTCGAGCTTTTTCAAAGTCTGGCTTGCTCCATGCGATTACGAGCGATTGGGGAAGCGATCTGCTCTTTCGCTATCAATCAGCGGCTCCTTTGAACCCTACGGTAGGAGGCGAGTTTTTTCTGAATGGGTTGCAGTATACGAGTATCCAAGCCAACGTCATTCCCGGTGTCCCACTATATTTGAGTGATGTGACGGCTCCCGGTGGAAGAGTTCTTAACAACACGCGGTATACCGTGGCAGACAATGCTCGACTTGCAGCTGCTGGCTGTCTTTGGGTCGCACGTCCGGCAGGGGACAGTACCACACCAATTGGGGATGCGAGAGGGGCGCTCTGTACTCCTGCATCCGGTCAAGGCAACTTCCCTCGGAACGGGCTAAGGGGGTTCGCTGCTTCACAACTCGATTTGGCCGTTAGGCGTGAGTTCAGCATCGGCGACAGAGTTAAACTGCAGCTTCGCGCTGAGCTATTCAATCTTTTGAATCACCCAAACTTTGCTGGCGTGACGATGGATCTATCTAGCGGAAGTTTTGGGAAGGCGACACAGACGTTGAACGCCGCAGTTGGCGGTCTAAACGCTCTCTATCAAATGGGAGGGCCCCGCTCCGGTCAGCTGTCTGTAAAGCTACTTTTCTGAATGCTGATCGTTATTCGGGCGGTCATCAAAGAGCGCCAGACCGATCGCTCTACCTACGGTTTTATGGCTTGGTGGTCTAAGAGGAGATGAGTATTCGTGTCCACGCCTGTCCTCAAACTGATGCCGCTTCAGGTCCTAGTGAGGATCGGGGTGACTGTGGTGCTCCTTGGCTTAGCTGCACTGTTCGCGTCAGCGCAAATTACTACGGTTGGTCCTAATGTGCAGGTCAGCGCGGAATTCCCCACGCATTGGTTCGGTGAGAGCCAGCTGAGCACACACCCCACGGATCCGAAAGTTCTTCTCGCGTGCGCGACGCTCGATAAGATTTATATATCACATCCCTGGCCCGACTCGATGGCCTCGACGGCTTTTATTTCCACCGATAGTGGACGTACGTGGACGCGTGGTCCGACGATCCGATATGCCACGGACCCGACTTGTCAGTTCGGGCCGACCGGAATCGCGTATTTTGGAGCTTTGGGTACGAGCGAAACGCCTCCGCCCGGCTTGGAGAAAACGGGCGACCACCCTTGGAATGTGCAAAATGACCATTGGTACTTCGTCTTGTACCGATCAGCAGATCGCGGTTTGACCTGGAAACCTGGTAAGTCTCTTTGGTCTGGTGATCGTCCTTGGCTGCTAGTAGATCGCCCTAGCGGCGAGCGGTTCGACCGAGTTCATTTGACGTACCAGAGCCGGGTGCGGCCGTTCGATGATGGCCCAGCGCCTGACGCGATTAATGTTGCTGTGTCATCAGACGGGGGTGAAACGTGGGGAACCCCGCATGCGTACGGAGTTGTTACCCAGACCGGTCCGTTTGGGGGTCCGTTCGGAATCGTGCAGCTTACTGATGGAACCCGCGTGATTATGAGTATGCAAGGCGATCAGAGCGGACGTGTCACTGACCCTGAGAAAGAACGGACTACGGTCCGCGTCACGGTTATTCCACCCGAGGAGAATGCCAAGGCCCTCACCAAGTCTTTCAAAGTAGCCGATAGAACTGGCTCCGCCTTCCAAGCGTTCTTTGCTGTCGATGCGCATAGCAATCTCTTTAGAGATCGTCTCTATGCTGTATGGGCGCAGTCGCAGTCTGGTCATTCGCGCGTCATGTTTACTTACTCAGTAGATAAGGGCTTGACATGGTTGCCTCCGCGAGTGATCGATGAAATGCCGGTAGCGAGTCAAAATAAAGATAACTTCATTCCAAATGTCGCGGTGAATAATCGCGGAGTGGTGGGCGTAACATGGTATGACCGTCGGGATAGTGAGGACAATAGCGGATACACGGTAAGGTTTAGGGCTTCAGTCGACGGCGGTGAAACGTGGCTTCCTAGCGTGCGAGTCTCTGAGCAATCAGAGCGTCCATGCCCAGAACCAACGGATATAAGCGCGTATGCCGCAACGTCAGATTTACCTCGCACTCCACTGAGGGTGATGGTGAAGCCTTGGGCCTGCGGCCACGCTGAGGATACCACCGGGTTGGCAGCCGATGTTCTTGGTGGTTTCCATGCGCTCTGGATCGATAACCATCTGGGAGCCAAACAGCTATTCACGGCGGCCATTTACGTGAACCGAGAGCCCGTCCGTCACGGGAGCAATACTCTAGCTTCATTGGATGACATCACGCAACGCATCGCTCTGCAAGTCACTGCTGCCAAGTATGACAAGATTTCTCGCACAATTGTGCTACAAGTCCGTCTATGGAACCGTTCCGACCAGCCATTGCGAGGGCGTTTGGTCGCACGCTTGATCGACTTCAACTCGGCTCTTGGCGACGTAGTTGTTTTAAACTCTGACAATGGCGAGCGGGGCATCGGTGCCACCTTCGACTTCTCGCCCTTATTGAAGGGAGGGGATTTGGCTCCGAAAACTTCCCTCGCGGCGAAAGAGTTCCGCTTTAAACTTAATCAGGTCAGCCTGCGACCACGACTTGACACCAACGACATGCGATCTCTGTTAGCGGCATATTTGAACTTGGATCTTCAAATACTCGGCGAAGGCGGCGGTGATCAGCAATGAGATATTGAGCGAGGAATTGGTGGACAGCTCTCGCGCTGTTGGCAACCTCTTGAATCCAATGTGTGTCAAGCTTTTCATCTGACTCAAGAAGATGCGATCAAAAAATCATGGTTTTCGACTTGTTCGGATATGAGCGCTAGCTGATCTATAGTTGGGCAAGGGAATAAATCGTTTTCGATGATAATAAGAACTAGAGTCTTATTCCGTCTGCTCCTGACACACGCCTTATTCGTAGCGAGGAAAGCGAATGTCCGCAAGTCGGCGCTAAGTTCTTTGTGCCTTTTACTAGTCACTGCCACTTTGGTGGCAAAACTCTGTGCCCTCGAAAATGGCCTAGCGAGAACCCCACCCATGGGCTGGAACAGTTATGATGCGTACCATGGTGCGATTACCGAGACGCAATTCCGTCAGGTCGTTGATATTCTCGCAAAGCGCTACCTCCGATTTGGGTATGAATACGCGGTGATTGATTACTGTTGGTTCAATCCCGGACCGGAAGGTTGGAATTCTTACGACTGGCGTTCTTTTCCCGTTAATCAAACTTGGAATGAAGATGGTAGCTTCTCGCCTCATCTAGCAATGGATCGCTTTCGGCGGTTTCTGCCAGCACTGAATCGTTTCCCTTCCGCCTCTGGCGGCAAAGGGTTCAAGCTACTCGCCGATTATGTTCATTCGAAGGGCCTGAAGTTCGGCATACATATTATCCGCGGTATTCCACGACAAGCAGTCGCGGACAATACTCCGATCCTAGGCACAAAGTATCATGCTCGTGACGTCATTAAGTTGACTCAGACTTCCTGGACCAACACTACAGAAACCGTAGACATCTGCAAGCCCGGCGCACAAGAGTATTACGACTCAATTTTCAAACTCTATTCGTCTTGGGGAGTGGATTTCGTCAAAGCGGACAATATGATGTCGCCCGTATATGAGTTAGGCGAAATTGAAATGATGCGCAGGGCGATTGAGAAGTGCGGTAGACATATTGTGTTGAGTCTTTCCTGGGGAAGTCCGCCGATGTCGCGTGGGTTCCACCTCATAGCAAATGCGAATATGTGGCGCATTTCAGGTGATTTCTGGGATCGCTGGTCGCAAATCAAACAGAGCTTTGACCAGCTAGCGAACTGGTCTTCTTTTTCTGGTGAGGGTCATTGGCCGGATGCAGATATGCTGCCAATTGGTCTACTGTGCTTAGGCGGATTTCCTGACGGAGAGAAGTTTCGAGAACACTACACGCAGCTTTCCGACCTTGAGATCAAGACTCTTATATCTCTGTGGAGCATCGCTCGTTCACCATTAATGTGGGGTGGTGACCCTATACGAACACCTGAGTCTTACGGCAAATACTTGACGAACCGAGAACTCATTCAAATGAATCAGAAAGGACAGCATCCACGGCAAATCAGTGCGTCCGCAAGCACTCGAGTCTGGATATCGGATGCCCCTAACTCAGCAGACAAATACCTGGCGCTGTTTAATCTGGATGACGAGAAGCGGATCGAAGTCACATTCTATTTCCTATGGGAGAAGATGAATGGCTCTTACCAGGTGCATGACTTGTGGACTGGGCGCGACGAAGAGATTACCAATGAGACGGTAACGCGGACGCTCAGTCCACATGCTTGTGTGGCGCTACGGCTAAAGAAATTGAAAGAACAGTGAAAAAATTGTCACCGAACCGAGTGTAGTATCGATTTTAGCATTCCTACCCTCTTACCGATATCGACCATTAAGAGACAAAAGGCCCCGATTTTTCAGATAACGCTAATTCCAAACCACTTATAAACATGCACGTAATAAAGTTCGTCTCGTCTTAGCCAGGCACGAACTAAAAGTGCTTGTAGACAAACTGTTTCGCCACCGAGATTCTCGACGTAGCACGCAGATTCGCTCTGGCAGGAAAGCGAATCGATCTTCATTAATGCACTAATTGAAGGATCGTACTCGGTTCGTCGCGCCGAC
>DATDFV010000252.1:0-51376 GCA_036522415.1 Pyrinomonadaceae bacterium | reverse complement strand
TACCGTTCCGGAGGGAGCTCCCGTTGGTTGTTGGCCGAAAACTTCTGACACGCTCGCAGCTACAGTAAGCGCCAGGGCTCCCTTAAGTAAATCCCGACGCGAGAACGTGCCTTGCTGTCCATCGAGTTTTGCGCCTTTTATTGATTCCATTGGTTCACTCCTATTTAGGGCGGAAAGTAGCTAGGTGAAAGGAGAGATTAAAGGCAGGTATCCACTTATTAGAGACGAAGCGGCTTGGGGGGCCGTCTTTTGTTGAAGAGTGGCCGCAGCTTATTCTTCTCGAATGCCGGAGTCAACCTTTTATGCGAGAATCAATTCAACAAAACAAAATTCGGAGCTGTTCTGCTCTAAAACGGTCACGCGAAGAGGTCTGAGACATGTTGGAGCAGTTGGACGACCCTTGTCTGAGTTTCTTCTGTGTTGCACAGAGAGAAATCCCAAACTATCCTGCAAGATGACCCTGTCAATCATCTTTTGTAAACTGACACCAGTCGATGATTAAGCTAATTTTAAAGACGGAGAACGCAGTAACGTGAGTATGGAAACTGAATCTAATGAGCTTCCACCAGAATCGCGCCAAACTGGTGGACCCTCAAACTTTATTAGAGACATCATTATTGAAGATATCCAAAGCGACAAGTATGGAGGCCGCGTGCAAACGCGATTTCCTCCAGAACCAAACGGCTACCTGCACATCGGCCACGCTAAAGCCATATGCCTCGATTTTGGCTTGGCAGCTGAGTTTGGCGGCAAGTGCAATCTGCGTTTTGACGATACTAATCCTTCCAAAGAAGAAACAGAGTACGTGGACGCCATTATGGATGACGTTCACTGGTTAGGCTTCCAGTGGGACGGCCTCTTCTATGCGTCGGATTACTTCCAACAACTTTACGAATGGGCCATTCAGTTAATTAAGGCGGGAAAAGCGTACGTATGCGATCTCAGTGCCGATGATATTCGCGAGTATCGCGGCACGCTAACCGAGCCCGGCAGGGAAAGCCCGTATCGCAACCGTTCTGTAGAAGAGAGTCTCGATCTGTTTGAGCGAATGAAGAACGGAGAGTTCCCGGATGGTTCGCGAACCCTGCGTGCCAGGATCGATATGAGCTCTCCAAATCTTAATCTTCGTGACCCGGTTATGTATCGGATTCTTCACATGGACCATCATCGTACTGGAAACCAGTGGTGTATTTATCCGATGTACGATTACGCGCACGGTCAGTCAGATTCGATCGAGCGCGTTACCCACTCCATGTGTACTCTCGAGTTCGACAATAATCGTCCTTTATATAACTGGTTCATCGAACAGCTTGGCATATTTCCTTCTCGGCAATACGAGTTTGACCGGCTCGCGCTCACGCACACACTGCTTAGCAAACGCAAACTCCTGAAGTTGGTTGAAGAGGGGCATGTCGAAGGTTGGGACGATCCGCGCATGCCAACACTCTCAGGCATGCGCCGGCGAGGTTACACTCCCGAAGCCATCCGTAACTTCATAGCGAGTGTTGGGGTCTCGAAGACGAATGGCATTACTCAGCTACAGCAGCTCGAATACTTCCTGCGGCAAAACTTAAATCAAATTGTTCCGCGAGTCATGTGTGTGCAGAAGCCATTACGCGTTATTATCGAAAATTATCCGGACGACCTGGTCGAAGAAATGGACGCTATCAACAATCCCGAGGATAGCTCGGCCGGAACCAGGAAGATTCCTTTTTCAAAGACACTCTACATTGAAGAAGATGATTTTCGGGAAGACCCACCCAAGCAGTTTTACCGGCTCGCTCCTGGTCGTGAAGTGCGTCTTCGATATGCATACTTAATTACCTGCAATGAGGTAATCAAAGATAGTGACGGCAGGATTGTAGAACTTCGTTGCACTTACGATCCGGCGACCCGCGGAGGTACTACGCCTGATGGTCGAAAAGTGAAGTCCACGATTCACTGGGCCTCAGCGGCTCACGCTTTACCCGCAACCGTGCGTCTCTACGAGAAATTGTTTGTTAAAGAAGATCCGAACGATGTGGAAGAGGGACAAGATTTTACTGAGAACCTGAATCCCGAATCGTTGCAGGTGCTGGGTGAATGCAAAATAGAACCAAGTGTGCGAGACGCAGAACCGGGAACCAAGTATCAGTTTGAGCGCCTTGGTTACTACTGCGTTGACAGAGACTCCGGAGACGATTTGGTGTTCAATCGAACTATTGGCCTTCGCGACACGTGGGCCAAGATTGAAAAACGGGCGACGAGTGGGTTATGAAGATTTGAGAGTTAGCGTTTATCTCTGCGCTCCCTCTGCGTTCTCTGCGTCTCTGCGGTTTTAAAGGGACGCGCCTGAGATTGCACCGCAGAAAGCAAATGACGTTTGAGGAAAGACAAACGTTCTATTTTGAGTTTGTCACCTTCTCACGAAATTGCTTAACTAAGCGGTCGCTCAACCGAGTGACAGTCGGCAGCTTCAGAGGACCTATCAGATATCGCCCAAATGCTGCTTCGCGCAGTGCATCCAGATCGAACCTCTCCTTAAAATGCAGACGATAAGCCTCGAATGGAATGGCTAGCCCTTCGATCGAGCTCTCATCGAGATTAACGAGGAAGATGAAATCGGCCTCGCTAGGCTTTTCCGCGACTCGAAAGTAATGCCACTCCTCAATTTGCTTTCTTACTTTCCTCTCAACATCAAGAGCATTGTTAATGTATTCCGGTTGGGCCGCACAACATTGCGACGGATCGACACTGAACAGTTGAAATTGTCGGAAAGCGACGATGTAGAGCGACTGCCCCGACCGAAAGGTCAATGGCTGACTGTTCGACTGGCCGTTTATATGGTGAGCAGCCAGCATCATAATGAGAAAAACAAAAGCAGGCAGGTAGAATGTGTTCTTAAGGCGAGTCATTGCTCATCTCCGTAGCGTTGGGTTTTACCAGCAAGCTACCTTACGCGATCATCCTCTGTGATTTTCCTCAAAAAGTTCGTGATGTTCCTCAAAAATATTGCTCACGCGATTACTGTTGAAGCTTTTTGCGAGGATGCAGACGGCTTTGCACAAAGAGCGAATCCCTCACACCGAAGTGTGAGGATGCTTCAAGTCCTCTCTACCAATGAACGGTTAAAGAAAGAATCAAATCCTCCCGCACGGCAGTGCGGGGATCGTTCAAGTTCACACTATTTATGGGATCCACGAAATCACAGTAACTAGCACGAACAAGAACTGACGGCTAATCTGAGTTTTGACACAGCTTCTTGCGTATAGGGGATTTTTGCGTTTTGTGCAAACCGATGCGGACGGTCAGTGTTGAAAAAGAAAAAGAGGCTCGCTATTTACGAGCCCCTTCTGTTTCCCTGACCCTGAACAGCTAAGGGTTCACTTGCACGCTGCCTGATTGGATTGGTATCTGCGGGAAATCCGAAGCAACACGAAAGAACAGAAGCAACACGAAATAACAACTGAGGCGATTTCGTGATCTGACAGAGTCTTGGCAGAGAAGAAAATACTTCTGCAATTGGATAGGCGGTGACGGAGCAGGCGTCCCGCGCCGGCCCGCGGCGAGGTGATATCATAAGCCAATCGTAAAAGAGGGAAGGCGAGCATGATAACTGTTGCTAATCGGATCTATGTCGCTAAGGAATATGCTGAGGCCTTCGAACAAAGGTTTCGTGACCGCGCGGGGCTAGTGGATCAAATGCCTGGCTTCATTTCCAACCAGGTGCTCCGGCCTGTCAATGAAGGCGACCCGTATGTCGTCTTTACTATTTGGAATAGCCGTCAGGACTTTCTCAACTGGGTACGCTCAGATGCGTTCTTGAAAGGACACGCACAATCCGGAACGCTGCCAAAGGAAGCATTTGTAAAGTCGAACGTGCTGGAGATGCATGAGGTGGTCCAGGATTCCAGTCGACCTGATTTAGCTGAGGAGCCGCATGGTGGTCCGTTCAAGATGCATTAGGTCTTAACATCTATTGAAACGCGGATTGCAATCCAAAATTATTCAACTCGCCGGCCTCGGAGTCACGATCGCATACACTGCGTTCATCGTTTGGCTCTATGCCACGGAACCGCGCACCTTCAAGGAATTGACAAACAGTGCTGAGGTCGCCGCCGGCACTTACGAAATCAACCAGGAAAAATTCAATTCCGGTCTCAACCTCTTCCGCCGTGAGCAGTTTCGTGCGGCCCGCGTCGAATGGCAACAAGCAGATCCAGCGCAGCGCGATGCGCGCACACAGTTCTACGTAGCATATTCGTTTTACCGCGAAGGTTGGGGCCGCCTCTATTTTGATCAGGAGTTGTTCAAGCAGGGTGTGGAGGCAGTGAATCGAGCAATCACACTGTCGTCAGGCACCACGCTGACAATTGACGATCCAGACCTCCAGATGCATACCGCAGCGGAGTTAAAGGCCGAACTTGAACAGGGATTAGAACGCAGTTGGAGTGACGTCAATCCGCTCAAGGCCCTACGCACAAGAAAGTGAGGGTTGACTAACGACTGATACCAACAAGACTAATCGTTCAAGAAACCGCGCGCTGCTGGACTCTGTTCTACTACCATTTCTTTTCCTGACAGTGGCGCTTCTGGGTGGTCTCCGAATCGGTGCCGAGAGTGGCGCGTTCATTTTCATTGCGCCGCCGTTGGTCACGCTTTTGCTCGCGACCTTATTGATGCTGCTCCTCGTGCGCGGTGGTCTAGTGAGATTGCATCAGTGGGTTGGCAGCGATTTTCCACCTCTGACAAATGTCGCGCACATCTGGATCTTCATCACAATATTCTTTGCTTCCGCGCAAGCTTTTAATTCTGTATTGCCTGAGCGCGGTTTGCTCCACTGGATGTTCTCATTCTTTTTTCTCTGGACTCTTTGGAACAATCAGTTTTCGTCATTCGATGCGCGCAGGCTCTTGCGCAGCCTTACGATTCTGTTCGGTACAGCTTTCGTCCTCAAGCATATGTTGCTGGCCAGTCTGTATAGTCCCGAAGGTAGCTGGCTGAAACGAGTCGCGGGAACGTTGGTGCAAGGAGTCGCGCTCGGCACGTTCGACGCGCCTCCATTTGCAGCGGTCACTGGATACATCGCTTTCTTTACTTTGGCTCTTTACGTAGCGGGACTGATCCTATTTGCGTTTGCAGTCAATGGCGAGACCACCATGGTCGTCGACCAACAATTATCTGCTGCTGAGGGACCGAGGGCCCTCCAGGATTGATTCGCGTACTGCCATTCAAAGGCCCAAAATGTGGGCCATCTCAAAGGTAACCGGATGGCAATTTTTATTATTCGACTCCGGCTTTGCCCTAAAAGTCTTTATGCGCGTTCGCTCTCTGGTCCACAACACCTGCAAGCTGTTGCCGTGAGTGCGGCACGCCTGGCACGATTCAATCCGACGCTGGTGATGGGCAAGCCAGTCAAGGTTAGTGGGACGCTGAGTTACGACGTGCGCCCAAATTAATTGCGGAAATAAAGCACGTGCGCTTGAGTAGATTCAGACCGTTCGTCCTGGGACCGCAGGCGTCCCCGCCTGCCCGCGTCCAGTGGAACCAACTCGATTTAATCCAGTGGACTCGACTAATTTTTCCTGGTTGCGCTCGACACGGGCAGGCGAGGACGCCTGCGGTCCCAGGACGATGGGGTTTGTTTAATCGCCGGCGGTTCGGCGGGGAGGGGTTTGAGAAACAGGAATTTGGCTTTAGATGTTAGTACGTTCAAAGAAGAGACGCTTCGCGACTTTATTGACTTCACCCAGGCAGCAGACACCGGCGGGGTTGCGAGCGTCACAAGCGCACAGGCCTTCTCGAATCAATCGCGAGACTCTCTCAGGGATGGTCGTGCTGCCGGTCCGAGCGATCTCGTCGCGAATGTCGCGCTCATCAAAGCCAAAGCAGTAACACAAGGGAATTGGATCTTCTTTCACCTTGAGGCCAACACGAATGCGTAAGTCATCAACAGTGAATTGATGGTTTCCCTCATCGTCAAAGTAAACCACGGGACAATCGCAAAGTGGGCAGAAGTTGTAGGTCCCCGACGTGCACTGCTCCAGCAATTCCGGTTTGAGCATTAACAGCACGGTCTTCCGCGATACAGGTTTGCCCTGAGTTTCGCATCTACCGCAACAATTGCCTGCGAGCACACGAATAGAAGTGTCGTCGTCCACTTGCACGCAGGAGTCGTCCTCAATACAGCAATTCATATTTCATATCGTACGCGCTACTCGGCTACTTAGCGCTTTGCACAAAGGTTCCGTTTGAGATCAGAGAGAGCATTCGAATTTCAAGAGCTGTGCCTTAGCCTGCGAAAGCAGTCGTCTTAGGGCCCGGGGCGCGAGCCCCAGGCGTGATCAGACCCTGGACCGCTAAAGCCCGTGAAAGGGCGACAGCACTACCGTTTGCAAGCTTTCGCCCGCTATCGCGGGCTCGTCCCCGAAAACGCGATCTTCACCTGGGGCTGGTGCCCCAGGCTTTACGGTGACGCCCGCTATTGCGGGCTGCGAGATCATCGGACATGACTTTTTGTACAAAGCAGCGCGGCTGAGTAACAACTTAAGCATCGCTTCTCTCGCACCATCGATGCCGTAGATCACTGGAGCGTGTGAATACAGAGGCTCGGGTGGTGACTTGTCCCATAGTTTGCCCCTCGGATACACAGCCACATAGTCCCAAACAACACCATCGGTCTCGCCAATCTGCTTAGAGACCAAATGTTCCTTGTCCCAATACTGTGAAGCTCTCGCATCAGAGATTCTCTTTAGTGTCATCGTCGAAGGCGCGGCCAAGTCCGTCGGCAACACTGGCTCCCAAATCACAAAGACTCGGATTTTTCCTTCGCGCTGTTCCTCAAGTAGTTTTTCGAATGCAGAGGCCCCCTGCAAACACACTGTTCAAGTAGGAGAGAGCATAACCATCACACGGACACTATCGGCGGAATCGTTAAAGGACTTTTTCAGCGAGTCGATGTTGGACTGATCGAGGCGGACCAAAGGCTGTTGGCCCACTGGCGCCGCACTACCGAGGTAGAGGTAGTAAACCAGGAACAGTAAAGTTGCGCCGACCACCGCAGCTAATCCGTAAATGATTCGTTTGCGTTTCATTTTTATCTTGCGATTAAATTCGCAACCAGGTTCGCGATGACTTGCGGAAATAGAAAGAACATCAACACCACAATCACCGAAAACCACAAAACGATCGTGCTCAGCAGATTTGGCTTGCACTGACACTGAATGGCTCTCCTTCTCTGGTAAAAGGCGAACCCGATTGACAAGACAGACGCGGCTAACAGAAATGGGCGGGCCTTTGCGAAAAACGCTGAACTACCAGCAGCGCCCGCAGCAAAGATGAATGGAAACATCGGCAAGCAACACGTCGAAGCCAATACAACAGTGCCGAGCGCCGCCAGGCTTGCCAGAATTGTTCGTCCAGATCCGGATGACTTCGCAGTTGTTTCCATTATCAATATCGTTTTTTGCCGATCGGTAGAACCGGACAACAAGCCGCTTGCTTATGTTCGCGGAGCTCACGTTCGCATTCACTTAAATGACGCGCCAGGACACCGCGGAACTTCTTCATCGACTTCAACCGGCCATCGAGATCATGAAGTTTCTCACCGAGCAGATCATGAACCTTTCTGCATTCCTCAGCGCCTCCTGTTGCCAACAGTCCCTTGATCTCATCGAGAGAAAAGCCCAACTCCTGCGCTTGCTTAATGAATTGAACTCGATCAATTGAGTCCGGCCCAAACAAACGAAAGTTTCCCGCCGTTCGTCCCGCGCGCGGCAAGAGCTTCAGCCGTTCGTAGTAGCGAACGGTATCGATACTCACACCTGCGCGGGTTGCGACTTCGCCGGTTCGAAACTCTGTTTGCTGCATGGATCTTTTGCTCAACGGAACAAGTATAGACCCTTGACTTAACTCCAGAGTCAAGTCTGTTGGAGCCAATCCATTTCAGCAGTGGCTTAGGCTAAATGTACTTGGTTGAGCTGGTCACGGGCAGGCGGGGACGCCTGCGGTCCCAGGACGATGGGGTGCTACTTCATTCGGTTGTACTTTCGCAGAACTTGCACCACACGATCACCCGGCAAACCAAAGACGCGGATGCCATCGGCGCCTGTCATCGTTTGCGCCGCTAGCATCGCATTAACGACAGCTTCTTCAGTTGCTTCGATCGTCGCTCGAAACAGCGGATCGATTCGCTCGTTGGGAAGCATCGTCAGCGATGGTGTCCCTTCAGGCTTGGCGGCGCCGCCGTTCGCAGTCGAAAAAGCAAGAAACAGGTCACCGGATGAATTGCCCGCGAAACTTCCAAGGCGTCCCAGTCCAAGACTGACACGGCGCGCAATTCTTTCCAGTTGATGTGGCAGCAGCGGCGCGTTAGTCGCAACGACGACGATAATCGAGCCGCGACCTTCGTGTTCGGAAACGCTACCGTCCTCCTGCGCCCCACCGCCCGTGGCAGGACACGCAGGAATGCCGGTCGTCCATGGTCTGCTAAGCGGAGTGGAAAGTACCGTGCAAGTTCGCAGGTCTGTAATCTCTGAACGAATCGGAACCCCTAGAATGCGCAGATCCCCACCGTAGTTACATTGCACAAGCACTCCGATTGTGTAGCCGCCTTGTTCGGCAGTCAGCACTCGCGATGAGGTGCCAATACCGCCTTTGAATCCGTTACAGCCCATTCCGGTGCCACCACCCACTGCGCCCTCATCAACCGGACCAGGTTTGGCACTATCCAGTGCCTGAAACGCATGGACCGCTTTTATATGTTCGCCATTCGCATCATTTAGAAAATCAAATGTCTCAGCAACGATTGGATAGGTGAATATAAACTCGCGTCCGTTCTTCAATTGCCATTGAATCGCTGCATCGCGCACAGTCCCAACACTATGAGTGCCTGTCAGCAGAATTGGTCCTTCCAGAAATCCCGATTCCTTGATCCAGTTGATACCGGTCATGTCGCCGTTGCCGTTCTGATTGAACGTCGCCGCGAAGACGGGATCCCAGTTACCGCGTGGACGCGGGAGAATTGCCGTCACACCCGTACGAATCGGTCCTTTGCCAGGTACCAGTTTGCCTTCGCCCTCGATGAGCGTGACATGGCCGACTGCGACGCCGGGGACGTCAGTGATGGCATTCAGTGGCCCAGTTGTTCCTGGAAAGGGAATTCCCAGGTCTCGTCCGCGCGGCCGTGTTTGGGCAGTGACGGTGACGGCAATTGTGACGGACAGTAATATTCCGAATGCAAAGCGCATGAGAACTAGTCCTTTCAAAGTGATGGTCAGGCTGGTACTAATGTTCGACGCACCATAGCATGGTTACTGCCTGCCTGCGCGAAATGTCTCGGGCAATATCTACATATGTAATCGGATGGGCCTTGCCTCAAAATCATTCGGAGTGGCTCTCATCCGACGCGCTCCGATCCCTCTTCGAGCGCTGACGAGAGGCAAAGCCGGGATTCCGCTATTTCCGTTGTCAATAGTGGGACGCAGAAGTATGATAACGCTCGATTTAGCACTGATTGCCAGATTTGTTACCTCACTAGACCTTTAGTCCAGCAGACGGAATCTTCGTCGAGATCTCATGACGACATCCACACGTAAAGGCGTTTTCATCAGCTATAGCAGTTCGGACCGCGAATGGCTGTTGCTGCTTAAAGAACATCTCGTGTTGTATGTGACTGAGAATCAGTTCTCGGCTTGGGACGACACGCAAATTAAGGCCGGAGCGAAGTGGTTTGATGAAATTCAGCAAGCGCTTGCGACCGCAAAGGTCGCAGTCCTGCTTGTTTCCAAGAAGTTTCTGGTCTCTGAGTTTATCGGCAAGCACGAAGTTCCGGTAATCAGAGAGGCCTTCCAGTCTGGCGGGATGGAAATAATCTGGATAGCCATAGGTTTTAGCGGGTGGGAACAAACGTGGCTCGAGGAGCACCAGGCGGCGCACAATCCCAGGGAACCTTTGGAAAAACTGTCTTCATGGGAGCGAGATAAGATCTTAGTAGACATCTGCGAAAAGATTCATCAAGCAGTTAGTAACGGCGCCGGTGAAACGCAACTGCCTCAAAGCGGCGGAATGAGAACCCGTTACGAAATCATAAGGTGTAACAGGACTCGCTATTTGAATCGTTATGCAGTCTTCCTTAATGCCGCATTGAAAGATCGACCCGGGCTGCCACAGGCGTGTTTGGTTTTTGGTAAGTTCGGACAGTCTCACGATACGCTCGTTGAAAGAATGCATCGAGAAGTGATCAAGCCACTGGCTGATCGTGAAACGTCAGCTTCTTCTTGGCAAGGTGTACTGCACAAGAAGAACGACGTTCGCTGGCCTGAGCCCGCCGACAGCTTCGACCGACAACAGGAAGACTTGCAAATTGAACTGTCCAGTGAATACACCGGTGAAATACCTTCTAATAATCCGCCCACATTTTCTGCCAGCACTTTTGCTGGGTTGCCACAGTTCTCAAATTACCGGTTCATAACTGTTCGGCACACGATCGACTTAAGCGCGGACTCTGCGAACGACTGGCACACATTGCTTACCTGGTATTTGCAAAGTTACTGGGCTGAGGTTGCGAAGATCCTCGAAGAGAAAAAAGCAGGTCAGAACTGGCCTCAATTCCTAATCTTCATCAAAGTCAGATATGAAACACCGAGCTTCCTGGGAAAGATCTTGAATCCGAATGCCGGGAAGTTTGACAAGGAAGTGGTTAAAAACAGTCTGTCGAAAATTGCCAAAGATACAAACATGCTCTTTCCCTGCATGTTACTGGACGAACTGCTGACGCCACCTTATCCCGAGGTAGTGCGCTGGTACACAGATAACGATATTTACAACACAGAACAGGATCGATTTGAAGCCGCGATCAATCTGTATAAGCAGGCCGGCGACCAGATCTCAATGGCTATTATTGAACGGGAACTAGCGAAGAGCCTTACGAAAACTTGAGAGGAGCGGCTGACGGTGGCATCCACATTTAGATACTACGAAGGCAACGGAGAGCCGCTCGGTACGCGCGGCCTCAGGTCTCCGGCTTATCAGAATCTACTCAACTATAACGACCCCTCAGGCTACATCGCTGACGCCGGCCTGCGAAATGCTGTGAATGTCGCTTTGGTGCTGGGCCAGCCGCTACTGGTGACCGGTGAACCCGGAACAGGCAAAACGCAACTTGCGGGCAGCATCGCTCACGAACTTGAGTTGGACTCGCCGTTAATCTTCCACACCAAGACCACGTCCAGTGCGAGAGACCTCTTCTACCGGTACGATGCGTTGCGTCATTTTCATGACGCGAACGTAATCAAGAAAGACATGGAACTTAAGGTCAGCGACTATATCAGCTACGAAGCATTGGGCCTCGCCATTAGGAGGGCGATGCCAGAGAGCGAAAATCGCCGGCGTTCAGTGGTGCTTGTTGATGAAGTAGACAAAGCACCGCGCGATTTCCCCAACGATATCCTGAATGAGATTGAAGACTTTTCGTTTACGGTGTTTGAAACGGGCGACGTTTTTAAGGCGGAGGAAAGCCTCCGACCCATCGTCTTGCTCACAAGCAACTCCGAAAAAAACCTTCCGGATGCATTCTTACGTCGCTGCGTCTTCTATAACATTCCAGCACCCGGTCATCAGCAATTGGTGGAAATAGTCAAAAATAGACTCGACGTTTCCGCGGGCTTTGCTCCTCTGGTCGAGCCGTTGATCAAACACTTCGAAGAGATTCGAGAGTTAGCGCTAAAGAAGAAACCCGCAACGGCCGAGCTGCTCGCCTGGCTCGCAGTGCTGAATCGACTGCACACCAACGGCGAGCTGCCGCGCGGTACGGGAGAGGCGCTGGCTTTCACTTACTCTATCCTCGCGAAAAACAAGGAAGACAGCCAACAGATGGAGACACTCGCAGCGAAACTCAAGTTGTAAGTAATTCGCCAATGCCTAACAGCCCTCTGGTATTCGGCGACTTTTTAGAGTCGCTGAGACTCCAGGATTTTTCAATCACGATCAGCCATTATCTGCGTTTGGAAGCTTTGCTCTCGCGCATTGGATCAGACTGCAGGCCACAGGATCTGAAGACGATTCTGTGTCCGATCTTTGCGACGAATGAGACGGAGCAGGAACGTTTCTATAAACACTACGATCAGTTCTACAACTATGGATCCAGTATCGAGTCGGGAGCCGAAGTGGCTGAATCTCTGGATGTGCCGGAGCCAGAAGAAGACCAGAAACAGGAAGCAGATCAAAAGAAAAATCGACGCGCTTTAGTTATCGGCTTGTCGATCGTCGCTGTTATCGTCGCGATTGTTTTGATCAAGTTTGTCATGACCGCACCCGGTGAAGTCACGCCGGGTAACACCACACCCACACCAACGCCAACCCCCGAAGCAACTGTTTCCCCTCCGCCGCCACTAACTGCTGCTTTCATTAAAAACCTCTTCGAGGATCCGGGTACGCTTTTTCGCATCCTTCTGACTCTACTGCCACTCATTGCTTTTGCGCTCTATGAACTAAATCGACGTTCTAAGCAGCGGGAGCGGCGTCTAGAAGATCATCATCCGTCGCAGCCTGGCATCCCTATAAAATTCGGCGCTTCGCTCGCGGAAGTTTACGATCCGGATGAGCTCACGCGAGTGGCGCGTTTGCTTCGGGCGCGGCAGCTCTCAGGCACATTACGGTTAGACATTGTCGCGAGTGTTATAGCCACCGTCAGGGCTCTCGGGTTTTTCACTCTTCGAGAGAAAGCGGTGAGCAAACCTCCGGAGTATTTGGTACTAATCGACCGGGCGGCTTTCCGCGACCATCAGTCACGTCTTTTTCATGAATTGGTCCGAAAGCTAAATGCCGAAGGTGTCTTTGTCAGCTGTTATTACTTTGAGGGTGATCCACGCGTCAGTTTCCTCGCGCCTTTCGAAACGACTGGAGCTGCGCCTGTTGTGCGAAGCCCCGAGGCACAACGGAAGGTCGAAGAAGAAGCGCGGTGGGCACAGCGAGGCGTGACGCTGGATGAGCTGCACGATCTCTACACCGGTCATCGACTTTTGATCTTCGGTGAAGGTACTGATCTGATCGATCAAGTTACACTTCAGACCGTCGACTGGATCAGGAGTTTTGCGCACTGGCAAGAGCGCGCGATTCTAACGCCGCGACCACCGAGTCTTTGGGACGCGCAAGAGTTCGCGTTGAGTCAGCAATTCGTTGTGATGCCGGCGACACTTAATGGAGTTGAGCTTACAGCAGAGAGCTTTGCCATAAGAGAGCCAGTGAGCATTCCGGAGAATCTTCGAGGCGATCCTTCGCGAATGCCGCATGACATCGATTCCGCGGAAGATTTACCCGCGCTGCGTGCATACCTTGGCGATCGACTCTTTCAGTGGTTATGTGCGTGTGCGGTACATCCTCAACTTCAGTGGGACTTGACGATGTGTTTGGGAGCGCAGTTCGCGACTCAAACAGCCACACAAAAGAACTCGAGTCAAGGCGTGCTCACCGAAGAGAATCTGCTTCGACTCTTCAGTCTTCCCTGGTTTCGTGTGGGCACGATACCAGACGTCGTGCGTGCGCGGCTCATGCGCCAGCTAAGCGCGCGCAGCGAAACCACGGTTCGTCAAACGATCGCCGAGTTGATTGATAAAGCCGCGCAGTCGGAGATTCCCCTCGAGAGCTCGCAAGTGATCAGAGTTCCTCTATCGTTGGAGGTTGATGCCTCGCAGGGGGATCAGCTGTTCCGACGCAGCCGAGATCTTCGTGATAACGCGTTTAAGCGATTCCTTCAGCCGCAGCCGTTGGTTCTGTATCTGAAAAACATTCTGCCCGCATGGTTGCAGCAATTGCTATTTACGCCGTTTGGATTGCGAGGGGCCGTGAAGGTTGCGCTGGTAGTTTTGGTGTCGCTATTGGTGTGGGTGACGTTTCCGACTTTGGCCGCAGCCTTCAGTCTTGGTGAAAGCACGAACGTTAACGCGAATAGAAACGTGAATGTGAACGTCAACTCTGATTCAAATGCCAATTTCCCGCTCAACGGGAACGTGAACGCGAATGTAACACCGTCACCCGTAGAATCGCCATCCCCGATTCCGTCGCCAAACGCTTCGCCTTTCCAAACTCCGCGGCCGACCCCGTCGCCATCGTCCGTGCCGTCATCACCAAGTCCTGTCGCGACGCCGAGTTTTGCGCCTTCACCCAGAGTGTCACCAACGCCGTCGATTCAAACACCGACCCCGACTCCGACCTCGACTCCGACCCCAACTACAAGGCCGTCGCCTTCACCATCGACGCAATCGGGCGCTGGCATCTTCAAGTTTGATCTGGATAGGTCCACGATCCAGTCCGGTGACAAAACCGTTTTGAATTTTGATGCTCGTTTAGTAAGTGCTGTGAAAATCACTCCCGGTGAGGACTCCGAGATCGCAAAATGGAATGCTCAATTTGCGGGATTTGGAGAGCCTAGAAACTTCCAAGGCTCAATAGTTCTACAGCCGCGAATTACTACTACGTACACTATAACCGCAGCCGTCAATGATAGACCGGACCTAGCAAGACCAACATTCAGGACTGTTACTCGGCAAGTGACTTTGACAGTTGTGGACGATTTGTCCAACGTGGGGGCAGGATCGTGTAAACCCTTTAGCGCCCAGCTCAACACGCTGAGCGACATCGACGTCTCAATCTACTTAGTATGCCTGTGTGCCGAGGGACATCACGCGGGAAGCGACCAGAAACGGGCAGTTGGACAAGAGAGTTGTAGGATTACAATTAGCTATGGATCGCCAAAAGCCGATGGTTCTGTGACCTACAGTTACACCGCTAAAGGAAGTTATGAAATGAATGCGATGCGCAACCTGGCGTCTAAAGGTCTGCCCAAGTCGTTCATCCAAATGATGAGACGTGATGTCTATCCGGTTTTGAAGCAAGGAGACACAAACGCGAGTAGAAAAGCACTGGCGGATGCTGTGCGGAGTTTATTCGCGGCGAGTGCAGCATAGGAGTGCTGATCTTTGATGGAATCGGTGCGATGTAATAGCCGGCGGTAGGAAGGGTTTGTTACGAAAGCGGAAAGAAGAAGACGCGCGAGTGGACACGTTGGAGCTTCGCCAGTCATGAAACGTTTTTGCCCGCCGAACCATTAGAGTCAGGAGCCGAGACTAACTGGACGGCAATAGTCATGTGATTTTCAGTCGGATTATTTGACGCTACGCGATTGTCAGAGTATAAGGGCACTACCTCGCAAATTGATTTTTATGTGCGCCTTCAACGCGTACTCCTGAACCAAACCTGACGCGCATCGTCCGTTAGCGGTAATCCTCGCGACGCCGCGCCTTAGTTCAAAGGTCCGCTGACAGATCGTTACCTAAATCATTTCGACGCTCAGACGCAAGGTCGTGGAAATCAGATTGTCCACGCCAGTCGTTTCGAAATCACCGAGCGGCAGCGGATCTCAAGATCACAAATTGGCAGCATGCCAAAAGGAGCTGATCTAAATGCCCAGTCAGAATAACCCGACTGATCCTAATCCCCCTGATCCAGGAAATACGCCTCCAGGGTCGAGTCCGATGAGCCGCGGCTGGATCGCTGCGGTTGCGATTTATCTTGTTATCTTCAGCATCGTCGTACTTTACGGATTGATAAAACTGTGGCCGTACCCGACACCAAGCGGCGAAGCAAAGGCCGAGAGTTCGGCATCGCAGTCGGAGTCGCCCACGCCCACGCCAACTCCAGTCGTTAACACTCAGGGCAAACCCACAACCACTCCTACGCCTGCGAAGGAACTTCCGGATCCTGAAACGATCTATTTTTTTCAGGGTAGAGTTCAAGCACAGGTCTATCTCGAGACGAGGCTTTTGCTGCTTGTAATGTTGTCAGGAGCTCTTGGAAGTCTTATGCATTCACTTCGGTCTCTTTATTGGTACACAGGAAACCGAATGATGGTTTGGAGTTGGGTAGCATTCTATCTGCTACTCCCAGTAACCGGAGCAATACTCGCCATCATCTTTTATTTCGTCGTGCGTGGCGGCTTTTTCTCCTCGACGGCACAATTTCAAAACACCAGTCCGTTTGGTTTCGCAGCGTTGTCAGCTTTGGTCGGCCTTTTCAGTCCGCAAGCAACTCTGAAGCTCAAAGAGATTGCTGAAACAATATTTGCGAAGCCGGGTGAAGGAACAGACAACAAGCCGCAGGAAACTGAATCACAAGCTCCGCCAACCAAACCTGCACCTGCGATTACAAGCCTCGACACTACTTCTGGAAAGGCTAATGATTCGATCGGAATCACTGGAACAGGTTTTTCTGAAGGCGTAGGAGTGAAGTTCGGCGGCGTAACTGCCGTAGTAAGCGCATCGTCCGATACGAGCATCACGGTTGTCGTTCCTGATAATCCGTCGGCGACCGCTCCAGTAGAGGTGCAGGTTACCAACTCGGATGGTCAAAGCGTAACAGCGGCTCAGAAGTTCACCTACGTCGCAGGCGCCGACACAAGCACTCCTGACGAAGGAACAACTGACGAACTCGAAGGGGATGATGAGATTAAATCGAACACTACCGATGAAGAACTTCCCATCACGGAAGGAGGTGTGGGGTAATGCCTTTCTCACTAATTTGGTTGCCGGATGTCTTAAAGGATGCTGGTCTAAAAGTCTCCCTGGTTGATGGATGGGAAACTCGTGGCCTTGGTGACGTCGGAAATATTTTTGGCGTTATCTGTCACCACACGGGAGTCAAAAATCCTTCGAAGCTAAACATGCCAACCCTGAAGTCACTTAGAGACGGTCGCAAGGCGGAGCCCGGACTTGCGGCATTGCCTGGTCCACTAGCGCAACTCGGCCTGGGTCGCGACGGTACCTACTTCGTGATTGCTGCGGGGCGCGCCGCACATGCAGGGAAGGGGAGCTTTAAGGGCGTCTCAGGAAATCTACGGTTTATCGGCATCGAAGCCGAGAATGGAGGCACGGCAAACGATCCCTGGCCCGACGTCCAACAGGACGCTTACCACCGAGGTGTGGCTGCAATTCTTAAGCATTTGGGAAAAGACGCTTCGTTTTGTTGCGGCCACAAAGAATACGCACCTCACCGTAAGGACGATCCGAGTCTGAACATGGATGAGTTTCGCACTGCTGTCACGTCGTTCTTGAATGGCACTACTCCAGCGCCGACTCCAATCCCCCCGGTTGAGACAGCACCTCCGGAGGGTACACAGCCTCGACCTACAATTCGTCGACCGATGAAGAATGAATTTGTTCGTCAGCTGCAGGCGAAGCTGGGACTAACCACTGACGGCGTCTTCGGTCCCGAGACTGAAGCTACCGTTCGACAATTCCAACGAGATCATGAGCTCGTTCCGGATGGAATCGTTGGTCCAAAGACGTGGGCTTCGCTTGATGCTGCCTAAGAGTTGGCAGAGGGCGAAACTAGAAGGGACCTGTTGCAATTAGGAATGCGCCTGAAAAGAGATGACTAAATAGCACGCATCAGAGACGCACAAGGCTTTGCACAAAGAGCGAAAATCCTCCAAACGGCAGTTTGGGGATCGTTCAAGTCCTTTCTACACAAGCAAGCGCCCTCCGCTGCAAAAAAGGAATCCCCTACACGGGCAGTGTAGGGATCGTTCAAGTCCACTCTATTTATGTGACACTAGAATCTAGAAGGTCCAGCAACAAATAAATAGGCCGACTTGAACGATCCCCAAACTGCCCCGTTTGGGGGATTTCGTTAACAAACTAGGGAAACACCATGCCTGAAGAAACTAAGAAAACCTGCTTTGTTGTGATGGGCTTTGGTAAGAAGACAGACTTCGAAACCGGTCGCACTCTCGATCTCGACATGTCTTACCAAAATATGATCAAGCCGGCCGTCGAAGCGGCCGGCTTGATATGCATTAGGGCCGACGAGATCGTGCACTCCGGCATGATCGATGTACCCATGTACGAACAGCTGCTAACGGCGGATGTCGTGGTTGCCGATCTTTCAACCTCGAATAAGAATGCGTTGTATGAACTCGGCGTACGCCACGCGCTGCGACCGTATACCACCGTCGTCATCGCCGAAGACGGGATTAAAGTCTTTCCTTTTGATTTGAGTCACGTTGTCGTCCGGCAATACCACCATCTCGGCGAAGACATCGGCGTCAAGGAAGCAAAGCGGTTCAGCGACCTGCTCACCAAGGCCATCGTTGACGTTATGAAGAAAGATCCCCGTGAGAAAGACAGCCCGGTCTATACGCTGCTTAACAAACTCGATCCGCCCGCGCTTGGTAAAGCCCTGGATGACGCGATCGGAAACCCCGCAGCGGCAACCGAACCCTCTGTCGCCGCGCTTACCAAAGGCGCGACGCCTGACATGCAATCAGTTCATAGCATGCTGATGCAACAGGTAGATGAGGCACAAAGCAAGAAAGATTTTGTAAAGGCTAAAACTCTCCTCGCAACTATTCGCGAGATGATGAAAGCCGGACCGCCAGTTACGCCGGGCGAGCCGGTTAGTGAACGACCAGAGGATCCTTATATCATTCAGCGCCTGGCCCTGCTTACCTATAAGAGTAAGCACCCCACAGAAGAAGCTGCCTTGAAGGAGGCCAGGGACTTGCTCGCAGTTCTCAATCCTGCCACTTCGAACGATACCGAAACGCTCGGACTGTGGGGAGCGGTGCATAAGAGGTTGTGGGAAGCAACTAAAGTTACGGCCGATCTGGATGAAGCAGTGCGTAGTTATGAGCGCGGTTTTTATTTGCGCAACGATTACTACAACGGTATCAATCTGGCGTACTTGTTAAATGTCAGGTGCGCAAATACTGCGTCTCCCGCTGAAGCGATCGCAGACTTTGTTCAGGCTCAGCGAGTGCGACGTGAGGTTCTGGAGATTTGCCGCAAATTTCTAGATAACGAAAAACCAACAGGTGACGTTCAATATTGGGTAAAGGCGACCGAAGCGGAGGCTTGTTTCGGAATCGGAGATGACGTCCGGGGACAACAAATATTGGCCGAAGCAATGTTGCTGCCGGTTGCCCAGTGGATGAAAGATTCAACGAAGGAACAGCTCGACAAACTTAAACCACTACTCGCTGACTCGCCTTTGAAACATCTGAAAAACTGACCTTACCGGTACGCTGATGCCGGAGGATCGCCGCAGTACTCCTTTTCCGTCGTCCCCAGGAGCTTGTGCTGTGCGTTGAACGAATAGCGGCGAACTGAGTGACGCTTGCCTCCGTTCAGGCAATATTGCATCTCGTTGCTTGGAGGGCCGACATCCAGGAACCAGACCGGAGCATCAGCGAGCTTCTTTGCATCGCTGGTGTATTGACCGCCGGGTAATGCATACGACGTTACACCGCCGTGCGTCTCGTCGATCACGAGTCGCAGCTTGTCGGCCTTGAGGTTGGCGCGATATCGCGCGAACCGCGCCTCGACGTCCCCAGTAATCTTCTTCAGTCCCGCGTCGCACCAGTTTTCCTTGATCTCCTGAAGGGTGCCCTTCCACATAATCCCACGAACCTCGCCCTCAGGCACACGCGTTGATGGGGAGACGCCGCTCGCGATCATCTTGTCATACGCCTGGATACAAAACTTGAACATGTTGGGTACGGGATCAGGTTGTTGTGTGTCGATTGCCCAACTCTGGAAAGTCTGGTAGTGCTAATTCTACTACAGGTACGAGCTTTTGTTATGCTCTTGCGCATGAAACCTTTTACTCTCCTTCGACACATTAGCCTTTCTCTTCTCGTTATTGCGCCTTTATCGTTTACGGTTCTCGCACAGGAGCCTTCAACTTACATAAGAGCCGGCAAGCTTTTCGACGGCCGCTCAAACCAGCCTCAGCAGAATATCGTCATCATTGTTCAAGGCAAGAAGATTCTTCGTGTTGGCAGAGATGTCACCATTCCATCTGGAGCGGCAGTTATCGATCTGAGTCAGTTAACAGTAATGCCCGGACTGATTGACGCGCACACGCATATTGTTCTGCATGCAGGAGACTATGACGCACAAATACTTCGCGAAACTCCGGAGTTTCGAGCCATCTACGCTACGCGAAACGCGAGCCTGACCCTCGACTCGGGTGTTACGACGATCAGAGACCTGGGGAATGAAGGTTCAGGTTTTGCTGACGTAGCTCTGCGTGATGCTATCGCACAGGGACTCGTTCCTGGACCACGCATCGTTGCTGCAATTCGTCCGGTCACGAGTACAGGAGCCTATCGACTGGTGGGCTATTCTCCGTATCAAGTATTGCCGCCAATTTCCGCCAGCGCGGACGGACCGTCTGAGATACGCAAGGAAGTGCGCAGGTTGATTGCGGACGGCGCGGACGTGCTCAAAATCTACATGGAGTCATATGAGAAGCGTCAGCTTCGCCAGGATAAATTGACGGGCGCGATGAATTATTCTCAGGAAGAGTTGAATGTCTTGATCGAGGAAGCGCACCGAGCAGGCATTCGCGTCGCCGCGCACACTTATTCGGACGAGGCAGCTCGCATGGCGATTGCTGCTGGAGTTGATTCAATCGAGCATGGTCTCTATTTGCAAACGGACACGTTTCGATTGATGGCTGAAAAAGGAATCTACTACGTGCCTACTCTGCTGGTCTACGAGCTCTGGCGCGACGCAAAAATCTTCGGAGCGATCACTCCGGAGAACAAGATCAAATTGACGAATACCGTTAATGAACACACTGCGACTTTCAAAC
Organism: Pyrinomonadaceae bacterium; assembly: GCA_036522415.1. GTDB lineage: Bacteria > Acidobacteriota > Blastocatellia > Pyrinomonadales > Pyrinomonadaceae > PSRF01. The sequence goes on along the minus strand of DATDFV010000252.1, from coordinate 30,748 downwards.
GCGCGCTCGCGACAAATGTGAAGATAGCGTTTGGAACGGATACGTTCGAGCTGCCTGGCACCAATGCAGAGGAGCTTGAACTTATGGTGCGCTACGGAATGAAACCGGCCGATGCACTTCGCTCCGCTACGTCGACTGCGGCTGCACTGCTGAACGTGAGCGACATCACCGGAACGATCGAAGCAGGAAAGTCAGCGGACATCATTGCGTTCAGAGGAGATCCACTTGACGACATTCGCTCGGTGCAACATGTCTTGTTCGTAATGAAAGAAGGCAAAGTCTTCAAACAGGAAAAGTGATCTTCCAAAATGTTGATCAAACAAGCTCGGCAAAACCCTCGACGTGCGGCTTTGTGCAACCTCGATGTTGCGATTCCATCGCTCGCGCGAACACGCAGGGCACTGATGATTAGTTGGCTACTCTACTCGATCTGTGCCCACGAGGTATCCTGCAACAGGCTGATTACATCGTCACGGTTGTTTGGATCGTAACGAACGCAACGTGGGCCCAACGGGAGCCGAACATTCCATGGTTGGGCCGGTACGATCGCGAACCCTGCCGGCCATTGACGTTGCCAGCGTTCAACATAGGGAGGCCAATCGTCAACGAGCAAGTGGCCGTGAATGCGCGTCTTATCGTCTGTCACGATGACAGGCACATCCGGCAAGTGGGCACGACACCAAGCCACCTTGTCTGCCCAAGCCTGGGGTGCATCGTATGGACCTTTGGTGAGGACATGAACACGAAATCCAGCGTTGCGCAAAATGCCGAGCAGTTCGAACACCTCTGGACGGGGTTGGAGCCCGCGCCAAAATCCCGGCGCCGACATCACAGTTCGGCGCCGCGATTCCAAGTATGGCGGCAGGGGAATGAGGGCCTCGTCCTCTTCACTCTCGCCGGGTTGGCGCAACTGTGCCAGGGCCGCGCGCAATGCAGGTGTGCAGTCGGCGAGCGTGTCACCAAGGTCGACCAGCGCTACAAGCCCGTCGCTAACCACAGGCACCTCACCGCATAACATACACTTTCCGGCGAAACTGCCGGGCGAAGTAGTAGCACAAGCCAATCCTCTGCTCGGGTGTGCTATACCCAAAAAGCTCTTGACCCTCAAACATGAAGCGCTTCTTCAAAGGCGTGCCGTCGGCCGGTTCGCGGCAGATGAGCTTCAGAGGCGTGCCGCTACCCATCGCGATGCCGGCTTCGATAAGCGTATTGCGGTGATCGTCCGAAACATCTGCGATCAGTACCGCAGCGCGCCGGATCAAATCGATTATCGCCGTCTGCACGTTGTCGCCAGTCACGCGCTCGCCCCGGACGCATCGCATGTTGCTGGCCCGTTCGATCACTGTAGCGATGTCGTCGGCCTCGGACGGATCGCCCCGAAGCGATGATGCAAAAAAGATGAAGGCCTCAGTATCAGTGTGGGTTACATGCTGTAATGTGTCGTCGAAGTCATCCAGTACAGTGGTCAACGATGCTGTCCCTTCCGCGCCTGGCGTCAGCACGAACGAGGTAGCGCGGAACGCGCCAGCAACTAAATCCGTTGGAAGTGCAACGCCAGGTTCCGCCAATAGCAACAGCGGCTTACCTCGGTTCACTGCGAGTTGGGCCTCCTGGATGATATATGGAGAAGTGGAGCCATTCGGTTGCGAAGGGTCAAACGGCATTACAGCCACGATACCTCGGGTCGTACGCTGAATTGACTCGATTCGCTCTTCCCCAAGATGCTTCAAGTTTGGAGCGTCGCCTACCAAGCGCCAACCGGTCCGACCCAACACTTCGAAAGTCTCACGAACTAACGGTGAAGGGCGGCTCCAAGGTGCCGCCAGGTAAACATCTTCGTCATTGTCGAATCGGTGTGGTACGTCGGAGGCCAGCGACCGTAGCAAGTTTGCGATGACCGCCGGACTGGTTTCGCGGAGATCGATAATCTCAGCGATATTGAACCAGCCAGGTGGATCGACATCGTCAAGCCGTACGCAGACAATGTCGAAGCCTGAGTACATACGCTGCTCGGAAAGGGATACTTCGTATTCGTTCTTGCACCAGGTTGAGCGTTTCCAAGCTTCGGATATAAAGAACAGGACGGCCCGCGCGTTACCGATTGCTCCGGCGAGCAACTCAGAAGACCGCTGCGAGGCGTTGCCTTCAGCGGTGTCGAACCACACGCGAAGACCACACGTTCGCCTGAGCAAATCGACCAACGGCTGCACGCGACCCAGATCGCTGTGGCCGTAACTCACAAAGAAATCATGATCGCGCTTCTGTAGCTTGACTCCTGCCATTTCATTCTCCGGCCGTAGCCTGCGACCCGAAAGCAATCAAATGCTTACTCCTTTGACGCATTCAGCAACTCGTTCTTTTTGCCGCGAAATAATTTTCACCCTTCTGTATTTGCTGCACGCGCTTGTTAGGGTTTGCTTCGTCGTGATGGAGCAATAGTTCCTGACACCTTTCTTTTGTTGTCAGGTACATGAAAATGCGTAAAGAATACGGGGACTCTGTTGATTAAGTCGAGGTCTTTGGAAAAACACGGGAGCATGCTTGAGAGTCACTTTGGTGCAAGAAATCCGCAAACAACGGTGAAACTACTGGATCGGAAACTAAACGAGTCCGATATCTTTTGCCTTGATAGCGGCCTGAGTCCGATCACGGACCCCCAGCTTCCCAAGAATATTTGTGACGTGATTCTTTACGGTGCCTTCTGCGAGAAAAAGCTTGTCCGCAATCTCGCGGTTACTGGCGCCGTGAGCAATCAGCCGAAGGATTTCTACTTCACGTTCGGAGAGTGGTTCACTAAACGAATTCGAATGCTCAATAGTCTTCCGGGTGAGACGGGCGAATTCAGCTACCACCTTCGCTGCCACCGATGGTTGGAGAAAGGTTTCTCCTCGCGCGGCAACACGGATTGCCTCGGCAAGTTTCTCTGACGGAGCATCCTTTAATAAATAGCCGACTGCTCCCGCTCGCAAACCGGTTGTCATGCGAGGTCTCCGACTTCTTTGTGAGGTCGGAATCACAATTGATCGGATTGAAGGTCTGCTTAAGCTTGCACTCGATTCCTCGCCGCGCCATGAAAGTTCGAGCAAGGAAGTCGAAATCGACTTCTATGACGCGGTTAGCCAATTTGAAGTGCTTAATCAAAGGAGTGCTGAGTTATACACGAGGCAATCAGAAGAGGGCTGGTCAACTACTTGGTCTCAAGCCATCAACGCTAAACATGAAAATCAAAGCATACAAGTTAGCTAGTCAGGAGTTTTTAAACATAAGGCAACCTGAGGAAACAGATCATGCAAAATCAGAATTTGAAGAATGTTGACGACGCCTTAGACAACTCGAAAGAAGTGGAAGCGTTTCCTGGCCGATTCGAACGCAGATATTTCCTCACGGGCTCAGTATCTTCAATTGCGGCCGTAGCTGTGATGAAGGCATTCGGAGTTCGGACCCTGGGTCAACAATCGTATAAAGCGCTGCTAACTCCAACAGCGGATCTCGCATGGGATGATTTCATCAAGGCCGCCGTGCCAGTCGCGCAACAGCTTATCGCCGATGCCAATTTTTCAATTGATGAGTACCTTTATCGAATCGGTTCATTGGCGACGCGGTTAAAGGAAATACCTGATAGTCGATTGGGACCATACACGTCTGTAGATTCACGTGTTTGGTTCGGGCCAAGCTTCAGAGGCGCTCCCTTTTTCATTATTCAATGGCGAATGGAGCCCGGAGCTTTTCTACCGCCGCATAATCATCCGAACGCCAGCGTATGCACTGTTGGGTTTGCAGGTGAAGTACGCCTACGTAATTTCGAGATTGTGGGGGAGAGCCACCAGCATATGATTCGAAGAAGACATTTCGCGTTCGCGAAACGCGGGATGAGACGATGAAGCGCGGAAAAATCAACACGCTTAACCCGGTACGCGACAACATTCATTGCTTTCGAGTAGGGAAAGAAGGCGCGCGAGGTCTCGACATTAACACTCTTCACGGTCAGACAAATGCATTTAGCTTCTTAGATATGAGCGAAAACCCTCTCGACTCCGAGAATCGAATCTATGAAGCAACCTGGAATCCTGAGCTTGGCCAACCCCGGAAGAAGAAGACTTAGGGAAGCTTTGATTAAGTACGACAGGCTGTTAGCCTGTCGGCGACCTCGACACCGGGCGGAAGCCCGGTGAGAATGAGATGAGGACTTTTGAGGCAAAGCCCCTAAAGAAACCAAATCGATCCACCGGCTCTTTAACGAACCAACTGGCATTCGGAAACGCTCACCGCGCTCTGCAGGCTGATTTCTTTGAGTTAACGAAATTTCGCCGACGCCCGTCTTAGATATGGGTACCACACTGTTTGTTCGAAGGCCGCTCATATGACGAATAAGTCGCTCACGATCTTATCTTTACTTCTGGGATTCCTATTTCTCTCGCTCAATGCATCAGGTCGTCGATACTCAGCCCGCTGCGCAGCTGATACCAGCTTAGCAATTCAAGAAGAACGCTTTGTTACCCTCGGGGGCATTGAACAGTGGATCACTATTCGTGGCTCGAATCGCGCAAATCCCACGCTCTTGATTGTGCATGGGGGACCAGGCGACGCTCAGTCATCGCTACGCACTGTCTATGCGATCTATGAAAAGGACTTCACGATTGTTCAGTGGGATCAGCGAGGAGCCGGTCGAACTTACAGCAGGAATCCGAACTCACCACCGGAACCGGATCGCGTCATGTCCGACGGTATCGAGCTCGCCCAGTACCTGTGCGATTACCTGGGAAAGAAAAAGATCGTGGTTCTGGGACACTCCTGGGGTAGCTATTTGGCGATTGGAATGGTGCAGAAACGCCCGGATCTTTTTGCCGCATACGTCGGTACAGGGCAGGTCGGCAGCTGGCGCGCGAATGTTCAAGCGCAATTCAATTTTCTTCTCAACAAAGCACGCGCTGCTCGTGACCGCAAACGGGTCGAGCAATTGGAGAAGATCGGCACGCCCAATCCAAACGATGCGAACAAGTATTTTTCCTGGTGGAGCATGCGCAACCCCTATATGCCGGCCGATGATGCAAAGTGGTTTGAGGAACTACGGCAGATCAGTAAATCAGATCCGCAGTTTACCGACGAGTTTATGAAAACGTTAGGCGACGGAATGACGTACTCCGGCCGAGTCACGGTAAAAGCTATGCTCGAAGAGGAATTACCGACGACCGCGTCCATTCTGAAAGTCCCCTTCTTTGTGATTCAAGGAAAGGAAGACATGGTTACACCTACATCGGTGGCGGTCGCTTACTTCAAAGTCGTGAAAGCGCCCAGGAAGAAATTAATTCTAATCAATCACGCAGGTCATTTTGCGCTCGTTACCCATAGCGACGAATTCCTACGGACCCTGGACAAGTATGTTAGACCGTTGGCTATAGAGGGTAACTAGGACTCGGGACGCAAGCATTTGGCGATTAGCTGTCAGCCATTTACTTTTGAGCAGTGAAAGTCGTAATTCGTCTTCTTCATGACTGGATGCATTGTCGAAATCCAATCAGCTAATTCCTTTTCGGTAACCAGCCCTGCAGCAAGATTGGAAGGTGAGAAACTTTTCAACTTGACTGACATCAAGATTTGCGACGTGATCTACACAGGCGTCGTAAGTTTCTGCCTCGTCCTTCCTCAAGCGGTAGCTTTGTTTTAGCCGAAGGTGGCACAATGGCGCGGCTCATTCTCCATTCGAAAGGTTGATCAGGATGAAAGGTCACGGCACGCATCATGTGAAAATGATAGGCGTGCGCGATTTGCGCGATATTAACCAGACGATTTTTCTCCACCTAATAAGGGATCGTCAGCCGATCTCGCGTGCAGATATCGTCAAGGCTACCGGACTCCAGGCCGGGACTGTCTCCGCAATTGTCAATCGGTTGATCAAGCAGAAGCTCATCTATGAAGGAGTGGAAGGGCCGTCAAGCGGAGGCCGTCCACCAAAGTATCTTCATGTGAATGCAGAGAGCGCTTATGTTCTTGCAGTGGACCTGGGTGTGAAGGAATCGATCTACGCCGTAAGTGATTTCAATGGGCGAATACTGACGCAAAAATCCGTGATTACAGAAGGCGATCCAAAAGCATTTCTTCTTTCACTCGCTCGCGAAATCCGTAGATTGGTAAGTACACAATATCCCAGAGCTCGTGTTGAAGCAGTGGGGGTAAGTGTGCCCGGATTAGTCGATCGTGCTGCCGGTACAGTTATCGTTTCACCGAATTTAGGATGGCGAGCAGTTCCGGTGCGTACGTTGATGGAAGAGAAATTGGAATTACCCGTATACGTGGAAAACGACGCCAACGCCGCAGCGTTCGCCGAATTGTGGTATGGCCCACTTGACGAGGTTAGCGCACGAACGCTGCTTTCAGTACTCGTCGTTGAAGGTTTGGGCACAGGATTGATCATTAATGGAGAATTGCACGTGGGTACCAGCATTGGCCTCGGCGGCTTCGGGCACATGACAATGGATCCTAAGGGGTCCACTTGTTCATGCGGCCGGCGTGGTTGCTGGGAGACCTTTGCCTCAAACCGGGCGACAGTGGATCGGTATAATGCCGCCAAACCAAAGAAGCCTGTGCGCGCTGTAAGCGAATTGATTTCCCTTGCCAGCCAGGGCGATGTCATTGCGCTTGAGACACTCCAAACAACCGCCCGTTATTTAGGTGACGGAATCTCGAGCCTCGTACACGGCCTCAGTCCCGAAGTTGTGGTCATCGGTGGTGAAATTACAGGTGCCTGGCCCATCATCGGACCCATTGTGGAAGGTTGTATCAAGAGTAATTACATCGTCCCGCCAATTAGTTTTAAAGTGCGGCCGTCAAGCGTCCTCCGTCCCAGCCTCTTCGGTGCAATACCCATCGCTCTTCAGAATTGCTTTCGAGATGATCGCAACAAACAAAGTAACGGGGACAAAGTTCCACAAGCTTCGATCCCGACGCTACGACGCATTCCGGCGCGGCTTCCGTAAATGTGATTGACGCCCGAATGTCCTCATGCTATTAACGATTTGTCATCGCCAATAACTAAGTGTAAGACAGGGAAGAGAGAAGTGAGAATGTTTGCTCGCAGGTATGCACGTAGACACGATCGCTGGTCGGCGTGCTTCTCTTGCTTAACGTCCTTACTATTGTTTCTCACGCTATTAGCGACGACGGCGCGGGCACAAGAAGACCATCATCAAATAGTTCAATTCAAAAGTGAGTTAATCGGAAAGGTTCTTCCGTACGACACACTTTTACCGCCTGGCTACTTCAAATCCAACAAACGCTATCCTGTCCTCTATCTTTTACATGGTCTCTTCGGACATCACGACGATTGGATCACGCGCACGAATCTCGCCGAATACGCTGCCGGCTACGACTTGATCATCGTCACGCCCGAAGGGAACGATAGCTGGTACATAGACAGCGCAACTGTGGCGTCAGATAAATATGAATCTTACATTCTGCGTGAGCTGATCCCGGATGTTGATGCACGATACCGCACCATAAAAGATCGACGCGCAAGGGGGGTGGCTGGTCTTTCGATGGGAGGCTACGGAGCGCTGAAATATGGGCTAAAATACCCTGATTACTTCGCCTTCGCCGGCTCGCTGAGTGGAGCTTTGGACCCCGCAACCAGAACGGCCGAGCATCCCGGATTCGCGTGGGACATTCTCCGCGCATCGATAACTGGCGCTTTCGGTCCGCCGAATAGTCCCACCAGACAGGCAAACGATCTTCACCAAATCGCGCGCAACCTCACAGCAGCAAACGTTGCTTCGCTTCCGTTTTTGTATTTCGACTGTGGTTTAGAAGACGGGTTCCTTCCAACTAACCGAGAACTTGCGGAGATCCTCATTGCTAAAAAGATTCCTCATCAATACCGGCAACTTCCCGGCGGACATAATTGGGGATATTGGGACAGGCAAGTCAGGGAGGTCCTAAGGGTCTATGCAGATCTTTGCGAATCTCTTCGTTAAGTCATAGTTCGACGCAGAAAACACAGCGATTACGCAGTGAGTCGCAGAAATAATTTTCCAGTTCATCACTCCACCTTCACAAAAGAAGTTTGTTGACACTCGATAATAAACCGTGCTATCTACAACCACTTTATCAATAGCGTTGAATAAGTGGCTGGCCTGCTAATTCTGCGTTTGCTCCGGTCTTCTTTTTCGTATTGCGGAAATAACGACAGAGATGAAACTGTCTTTCACTGATCAACTGATCGTCGTTGCCTATCTCGCGGCCATCATGGGTATCGGCCTGGCGATGAAGCGACGCGCCGCGAAAGGCATGGGCTCCTACTTTCTCGGTGGCCGGAGATTACCCTGGTGGGCACTCGCGATGTCAGGTTCATCGTCGTACTTCGACATCACCGGCACCATGTGGATTGTGTCCACTTTCATCGTACTTGGGCTAAAGGGTATGTGGGTGCACTGGCTGTGGGGCTTCCCAATCACAGCTTTTTATTTGGCCTTCATGGGCAAGTGGATACGACGCAGCGGAGTGCTCACTGGCGCAGAGTGGATGTACACGCGTTTTGGTCGATCAAGTGCCGGTGATACAGCACGACTCTCTTACACACTCTTCGCAATTCTGACTATCACAGCACTGCTCGGGTACGGCGCTATTGGTATGGGTAAGTTCGGGGCGATCTTCCTGCCGTTTTCGCCATTCGTATGCGCTGTCCTAATTCTTGGAGTGACTGGTCTATACGTTGTTGCAGGTGGCTTTCATGGGATTGTACGTGTCGAGATCGTGCAGACCATTATTTTGAGTGCGGGTGCGATCGCTTTCGCGGTGATCGGTTACAAACACTTTGACTCTGCTGTCTTCGCTTCGAAAGTATCAGGTAACTGGATGAATATCTGGCCTGAAACGAGACCTGCGGAACTACAGGGTGTCGTGGCCGGTGGAACCGATTACTCATTCTTTGGGGCCCTTGTTGCAGTGTGGCTCGCAAAAGGACTGCTGCTGTGTTTTAGCGGGCCAGAGCAGCTGTACGACTTTCAACGTTTCCTGGCAGCACGCGATGCGCGTGATGCGTCGAAGCTGGGCGCGCTTTGGGGAGCGATTCACACAGTCCGATGGCCGTTTGCGATGGCAATCGCCGTGATGGCGATCATGGGTCTTGGAAATCCGGCGCTGGACGCAGCTCTCAAGCGAGATCCCGAAACAGCTCTGCCGGTGATTATCAGTGCAATGCTTCCCGTTGGTCTTGTCGGCTTCATGCTGGCTGCATTGCTATCCGGATTTCTAGCGACGTTTAGTTCGACAGTAAATGGCGGTGCGGCGTACCTGGTAAAGGACGTCTACCAGCGTTACATCAATCCGAACGCTGCTCCACGCACATTGATCCGCGCGAGTTACCTGGCTTCTTCGCTACTCATTCTTACCGGGATCGTGATTTCCTATTTCGGAACATCAATCAATACTGCTTTCCTCTGGATCTTTGGAACACTTGCCGCCGGAATCCTGCCGCCGAACGTTTTACGTTGGTATTGGTGGCGCCTTAATGGCTGGGGATACGCAGCAGGTGTCCTCGGAGGCATGGCGCTGTCGCTGGGCCAAGCCGTCGCTGACACCTCTTTGTTTAGCTCATCACTGCCGTTGTACGTTGGTTTTCCTATCATCGCAATCGCTTCGACGATTGTTACGATTACAGTCACGCTGCTCACGAGACCTGCTGACTTGACGACGCTCGAAAATTTTTACGAAAACGTACAGCCCGCGGGAGCCTGGTCGCCGATTCGCGAACGAGTGTTGGCGCGCAAGCCGCAATTCAAACGGGAAACTCCATTTCGATTGGAAGCACTCAACACTCTGCTTGCACTTGTCGGCATCTGCGCTCTCTATGTCGGTACGCTGTATCTGATTCTCAACCGCCATGTGACCGCGTTGGCCTGTTTCTCTACAACGGCGATCATGTGTATCGCCCTTTATTTCACCTGGTACAAACATCTACCGCCTTCAGCGCCCATGACAAGTGAGGAAGAAATGACATTGGAAGGAGACGCGCCGAGTCTCCCCCTGGGAAGTCCGGCAGATTGATCGAGTGCGAGCGCTTTTATGAGATTCGATGGAAAAGTTGCAGTGGTGACAGGAGGGGCGTCGGGAATTGGACGCGCAGCCTCGGAAATACTCGCGGCGCGTGGTGCCTCCGTGTCGGTAATTGACCTTTCGAACGATGCTGGTAATGAGACGCTCAACAGTATCCGTGCGCGAGACGGAAAAGCCGTTTTCTTTTCGGTTGACGTCTCTCAACGTCAACAACTTCAGGAAGCGATCGATGAAACGCGCAAAACTTTTGGACCGATTGACATCCTCGTCGTCAGCGCCGGGATACAGCGCTACGGCGATGCGTTAACAACTGACGAAGATCAATGGACAGAAGTTATGGGTGTCAACTTGAATGGTGCGCTTTACGCGGCGCAGTTTTGTCTGCCTGACATGCTTGGACGTGGCGGATCGATCGTTAACGTCGCCTCAGTGCAGTCGCTGGCGAGCCAATACAACGTTCTAGCTTACACCGTCAGCAAGCACGCGCTCATCGGACTCACGCGCTCAATGGCAATGGATTTCGCAGTGCAGAAAGTGCGTGTCAACGCCGTTTGCCCTGGCACTGTTGACACACCGATGCTTCGTTGGGCGGCCTCGCTCGATCCGAATCCTCAATCAGTCTACGACGAGTGTGCGCGAATGCATCCGTTGGGACGTATCGCCCGGCCAGATGAGATCGGCGAGGTGATCGCTTTTCTGGCGCACGAAAGGGCTTCTTTTGTGACTGGGGCTGTCTGGACGGTTGATGGCGGACTGTTGACTCTAATCGGGGGCACGCCGCGAGCGAATCTGGAATAGAGAGGAACTTACCAACGCTATGGGCCACAGCGATGCAAGTGACGGTTTAAGTGATCATCCGCAGGCTGTTTACACGCCACCTCCGGGACTCGACGCGGCCTTGGACCACCTGCCGCTCATTGAAGTGGGCGCCGGCGGCCCGAAGCGAATCGGATATTTGACGAATTATAGTTTTCATATCTGGTATCAAATTCTGATCGAGATTATCAGGCGGCGAGCTGCGCAATACGGCGCAACCGTAACAGTGATGGATGCCGAATTGAGCGTCGAACGACAAATTCAACAGGCTCAGCAACTGTTTGGCGAAGTCGATGCTTTGATCCTGACGCCGGCTGCGACGGAGGGGCTTGAATCAATCGTCGCGTCTGGCGTCGATCGAAAAATCCCGGTAGTTGTTGAAGCGAATCCGGTCACAGGAATGAAGACGCTGGTCGCGATTTGTGATTTCGACGCAGGCTTCGCATTGGGAAAGTGGGTGGGCCAAAACATTCGAATCTCAAAGCCATTAAAGGTCCTCGACATGGGATTACCTACGCTACGGCCATGTCTGCTTCGAAGCGAAGGATTTATTCATGGTTTGCAATCGATCCAGCCTGGTGCCGCTTTTGTAGCGAGATTGAACGGCGAAGGTAGCAAGATCATCGCGAAGCGTCTCGCAGCTCCTTTGTTTACATCTGGCGAGGGCGCCGAGGTTGACGTGATTTTTGCGATGGATGACGAAACAGGCCAGGGGGCACTCGAAGCATATTTGGATGCGGGCCGCGATCCGAACCAAATAACGTTGGCAACCTTCGGATTGGCCGGCAACCACGAAAAGGACTTGCTGACGGCTAGAGGCCCTCTCAAAGTTGGAGCGGCGATGTTTCCGGAATATGTCGCCGCTCGCTGTGTCGACAACGTGATGCGGATTCACGCAGGTCACGAAGTAAACCGGCGCGACGTGATTCCGGCGATTCCAGTCACCGCCGACATCTTGCCGAAGTATTACCCGAAGATTGATGGTGTTTGGACGCCGGACTTACAAGCGGTCGCAGCGCTGCCTACATCGATTTCATGCGTTAAGGAATAGTGTCGCCAATCCCAGAACGGGCGGCGCTCAATATTAGAGAAAGACAGGCGGAGGTTTAAATGAAACCCACGACGACCCAGGTCACTAGAACTTTGATCTCCCTATTTCTGCTTTTAGTATTCGCCACCGCAGCCTTGGCCCAATCGAACACCGGTTCGATCACGGGAGTGGTAAGCGACCAAAACGGAGCCGTTGTACCTAACGCAACGGTAACCGTCACTAATCAGGGAACGAACGAAAAACGCACTGCTCAAACAGATGGCGAAGGCCGTTACGAAGTGCCTGCTCTGCCTAACGGGATTTACACTGTCGAAGCTGCCGCGGCAGGATTCAAGACAACATCGGTCAAGGATCTCCGGCTCGCAGTTGGCGAGAAAGCACGCTCCGATCTAACGATGAATGTCAGCGGCGTGGATGCAGTGGTAACGGTAGCCGGACAGACAAGAGTCGATTCGGAAACATCGACAGTCGGCGACACAATCGCAACCGAGCGAATATCCAACAATCCGGTCAACGGACGAGATTTCACTGGTTTACTTGCGACTGTTCCCGGTTCGGTGCAAACGACCAACCAATTTCAAACGAGCATCAACGGCATCCCGTCGACATTCGGTGGTTCGAGTGTACTGGTCGATGGTATCGATGCTGGACGCGTCGATCTCAATGGAACTTCGAACGTACTTGGGCGGATCGAGTCGCGAGTCAACCGGGTCAGTATGGACAGCATTCAAGAAGTCCAGACTGTCGAACAAAACTATGGTGCGCAGTACGGACAGGCTATTGGTGCAGTCATCAACCCGATCACGAAATCGGGAACCAACGAATTTCACGGAAGTGCCTTCGATTATTTCCGGAACGAGGCGCTCGACGCGAGAGACTTTTTTGCCGGTAAGCAAAAATTCAGGTTGAATCAGTTTGGCGGAAACGTTAGCGGGCGTCTGGTTCGCGACAAACTGTTCTTCTTTACGAATTACGAAGGCGTGAGACAAACGCGCGGAACTACATTTACATCACTGGTTCCCACGGCAAGTTTTCGGGCTACGTTTGTGCCGTCAATTGCTCCAGTCCTATCAACGATCCCGCTTCCGTCTGCACCATTTAATGCCGACCCAAGGCTCGGGATATTTTCAATCCAGAAGGACGGCGATCTACGCGAGGATACAGGATCTGTAAAAATAGATTGGTTGCACACGCAACGTAGCCAGTTCTCAGTTCGCTATAACATCAACGATTCGGATACTAAGACACCATATGGCGTCGGAACGGACCAGACAGCGGACGGAACATTGCGCGTGCAGTTGTTTAAGGCTTCGCACAACTACACATTCTCGACCAATACGATTAATGAATTTGCATTCGGCATCAACCGCAACGTGACCGACGTCGGCGCTGGACCATCAACTCTGCCCAGATTTGATCTATCCTTCGTTGATCAGGCCATCGCGGTTCCTGGACCGGCGCAGTTCAAACAGTTCCGCACTGGCACCGTCTATCAGTTTCTTGACACGCTGAGTTCCGTTCGGGGCAATCACTCGCTCAAGGCAGGTACTGATATTCGGCTCAACCGCCGTTCGGCAAGCTCAGATACTCAGGAAACACTTATTTTCTTCGCGTTGAATGATTTCAGGGATAACGTTCCCTTTATTGTTTCCAAGGGAGGGAATCCGCTGCTCGATTATGCAAACGAGAATTATTCATTCTTTATCCAGGACGATTGGAAGGCGCATCCGCGTCTGTCTTTGAATTTGGGATTGCGCTACGACGTGAGCAGTGTGAGCCGTGAAAAAGAGGGTCGTTTGCAAAACTTCGACCTTAATACGTTGACGTTCACGCCCCCCGGGCAGAAGTTGTATGACGTCGATAAGAATAACTTCGGACCTCGTTTCGGTTTTGCCTTCGACGTATTCGGCGATCACAAAACTGTCGTACGCGGCGGTTATGGAATTTTCTACGATCGTGATCTGCCTGCCAGTTTCGGCTCGCCGCAGGCAAACACGTTCCCTACGCTATCGGTAGATCTATTTACTGCGTTGATTTTCTGCGGAATCTTGCCGCAATTTCCGGTCGATCCCGCGGTATATGCATGTGCGGTCCCGAATGCTTTTCACATCGAAAAAGATCTTCAGACTGCAATGGCGCAGCACTGGTCGTTTAATGTCCAACATGATCTGGGCTTCGGCACTTTAGAAGTCGGGTACGTCGGTAATCACGTGACACACCTTTTGACGAACGGTGTCGTTACACCACGCAATATAAATCGAAGAGATCCTGTAACTCAGGTTCGACCACTTTCTTCGAATTTTGGCGACATCTTCGTGGTCGGCGACTATCCGCAGTCAAACTACAATGCGTTACAGGCGACCTTTAAGAGAAATCTGGCGAAGGGTCTGCGCTTCAATGCCAATTACACCTGGTCTCACGCAATTGATGACGTGGTCGGGTTCTTCAAGGATTATCAGGACGAAAATAACGCTCGAGCGGAACGCGCCAGCAGCGATCAGGACGTTCGTCACAACTTTACTCTTGATGCGGGCTATGATTTACCGCTGCGCGATTGGTTTAGCGGTGGTCCAGGTTGGATAGTCGACGGTTGGCAGCTCAATACGATCACGCAAATTAGAAGCGGCCTTCCGGTAAACGTCACCAGACAGGGCGGCGTCTTCGGTGGTTTTTCTTTCCGACCTGATTTAGTTGCGGGTGTTGACACGCGCTGCCCGAATTTCAGCGTTCCCGAATGTCAATTTAATGCGGCCGCCTTTTCAAATCCGGGCGACGGAGTTTTCGGCAATGCCGGACGTAACCTCTTACGCGGACCTGGTTTTGCCCAGGTAGATTTTTCGATCTTTAAGAATACGAAGCTGACGGAGACAAGCTCGGTTCAATTTCGTGCCGAGATCTTCAATCTATTTAACCACGCAAACTTCGCTGATCCTTCCGGCGGGTTGGTTCGAGGTGATAATAACTCGCTGCGGCCGACGGCGTTCTTCGGTCAGAGCATCTCGACGGTCGGCAATCAACTTGGCGGACTGCTCGGTTTTGGCGGCCCCCGTCAGATTCAGTTTTCCTTGCGATATCTTTTCTGATTAGGAATGCGACGGGAACTTAGATTTCGGCACATCACGAGCGGCAGCCTGTTCATTTGGATGCTGCCGCTTTTGATTTTCTCTGGCTCACACATAGCAAGCGGCCAGGACAGTTCGATCAAAACTGTCTACATCGTACCGACCAGTCATTACGATTTTGGTTTCGTGGATCCGCCGGAAGCTATTCGCGAAAGAGCGGCTCGTCACATCGACGAGGTTATCCGCACTGCCGAAGCCGATCCTGACTTTCGTTGGACCATCGAAAGTGTCTGGCAAGTTAACGAATGGTTGAAACGGGCCAAAGCTCCTACCTCTGTACTACCCAACGATAAACAAAAGATCGCGCGGCTCGTTACTCTTATCAAGAGCGGACGCATCGCTCTCTCTTCGTCGTGGGGGAGTATGCACACGGACTTTATGGGTGCTGAGGAGTTGAATCGCCTGTGTTACGACTACGCCACACTCAAACGTTTGTATGGTGTAGAGACGCAGATGGCGATAATGGATGACGTGCCAGGACATCCGTCTTCAATTCCTTCTGTGCTTGCCCGCAGTGATATGCGGTATCTCGTCGTAGGCGCGAATGTCTTTATCAATACGGCGACTTCCCTGGCTCCTGGAAAGGTTCCATTCTACTGGGAATCGCCGGATGGCAGTCGCGTGTTGACGTGGGTAAGTCAGGGGCAGCATGGTGGTTATCCTGAGGCGCTGACAGACTTCTATCTCGATCCTTATTCTCTCGATCCTTATACCGGCAAAACGCCTTATGAAATGTTTAATCCCCAGTCAGGTAAGAAAACGGATCTTCAGATCATGGAGGAAGGAGTCGCAGCGCTTCAAAAAAGATATAGAGACGCTGGATACGGATATGACGCTGTAATGGCGTTGTACGCACACGACTTCGTCGAGCCGACAAATGTCGCGAATCTCGAACGGGCAGTGAAGCTCTGGAACAGTCACCACGAGTCTCCCAAGTTGAGAATTGCGACACCGCCGGAGTTTTTTCAGTACATCGAAACCAAATACGCCGATCGTATTCCGACATTTCGCGGTGAATGGTCCGGGCTGTGGTCAGAAGCGAAAACCATGTCGCCGCAGATCAGCGCGCTCGCTCGGTATGCTCACAATCACACACCTGCAGCAGAAACTCTTTGGAGCGTTATCTCTGCAACACGTGGAATTCCATTTCCGGCAGGCAACACAGCCACGCTCTACGATCTAATGATGACCTACGACGAGCACAGCGGCGCAGGGAATACAGGTTGGCCACAGCTTAACGATCTAGCCAAACTCGAAGAACAGAACCGCGAGTATGTCGGCTACATGCAGAAGGCCAAAACTGAGGTTGATTATCTGCTTGACGAAGGACTGCGAGTGCTGGCCCAACCTTCTCATGGGGAGTCGCCGCGATTGTTGCTGTCGGAGAACAGTTGGCCGCTGCTCGTTTATAACGCCCTGTCGTGGCAGCGCGACGACCTGGTTGTGGTCGCACCGCCGGCCGCTGGCCTCAAAATCGTTGCGATTCGGAAATCGGGAAGCAATGAGACCGTATCTTTTGACATAGACGAACAGGGACGCGCGGTTTTCGTAGCTCACAAAGTTCCATCTCTTGGCTATTCGACGTATCAGGTCGAGACCGCGAAGGGTGAAATGGTTTCGACTCTACGCTCTGTGCCTGCCGCGGCTCGTGTCGAAAACCGAAATTTTCGTTTGCAGCTTCGATCCGACGGGAATGTTCAGAGCCTCATTGCACTACGTAGCGGGCGTGAAATTGTGAACGACAAGGGCGAGTTGCCATTCAATCAACTGCTGCGAGTCGAAGGCAATGAGCCGTCTAATGTTTCGATGCCTCTGCCGCCTAAGATCAGCATCAAACGCGGCGCGGGTCTGACACGTGTAACAGTAACGCGCGAACGGTCAGCTTTTCCGTTAACTACTTTTACGATTTACGACGACCTGGACCGCGTCGACATCCACAATGAGATCGATGCCAATCGGTTGCCCTTTGCGGGTGGAAAGAGCTGGCACGACTCCTACTATTTCGCTTTTCCATTTGCCCTGCGTGCCCAGAACCTAAAGGTCTTTCGCGGCGGTCAAAAATGGTTTGACAGATTGCCGGACGATTACCTGCCAGGTGCGCGCCGAGATTCAGTAACGACGCAAGATCTGATCGGCTTAAGTGACGGGCAGGCTTCTGTGATGCTTGCTCATCGACAGGCGTTTCATACCGTGTTTGCCAGTTACGTCAAGGCGCGACCATCACCCGCCAATGCGCCCTCGGATTTCCCGGCAATGTTTACAGGCAAATGGCCGTTCCCCGAAGCTACCCTTTACTCACGTGCATTTCGGCGTGGTAATCAGGCAGATACACACGATCTTGGCGTGACGAATTTGATGACTACAGAACCGGGTCTGGACCAGCGCTACGTCTTCGATTATGCGGTTAACGCAACCAATGGAACTTTCGACGATGTAACGGCATGGCGTCTTGGTTCTGAATTTAGTTTGCCCTTGCGAGCATCGTACGTCACCGTACCGCCTGCTGTTTTAGAACGAAGTTTCTTAACCGTTAATCAACCACACGTCGACATCGTGACCATGAAGCAGATTGCCGACACAACCACTCACGGCGAAGTAAGCGCAAATCCCTTAACGCCGCGAGCCAGTACCGTGTTTGTCATTCGCTTACAAGAGTTCGTTGGCCGGGCAACGACCGTTGAAGTTACGGTGCCGGTGAAGGTACGCGCGGCCGCTGTTTTGAATCAGACTGAAGACAGAGTTCTTGAAAATATCTCGAGCCTCTCACCGCTGATCGTAAAGCTAAAACCTTACGAGACACTCACGCTGCGCATAGAAATTGAAATCGCACCTTTGAAAACCAACGAACATGACTGAACAGAAGCGCAGAGATTTCCTGAAGACTACGACGGCGGCTCTGGTGGCGCCTTCGATTATGCGGGAGTTTGCGTTTGGTGCCGACCGGATCGATCCACAGCAAACGCGCAGAAGTAACGAAGTCGTCGCTACTGACATTCCTACCGTAGAGTCGTTGCGCACGGTCACGATGCCACACCGGTTCGGTGATCTTTTCAATCCACCGGGTCTGACCAACCAGTGGGGTTGCGCTCAGGCGGCGATGGACGTAACGGCCATAAGGAGTGTCGCGTTTCCACCATTTGCACAGGGCGAAATGAATGTTGCGCCACTTGGTTCCGGTGGCGAGTTGTTAACCGGCGTTCTTTACGTTGACGGCGAATACTTCGCTTCGACCAAGACCGCGATCGACTTCGTTTGGCAGCCCGACAGAGTCGAGCGACGCGCACAATACCGAGGTCTCGAATTGTCGAGCATAACGATCGTGCCGTTCAATCAAATGTCGGTTGCCGTTTCTCTGACTATAGAAAACAAACAAAGAACACGCCGCCAAACTGAGATCAAGCTTGCGTTGAATGGCGGTGTAACCAAGAGCGTAGCACCCTGGAGTGCTGCTTATTCACCGGGAGAGTTCGACAACAAACGCACGGTCGATGCGAACAGGGGCGCCGTGTTGTGTAAGTCGATTCGGACAGACGCTTACTCGCTTCAAGGTGCGTGGCCTGTTGCTACCGAGGTTCGGCCATCATGGCTGATCTATCGTTTCGATCTGGCGCCAGGCGAAAAACGGTCAATCACATTTGTCGATGCGTTGGCAGAGAGTGCTGATGAAGCGCAGCGAAATTACGACAAGCTCGTAAGAGATTTTGCGGCAAACGCCGCCGCGGTGCGAGATGAGTGGAATGCACAACTAAAGGCAGCGTTTACACCCGGTAATGATCGGTTTTCAGGATACGTACCGACTCTCGTTACCAGTGATGACTCAGTTCGCCGTCTTTATCACTCCGCCGTGCTGAGTGCACTCTTCTTTAGGCGTACGACTCCACATTCAGTCTACGGTACGACGTACGTCACCCTGGCGCCACGCTATTGGGAGACGACAACCTTCTTGTGGGACATCAGCCTGAGCGCGATGCTCCTCGCGATGCTCGATCCGCTCATCCTGCGGCGCATGATCGAAACGTGGATGCAGCTGGATGTCTACAAGCATTTCGGCACTGAATACTTGACTGGTTCAGGTGTTGGACCATGGTATTCGGTAAATGACTTTGCGATGTGTCGAATGGCGCGCGAGTATCTGCGCTGGACTGGCGATCACGCGTGGCTGGATAAAGAGGTGGGTGGTCAAAAGGTTATCGATCGTCTGGTGACCTACGCCGAACACTGGCGGAAGTTGGACACAAACAACCATGGCCTGGCGGACTATGGCGGCGTTTCAAATCTGCTCGAAGCTGTCAGTAGTTATGTACACGAGGTCGCAGGGTTGAATGCGGCGAACGTTTATAACTTACGTTTCGCAGCGGAGTTATTGAAGCAGCGCGGAGCTTCAGAGAAGGCATCGGCACTACTTGTGGAAGCAGAAGAGCTGAGTCGTAGAGTGCTTGAGCTCTACGTTCCGGGAAAAGGGATTTGGAGGTGTCGACTTCCGGATGGAAGCATGAACGAGGTCCATCACTGCTACGACTTTGGCACTGTTCTCATCACGATCGGCGACACATTGAACCAACAGGTGAAGTCAGAAATGGTTCGTTTCTTTCGCGAGGAACTGCAAACGCCAATGTGGATGCGAGCACTCTCAACCAGAGATCTCGATGTGACCTTTAGTATTCGTCCGGATCACCAATGGACGGGAGCCTACACTGCCTGGCCATCACTGGCACTGAGTGCGTTATTCGTGGCCCGTGAGGGAGATGTCGCTTTCAAGTGGATCAAAGGATTGGCCGAAACTGCAAAGCAGGGACCGATAGCGCAAGCTCATTTTGCCGAAACGGCGGTGGCGCCGGAAGCCGGCGGAGGCGCACGCAAGGCACCCTCAGATCAACCTTACATTAACGATTGGGCCTGCGTTTCAGGCTGCGCATATCTGGAACCCCTGGTTGAAAATCTATTCGGAATCCAGGCCGGATTGTTTGGCAAGATCGAAGCGCAACCGGCGTTTGGTCTGTTCGACACAAAAGCAGAGTTACGAAACATTAACTATCAGGGTAAGACGTATGTCGCTACGCAGCACGGGATTAAGCCGGCTTAAAGGCACGAAGAGATTTACTCTTGCAACGGTGATTATTGTTTTGTCCTGCATCGGCGGCCATGCGCAAGATCAACCTTCTTCACCGTGGGCCACCGACATCGGCAGTCGCTATTGGGTTCAACCCGACATAGTTTATCTCGGAGCGAACAACACGTTACTCAAGCTGGATGTTTGGTACCAGCACGATGTAACCACACCAAGCCCCACGCTCGTTTACATCCATGGTGGCGGGTGGATCTTTGGAACGAAAGAGAGCAGCGTGTTGCAGTTCCTGCCGTTTCTTGAAAAGGGTTGGACTGTAGTTAATGTTGAATATCGCATGGCCAGCAATTCTTTGGCCCCGGCCGCGGTGGAAGACACACGCTGTGCGCTGCGTTGGGTTTACCGCAATGCCAGTCAATGGCACTTCGATACCACTAAGATTGTATTAACAGGCCATTCGGCAGGTGGCCATCTTGCTTTGATTACAGGCATGCTGCCGGATGGAACCGGACTCGACAATCGATGTTACGGCGAAGAAAAGTTGAAGGTCGCCGCGATCATAAATTGGTACGGAATCTCCGACGTCAATGATTTGATCAAAGGCAGCAATCTGAAAAACTACGCCGTGATGTGGGTGGGCAGTCAGCCAGACGCCGACGACATCGCCCGTCGCGTTTCGCCACTGACTTACGTGCGTTCAGGCTTGCCACCCATATTGTCGATTCATGGTGATAAAGACGACGTTGTGCCTTACACTCAGTCGGTGCGGTTGCACGAAGCACTTGAGAAAGAAAAGGTGCCAAACCAGTTATTAACGATCAAAAATGGCGGACACGGCCAGTTCCCGCAGCCGGATTTCGTAAGAAGTTATGAAGCGATCTGGACGTTCCTAAAACAGAACCGCATTATCAATTAGCGCAAATGCGAATCACTGACATCCGACCAACTACAGTGACGGTGCCGCTTGAAGCGCCTCTTCGTCACGCCAATGGCTGTCATTGGGGGCGCTTCGTTCGCACGATCATCGAGGTTGACACTGACGAAGGAATTACCGGACTCGGCGAAATGGGTGGAGGTGGCGAGTCCGCTGAAGCAGTGTTTCGCGCGATGAAGAACTACCTCGTGGGCCACGATCCGGCTCGCCTTGAAGAGATGCGCTATTTAATCGCAAACCCCACCGCTTCTCTTTACAACAATCGTACACAGATCCTGGCCGCACTCGAGTTTGCTTGCCTCGACATTCTCGGACAGAAGTGGAACGTGCCCGTCTCTGAAATTCTGGGAGGGCGATTGCAGGACCGAGTGCCATTCGCGTCATATTTATTCTTTCGCTATCCAAACTCGAAGAATGGTTCTGGTGAAGTGCGTACCATCGAACAACTCGTCGCGCACGCACTTGAATTGAAGACTCGCTACGGATTCACGTCACATAAGCTAAAGGGCGGGGTGTTTCCGCCTGAATACGAGCTCGAGTGCTACCGGGCTGTTGCGGGCGCTCTCGCTGGTGATCGCTTTCGCTTCGACCCAAACGCCGTTTGGTCCACTGAGCAGGCGATCTGGTTTGGCCAGGCCATTGAAGACATCAAGAATGATTATCTCGAGGATCCAGTCTTCGGCTTAAATGGTATGCGACGAACACGCGAGAAACTGCGGATTCCACTTGCTACGAATACTGTGGTCGTTGGTTTCGAACAGCTTGCCGCAAATGTTCTGGACACAGCTGTTGACGTGATTCTTCTTGATACAACGTTTTGGGGCGGCATTCGGCAATGCGTAAAAGCCGCGGGTGTCTGTGAAACGTTTCAGCTCGGAGTTGCTGTCCACTCTTCCGGCGAGTTGGGCATTCAACTGGCAACGATGCTGCACCTCGGCGCAGTCATTCCCAATTTGTCTTTTGCGGCGGACGCGCACTATCACCACCTTGCTGATGACATCATCGAAGGTGGCAAGTTCAAGTACGAGGGCGGCAGCATTAAGGTGCCGGAGGGACCTGGTTTAGGCGTGAAGTTAAATCGCGAGAAGGTCCAGCAATACAGCGAGTTGTACAAACGTTTGGGAAGCTATCCTTACGATCAAGATCCCCTCAGACCTGAGTGGGCGCCAACCATACCTAACAATCGTTGGGCCGATCCCCTCGATGATCGCTCACCAGACATAAAGCTATAATCTACTAAGTACGACAGGCTGTCAGCCTGTCGGCGGTTTGACCAACAACAACATTCAATCGGAACCACGACAGGCTAACAGCCTGTCGTACGTAAATACTAAGCTTCGCGTAGTGCGATGATCGGATCGACTTTCAGAGCTCTGCGTGCGGGGAAATAAGCGGCGAGAAGCGCCACGGCAATCAATAGGAGAGGAACAACAACAAAGACTTGAGGATCGGTGGCGCTCACCCCGAATAATAAGTTTGACATCACACGCGTCACCGCGAGGGCTACCATAACGCCCAATCCAACACCAACGAGAACTAATCTCAACCCATGGCCAAGGATCATTCGAAGCACATGCTGCTGCTGCGCGCCCAGGGCCATCCGAACTCCGACTTCATGAGTGCGCTGCGCGACCGAATAGGACATAACGCCGTAAACGCCTATGGCTGCCAGAAGCAGAGCAATGGCGGCGAAGATGGTCAAAAGAGAAGTGATTAATTGCGGTGTGGCGATCGATTGGCTCAACACGTTCTCCATCGTCTTGATGTTGTAGACGGGCTGATCGCCATCAACCGCCAGAACTTGACGGCGCACTTCTGGAACCAGGCGCAGGGGATCAGATTTTGAGCGTACTAAAAGGTTCATCAGAGACGACGGATTTTGCAAATACGGAAGATAAATCTCCGCCTGTTGCTCCGCATTCACTCCTGTCTCTTTCACATCTCCGGCGATGCCTACGATTTCCAGCCAGGTGTTAGTTGTTGCCGGTCTCCACGGAACATTGGCGGCGGGAAACTGAGGTTTAATAAGTTTGCCGATCGGATCCTCGTTGGGCCAATAACGGCGGGCCATCGTTTGATTAATCATCACGACACCGTGCGACTCGTCGTTATCCTTCTCCGTGAAATATCGCCCTCGCAATAGTGGAATCCTCAGGGTGCGAAAGTAGTTTGGATCGATCACCCGGTATGAGGCGATCGTTTCCGGGCCGAGAGCAGAAGTGGCGCGACCTCCGATCGTCAGGCGAGTCGCATCACCGAAATTTGTGAGAGGAAGAAAGTTGACGGCGCTAGCGGACTCCACTTCGTGCTCAGATTGAATGCGGTTTAGCGTCTGCTGGTAAAACGCTCCGATCTGTTGGGCTGTAACATACTTCGTATTCGGCAATGCGATCTGCACAGTAAGGACGTTTTTCAAATCGATGCCTCGATCAACATTTTGGAGAAGCAAAGAACTCCTGAGCATTAACCCGGCGCCGATCAGCAGCGGAACAGCCAATGTGATCTCGAGAACGACAAAAAGATTACGCACTCGCCGGCGACCGGCAGCTTCGGACAAAGTCCGACCACTTTCTGCAAGAGCGTCCCTCAGATTTAGCCTTGAAGCTCGTAGTCCCGGAAAGCTGCCGACGATAACGCCGACGAGAAGTGAGATCACTAGAGTGAAGCCTAGCACTTTTCGATCGATATTTATCTGTTCTAAATAAGGAACTCGATCGCGCAGGATAACATTCAGAAAATGCATGCCCCAGTTCGCCAGTAGCAAGCCCGCCGCGCCGCCGAGAAGCGCGAGCAATAAATTCTCCATTAGTAATTGTCTGATTAGGCGCGAACGACTGGATCCAAGCGCAAAGCGAACCGCAAAATCTTTTTGCCTTGTGGTAGCCCTGGTCAGCAATAAGTTGACTACATTGGCACAGGCAATGAGTAGGACAAACCCAACTACCACCATCAGAATAAGCAGGGTGCTTCGAAAGGGTCGGCTCGATTGTTCCTGTAAGTTATTCACCTGTACTTTCCAGCCCGAATTGGTCTTTGGATACTGCTGCTCAAGGCGGCGTGCGATACCGTCCATCTCTGCCTGAGCCTGAGCCAGCGACACACTCTGCTTCAAGCGGCCGTAGACAGTTATGGATCGATCTTCGCGCGTGAGTTGCTGTGGGGTGAACGAAATGGGCATCCAGAATTCCAATTCAGCATTGAGAACTCTGCTGAAACGAAAACTGGTGGGCAGGACACCGATGATGGTGAAGGGTTCGCCATCGATCGTTAGAAATCGTCCGACGATATTCCGATCACCGCCAAAGTGACGCTGCCAGAAAGCGTGGGTTAGGATAACAACATGATCTCGCCCCACCTGTTCTTCGTCTGGATCAAAGTTGCGTCCTAACTCAGGCTTGACATTCAACAGTGGAAAGAAGTCTGCGGAGACGCGCGCGCCCTGATATCGTTCAGGATCTCCCAGACCAGTTACCGTGTAGTACCAAAAACGAAGAGCTGCGAGGTGGTCAAAGACGTGGTTCTGTTCCTTCCAATCCAGGAAGTTGGCTGGAGAAACAATTGATCTTGGCACCCCTTGGGTTTGATTAGTTTCCCAGATCATTACAATGCGATCCGACGCTTCATAAGGTAAGGGCCGGATCAAGACGGCGTTTACCACACTAAAAATCGTGCTGTTCGCGCCAATCCCGAGGGCGAGAATCAATGTGACAATGATTACGAAGCCAGGATGCTTAGAGAGGGTTCTAGCACTATAACGAAAGTCTTGTAGCAGGGTCATGCTTCCTCCAGATCAAGAGGTGTTGCATAACTTACTTCGTCGGTTCGAACAGACTCAACTAGAAACGAAGCATAGTGGGCGGGGAAAAGTTAATCGGGTTAAACTTAAACTTGGCAACTGCCGCTGACAATACGTATGCGGCTTAGAATGCCGCGACATCTTGTGCCGGGACCAAAAAGTCCGAAATCCGCAATCGACTCTACGGATAAGTCGCACGAAAATATGCGTTGCGGTGTATCTAAGGTGAAACGTCGAAATTCTTTGGCGAGAACTTAGGTCTGTCTTTGACCTTTGCTTTTTGTTTTAGTTCCAAGTACAGAGGCGGGAAGTCCTAAAAGCAAAGCCCAGAGAAGTCTCAGGAGAATATCTCATGCACACCTTACTCCAGGACATCCGTTACGCACTTCGCAGTCTAAGCAAACGACCCGGTTTTGTTGCCGTCGCCGTCGTCACGCTTGCATTTGGTATCGGCGCGAACACCGCGATCTTCTCGGTTGTTGATGCGGTCTTATTGAGTCCCTTGTCCTTTCCGGAACCAGAACGGATTGTCGTCGTTGACGGTACGAATTTTAATTTGGGGATACCTGAGGGTGGCTCCACGTCAGTTCCTGATTTCTTTGACTGGCGAAATCAGAGTTCGTCTTTTGAACGGCTCGCAGCATTTGTCGCGGGGGGCTCAGTGCTCGTCACTAACGACGAACCTGAGCGGGTGCGCGGCACTAGTGTCACGGAAGACTTCTTTCCTTTGTTTCGTACCGCACCATTGAAGGGGCGGTTCTTTCAGGCCGACGAGTTTAAAGGGGGAAATGACTATGTTGCTATAGTGAGTTATGCGCTCTGGCAACGACGCTTCGGCGGAAGCGAAAGCGTGATCGGATCCAAGGTTCAGAGCAGTAACTTCAGCGCAACGATTGTTGGCGTTATGCCGCGGGGATTCGATTACCCGACTCAAACCGAAATCTGGTTTCCTCTTCCAATAGATCCTGCCAAAGAAAAGCGTTTCAATCGTTTTCTTAGGGTGGTTGGTCGTCTCAAACCGGGTGTCGATATTGAACAGGCTCAATCGGAGATGACCGTCATCAGCGAAAGACTGGCTCAGAACTATGTTGAAACTAACCATGGATGGAATGTCAAACTAACAAAACTGCACGAGCGACTTGTCGGTAATCTGCGCGCTTCCCTCTTGATTCTCCTTGCCGCTGTCACGCTTGTGTTGTTGATCGCATGCGCAAATGTAGCGAACTTACAACTTGCACGCGCGACTTACAGGCAGAGAGAGATCGCCGTTCGAACAGCTGTGGGCGCAAGCAGGGTTCGCATCGTTCGACAACTGCTCACGGAGAGCGTGCTGCTTTCGATAGTGAGCGGAGCAGTGGGACTGGCGCTGAGCATATGGTTAACCAGACTTCTCGTTTCTATCAGCCCGCCGAATAGTCCTCGGTTTGAAGAGATCAGGATGGACTTCAGAGTTTTCGGTTTTGCTTTTGCCGTTGCCTTCGTAACCGGCGTCGTTTTTGGGTTAGTACCGGCGATTCAAACTTCTAAGGTGAATCTCAATGAAACTCTCAAGGAAAGGGGCCGATCGGGATCTCATGCTCGACGTAACCGAATTGGCAGCGCGTTAATGATTTCCGAAATTGCACTTTCATTTATGTTGCTTGTGGGCGCCGGGTTGCTAATCAAGAGTTTCGTTCGCTTACGCGAAGTGAATCCGGGCTTCAATCCTTCAAACCTGCTTACAACGCGTGTTTCGCTTCCTGCCGGCAAATACCAACAGGGAGAACCACGCCTGCAGGTCTACCGGCAGGTTCTTGAACGAATCAGCGCCTTACCCGGAGTCGCATCCGCGGGAGCGGTCACCCAGTTGCCACTTCGCGGAGATACCTTCGATCTCGGCCGTGGATATCTCCGGGAAGGAGATCCTCAGACGTCTGAGGCCGCAGGCAGTGCCAATTTTCTCAGCGTGACGCCGACGTACTTCGACGCGATGCAAATACCACTTAAAGCTGGGCGTCGTTTCACTGAGCGCGATACGAACGACGCGCCCAAGGTCATGATCGTCAACGAAACTATGGCCCGTAAACTTTGGCCCGGCGAGAGTCCCGTCGGTCGAAAAATTTGGGTTTGGTACGATGAGAAGTTCTTCCGTGAAATCGTTGGTGTTGTCGCCGACACCCGTCAGTCTCTCGACAGCGAAGCCGAGTCGCAGATGTACGTGCCTTTCGCTCAGGATGCAGGGTGGGGAACTCTTTCGCTTGTCGTAAGGACCAAAGGCGAGCCTACGGAATTAGCCGGCGCGATCCGTAACGAAATAAGAACTGTCGATAAGGGGATTCTAATTTACAACGTCAAGACATTGGATGACGTTGTCGCGGTAGCGGCGGCCCCTCGTCGGACACCAATGTTGCTGCTCAGTTCTTTTGCAGGTGTTGCGATGTTGCTTGCGATGCTCGGAATCTATGGTGTGACCGCTTACTACGTAACCCAACGTACTCATGAAATAGGAGTGCGCATCGCTCTCGGCGCGCGAATGACCGACGTACTTATGCTGGTGCTATCACGTGGAATCATCTTGGCAGTAATAGGTATCGCAATCGGTATCGCAGGCGCGTTTGGTCTAACACGCTATCTCGCCACGCTGCTTTTTGGAGTGCGACCCGTTGACCTGGTGAC
Organism: Pyrinomonadaceae bacterium; assembly: GCA_036522415.1. Classification (GTDB taxonomy): domain Bacteria; phylum Acidobacteriota; class Blastocatellia; order Pyrinomonadales; family Pyrinomonadaceae; genus PSRF01. Next base: position 3,262 of record DATDFV010000252.1, on the reverse strand, counting down.
GTTCCTTAGCGTCGCTGCGATATTAATTATCGTGGCTTTGTTGGCGTGTGTAATACCGGCGCGAAAGGCGGCAAAGGTCGATCCATTGGTTGCACTAAGGTACGAGTAAAGAATTTCGAATTTGGGTAATGAACCTCCGTTTTGCCATCAGGTTACATTCTCATCCCGTTATTTTGCGCCGGCTAGCTGTCAGACTGAGAGCGTGTGACTAGCCGGGCTCGCAGCAAATAACCATTCCCTTCGAACGCGCGCGTCAGCCCAGCCGGAAGTTAGCTGCTTTAGCAGGACGCGAAACCGAAAAGAGTCGCTGCTCCTCATCGTACTATCGAACAAAAAGTTGACCCGACCTCGATACAGATATAGACTTACGACATATTGCATTACGATATATTGTGAAGTTTGATTCAGGGCCGCTTGGGTCGGGAAACCGGGAAACGGCGGCGTCGCTTTTACAAGCCTACGGCAGCGGGAAAGAAGATACTGAAAGAGCAGCGCAGTACCTGGAAAGACTTTTTCGTCGCGTTGGGTCGAGTCGCGGGCATTAACCCGGTCGTAAGATGCAAACTTGTGGGCGGCGCCAGTAGCCTAATTTCGAATTCGAGGGTCAAACAATGCCTGACTGGAAACAAGAAATCAGTGACCAGCTTGCCACTCTAAACCTCGAGCCAACTAAGGAGGCCGAGATTGTATACGAGTTGGCCCAGCACCTTGAGGATCGTTATCAGGAACTTCTGGGTGAGGGGTGCTCACCAGAGGAAGCTCGGCACATGACGCGAAAAGAATTAAGTGGGAAAGATCAATTACTTACTGCGCTAACCCGATCCACGCGCCATAAAAATCCCCAGGCGGCTTCACTTGAAGTACCGGTAGGCAGCAATTTAGGCGGAAGAATCTGGCAAGACTTTCGCTATAGCTTGCGCATGTTACGCAAGAATCCGGGCGTGACTTTGATAATCGTCCTTTCAATGGGACTTGCGATTGGCGCCAACACCACCGTCTTTACCTGGCTCGAGAGTCTGGTGCTCAATCCTACTCCGCTAGTTAAAGATAGTGGGATGCTGGTCGCCGTTAACTCAGCCAACAAGGACGGGATTGCCGGTGAAGCTGACCCATTCTCATACCTTACCTATCTCGACTGGAGAGACAAGAACCAATCGTTTGACGGGTTAATTGCCCACACGATCATCCGACTTAATCTCCGGCAAGGAGGCGAACCTCAGGGCCAGCCTGTTTGGGGAGAGATAGTTTCGGGCAACTACTTCGACTTTCTCGGCGTGCCGGCGGTGCTGGGACGAACTTTCTCGGTGGATGAAGAGCGCACCGCTGCGCCAGTAACCGTTCTGAATTACAGGTTGTGGCAGCGGCGGTTCGGAGGTGACGTCAACGTAATCGGTCGACAGATCCAACTCAACGGCGCTCAATTCACCGTAATTGGTGTAGCACCGGAAGGGTTTGAGAGCGTACTTGCGGCCTACAGCCATGATCTTTGGATTCCGCTGACCGTGCAACCATTGTTGCAGGTAAGAAATCGCATCAGCGATCGGAATGATCGCTGGTTGCAGGGAACTGGTCGTTTGAAACGTGGAGAAACATTGGCCCAAGCCAACGAAGAGATGAAATTACTGGCGCGAAACATCAGCCAGAGTCGCGGTGACACTCCTGTGACAGGCGCCGTGGTCAAGCTGATGCGAGAGCGATTCTCAGGTGTCGGATTCTATCCGCTCTTCTCTGCATTGCTGGCGGTGACGGCGTTGGTCCTGCTCGTTGCTTGCGCGAACGTCGCAAACTTGTTAATGGCGCGCGCTTCCGCAAGAGGAAAGGAGATTAGCCTTCGCCTGGCACTGGGCGCAAAGCGCAGCCACATAATCCGGCAACTCATGATCGAGAGTTTATTACTCTCATTCATCGGCGGCTGCCTCGGTCTGCTCTTCGCGCGCTGGGCCAAGAACTTTGTAATACTGCTAAGTCCTCCGACGCCTCAGCCGCGTTTTTGGACTCTTGAAATGGACTGGCAGACCATTGTTATGGTGTTTCTCGTCACTTTGTTAACCGCCGTAGTTTTTGGCTTTGTGCCCGCGCTACGAGCCTCCAAAACAGATCTAGTCACCGCGCTTAAAGAAGAAGGCCGTGGGGCCAGCAGCTCACGCTCTCGATTGCGCAGCGCGCTGATCATCGCACAAGTGGCGCTCTCACTCGTGGCCCTCGTTTCGGCAGGGCTGTTCTTGCGCAGCATGCAGGAAGCAGAACGTATGGACGTTGGCATTTCAGACCCGGACCATTTGCTGCTTGTCGGAACGGACTTCAACATGGCAGGACTAAAACGTGAGGACGGACTGGCAGTCGCAGATCGTCTGCTTGAGCGCGTGCGAAACCTTTCGGGTGTCAGTTCCGCAAGTCTGTCTACCATGGTTCCTCTGGGGTTTGGTGGTCATGCTTACAGTCCGACGAAAGTCGAAGGTTATATACCGGCTGTGGACGAAGAGGTGACGATCGAACGAGCCATTGTGAGCGATGGCTACTTTGAGACGATGGGAGTGCCAATCGTCGAAGGCCGCGGCATCATAGCGCAGGATCGCAGTGGTACGCAGCGCGTTGCAGTTGTTAACGAAGCCTTCGCTAAGCGTTACTACCTCGGACAAGATCCGATCGGCAAGCGTATTGATCAGGGCCAGGGCTGGGCCACAGTCGTCGGAGTTGCGAAGAATGGCAAGTACCGCGAACTCAACGAAGCGCCGTCGCCGCTAATTTATTCTTCGCTGCAACAGTCGTATGTGCCCGGAATCACATTGCACATTCGGACGGTGAACAACCCGAAGCTGCTGACTGAGACTGCGCGCAACGTATTTGCAAGCACCAACGGCAACCTGCCGGTTCTCGATCCGCGAACGATGACTGAGCATATGGGCGCCGCTACGTTCCGTCAGTCGTTTGGGGCAATGACGTTGAGCACATTTGGGGTGCTTGCCCTGCTGATAACAGCGGTCGGACTCTACGGAGTACTATCTTACTTTGTTGCTCAGCGACGCAGAGAAATCGCCATTCGGATGGCGATTGGCGCAACACCGACACAAGTAATGAAGCTCATTCTCAAGCAAGGTTTGTTTCTGACTCTCATCGGCATCGTTATTGGCTCGGGTTTCGCATGGATTGTCGGACGATTGATGCAGAGTCAGGTTCTGGAGGTTAGCAAGAGCGAGCCTTTGACCTTCACTGGATGCGTGCTTCTCCTAATAGCTATGGCCCTGGCAGCCAGTTTCGTGCC
>DATDFV010000251.1:0-2848 GCA_036522415.1 Pyrinomonadaceae bacterium | reverse complement strand
CAGAAGCTCGAAGAAACTGTGTGCGAATGTTACCGCGTGGTCAAAGACGAGTTTGATCGGTTGCTGGGATAGCGGTCCTTAGGTTTCTAGCCCACAACGACAATCTGATTATCGACTGATTTTATAGCGCAACTCGGAACTTGCGTCGTGACGCACCTATGTGTGTTGCCACACAGACGTTCTCTCCCTTCACTGTTAAGGTTTCAATGTAAACGCTCAATCAAGATTAACGAAGGAGGGTTAGGCGATGTTGTGGACAATTCTGGTGATATTGCTGGTGCTTTGGTTACTCGGATTTCTGGGTCACGTTGGTGGCGCGATGATACATCTCCTGCTGGTCATAGCAGCGATTGTTCTGGTAATTAACCTGGTGTCTGGCCGGCGGCGCACAGTTTAGCAGACCTTTATCTCAGCCATGTTAGCGCGATAAGAACAAAGGGAGGGCAACTCGATCTGTGTTGGCGGACGACTGTTTGCTTCTGCAAAATTGACGAGAAGTGGATGGTCACGCTTGAGCACAACCCCGCTCCGTTTGATGTCGAGAGCGGCGAGGCCTCGCTGGATTTCAAGCCTTAGCGGTTAAAGGTCTGGCAGGAATCTCGCTGTCGATGAACGTGAGTCTTATTCACGCGGCAATCGGAATATCGTTCAGTAGACGAGCGAGCAGTGTTCTCAACTGATTGAAGTTGTCGGGGCGAGTGATATACACGTTTTTTCCGATCGCGACTTCATCACCCTCATCGATCTCTGCAATGCAGAAGACCACGACCGGCACATTCTCTCCTAGTGCGGCAAGCTCGCGGATATGACGTGCGGCAGTGACAACTTCGTGAGGTAATCCGGCCACGCTCACCAAAATCAGGTTGGGAGGCTCTCGTTGGGCGCTTTCGATCGCGTCTTTTTCATCCCGGGCCAGTGTCACGCGATACCCGTCGGCCTTCAACAGCTTCTCAATGCCGTCGCGGGTCTCGTTGACATCTTCCACTACCAGGATGATTGAGTTGGTATCGCTCTCATTATTCATTGAACTATGTTCCCCTGGCGCGTTTGGGCCCAGTGTCGTACATCATGCCAAAAAACGATGAGCCAGACTCACTAATTTGATCGCTCTCGCGAGTCCCAAAAACTGCATGACGCGAATTCCCCACCAGTTTATGTCGATTTCGTACCAGGCAAGTCCATGGCGCGCGGCAGTCGGGTGAGCATGATGATTGTTGTGCCAGCCTTCACCAAAGGTCAGCAGCGCGACCCACCAGTTGTTTCTTGAATCATCAGATGTTGAGAACCGGCGCGTGCCCCACATGTGCGTCGCTGAGTTAACCAGCCAGGTCGCATGCAAATTGAAAGTTACGCGAAAGAATATGCCCCACATCAGATATGACCAGCCCCCGAATGCCAGCAACGCCAGGCCCAGTAGAACGAGCGGCAGCCAATACAGGCGGTTAAGCCAAATATGAAATCTGTCCTTTATCAAATCGGGGGCATAGTGTGCCAAGACCGAGTTGTCATACTGTTGGGCCGTACCGCTCAGAATCCATCCCATGTGTGACCACCAGCCGCCATCGCGCGGTGTATGCGGGTCACCCGGCCCATCCGCATGCGCGTGGTGAATGCGGTGTGTGACAACCCAATAGACAGGGCCGCCTTCAAGCGCGAGCGTGCCGCAGATCGTCAGAAAGTATTCAACCAGCTTTGGTGTCTTATAACTACGATGAGTCAACAGTCTGTGAAAGCCAATTCCAACCCCTAAACTTCCTGCTACCCACCAGAGCAAGATCGCTACCAACACCGCCCTCCAATTGAACACGAAGAGAGCGGCGACCGCACCAACGTGAAACAATGCAATGAACACGGCGGTGTTCCAGTTAATACCTTTAACTCGATTCTTAAGCGTTACATCGTGCATACAGTCCCCAAAGTACTCTTCGCTGGTGGAACGGAGCTATCCGGATCTGCTCAGTGTCACATTCATGCCTCACGGCTGGGAGATCTCGTCTATCAATTTGATATTACAAGTGGCAATGCTGGCCGTCAGTGCGACAACACACATATATGTTTTGATTGACAATCGCTAACTGAAGACTATATGCGGTCCAACGCACAGAGCGCTCAGTTGCAGGACTAAGATCCAATTAACAGACAGCTAAAAATGTTCCTGTATGAGCCTTGTGGCCTGAAGTGCCGTCCGGTGTTTATGCTGTCTGACTCAACTCACCTGCGAACAATATGAGGGGAAATGATGCAGACTACGGAGGGAACCCCGTAGCGCGCATTCGATTTAACTGGTGAGTTCTTGGCGAGCCCAAGAGTCTTTAATAGGTGCGATGGGAGGCTGACCCTAGCGAAAAACTGAAAGGGTAGTCCCGCATGTTCCACGCACCACGTTATTAACGTTACGGTATTGATAATTAGCAGAAAAGCGGAAAGGCTTGGTAGAATTCGAGTTACGGACAACATGCCGGGGTGGCGGAATGGCAGACGCTGCGGACTTAAAATCCGTTGTCCGAAAGGACGTGCGGGTTCGACTCCCGCCCTCGGCACCATATCTTTTCCTACGGTTTTCACGACTCTCATCAACTTAGCCCTGAGAATGACCTCAGCCCCAAAAGTGAAGATGGGGCTAAGATGGTGACACTTTTTTAACTGGCCCTTCTTTTGAATTGAACCACGGTGCCTCGCGGTTCTGTGAGTCTGTTCACGGCATCTTCCAAAGCATGGGGTGTGCTTCGTGCGTATGTGCCTGTGACGCTCTGAATCGTGTGACCGAGTAGATCGGCAATGTCGTACTCATGCACTTGTCGCGCTCGCAACTCGGTTGCAAAAGTACGTCGCAGATCGTGCCAGATCA
>DATDFV010000250.1:0-29170 GCA_036522415.1 Pyrinomonadaceae bacterium | reverse complement strand
GCAATCGGCACATCGATGCCAGCTTCGATCTTTTTGCCATTAATTGATTCGATCACATCTCCTGGCTGTAACCCTGCGTCAAACGCCGGTGTTGATGGATCGACGTACACCACCAACAGTCCGGAGCTCGCGCCAAATCGTTCGGCGAGCGGAGCCTTTAGAGCAATAGTTTCAATTCCCTGGGAAAGTAGTGGAAGCGTGGTCGCGACATCAGGTACCCATTTAAACGCTGCTGAAGGATCCCAGAGACTGCTCAATTCAACGGGAACCGCTTCCTCCTTCAGACGACCAGGACCGACAAGCGTGAATACGACCTGTCCACTGGGTCCTGCCTGATCAAGCATCCATGAGAAGTCGTCATCAGTAGTGACGTCCTGATTATTCACCTTCAGAATCACATCGCCCGGTCGCAACGCTGCCGTTGCAGCCGGGCTACCGGGAGCGATCGAGGTAAGCATTATTCCTAGATGTCGATCCAACAGAGACGCCGCCTTCTCGAGTTTCCAGCCCTGGTTTTTGATCTGTTCCACATTCAACGCTGTGACGGGCGCGCCCTTTACACCCAACCATGGACGCGGCACACTGCTCTGCTGGGCCAACACTCGTTTCGCTGCTCGCCTGATGAGGCCCGTCGGCAGAATAGTAGCTTCGGGCCCATGAACGGCATTCACGATTCCAACTGTTTCACCAGCCTCGTTAACGACGACTCCGCCTATGTTCAATGATGACAAGCGAGCTGATCTGACTTTGAACCGAGCGATGCCGCCGCCGGTCGGAGCACGTCTGACAGCCAGCACTGTTCCGTTGGTCGTGCCCATCCGAACGTAAAGACTTCCCCTCAGCGGTCTATTTTCCGCAGGCTCCGGATTGAGTACACGAATGCTTTCACCTTCGCCGATTGTCTTCTCATCGTCGTTGTTACTGATGTTGAGGTTCGTATCCGCGAGGCGGAGTATCGAAAGACCTGTAGCACCATCGAACCCGACGTATTCTGCTGCCAGCCGTCGGCCATCGGGTGCGATTACGGTCAGATCGGGTGAATCAAACATTCCAGCTCTGTATGGAAATCCTGGAGGCCTTGTGGTCGCAGGAAGTGTAGTTATGGGAGGCGCCGGAGTCCCAGCTCTACGAGGTGCGGGAGCAAGCGGTGCGAACAACGATGGGCCAAGCTCGAGCTCTGCATCCGGAAGCCAGGCGGCAATCGTTCGACCATCATCCATTGCGAGCCCTGCAATGATGTTAGTGTGGACATCATCCGTGAAGTTAAACCCTTCATTGAGATTTGCGATGGCCTCAACCTGTTCCTGCGAACGCAGCAACAGTCTGAACATCTTCAACCCATTGAGACGATGAACAATTGTTACTACCTGCGGCGTCGACGCGGCTGAGGTTTCAGCGCGCGGCGGTTTTGTCTGCGCAGCCGCATTAGTCTGTGCCACGGCAGAGGCGTGTAGACCAAGGCTTACCAGGCAAATCAGCAAGCTATGATTCAACGTTCGGCGAAACATTATGACGAACTGATTTTTCATTCTATGTACGACAGGCTGTTAGCCTGTCGTGGGTTCCCTTTGCTGCCGCGACAGGCTAACAGCCTGTCGTACATCAAACCTTTCATCTATCTTACCAAACACCTTTCGGTGCAAATGACGTAGCGGTCGGCACCACTCGTTGAGATCCAAAAGTCACCGTTGGCAACGAAATAGTTCGGGGATTGCCACGACCATCCAACAACGACACCTTGAGTGATTGCTGAGATGCATCAACCGGGAAGATCTGATCCAATGCTTGCTGAGGTGCCCGAATCAGTGGTGCGCGTGAACTCGCTTTATCTTCCGAAGCCAGCAATCGATTATTCCGGGGGGCTGTTGTCACGTTTCTCTTAGGAACTGTTTTGTTCTCCTTGTCACCGGCTACTCGGGCCGATTCCTCTGTACCTTTGGAGACTTGACTGTTTCCTGGATTAACGGATTCGACATCTGCAGGAGCGGTCTTTGAAGGTGGCTTGTTATCGACCGCTGTATCGATCGGAGGGTTGCTATTGCGAAATTCTCGCACCAGAAAGAGCGCTCCGACAATTATCACTACGGCCGCCGCAACCGCTGCCGTTCGTTGTACAAACACCCGGAAAGTGCGCATCAGTTGATAACTTCCATTTGATTTCCCACTCGCGAGCTTCGACCGCAAGCGGAAATCGAAATCAGCTGGCGCGCTTACTGTTCCAAGGCTTCCTACTATCTGGCGCAGCTTTCTTTGCTTTTCGTGGAAATCACGACACGCATCGCATTCTCTCAGATGTTGTGAGACCTCAGGACTGTGCGGATCACCCAACATCAATTCATCAAGCTGACTTCGAATTGTCGAACAAGTTGTTTTACTCATAACTTCTCGCGTTAAAGATAAGCCGTCATTTTCTCTCTCAAAAACCCGCGTGCGCGACTGATCCTCGACTTGACTGTTCCTTCGCTGGTCTCAAGAATCTTCGCTATCTCGTCGTAACTACGCCCATCAACATCTCTAAGGATCAGCGGAGCACGATATTTCTCGGGCAGGGTTCCGATCGCCCGTTGAACTGCTGTGCGGCGTTCCCAATCAACAAGTTCACAGTCCTGGAGCGGACGTTCATCCGGTGGATTGAATTCCTTTGGTTCGGAGCCGTCAGAAGGCTGGAAAAAGCCGGTGAGTGAAACGAGTTTACGTCGCTTTCGTTTGCGCAATTCACTAATCGCCAAGTTTGTCGCGATCCTATAGATGTACGTCGAGAATGCGTAACTCCGCTGATACCGGTCGGCAGCTCGATACACTCGCACGAACGTCTCTTGAGCCAGGTCAACCGCGCCGTCATAATCGTTAGTCATGCGATAGATATAACTCGTGATCTGATTTCGATACCGGTTCACTAATTCTCCGAACGCATCCTGGTTTCCGCTTCGTGTGGCCTCCAGTAGAGCGTGATCTGAGGTGGTATCTTCCAATGCTTCCGTTGGTAAAGCTTGGGCGAAACCCAACTCATCGATGCTCGTTAGGGTGTCCATCAGGGCAGGTAGACTCGCTGTTTGGCTCAAGGGAACCACTTCTCGTCTAGAGAGTTGAACCTGCGTAGGTCCGCTCTCGTGGGCTCGACAATGGGTGGCCCGGTGAAATCGATTATACCTGTGCCGGTAACCGCCCGCAGATATACACGCGGCTCTTAAGCGCAGGTTCCGAAAAGCGCAGTACGACAGGCTGTTAGCCTGTCGTTGCTTAGCAGGCTCAAAAACTGGCCAGCTAATGGAAACCACGACAGGCTAACAGCCTGTCCTACTTCAAAAAAGATTTTACTGTTTTATAGGGAGACTAAGCTTCAGGATTCTTGAAGATTGACTCGTCCAGCTTCGCGCCGTAGGTGATCGTCAGAATATAAGTTTCCTGCGTTTGCTTACCGTCTTCGATGAGCACACTGTGATACGGAACCAGCGTCTGCTGTACGGCTCGGTAATCGAGGAATTTCCGCGTGTATTTCACGGCGGTACCTCCTTCCGTTGGAGCGTCTTCGTAATCGAGCCAAAGCACGCGAAGAGTTCGAGAGCTAATGTAGTAGCGGGTCTTGCGCTTCTCTTTATCGACCAGGTCGACTACGTAGAGATCCAACCCCTTTTGCTTGTCCTTACCCACGAGCGTAAGGGTCGATCCGCACTCCTTGTAACGAAGCAACGAGTCGATGCTGTGGAGGTGCTGTGAGAGAAAGCTAGCGGCAGCGTCCTGCCTTGGAGTGAACATCGCGCCATTGATAATTCCCCACAATTTACCGTCGCCGTAAATCAGGGAATATTCCATTGAGGGAAGCTTTTGATCTATGCGAATCTTATCCTTATCAAGGTTCTCACCACGAATAAACCGGCGCTCGTAGTTAGCTTCCTCCGCAGTTCCTTGAGCGTTGACGCGAGTGATCTTGCCGCGCTCAACTCCGTTTCGGCGAATATGCTCGAGAGCGGGTCTTGAACCGTAAACGAGAATCAGCGACTCCACTATCTGTTCGACTGTGTATGTCTTATCGTCGGTTGGAACTACACGGGCAGTAACCGTCAGGGCCTGGGAAAGCAGAAAAGCACACAAAACTAAAAAGACTATGAATCTGCGAATCAAATATAACTCTCCTTGGATTCGGGTTTACCACTGGGAAGCATCGGATCAGAAGGCGGATTGTAGCATATGAGCCAACAAACATCGCCCAGTCACCCGTTTACAAAACGATGGATGCTGTCTGAGCGCGGGTCAGATGCCTGAATGCCGCCTGACGTGTTTGACAACACCAGACCTCACGAGTATTTTGCTTCGTTTTCGCAGTACGGTATTAGCGAAGCCTGTAAGAAATAAATAAGTTTTCGAAGGCGAACGGGAGGCTGATTCCTCTCTATCGCGATGAAAGGACATTCTGAACACATGAAGCGCGTAGGAGTTTTAGTAGGTCGGGAAAAGACTTTTCCCGAAGCACTCATCAATGGCATCAACGAACGCGGCAAAGGCGATGTTGTTGCTGAGTATTTAAAGGTTGGTGGCATCCAATACGATGCACCGCCAAGGTATGACCTGGTAGTTGACCGCATTTCGCACGAAGTTCCGTTCTATCGTGCAACCCTCAAGCGGATGGCGCTTGAAGGCACCATCATCATTAACAACCCGTTTTGGTGGTCAGCGGACGACAAGTTCTTTAACTATTCCCTCGGCCGAAAACTGGGCGTTGCCATTCCCAAAACGGTGCTGTTGCCGCAAAAGGACTACATCGAGGGTATTGTCACCGAGAGTTTGCGGAATCTGGAATTTCCGCTGGACTGGCAGGGCATTATTGATTACGTCGGACTGCCGGCATTTCTCAAACCTTTCGACGGTGGCGGCTGGAAGAATGTTTCCAAGATCAATTCACTTGAAGAACTCTGGACCGAGTACGACAAAACCGGAACGCTGTGCATGACGCTCCAGGAGTCTATTGACTTCCAACAGTTCGTCAGATGCTATTGCGTAGGTCAACAGGAAGTCATGATCATGGCTTACGATCCTCGCAAGCCTTACCTCTCGGGCGAGCAATACGTTCATAACCCCGATTATCTTTCTCCAAAATTGGCAGAACGTGTTAGAGCCGACGTTCGCACACTATGCAGCGCTCTCGGTTATGACATCAACACTGTCGAGTTTGCGATAAAGGATGAGGTTCCTTACGCAATCGACTTCATGAATCCGGCACCCGATGCTGAACTCGCATCGGTTGGTGAGTTCTATCATAACTGGATCACACAAGCCGTTACGGATTTAGTTTTCAGACGGCTATCAGAGAAAACTGATCGTCCGCGCTATCGGTGGGATGCGCTCTTGAATCCGGAGCCTGTGAAGGCATACGCAGTGGCATCAGCCTCCGAGCAGCAGTCACGCACCATAACGCCGAGCCCGCATTCTCCGGTTGTGCCTGAGGCGCCCGCGGAAGAGACCGCAAAACCCGCGCGTACTGTAGTGAAACGGGGTGTTGTGAGGAAGAAGAAAAGCTAAACAAGCAAGGACTGGTTTGCTAATGGAAAAGGTAGGCACGGTGCCTGCCTTTTCTTTATGTCCGACGAACTTTAGTTTGTCGTCGCGACCAACTCTAACCATCCGAATATCAGAGTGGCCGCCACGACAAACTATAAAGTTCGTTGGACATTGTCATCCCTTCGAACGCTGATAGAGCGCTCGCGTGCCACCCAAAGTTACCAGCCAAATGATCATTGCCGATGAAGCTAGTGACCAGCCAACACTACCAAATGCAGGATCCACGAAGCCGCCACCAAGTGCCAGCAATATTCCACCGTTTACAACACGCGACGAAAGCCGGCGCAGCCGCGTCACGTGTTGGAGCCAGTTGATGCGTCGCAATTCTGTAGCAAGATATTCTTCGTCATCGTTCAGTAAGCTGTAGTAATCACGCTCGCGCTTAGCATAACGAGCCAGGGCAGGTTCTGAAGTTACTCGAACTGCTTCCTGGTAGTGATGAATCACGTGCGCCAACTTGCCTTCGCGAAGGGCAATGTCAGCTAGACCCAGGCGAGCTTTGAAATTTCCACTATCGATCTCGACTGTTTTTTGCAGCTTTTCTCGCGCCTGACGCGAATCACCGCACTCCAACATGCTCTCACCAATGAGCGGGAGCAGCACCAAGTCTTTATCAGCACGCATAGATGCCAGTCGAAGTGCCGCACGAGCGCGCAGCAGTAACCGTGCATCCGATTGCGCACTTGCCTGTGATCTAAGCAGTCGAGCAAAGTCGTAAATTAACCACGCTCCACGCGGAGTTACCTTAAGGGCTCGTCTAAAGGCCTCGCCAGCCTCACGCAGACGGCCCGAGACACGCAACTCGTTGCCCAGTCGGCGTAACAGGTGCGCGCGTTCAATATCTTCAACGGAGGCTGTCTGCAAAGAGTCATGACGACTTTGTTTCCCGCCAACTCTGTAATCGTCCTTAGTTGAATCAAGCAGATCTTCGGAAGCAAGTTGCGAGAGTTGAGCCTTCCGGTCGACGGCGTCCGGGTCCGCCAAATAATCACGCAGATCACGACTGCGGTTATCAAGTTTATCTTCGTGAACTAGTGGTAATAGTTCGCGGATGAATTTACGGTAGGACTTTCCGCCTGACGCGATAACAAACTCTTTTCCTTTGCCCGAGATTTGAGTTCGATAGCGATAACGGACACTACCACGCCGGCGCAAGGTGCGGACGGCTGTCGTTTCGATTGTTTCGATATCAACGACGGGGAGTTGCCTCACATAACCAAACACTGCGTGAAGGATTAGGAAACCCGGCCCTCGGCGACGAATAGTTAAGCCGTCGAACACTACGCGATCGGAGAAAGCCAGAAGCGGAATTACGATCCAAGCGAGCATTACCATACCAAGAGCCACGGCATTGTAATCGGCCCTCAGCAACAGTGCAGAAACGAATGTCAGCACACTTGCGAATGCAAGGTATGAGCCTGGAGAAACTCTCACCGCCGCAATCGTCGACCTTTTTGCGTCAACGGTGTGTGCATCGCCCACCTCAGCGAGCGCGGAAAGTTTCTCGAACTCTTTGCTTTCGTTCATCGGCTAGAACTCAAAGATGCGGGACAGTCAACCGGTAGTTGCAATGAGAAGGTGCCACGCGAACTGCCGGGTTCAGTGTAACGTAAGTCGGCTAATTGAACGAGAGTCTGTGTGGTGCAGTTTGAGTCTTGCAACTTTGCCACAGGAAAGCGAGCGAAACCGAGGAAGGCCTGCGCGCGACGATCGTTAGAAATTTCCTTTAATGCCGCATCCAATTCGCCGGTTGGTTTTTCATAACGAACAAAATCTGTGACGCGGGAATCACCAAGGATCAGATTAAATCGATAAGTAGCCTGGTTCGTCTCGAACACACAATCCCATCTAAACGGATTCGCCAGTGTCGGCATCGCGACCAGGCGAGTTATCGATTCACTTTTCGGCGCGAACGCAGTCGCCTGATGGTTCGCTTGTGATAAAGCAAATGAATGAGCGACGCTCAAGCTTGCCCAGTAAACAACAACCAAACCCAGCGCGGCCCAGGCAATCGGACGACCGTAACGCACACCCAACTGCTTCCAGGCCAAAACTATGAGCGTCATCAAAGTAACTAACCATACGCCACGGATAAGCCAGGGATGGGATAAATTCGCGCTCCGCGCATTCACCATCAGGAGAACAGTCAAAGCGACTCCAATGATCAACCAGATGAATTTCAAGGCTCTCGTTCGAGAAGTTAACAGAAAACAAGCGCTGCCGAGAATTAACCAAATGAAGGGATCCACGATGAAAATGAAGTCTCCGTAGAACCACCGATGATTCCATGGCAGAAGAAAGCGAATGCCGTAATTGTTTGTCCAGTCAAGTAGTGGATGAGTCGCGCTGACGATCAAAGAACTGAGAAGCAATCCCGAAAAGACGACTTGTTTCGGCCGTTTCCGAATCTTCGCGAGAAGGAGAGCGCAAAAGTAGAAAAGCACTGGCAGGATTATCGCGAGCGAAAGCACACCAACGATCGAATGGGTAATGCCACGATGATGCTCAAGGAAACTCCAGCGGTCGCCAAAGACCAGGACGACAATATCGCTGTCAGGCGCGTTAGCTGCCAGAACACAAAGAAAGGTCGCGCCCGGAGACAACTTCTCCAGCCCCGCTTTTGCCGCAGCAATGCCAACGAGCGAGTGAGTAAGGTTGTCCATGTCTGTGGTTAAACGAACGGACCAGCTTGCTGGCTAACCCAGGGTGGGAGTTTCCGGAGGTAGTTTAGCGTAACGATCCGGGTCCAGCTTCTGCAATTGAGTGGCAGCCTCCCGAGCAGCGGACGAAATCGGAGCGGGCTTGTCGTCCTTTCCTTTGGCCTTTCTTGAAGCGTCTACGATATTAAAGAGGAGGTCTGCTGCTTCCTTCTTCTTGCCTTGCTTTTCGTAGACTTTAGCCAATCGGAGATTTGCAGTTTCTGGAGACACCGTGGGACTGTTCATCTTCGCAAGGTCGGTATAGATCTGAATCGCCTCATCTAACTTTCCGTCACTTTCTTTTGCCTGACCAAGCGCAAACTTTGCCAGCGCTGCGATCTCGGGGATGTTGCTCTTACCGACCTCGGCTAATTCAGTCATCCCTTTTGGTCGATCGATAATTAGACGGTTAGTGGCGATGAAGTAACGAGCTTCAGTCCTGTAGGGATCGCCGTATTTGGCAGCGACCTTCTCAAACTCGTCGATTGCTCGTTTCGAGCGATCCAGGTCACTCGCGAACGTTAGTCCAGAGGGATTGGGATTGGTCGAGCTGGCGAGTGAGGCCGTAGAGATGTCAATTGCCCGGCCAAGGGCTTGTCTGGCTTCATCACTTTTTCGAGCATTCCACTTGATGAAAACGACGACAAGGATTACGGCAAGCAAGACACCACCAAGTCCATATAAAATCGTCCTGCCTTTGCCCTCCAAAGCATCACCAGCACGATCGAGCAGATTCATTGTGGTATCGCGGAAACGATCGTGCTGCAGTTCCCGGGCTCGCTTCTTCTTATATTTCGCCACCTATTTTCCTCTCGCAAGTCCCAATACTGAACTACGTTCAAATGGGTGTATGATAATCGAAAACGTCACTCTAATGGCGCGTACGAAAAGTTGTCAAGCAAGGGTTCTGCAGGCGTTTGCGAGGCTCACTAACTTGAGATTTTCTTTGGAACAAAACCAAATCTCATGGTGTCTAAGCACACGCCTGTCCGGGAATGGGCACAGTTTAGAAGCTCGAATTCCCGCCCCAGGGGGTGCAGAGTGAGCTACGGAGAGCCTATAGCCCTCCGAGGGCAATTGGAATTGGAGCAGGTCGCAGTCGCGACCCCTCTGGAAACGCGCCCAGCCACCGAGGCACTGTTCATTGAAAGACTCCGGCATGGAGATGCCAATGCATTTGAGCGACTCGTGCAGGAACGGTCTGGCGAGATTTTTGGATTGCTCTACCGCCTGACCGAAAGCCGCGAAGAGGCCAAGGATCTTACGCAGGAAACGTTTTTGCGCGCCTTTCAGAACATCACCAGTTTTCGTGGTGAGTCTGACCTCCGAACCTGGATTTACCGAATCGCCATCAACCAGGCTCGGAATCGATGGCGTTGGTGGCGCCGGCGCCGGCGAGACGCAACGTTCTCGCTCGATTCAACCGATGATCCTGGGCGTCAGTCGCTACTTGCAACACTGAAATCAGACAAGGCTCGCGATCCGGAACAGGACACCCTGGCGCATGAACGTGAGCTCGTGTTGAGAAAGGCTTTAAGCACCCTGCGTCACGTCTACAGGGAAGCGGTGGTCTTGAGAGACATAGAAGGCTTTGCCTATGAAGAGATCGCGGTGGCTCTGGACATAAGTATTGGAACCGTGAAGTCGCGCCTGGCGCGTGGTCGCCAGGAGCTCCGGCGAAAGCTGGAAGGATCTTTGTAATTGCCGATTGCCAATTTCCGATTGCCGATTTTTGGAGCGCTTCGACCTTCAGAAAATCGGCGATTGGCAAATCGAAAATCGGAAATATTCTGAATGGCTGCCCCGCCCCGGCTCACCAAACTCGGTGCCAAATGGGTCGAAGTGAGGAGACGGCGGGCTAGGCTTCCAAAGCGGCCTGAGCGCATTTGAAAACGTGGCCAGCAACACCCGTTGAAGGGTCGCTCACAAGCCTCAAGGAGTTGTCGAAACTTGTCGCAGTTGCTTCGTTAGGAGCAGCCGGGGTCGGCCAGCCATTCAGAAGATTATGTCAGTCGTGCAGACAAGCACACAAACTGATAAGCAGAGTAAGAATTATGTTGTGCGAAGAAACTAAGCAATCGCTTTCACCATACATCGACGATTGTGTTTCGCTGCCAACCCGAGTGGCGATCGATGAACACTTGAATCGATGCCCCGTTTGTCGTTCTGAAGTAGCACAGCTGCGGTCATTGACGCGTCGTCTGTCAAGTCTGTCGCAACCAGTTCCGCCGGCGGATCTTGCCGAAACCATAACCGACCTGTTTGCGATCGAAGTCGCTGCTCAACGTCAAGCGCCAAATCCTTCATTGAGCTACCGTGTCGCACGTTTCCTTCAGCCGCGCTTGATGCCCTACACGGTTGGCTCATTCGCTTCAGTGATCATGTTTGCTTTGATGTTTGCCGCACTACGTCCACACTTTGTGGCTTTGCGTGAAGCTGCACTTCAGAGTCACAACGTGATTGTTTTGCAAACTCCGGGTTATGACTTAACCAGACCAGTAACTCCGGAAGACTTCGCAGCCAGCCGCGCACCGTTCGCGGAACAATCGCCGAGTTTGAACCCCGGGGGCGCCCTGGCAGCTTTAACTCGAGCTTATGCGCGTCCCCATCCTGAATCGGACGA
Organism: Pyrinomonadaceae bacterium; assembly: GCA_036522415.1. Lineage (GTDB taxonomy): Bacteria > Acidobacteriota > Blastocatellia > Pyrinomonadales > Pyrinomonadaceae > PSRF01. Next base: position 18,292 of record DATDFV010000250.1, on the reverse strand, counting down.
CATGGTGGTTGTTGCTGACGTCTTCAGTAACGGAGCCGCATCGCTTGCGGATGTGGTCCATGCGCCGCGCGATCGTCGAATGTTGGATGACTTTGAATCCGCCCTTCGGCAGGATGCGGCGTTTGTGCCCGCTTCCATGGATCGCCGGCCTGATACGATGAGAGTTGTTTTTGCCGTTCAGAAAGTGGACGTTGACGATCGCAACTTCTAGGCTCGCCTTCCCAGGATCAAAAAAGCGCTCCGATCAGATCGGAGCGTTTTTCATTTGAATGGTAAACGTGACCACTCAGTCACGATGGCTTGTCCTGTTCCACCTTTTACCTTTTTGGATCTTTCTTTTTGTTCGGGCCTCTAACCTCCGCTCCATCGACCGAAAAGGGAGGGCGCGTTCCGCTCCGATCTTCTCTTCTCCAGGCTCAAGATAATACTTGACTTCCTCCTTCGATTGCATAATGGCGGCGTCCTCAAATACGTGCAAAGCATTCTTACGCACAGCGCGGCTTGGATCTCTTAATGACTTAATTACGACATCCACGTGTTCCTCAAAAAGATCCCATCCTGCGTAGCAAGGACAAAGCCCGCGCACGCCATGGCTGCGAACGACTTCGTCCGTTGCCTGTAAATCCGCTTCTATCTGCTTCACGTCAGGTTTCGCCCAACGCTCTCGTTTCGCTACCATAATGTTATCTTCTCAAAACGCTAGAATACTATTTAAGTACTAGACACTAGCCAGCACGTTTTGGTTCCCTTCTAAGCCGCGGTCCATTCGTTAATCAAAGACTTCGGTCCTGGGACCGAGGCGTCCCCGCCTGCCCGCGTCGCGGGCAACCCTGATCAGATGCGCAACTGTTCGCTAAGGAAGGTCACTGAGGCAACCCCCGTGGTTATGTGGGACGCGGGCAAGCGGGGACGCCTGCGCTCCCAGGACCTAGGTCTCTGATTATTTTTCACAGCTTCTGCCGTGTAAGGATTTTTCGCTTTTTTGTGCAAACCCCGTCAGACCGTAGACTCCTCTGATTTTTCCGCAGGCCCAGCAATCTATTATGACTTCAAAGTCGCTCGTAAGATGAAAAAGTTTGCACACAGCAGAGAATTTCGACGACGGCACTTGTCTCCATTTTGCTTCGCTTGACGCACCGCACTTCGCATGCTAGTTTGCGGCTTCACCTGTTAATAACAATTCGATCAACGTAGGACTAAGTTAGGTCTTACGCGGTGACTAAACTTGACGGCCACTGCACCACAGCTAAAGCAAACGCCACTTAATCGAAGACATCGAGAATTGGGTGGCAGAATGATCGAGTTCGGCGGCTGGGATATGCCAGTCCAATATCCTGCCGGCACTGTCGAAGAACATCTGCGGACAAGAAACCATTCAGGGCTATTCGATGTCTCGCATATGGGTGAGATCGACGTGCGTGGCCCTGACGCGATCCCTTTTGTTAATCGTCTCACTTCCAACGATGTAACAAAGTTAATCGATGGTCAGGCCCAATATTCCGCACTTACCACCCCGTCCGGAACCGTGGTGGACGATCTGTTGGTCTATCGGCTCTCGGCCGACCATTTACTCCTCGTCGTGAACGCAGGAACCACCGACAAGGATTGGAATTGGGTCTCTGCACATCACGAAGGTGAGAATGTTGAGCTTAGAAATGCCAGCTCAGAATACTGCCAACTTGCGATCCAGGGTCCAGATGCATTATCGATTCTTCAAAAGATAACCGACCTGCCACTGGCTGACATCAAGTATTACCATTTCACCAACGGCACAGTAGATGGCGTTGCGAGTATAGTCTCCCGAACCGGCTACACCGGCGAGGATGGATTCGAGATCTACGCTTCTCCTGACCAGGCTGAGAGACTTTGGAACAAACTGCTGGATGCGGGGAACTTTGGTAGCGAAACCGGAGTGCTGCCCTGTGGACTCGCCGCCCGAAACACGCTGAGACTCGAAGCCGGCATGTCACTGTATGAACATGAGATCGATGAAACTACGACATTGATCGAAGCTAACCTGGGTTGGATTTGCAAACTCGATAAAGGTGAGTTCATTGGACGCGAAGCACTAACCAAACAGAAACAGAGTGGTCCAGAGAAACGACTGGTTGCATTCGAGGTAGTCGAGCGCGGTATCGCGCGAGACGGGCAGGATGTCGTAATCAACGGCCAGGCAATGGGAAGAGTAACCTCAGGTAGTCCCGCTCCGTACCTGAAAAAGAATATCGGCTTCGCATACATTCCTACTCAACTTGCCGTGATTGGAAACGAGATTGAAATCGACGTACGAGGCCGGCTCGTTAAAGCACAGATTGTCAAGACCCCTTTTTACAAGCGCGCAAAGTAATTCTTGGTTCAAATAAAATTAGCTGGAGGAATCATGGCAAACGTCCCAGAAGACTTGCACTACAGTAAGGACCACGAGTGGGTCAGAGTCGAAAGCGATCAAGCGATCATCGGCGTTACCGATTACGCTCAAGACTCGCTTGGAGACGTGGTGTACGTCGAACTGCCAAAGCCGGGCGATGAATTCGCGACCAACGAGTCGTTTGGATCAGTTGAATCAGTGAAAGCTGTGTCTGAGGTATTCACGCCGGTTTCGGGGGCAGTCGTGATGATTAACGAGTCGCTTGCCGATGAACCTGAAAAGGTAAACACGGATCCGTACGGCGCCGGCTGGATGATTCGAGTGCGTATGTCGAACCCGGGCGAGGTTGATAGCCTTCTAACCGCTGCTGAGTACGAAGACTTTACGAAAGCTGAGAAAGAATAACCTTGCGCTACATTCCCAACTCGCCGGAAGAGCGCTCGGAGATGCTCGACTCCATTGGTCTCAAATCGGCTGCCGAATTATTCGATTCCATTCCAGACAATTTACTTTTGCGGCGTCCACTTAATACTCCTGCCGCGCTATCCGAAAGTGAACTCTTAACGCGCTTCGAACAAATGGGAGCTCGAAATAGTGGAGCTCGCCGGATCAGTTTTCTCGGCGGAGGTGCTTATTCGCATTACGTACCAACCATAGTCGACCACATCATTTCCAGGTCGGAGTTCTTTACTGCGTACACGCCATATCAACCCGAGATTTCACAAGGAACTCTCCAAACCATCTTCGAGTTTCAAACCCTGGTTTGCCAGTTGACGGGGATGGAAGTTGCAAACGCCTCGATGTATGACGGGTCCACTGCATTAGCTGAAGCAGTTTTGATGGCCGAACGCATAACGCGACGATCGAAAGTTGTTTCTGTGGGTTCGGTCCATCCGCAGTACCTGGAAGTTGTCAACACTTATGTGCAACACGCGGGTATCCACCTCGAGTTGATTCCATTCGATGAGAAGACCGGACAGTGCGGTGCAGCATTACTCTCCGCTATTGACGATCAAACCGCTGCGGTGGTGGTTCAGTCGCCAAACTTCTTTGGGTGTGTTGAGGATCTGAAGGTCCTGGCAGACGCCGCACACGCCAGCGGCGCGTTGTTAATAGTTGCCATCACTGAGGCGATTTCGTTGGGTCTCCTCAAATCGCCCGGCGACTGTGGCGCGGATATCGTGGTTGCGGAGGGTCAGTCCTTTGGAGTGCCGCTCTCCTTTGGCGGTCCGTACGTCGGACTCTTTGCGACTCGAGAAAAATACGCACGACAGATCCCCGGTCGACTGGTTGGTGAAGCTTTCGACAAGAGGGGTCGCCGCGGTTTTGTCCTGACGCTTGCTACTCGCGAGCAACACATCAGACGTGAAAAAGCTACTTCGAATATCTGCACTAACGAAGGACTGATCGCTCTCGCTGCAACCGTCTATCTGGAAACGATGGGACGAAAAGGCATTCAGGAAGTGGCGTATCAATGCGCACAGAAGGCAGCGTATGCCGCCAAACAAATTGCTGCCATCCCCGGCTTCTCACTTTCCTTCACTGCCCCGGTCTTCAACGAATTCGTTGTTCGATCGCCATCAGCTGCGCGTGAATTGCTGGCAAAGCTGGCCATTGAAAAAGCAATCGACGGAGGACTTGCGTTGTCGCGATTTATGGCAAATCGTCCCAACGATTTCGTCGTCTGTGTTACCGAAACAAATACTCGCGAACAGATTGATGCTCTGGCTCACGGACTCCGCTCGCTAGTTGGCAAATAGTTCATATGACCTCTGGAATCACCAAAGTTACTAATCACATCAGTCCAAATGAGCAGCTGATTTTCGAGCGCTCCCAAACGGGACGCGTCGGTTATCGACTACCGGCACTCGATGTCGAGGAGCAATCGCTGAACGACTTAATACCGCCCGCCTTTCAACGAACGGACGATCTCGACGGTGTGCCTGAAGTTAGCGAAGTAGACGTGATTCGACACTTCATTCGTATGTCGACATGGAATTATTCAATCGACATCGGCATGTATCCATTGGGCTCCTGCACGATGAAATACAACTCGCGTCTGAATGAACGCGTTGCTCGCATTGCCGGTTTTGCAAATCTCCATCCGCTCGCAGAAGAGATTGATGCGCAGGGAGCGCTCGAAGTTATTTTCGAACTGCAGCAACATCTAACCGAGATAACCGGACTGCCGGGTATTTCATTGCAGCCCGCTGCCGGCGCTCATGGTGAGATGACTGGCATTATGATCATACGCGCTTTCCTTGACGCTCGAGATGGCGAATCAGCGCCATCGAGACGAACGATGCTCATTCCCGACTCTGCTCATGGAACTAACCCTGCATCGGCCCACCTTTCAGGATTCTCGGTTAAGACGATTCGCTCGACGTCGGAAGGTCTGACGGATTTGGAACACTTACGGGAGTTGTGTGCTCTCGGTGACGTTGCCGGTTTAATGCTGACTAACCCTAATACGCTTGGTCTCTTTGAGCGAAACATCAAAGAGATTTGCGATATCGTCCACGAAGCAGGCGGTCTCGTTTACATGGATGGCGCCAACATGAACGCGCTGGTTGGAATCGCGCGTCCCGGGGACATGGGCGTCGATGTAATTCATCTGAACCTGCACAAGACATTCTCAACGCCACACGGCGGCGGTGGACCAGGTTGCGGGCCTTGCTGTTGCACTAAAGCACTCGAACCCTTTTTACCTGTTCCGCGAATAGTTAAGAACGATGAAGGTTACCGACTCGATTACGATCAACCTCGAACAATTGGTCGAGTTAAGGCGTTCTACGGCAACTACGGAATGATGTTGCGGGCCTTGTCGTACACACTAACTCATGGTCATGACGGCTTGCGTGAAGCCACTGAGGCTGCAGTCTTGAACGCTCGCTATGTCGCGTATGGTCTGACAACAGACTTCGATAAGCCCTTCAACAGTCCACCGATGCACGAGGTGGTGTTCACTGATAAGAAACAGTCTCGCAAAGGAGTTCATACGCTGGATATTGCGAAGCGTCTTATCGACTACGGTTTTCATCCGATGACGATTTACTTTCCGTTGATTGTTCAGGGCGCGATGTTGATAGAACCAACGGAGTCGGTCGGCAGGCAGGAGCTCGATCAATTCATCGAGGCTATGCGATCGATTGCGAAGGAAACATTGGAGGATCCTGAGCTGGTTCTAAACGCACCGCACAATACTCGCATCGGCCGTCTCGACGAAGCGGCGGCGGCCCGCAAACCAGTGTTGAGATGGAAACCAAGGCAGGCGTCGGCGAGTGGGGGATGAGAGCAGGAGCAGGAGCAGGAGCAGGAGCAGGAGCAGGAGCAGGTAAGATTGTAATAGGTCCTATTGGTCGTATGCGTCCTATTATTAGTCTTATCGGTCCCATTAGTCTTATCAGTCCTATTTCGCCGCGGGAACCTTCAGCAACGCCAATCGTTCCACCACTCTTCCGTTAACAAGGTGTTCTTCAACGATCTCCGCAACATCCGACGCTCTGACCTGCGCGTACCAAATCCCATCCGGGTAAATAAGCACCGCAGCACCAATCGCGCAGAACCCCACAGACCCACACTCCGTGAGCACCACGCTTCCACCTGGATTGCGTCCTTTCTTTTCAGATCCGAACTGGAGGCCGCGTGCTTTTAGCTCAGTCTCAAAAGCTGATTTGACGGCCGCACTGTCCACGGCAGAACAAGACTTTCCAGTGCAAACAAAAACGTGATGCTGAATTGGCGCCGTAGCCACGGGTGCCAATTCTGCCAAACGTTCACAATCATCAATGAATTCACTGCTGCTCATTTCAATCTCGCCATCAAATCCTAACACGAAGGCAAAGCAAGTTAACCATTTAGCGAAACTTCATTGTAGAATGACCTTCGAGCGGGCTGTTCGTGCCGCTCTGTTTTAGCTTTCGGTGGTGATTTAAGAACTAAGTATGGCAACCGGCCTGGTTATCCACATCTCCTCGGGCGACGACCGGCACACTGAGATCCTCACGGATGAGCGCATTCGTATTGGCAGCTCGGAAGGCGCTGATCTGCGGCTCCGCGCGTCAACTCTCCCAAAAAATTCAACCAATGGATATCTGTTGGAACTTGTCAGACAAGACGGAGCGTATCAGGTTGCGGCTTTCGACAAGGCGCTCGAAGTAACGAAAAACAGCGCCGAATTTGCCGTCGGCGACTTGATCGAGGATGGCGATGAGATTCGTGTTGTCGGTTCCGATTTAATCCTGCATTTCTTCCCTATACGATCGCTTCCGGCTGTTGTCCCGGGAGGTGGTTCGAAAGAGACTCATGTCGCTCCGTTCATCGAGGCGGCAGCGATTGAGTCAGCTGCTACCGCTCGTCGAGACGATGCAAAAGTGTTTCTTAGAGAGTTCACTCGAGAACTCGTCCGTGAAATTAATCCCAGCACCAAGCTGATTACCCTTGCGATTGCCATCGCTTTGGTTGGCGGAGTTCTCTATATCGGCTTCGCAATGTACAAGGAGCTGCAACGCAGTCGTAGGTTAATTGGTGACCTGGGCTCTCAGTTGGATCAAACGAAGCAACAATCCGCAAAGCTCAACGAACAACTCACCGATCTCGGCAGAGCTAACAAAGAGATTCGCGACAGTCTTTCACTAGCTGTGAAGTTGCGCAGTGAATACGGCCGTGGTGTCTGCCTGATTTCGGGTTCTTATTACTTCGTCGAAGTTGGGACCGGACGACCGCTGCGATATCCGGAAGCGCAGACGAACGAAAGCGGTGCCGCGGTACAAAGCGGCGATCAACCGGCGTCACTCACTCCCGAAGGCAAGGCGGCAATCGCCGAGTATGAATTCGTCGGCTCTGGATTTTACGTCGGGAACGGGTTTGTCCTGACCAACCGTCACATCGTTCAACCATGGCTCGCAGACGATCGGGCGCAAAGCTTAACCGGGATCAAGAGTCAACCTCGGTTGCGGAAATTGACCGCTTACTTTCCTGATTACCAACAGGCGATCTCGTTGAAGTTCATTGCCGCAGCACAAAAAGACGATCTGGCTGTCTGTTCGCTGGACGTACCGGAGATTCCGTCAACAATTCCAGTACTTCCGCTCGAAACGGATCCCGACGCAGTAGCTGTTGGTAAGACGGTTGTGATGATGGGCTACCCTTCTGGTCCAGATCGACTACTTGCTTTGTTGGACGATGCTGAATCGCGTGGAATCCAGCAACGTTATGGATCACTTGACGCGCTTCTGGGATTCCTCGCTGAGACCAAACGCATTCAACCACTCACAACCCAGGGCAATATTACCGACCTCGACGTTCGAAGAATTGCATACGACGCACGAACCGCTGAAGGTGGTTCGGGCGCCCCATTGTTTGGTCCATCTGGCCGTGTGATCGGAGTTAATTTTGCGGTCTTCACCGAAAACCAGGCCTCCAATTTTGCAGTTCCGATCCGATTTAGTATCCCGCTGCTCGAACGCGGCGGTTGGGAACCTCCGCAGCCCAAGGATGGCGAGTCAGTAAGTCAATCAGCCGCTCACCCACCCTCAGCAACTATCAAATAAAGTTCTTCGTGAGTTAACGCAGGAGCTCTCAAAAACGTCCGAAGTGTGTGCAGGCTACGGCAACTAAGCAAGCCCGGGTTTGCATCGGATCGTTTGTTACAGCATATGGTCTGTCACAATTACAGTAAAAAACTGATCCAAACGAGATTACGGTGATGATATATTTGATTGTGCCTTCGATGGGGCATGGCTATTGCTGATAGTGAAAACCCCGGGCGCGATTATTAGGCGTTTCAGAAGCGCCCGAGATTTGGTGCAGTACAAACTCCCCATTCGCCACATATTGTTGCGTACTGTTTTGAAGAACCGACAAGAATGACGACACAAACGCGAAGGCTCTGGTATCAGGCTTGGAGCTTGTTTTTCTCCCTCCTGCTCGTTTTCTCGCCTCTGCTTCAACGCACTGGCCGGTCGCAATCTCCAGAACCACAAACTACAAGTCAAGAACTTCCAAATGATCTCTCTCAAATATTGAGATTGGATCGGCTGGAGGTAAGCGGTGGGGCGGAATTGCTTACTGTGCAAGCTCGACTCGCGGGTCTCGATCCTGACAAAGAAGATAATTGGGTACCGCTCGTTTCAATTCTTCGCGACACCCTGGGAGATGATAATCGTGAGAATGATCGCCTGCGATACGTGTGGCCGCTCACCTACACCCGGCCTACATTGAGGCAGCGGTTCGCAGCAGCCGTGCCGTTCTTTTATGCGAGAGTCGGCAACAAGGAAAAACTTTCAGACAAGGCACCACCGCCGGCATTGGACCTTGCTGCTCCCGAAACAGAAGTCTGGGACAAACTCTTTTGGACCGCCATTCAAAATGTTTTGCTTGATCCATATGGCACTCCGATCAAGGCATCAACCAGTGCATACAGGAAAAACGCCTCTGACTATCGCAAGTCACATATCATTCGCGCGCTGTCAGTGCTTGCTTTATATGAAGCCGTCAAAGGCGAGTCAGCTTTCACACAATCGGAACTGGCAGAGATTCAAGCTCGACTTCTCTTAACCGACAAAACGTTCGGTGGTTTAGTCGACGACACACAGCTTCAGGGTTACTACGCAAGACGAGTTGCACAAACTCGAGATGAGCGCGGTCACAACTGGGAACTTCTTAGACAAAGAGCCGAAGCAGAATCGCTCTACTTTGAGCCGCTGCAAATGCCAGACGGCAGCGTCACTCATGCGATGCTTTGGTTGGCTGAACCGGATCTAGCCAAACGAAAAGGCGCCGCGTTCGACAGCCGTTTTCTAAACATTGCGAATCCATGGACTGATAAACGACTGCAAATCTGGGAAGGCTACACCGAGAAGCGATATTTGGATTCTTCGGGCAATGTCGTTGATGAGGACGCGCCCGGAGCCCGACCTGTCCAGATGATCCCGCTGGCGCTCTACGGCCTCGACTACCCAAAGATTCCGATGCTCCTGGTTGACTTTCGGGATAAGTACAATCCGAAGAAGCGCGAAATGTCCCGCCGAGTTCTAAATGACCTGACGCGAAATGTGCTTTCGGTTTCGAAGTTTGGCAACCTGCCATTTTTTCTCGGTCGCACGGTCTTTGATTTCGTCACCGGTCGACGCGGAATGGATATCAATCAGCCATCTCGCTTACAAACATATTCACAGTTGAAACTCTTTCTCGCTCTCAACGAAACCATGGCGCCTAACCTTCGTGAGGAAGTCAACGGTCGGCTCGAGAAACTTTCACTTAATCCTTTTGAAAATGATTTAAATGCGGAAGCCAACGTTGCACACCAACAATACGAAGCATTGGTGGCTTTCGCAAAGGACCCTGACGGCCTGGCTGCAAAGCTTGAACGTGATCGGCGCGCGGAGTTGACCCCACTGGAACACGGCGGCAAAACCCAAATAGTTTTTCGGGTTGCGAATGTTTTATCGTTCGGAAGATATGTGCATCGCGAAGAGCGAACAACCGATATGGAGAGCCGCCTGGACATCGCCCGCCGGTTAAATTACCACACGGATTTTCTTCGCGAGGTGGCTAAGTCCAGCGCTGAAATTGAAGTCGCCTGGAATCTGGATGACGTTCGGCACTCGCTACACTTCATTGCCGATCATGGCGAGGAAGCAGGATCAAACGTTGTGACCGCAACCGCAAAGATTTTTGAACGTACACGAGATGATGAAGTACGGCGCGCTTGTCTCGAGAGCCTGTCGAGAATCAATCACGCCAAGGCGCGTAATGAGCTTCTCAAGATCTCCCAGAACCAGGGACTGGATCAGATGTGGCGCGACCTGGCAACTACGAGTCTGCGACGCATGAATGAACGTTCACAACCGATTGCTGCCTCGGTGAATGGAACGGCCCTCAAGAGCGGACAGCCGTAAGCCAATGAGTCAGGCGCACGGTATGAAGAACGGCAAGGTCATCAGCCGGTCGCTTAACTACTTTGGTAGTTCGCGCGTCTTATTATTTCTACTGACTCTCGTTCTTAGTTCCCTTCCAACCTTAGGCCAAACCAAACGACTCGTCGTCATCAAATGTGACGGTCTGCCTCCTGGTGTGATCGATCGCTTTGTAAAGGAAAAGGATCCGGCTACGGGTAAAAGTAGCCTGCCCTGGTTTGACTACATCTTTTACCAGCGCGGAACACGCTTAACCAACTTTTACGTGCGCGGAATGAGTCTCTCGGCGCCTTCGTGGTCAATGCTGGACACAGGTCAGCACCTGCAGCTCAAGGGTAACGTTGAATTCGATCGCTACACTCTGCACTCCTATGATTATCTAAATTTCATTCCGCTATATCTTGGCAACATTACAGGCTCTCGAATTGATATGCCTGGTGTCGAAATACTCGACTCGATTGGCATCCCGCTTTTGCCCGATGCGTACCAACACGATGAGCGCTATCTGACGTTCTCATTGTTTCTGCGTGGTGCTCGTTATTCGACCCTGCAAGGTGGACTCGAAGGCAGGTTCAAGAAGTCGCCCAAGGATCTTTTTGATGAATGGACAATGGGTTTCGAAATGCGAAGCGCGCTGAGTGATCAGCTTTTGCGCGAACTCATAGGCAAACTGTCAGACCCTAAAATTCAATACCTCGATTTAATGATGACTGACTTTGACCACGTAGCTCATCACAACAACGATAGTCAGACTCAACTTTTTGCGGTCAAACAGATGGATGCGGTCATCGGGCAGGTTTGGACCGCGATCGCCAAGAGTCCTTTAGCAAATCAGACGGCTCTTATAGTTATCTCTGATCATGGCTTCAATACTGATGAGAAGGTCTATAGCCAGGGATTCAATCTGGTGAAGTTGCTGGGAAGCAAACAAGGTGGCGGTCATCACGTCATTACCAAGCGCCGCCTGATGATGGACTACGCGATCAAGGGCATCAATCCGTTGGTACCTCTGATTACCACTACTACTGAAGAATCATACTATTTGAAAAAGCAAAGCACCGAGTATCCAACTGCCATGCTTGATTTCGATGGAAACGAGCGGGCGTCGATTCATCTGCGTAACAGTGACTTGAACAAACTACACATTCTGCTTCAGCAGCTGCAGCGCAAGGATTTGTCGCCGGCGGTACGAAATGCAGCCACGGCAGAGTTTTTTGCGACGATTGATGGACGGAGGACCGAGTGGACTAAGACCCTTTCAGAAATGCAGGCCGAATTGGCAGTACTGCGCAAGAATATAGAAAAGCAGCGCGTCTTGTGGGAGGCTCAGCCTAAAAAGTTTTCGAAAGAACAAGAGCAGGCCGGTCTTGATGAAGCTGCAAAACGCATTTTTGTTCAGCTCGATCGGTGGCAGAGCGAGGAGAAAGACTACAGTCATTACCTGGCAGTGCTTCAAAACCTGCTGAACCTTTCTCAGCCGTCCTTCGATCCCATGAAGATCAAGATCGACGAAGTCATCCCCAAAGATTCGATGGGAGACCGCAATAACATTTATCAGCTTCAAAACTATATCGTTGGTCTTACATCTGACGGACTCGTCCTGAACAGTGACGGCTCGTTCAACAACGATCGAAGCTTCGTCCGCATTAACTACTTCAACCTCCTTCACAGTATAACGGTCCGAAATAGTCAGGCTAGCGTTTCAAACAAACCAATCGATTTGATCGCCACGAGACTTCCGTCCAGGCTGGTGAGCGCGGTCGTCAACGAAACTAATCTTGACCCCGACGCTGTGTGGGTAACCTGTGGAACAGAAAAGCAGGCACTACTCCTCTTCCGAACAAACGATCGCGGCGAGCTGAGCATTCGTTATCAGCCAATTAAAACCCTCGCTCAAAGTGTTAATGGGGCGGTGCACTTCGATGAACTTGAATGGCAACCTGGATTACCTCTTCAGATTTTCGAGGATCCCAGGCTCTCGATCGGTTCTGCTGATCGCCGCCAATGGTTGACTCAGTGGCACACCGAGACGGAGTGGCTGGAGGCGCTACACGAAACTTCTTATTCGAATGGACTGATTGGATTGAATGAAGAACTGGCACGACACCCCAACGAACGGCTTTCAACCAGCGAACCTGGGTTAACCTCAGAAGAACGCATCCGTCGCGAATTCATTCAACGACAGCGGGATCTTTGTGAATCTGAGATGCTGGTCGTTGCAAACAATCACTGGAACTTTGACGTTCGTGGCTTCAATCCGGGCGGTAATCACGGTTCGTTCTTCCGCATCTCTACACACTCGACATTTATGATCGCCGGCGGTAAAGACACTGGCATCGGTCAGGCCCGAACGATCGAACAACCCTACGACAGTCTTAGTTTCGTGCCTACGCTGTTGGCATTAATTGGTGATTTACGCGATGATAGCACTCCCGTTCCAGCTTTGTGGGAGAAGGGATTCAGACGTTTTCCCGGCCGCGTAATCAAAGAACTTCTGCCTGGCAGTCTGAACAATAAAAACAGTACTGCCGTTGGAGCAAGCATATCGCCTTGATTGAATCTGACGAACTCGGAGCAGACTGGCAAACAGAGGAACCTGAAGAACTCTCCGAAGAACCATCACCTGCTTCCAAGACCTCACGACGCTCATTTGTCTGGCTGCAAACACTCGCTTTCCTACTCGGTCTTGCGCTGCTCGTTTATGTAATTAATCGCGTCGGCTTACAACCCCTCTTCGATGCTCTTCTGCGAATTGGTTTTGGGTTCTTCATAGTTCTTGGTTTGAGCGGATTGCGCCACGTGCTGCGTACAATAGCAATGCGCGCGGCAGTTCCTCCGGAGCACCGCCGTATTAGTTTCCGTAACGCTTTTGCCGCGCGCTTAGGTGGCGAAGCTATCAGCTTCCTCACCTTCACTGGACCGCTCCTTGGCGAAGCAACCAAAGTGGCGCTGCTGCGCAAACGCGTACCGCTCACCTACGGAGTACCTGCACTCGTAGTAGACAATCTTCTTTACAACTTGTCGGTAGTCTTTTTTATTTTGAGCGGCACGTGCGTGATGTTGCTCATCTATCCTCTGCCCACACCCGTCTATATAGTTCTAATAATTATTGCGAGCGTTGCGGCATTGGGGATCATTGCAGCCGGGTTTGCGGCTAAACGACGTGTCATGCTGCTTACGTGGGCCATAGATCGCCTCGGAGAACTTCGGCTGAGTCCAAAAGTAATTCTCAAACGCCGGCATCATATCTATCACCTCGAGTCGAAAGTCTACGACTTCTATAAGCATCACCCCGGAGCATTCTTCGGAATGATAGCTTGCGATCTTCTCTCGCACGCGACGAGCGTTATCGAAGTGTTCGTCGCGCTGCGCTTCCTGGGATTCCACCCGCTCGTTTCTCAGGCTTACATCATCGAATCACTGACTAAAGTGATTAACTTTGCCTTTGCTTTTGTGCCGGGAACGATCGGTGTTTATGAAGGCGGCACTGAAGTGATTCTGCAAAAAGGCCTCGGCTTTACTCCGGCTGCAGGACTCGCGTTGGCGCTCGTCCGCAAAGCAGCAATAGTTGTTTGGACTTCAATCGGATTACTTGTACTTACATCGCGAACATTACCTAATGCGTGGCGGCGCGTTTTGGATCGCAGCCCGCGGTTAAGACGACTTATGGATAGCCTGGTATTCTCAAACATCGCTCATAGACCTGCTCGCACGGCAGTCAGCATTTTAGGAACGGGTGTTGGCGTGCTGCTAATCGTTTTTACGGTTGGACTAGCTCACGGCGTCCTTCACGAACGCGGTAAACGCGAGTCAAACATTGGTGCGCAGATAATGATTCGACCATCGGGTACGATCGGTTTGGCAGGGGGCTCTCCATTTAGACTTAAGGCCTCGCACGCCGCTGAGATTGCGCGAATCGAAGGAGTTCGAGCGGCGACTGCGATTGGGCAGGCTCTCGATAGAAGCGATACGGGTTTCGGGTCTAGACTGATCGACGGAATCGATTACGATCAATACGCCAACCTCGCTGGTATCTCGATTCGCGAAGGCCGGAAGCTCATTTCAGGAGACGAAGCGATCATCGATCCTCAGTGGAAGGAAAATCGTCACGCGCAAGTTGGTGACACAGTTAAATTGTTCGAGCGTCCGTTCAAGATCGTCGGAGTTTACGAACCACCGGGCGGTGGACGTATCAAGATTCCACTCGCCACCATGCAGGAACAGGAAGGCGCTGAAGGCCACGCCACCGCGATTTTGGTGGCTTGTGTTGACCCGGCAAATCAAGACGAAGTTGCGAAACGAATTCAAGAACGGTTCCCTGACGATCAGCTTATCTTCACTCGCGACCTTCCAGAACTTTATGCCTCTGGAGTTCCGGCGCTGAACATATTCATTAAGGTAGTTGTAGGTGTCGCGGCTTCAATAAGCATGCTGGTGATTCTGCTCGCGATGTACACGACAGTTACTGAACGCACCAGGCAGATCGGCATACTCAAATCGCTAGGCATGTCGAAATCCGCGATTGCCTGGGTGATCGAACAGGAGGCAATGGTCGTAAGTTTTCTTGGCGTAGTTGTCGGCGTGTTGTTGACGATGGCTGCACGTTTTGCCGTGATGCGCGTGACTAGCTTGACGATCGAAATCGAACCTCGCTGGGTTCTGATCTCACTTGCCGTCGGCTTGTTGGGAGGGACCATCGGTGCGCTTTACCCTGCTCTTCGCGCAGCGCGACAGGATGCTGTCGAAGCATTGAGCTACGAATAGATTGATCGGAGGGATCTATGAGCGCAGGTGCAGCAGCGGCGGCCGCCATTGCCCAGGCAATCAAAGCGAGCGGAGTAATCGTCCGTGTATCTCTAGAAGACTTTGAGAACATCCTCAGCAAAAGCGATAAGCCTCTGGTGATTTGTGCAACCGGTGGCTTTATCTCAACTAACTATCAATACATGACCAGCTATAAAGGCTTCGCGTTCTTTACGAAGTGTCCCGCCCCCCTGATGTTCTCTCCCAAGGTAGAGACAATCGTCGCAGCCAAGATCTGGATTCCGGGATAAGGAATTTCAGATTTAAGATTGCCTGAAGTTGTCCGACGAACTTTAGTTTGTCGTGCGTGAGGTTAAGTCCCCTTTCTTTATACAGGCTTCGAATGGAATCCACGACAAACTAAAGTTCGTCGGACAACTTCAGCCAATCTTAAATCTGAAATCTTAAACCTTAAATGGATAAAGACGTCATCATCATCGGCGCCGGTGCAGCCGGCCTCGCTGCGGCGCGAGAACTCGGCAAAGCTGGTCTTTCTGTCATCGTACTTGAAGCGCGCTCCAGAGTCGGTGGACGAATATTCACCCAACACAACCCAGGCTCAACATTGCCAATCGAACTCGGAGCGGAGTTCATACACGGCAAATCAAACGAGATCTTCTCAATCGTCAAAGAAGCTCACCTTGACGTAGAAGAAGTCACTGGCAGGCACTGGTTTGTTGATGACGGTAAACTCTCGGGGTCGGGTGAGTTTTGGTCAGCGGTTGAAAAAGTCCTGGCCAAAATGCGGGATGACATCAAGGATTGTTCGTTCGAAGACTTTCTTCATTCGTTGCCTGATGACAAGTATTCACCGAGAGCGAAAGAGATAGCGAAACGGTTTGTCGAGGGTTTTCACGCGGCCGAGAGTGAGCGCATCGGCATTCATGGTCTAACTGCAATCGAAGACGCCAGCCATCCAATAGACGGAGATCGTGCTTTTCGTCTGCGCAACGGCTACGACTCAATTACGACATGGCTACAGCATCAGAGTGAGACTGAAGGCGCAGCCATTGAACTTGATGCAACGGTGCGAGCCGTGAAGTGGCAGCACAACACTGTTGAGGCTCGCGTGGCTTCAGGCAATATCCATCATGCATCTGCAGCGTTGATAACAGTTCCACTCTCAGTATTACAGCTTGACCCAACGCAAGAGGCCGCAATCAAATTTGATCCTCAGCTTCCAACCTGGAAATTACAGGCAATTCAAGGCCTAGAGATGGGAGCTGCGTTGCGGGTGGCGTTCCATTTTACCGATCGCTTCTGGGAGAAATTGACTCTGGCTGGAATCGACGAACTAGGACTTAAGAATCTGGGGTTTATACACTACGCTGACGTGCCACTTCCGACTTGGTGGACAACAATGCCGGATCATGAACCGGTTTTGGTTGGGTGGGCGGGAGGTCCGGACGCTCAAAAACTCTCAAAAGCGACGGACGATGAGATCCTAAGTAAAGCGGTTCAATCACTGTCTCAAATCTTCTCTGTTACTGAATCTGAACTGCGCAGACGAATAACGAGGAGCCACTTTCACAACTGGGGCGATGACAAATACACGAGAGGTGGTTATACCTATCTTCCTGTGAACGGCATTGAGCATCAACTCAATCTCGCGAAACCAGTGAACCATACGTTATTCTTCGCGGGCGAGGCGACGAGTGCCGGCAATGTTGGAACGGTTCACGGCGCGATTCAGAGTGGTCAGCGCGCGGCACGAGAAATCCTGACTGCACTTGGTAAACAGTCAAAATGAGATTCGGAGGATCAATAAATGGCAGCAGTAGTTAACCGGCACTCCGTTAACGATCACTTCATCAATAAAGAGCCTTTAGTCAAAGCAATTTATGATGCGATTGTGAAGGCTGCTGAACAGTTTGGGCCAGTCAAACAAGAAGCGAAAAAGACGTCTATACATCTCGTGCGAAAGACCGCATTTGCAGGGGTGGCGACACGTCAGTCAGCCTTAATCCTTACCGTGAAATCGAAGAGTGATTCAAGCAGTGCTCGCGTTATACGTCGTGAACAAGTATCAGCGAACCGCTGGCATTTGGAGGTGAGGATCGATGCACCCCAACAAGTGGATGCCGATCTTAAACAATGGTTGAAGGCTGCATATGAATTGGCCGGATAATTTGCAAGAGGTAAGAATTATTGTCCGGAACCTATTCATCGCGCATAGCGTTACTAACTAGTGCAACGAATCTTCTGAACAGGATCGAAGCAAATGTATTGCCCACAGTGCGGGACCGACTCTTCTCCGGGACTGACATATTGTCGCTCCTGCGGCACGAATCTTAAGGTTATTGGCAAGGCTGTGACGCTTAGTGAAGCAATTGCTCGGAGCGATCGCGGACCTATGCCGAAGATCCGCGAGATGATGAAGAGTTTGAAGGTGGATCAAGTCACGGAGGAAGTATCTCGCGCGCTTGAGCACATGAATAAAGAGATCGCCAACATCTCACCAGAGGCGAAGGAGGTTGCAGAAAAGAAAGATTGGCAGAATCGTCCCTGGATCAAGATACCCAAAAAGACTCCCGCTGAACGGCGCGAGCGCCATCTTACGAAAGGTGTGGTTTCGGTTTTTTCCGGCGCCGGCTTAACACTGTTCCTTTATTACTTATCTGCTGCGTTAGTTCTAAAGCTTCCACCTCACATCGTTGAGCAGATCCCGTTTGAAATAGATCCGGTGGTGCGAATGATCTGGTTGTTTGGTGCAATTCCGATGCTTAGTGGCCTCGGTCATATTGTCGCCGGGCTGTTAATTCGACCTAACCGTTATGAACTTCCGGCAGCGGAAGAAAAAGCCAAGCCGGAGCAGATTGAGTTTCCGAAACCCTCAGTCGTGAAAGCGACAACAGCAATCCCAGGGAGCGTCACCGAAAACACCACTGAACTACTCGAAGAGAAATCGTATCGATAAATTCTCATCATTGCGACAGAACAGAAGCACCTGAACCGGAAACACGAACGCTCTTCTGCCGGCGGATCGAGCGCTTTAGCAATTTGATCCCGTATCAGCCAAATCTGCTTTCGTCTCACGATTCTGTCTTCGAAGATCTGGACGCGATCGGAAAGGAGCCCTTGGTCCTGGGACCGCAGGCGTCCCCGCCTGCCCGCTCGGAAAAGAACCAGGTAGCGTTTTACTGAGAATGCGATCTTGGTAGAGTTGGAGGCGGGCAGGCGGGGACGCCTGCGGTCCCAGGAC
>DATDFV010000249.1:0-2810 GCA_036522415.1 Pyrinomonadaceae bacterium | reverse complement strand
GGAAAGTTCTTTTTGAGGAGCAGAATGTTCGTTAATTTTAGTGGCAACTGTTCGGACAATGCCCCCTGTGGCTACATGGACGTCGAGTTCCTGGGTCAGGTAGACGTCGGGGCCACCGGACCTGTAGCGTGCAACTCTGGTTTGAGAACGTCGGTTCTTTACAGGTGACGAATCGAAATGAGCGCAACCAAAATTTCAAAATACCGGCTGATGCGAATAACAAGACGGGAGGAGGGTTCCTCCACGATTGAACTCGCGATCGTATTTCCGCTACTACTGCTCCTATTTGTAGGAGCCGCCGAATTGGGGCGTTTGTTTTTCACCTACACGACGTTGTCGAAAGCAACGTGGGTGGGAGCGCGTTTCCTATCGACTTCAAGAAACGCGGTGAATGGTACGGCTCAGCAAAAGACTGACGCACTGAATGAAGCAAAGAATCTGGTAGTCTGCGGTATTGCGAGTATCGACCCAACCGCTTGCACGGGCCCGACGCCGGTCATCCCAGGCCTCACAACCGCGAACGTCTTGATCTGTGACAATTTCTCCACGCCGTGCACGCCAGTCTTACCTGGCGCACCCATTAAGTACTTCAGGGTTGAAATTCAAAACTACAACTACTCGCGAGGTGTTTTTAATCTGGCCGCTGTCACGGGAGGTTCGAGCACGGATATTTATTTTCCTCTGAAACCGGGCACCGAGACGCGTTGGATGCAATAGCTGACTGAATAGCTGACCGTGAGAGAGAAAGACAAGGATTTCGAAAAATGAAACGACGAGGAGAAAGTGGCATTGCCACCATAGAATTTGCAGTAACCTTTGCCTTCTTCTTTTTGATGATTGTTGCAATCGTTTCCGGGGGGGCTCTGTTTTTTACGCACAATGCGCTAGTAGAGTCTACGCGGCGTGGTGCACGTTTTGCCGCCCAACAGGCAAAGCCTTCCACCGGAGCTTGCGCAAACAATTCAACAACGGTTGACCCGGTAAAGAATATGGTTCTCTATGGCACACCTACCGCCGGCACCCAGCCACTGGTCTACAATCTTCAGCCTTCGAATGTAACGGTGTGCTATAGCTCAGACTTCGGTGTAGGCCAAGGCACTGTCTCTGTCAAGATAGAGAACTATTCTTACACCTTCGCAGTCGGGAGCGTCTCCATGATTCTGCCGGCCTATCAAACAACAGTGGTGGGTGAGAGTGCGGGGACGGTACCGGGAATTACATGTCCGAATTGATGGCTCGATACAAATAGTTGGAAAACGTATGACGTTGACTTTTTTATTACTGAGCATAATCGCGAAATCTCCAGGCGAGTCCGGTCGGCCTTGTCCGCAAGCATCGACACGCGTCCTATTGCCGCGGCACGTCAACTCCATCGGTACGTCGCTCATGTCGTGCTCAAGTCGCAGCAGTGATAGCGGTGGCCAGGCCGTTACGAAACTTACGCTCAAGCGGGTTCACTTATGCCGTTAACATTTTTGATACTGAATAATAACTCCCAATCGTCAAACGAATTGAAGGCTGCGCTTGCGAATGCACGCGACACCAGACTGCTTGGGGAAAGAGATAACGCCGACCGCTTTTTATCGGATGTTTCGCTACTCCATCCATCCGCAGCCATTGTCGTTTTGAATGCGAACTATCTGGATCAAGAGTTCGCGTTAATTAAGAAATTGGTGGTCTCAAATCCGGAACTGGCAGTAATCACTGCTTCTGCGGATACGTCATCTTCATTGATTCTGCGCAGCATGCGCTCGGGAGCACATGAGTTCCTTCAACTGCCAATCGTCGAAGAGGAATTTAGAACAGTTATCGATCGTGTCAAAGAGTTGGGATTAGGTAGTGAGCATGGTTCAAAGCAACCGGGACGAATCGTTGCAGTTTTTTCCGGAAAGGGTGGCTCGGGAGTCTCTTTCATTGCAACCAACGTTGCAGCAGCCATGGAGAAGCATACGCTTCTCGTAGATCTAAATCTTCAGGCAGGCGACGCTGCTTCATTTCTCGGGATCGATCCACGCTACTCCGTGTCAGACATTGTGAACAATCGCTCCAGATTGGACGATACGTTGATCTCCAGTTTTGTCAGCGTTCACTCATCTCACTTGTCCGTTCTGCCTGCTCCTCCCGAAGCTCACGAAGCCGAGGACATCAGGCCGCAGGATGTAACCGAGATACTCCACTTGCTACGTCAAAAGTACGCCTGCATCGTGCTCGATCTTCCACACACGTTTGATCCGATCACCGTTGCTGCGCTGGATCTGGCAGACGACGTTCTGACGGTTCTAACACTCGACATCCCTGGGATTCGAAGTGCAAACCGGGCATTGAAAGTATTCAATCGGCTAAGTTATGCAAAATCGAAGACTCACCTGGTGGTTAACCGCTGGAGCAAGAACATCGATATACAGCTTCAGAAGGTTGAAGCGCACCTTGATGATCAGATCATGGGGTTGGTACCCAACGATTACAGAAAAGTAATTGACTCTATCAACCTGGGTCAGCCTTTAGTCCAGAGTGATCCATCGTCAAAGATATCAACTGAAATAAGAAGGATCGCCTCTGTGGTTTTTAATGAAAGCGATTCTTCAACAACTCAAACGAAAAAAGGGCTATTGCGGCGTGGAGTTTTTGGCCGACCGGACAAACCGGCAACTTCTTCCCTACAACTGTCTCCAATGTTGGATAAGGCGTAGTTTTTCGCTCGAAATTGACAAAAACTTTTCAAGGGTAAACAACCATGGCTTTGCGCGAACGATACATTAAAGACGCTAACGGTGAAGGCACCGCCGCGGCTCTCGATGATTCCGTCTATG
>DATDFV010000248.1:0-2807 GCA_036522415.1 Pyrinomonadaceae bacterium | reverse complement strand
GGAAAGTTCTTTTTGAGGAGCAGAATGTTCGTTAATTTTAGTGGCAACTGTTCGGACAATGCCCCCTGTGGCTACATGGACGTCGAGTTCCTGGGTCAGGTAGACGTCGGGGCCACCGGACCTGTAGCGTGCAACTCTGGTCTGAGAACGTCGGTTCTTTACAGGTGACGAATCGAAATGAGCGCAACCAAAATTTCAAAATATCGGCTGATGCGAATAACAAGACGGGAGGAGGGTTCCTCCACGATTGAACTCGCGATCGTATTTCCGCTACTGCTGGCCCTATTTGTGGGAGCCGCCGAATTGGGACGTTTGTTTTTCACGTACACGACGTTGTCGAAAGCAACGTGGGTAGGAGCGCGTTTCCTATCGACTTCAAGAAACGCGGTGAACGGTACGACTCAGCAAAAGACTGACGCACTGAATGAAGCAAAGAATCTGGTGGTTTGCGGTATTGCGAGCATCGACCCAACCGCTTGCACTGGCCCGACGCCAGTCATCCCAGGCCTCACAACCGCCAACGTCTTGATCTGTGACAATTTCTCCACGCCGTGTACACCAGCCTTGGCGGGCGCTCCGGTTAAGTACTTCAGGGTAGAAATTCAAAACTTTAACTATTCCCGAGGGGTTTTTAATCTTGCGAGTACGACCGGAAGTTCAAGCAGTGCGATCTATTTTCCGCTTAAACCTGGGACCGAAACGCGTTGGATGCAGTAGCTGACTGTGAAAGACAAGGATTTCGAAAAATGAGAGAACGCCATATTAGCAGACGACGGGAGAGCGGCGTTGCCACCATTGAATTTGCGCTAACCTTTTCCTTCTTTTTCCTGATGATTGTTGCAGTCGTTTCCGGGGGGCATCTGTTTTTTACGCACAATGCTCTGGTTGAGTCTACGCGGCGTGGTGCGCGTTATGCGGCCACGTTGGCGAAGCCTGCCACCGGAGCCTGCGCAAACAATTCAACAACGGTTGACCCGGTAAAGAATATGGTGCTGTATGGCACACCAACCGCCGGCACCCAGCCACTGGTCTACAACCTTCAGCCTTCTAATGTAACTGTGTGCTATAGCTCAGACTTCGGTGTTGGCCAAGGCACTGTCTCCGTAAAAATACAGAACTATTCTTACACCTTCGCTGTCGGGAGCGTGTCCATGATTCTGCCGGCCTATCAAACAACAGTGGTGGGTGAGAGTGCGGGGACGGTACCGGGAATTACATGTCCGAATTGATGGCTCGATACAAATAGTTGGAAAACGTATGACGTTGACTTTTTTATTACTAAGCAATAATCGCGAAATCACCAGGCGAGCGCGTTCGGCTTTGTCCGCAAGCATCGACACACGTGCTATTGCCGAGGCACGTCAACTCCATCGGTACGTCGCGCATGTCGTGCTCAAACCGCAGCAGTGATATTGGTGGCGAGGCCGTTACGAAACTTAGCTCAAGCGGGTTCACATATGCCGTTAACATTCTTGATACTGAATAACAACTCCCAATCGTCAAACGAATTGAAGGCTGCGCTTGCGAATGCACGCGACACCAGATTGCTCGGAGAACGGGACAGCGCCGATCGCTTTTTAGCGGACATTTCGCTGCTCCGCCCTTCCGCGGCGATTGTTGTGTTGAATCCGAGCCAACCCGACCCGGGGTTTGCGTTAATTAAGAAATTGGTAGTTTCAAACCCGGAACTCGCAGTAATCACCGCGTCGTCCGATAATTCGTCTTCGTTGATCCTGCGTAGTATGCGGTCGGGAGCACACGAATTCCTTCAACTGCCAATTGTCGACGAAGAATTCAGAACGGTCATAGATCGTATCAAGGAGTTGGGTTTAGGTAGTGAGCATGGTTCAAAGCATCAAGGACGAATCGTTGCTGTCTTTTCGGGAAAAGGTGGCTCGGGAGTTTCTTTCCTTGCGACAAACATTGCAGCAGCTATGGACCAGCCCACTCTGCTTGCAGACCTAAATCTTCAGTCGGGAGACGCTGCTTCATTCCTCGGGATTGATCCACGTTACTCTGTGTCAGACATTGTGAACAATCGCTCCAGATTGGACGATACGTTGATCTCCAGCTTTGTCAGCGTGCACTCGTCTCACTTGTCCGTGCTTCCTGCTCCTCCGGAAGCTCACGAGGCAGAGGACATAAGGCCGCAGGATGTGACTGAGATACTGCACTTGCTACGCCAAAAGTACGCCTGCATCGTGCTCGATCTTCCACACACGTTTGATCCGATCACCGTTTCTGCGTTGGATCTGGCAGACGACATCCTGACGGTTCTCACTCTCGACATCCCTGGGATTCGAAGTGCAAACCGGGCATTGAAAGTATTCAACCGGCTTAGTTATCCAAAATCAAAGACTCACCTGGTTGTTAACCGCTGGAGTAAGAATATCGATATACAACTGCAGAAGGTTGAAGCGCACCTTGACGATCAGATCATGGGCCTCGTCCCCAACGATTACCGAAAAGTAATTGATTCTATCAATTTGGGCCAGCCGTTGGTCCAAAGTGATCCATCGTCAAAAATATCAACTGAAATAAGAAGGATCGCCTCTGTGGTTTTTAATGAAAGCGACTCTTCAACAACTCAAACCAAAAAAGGGCTATTGCGGCGTGGAGTTTTCGGCAGACAGGACAAACCGGCAACTTCTCCCCTACAACTGTCGCCAATGTTGGATAAGGCGTAGTTTTTCGCTCGAAATTGACAAAAACTTTTCAAGGGTAAACAACCATGGCTTTGCGCGAACGATACATTAAAGACGCTAACGGTGAAGGCACCGCCGCGGCTCTCGATGATTCCGTCTATG
>DATDFV010000247.1:0-10270 GCA_036522415.1 Pyrinomonadaceae bacterium | reverse complement strand
CCACGACGTGAAAGACGCCGTGAAATAATTGGCAGCAAACCTTGATCGCCGCTGCCGCCAGTTGAATCACCACCAGCCCCACCGCTAAAACTCAGGTTCGTGGCGCCACCAGAGAATGCACCGGTGGAACCCGCAGCCTGGGCCAACGTACCCGAAGCGCGCGCGTAATTCAGCCGGATAAATTCCGTTACGAGTGGTGAAGCATCGAGGCGTGAATCGTTGATTACCTTTTGAGTCTCAGCCTCTTTGGCGAGGACATCTATAGTCGCAACGCGAAGAATATTTCCGCTCACCTCGATTCCGAGACGATTGGCTTTCAGCACAGCATCAAGCGCTACATTCCAGGGGACGTCTGAAACATTCACTGTTACCGGCACGGCGCCTACTGAACTGTCAATGACAAAGTTCACTCCGTACTGTTCAGTGATGTAGTTCAAAATGTCACGGATGTCGGCGTTAACAACGTTCAGGTTGATCGGTTCGCCAACGAAACCTGGTTGACCGTATTGCTTGCCCTGCTCCGACTGCTTGTCGGTGGAGCGCGACATTCCAACCGGAGGAGTTGGAGTCGGGGCCGCCGCGGCGGTCTGCTGTGTTGGTTGCGTCACTTGAGCTGAGCCAGTAACACTTCCGGAAACTTTTGAATCCTGGGGGGCAGCTATACCACTTGTGCTGAAAAGACAGACAAGCATCAGGACGAGCGTTGTCCAGATAGCTGTTCTTACTCGAGGCTGATAAGACATCGTTCCCTCCTTAGGGAATTTGGGGATGTTACCGTCACGCACTACGCTCGATTGCTAAAGGCAACTAAAGCGCGCGCCGCACAAACACGGCATCATCCTTGTTGTTTTCAAAGTGCTCAGCTCGTCACACGAGCCTCGCGGCGTTGGCTTGGTGAACCCAAGCCGGAAGTTAAGGTTTGGCAGCAACGGCGTCTGAGGATGGGGCTGCAACCATGGCGTTCACCTGGCTGGGCTGTCGCAGAAGTTTCGTCTCAACATTCTTCACGCGGCGACCATCAGTGAAGATCGTCTCGTGTCGAAAAATAAGCGACTTGTCCTCGATGGCAACTAGTTGACCATCGTAAAACGGTTCGCCTGGATAGATAACGTAGGAAAGTTTGATCGGAGTCGCTTCAACAATCGCCGCATAACCCCGCGGTGTGCGAGTGATTCCGATGACCTGAATTTCATTCAGCAATAGAGCAGTCGTTGGTTTGGGCGCGGGCATGCGAGCGTTCATCGCTGCTTGCTTTTGCGCCTTGTACATATTGATCCGTTCCTGAATAGACGGAATCATGACTTCACCGGCTATCCGCTTGATGACGACTTTGGGTGGCTCGTATCTCTTGAACGGATCGCGTCCGCTATTAAGGTTGCGAGTCTTTGCTGTTGTCTCCTGCTTTGTTTCCGTATCCTGGGCCACGACAACCGTAGTCGCACCAAGAGTGATCGAACCGCTTAACAGCAAGCCCACGATTGCTAGTCTCTTTGGGTTGTTAATCATGATCTTTTCACTTCCTTAAGGTCGTCTGTTGCGTTTGCGATTACTTCGCAGGCTGAGGCGCAACAGGCGGTGGTACCGAACCACCCGATCCGGTCTTGTTCGGGATTGGCTGCCCTTGTAACTTCTCGGCAGAAACGTAGTAAGCAGTTAAGTCAAACCGGGCATCGATCGTCTTTGTTGGCGATTGCTGGTCTAGTTGTTTTAATTCGAAGTTGGTTACGGAGACGATTCGTTGGTAATGGGCCAACTGTTCAAAGAAAGCGCGGAGACCGGCAAATGAACTGATTACACCGACTTCGATCTTCTTGCCGCTATAGCTCTCTTGTTGGATATCTTCCTTGGGGTTGAATCGGGCCAGCACTAAACCGGTGTTGTGAACGCGGTCCTGGATTCCCTGTAACACCATCGTCAATTCTCTTTGCTCGGGAAGCAGTGCTTTCAGCTCGGCGTACTCTTCTTCGCGAGCTTTGTAGATTGCACGAAACTCGTTGAGACGTTGCGACGCGATTTGCGCCTGGGCATTGCGGGTCAACAACGTCGCGATTTCGTCCTGCATCGATTTGGTTTCAGTACGCGTGCCACGTGTCACGAAATACCAAAATCCCGCATACATCGAACCGGCAATAGCGACGAAGACCACTAATCGCAGGTACCAGGGAAGGTTTGGAAGCTTGCCGACTTTCATCTCGTTATTCCTTATCGTTTGAAGTACCTAATTGGAGGTAGGCGTTTACTTCTTCATCGCAACTTGGTTGGCAGGTGCGGCCGTCGGCGGAGCCTGAATTTTCGATGCTCCGAAACTAGCCTTGACTGTGAAGCTCACTATTTCCGGTTTAACTGTCTCAACATTGGTGGAACCAGAAGATGCGCTCGGCTGAACCATAGTCATACCCTTCGAGACTTCACGTTGAGTTTCAATGTTGAGATTGCTGAATAAGCCATTTGAGAACTCGAGACTCTGACCGAATTTGGTTACCGAGTACTCGTTAGGAGATTCACCTTTAATAGTGACTTCATTATCTTTCTGTTCAATGCTCTTCAGGTAAAGACCCGGAACTGCATCAAACCTTGCCTTGATCTCATGAAGCACCGCACTTGGTCCCTGTTGTGATTCGCGTAACTTCTTGATGGCGTCGATTCGTGCCTGGATCTCCTGCACCTTCTTCTGAAGTTCCATCTGTTCCTTTTGGACCGCTAGCATCTCTTGATTTCTTCGACGCTGATTCTCGAGTTCCTTTTGGGCCGCTGTGTGAGCATTGTTAGCACTCAGGTATTCAAAACCCATAGCCAGAGCCATCAGAGCAAACACGGTCAGGGCAAGCAGTAAGGTTTGAATCCGCGGACTGGCTACCTTCTCTTCAACCAGCGCCACTCCCTGTGGGCGATCGGTAACGGATTCGAGTAGATTGATCTTGATCATGCCTCAACTCCTCTCAGGGCGAGACCAACGGCAACTGCCATCTCGGGGATTATTTCCCTCATGTAGTCTGGGTCAAATTTCTTGTTGTCTACGTCGATCTGTCGGAAGGGATTGAAGACTTCCACAGGTATCTCAAAACGTCGCGACAGAAATTCGGCGAGACCCGGAAGTTTTGAACCACCGCCTGCTAACAGGATCTTCTGGATCGTAGTGTCGCCTTCGGCCGCAGTAGCTCGATAGAAATCAATTGTCTTCTTAACTTCAAGGGCGAGGATATCTGAGACAGTTTCGATGATGGGTTGAATGGGTCGCGCTTCAATTCCGTCAGGCAACGGCATTCCACGCTTAACGCCCTCAGCTTGTTCGAAGCTCAACCCAAGTTCCTTCTGCAGCAAACTCGTGTACTGGCTACCACCAACTGAAGCATCTCGTGCAAACACTGAACGTGTACCGTTCAGGATGTTGATGTTCATCGTCGCAGCGCCGATATTTAAGAGTGCCACGATCTCACCAGCCTTGGGCTGATAGTTCACTTCGTAGCAGTTCTGCAGAGCAAATGCGTCAACGTCGATAATTACGGGCTGCTTGCCTGCGAGTTGAATTGCTTGTTTTACGTTCGCGATTTTGTCGCTCTTGCAAGCCGCCATCAGGACATGAAGTGACTCTGATGACTTGCTGGTCAGTTCGTAATCCAGATTCACGTCGGCGATATCAAACGGGATGTGCTCCTCGGCATGCCAACTGAAAGACTCCTGCAGTTCTTCCTGGCTCATCGCAGGCAGCACAATGTTCTTAACGATGACCGAGTGACCGCTTACGCCGGCGGCCACCCGCGGTGTTTTTATCTGGTGCTCATTGAAAATGCTCGAGATGACGTTCGATACATTGTTGAGCTCCATGATCTGACCATCGACGATCGTGTCAGTCTGAAGATTTTCAAAACCCATATTGAGAAGCTGGAGAGCCGATCCCTTCTTGCTCAATTCAACCGCCTTTACAGAGCTTGAACCGATATCGAGACCAACAAGGTTCTTTTTGCCCATGCTTTTCTTAAACATAGTTAGTTATTCCTCGCTTGGTGAGCCCGCAGTCTGTTCTGTTTCCGAAGGCGTGCTCGAGCTTTGCGCGCTCGGGCCAATCGTCTCTTCAATTTGGCAGCGGAGCAGTGGTGTGTGTGTTTCAAAGGAGTTTGGGGTAGATGACTGGCCGTGACACCAACAAATCGGGTTAAGGGCCCTTCGAGTGTCAGGAGAGAGTCGGTTGAGAAGTTTGAAACGGCAGGATGGAAGCTCATTCGGAAACCCAGCCAAGTTGGTTACGACCAACTTCTGTAGGCTTTGCGACCTCCGCTCGCGCGAAGTGTGCCTTTATCGTGCTCCAAAAGATTAATGAACCAGGTGGGCACCCCAGAAGACGGCGCCCGCGCCGTCAACTTGAGTGAGATTACATTACGGTTGTCAACAATGTCAACCGCTATTTTTCTTCGTTTAACCTACTGAGTACCAATGAGTAAACCCGCTGTTGGTCTAAGTTTTGGTGAGTTTTCTGGAAGCAAGAGCGATATTTTCCAGACTAGTTCCGTTAAGCCGACTGTCCTTTAACCTTCACCGTTTTTGCCGGAATACCGACAACGATATGATTTGGCGGAACATCGCGAGTGACCACCGCACTAGTGCCAACCATCGCATTTTCTCCGACAGTCATTCCGGCGAGAACGGTTGAGTGATACGTCAGTCTCACCCCGTCACCAATCTTCGTGCTGGGTGTGTAAACCTTGTGGATGTCGTTTATGTCGTGGGTGTGCGAGTAGACATTAGCGTAGTCCGAGATTGAGACGTTGCTGCCGATCTCAATTCCCCCGCGATCGTCCAAAAGAACGTATCGGTGAATCACGACGTTATCGCCAAACGATAGATTGTAGCCAAACGACCATTCGACAAAGTGCCAGCATTTAAAGTTTTGACCAACGCGTTTGAAGATATGCGGGGCGAGCATTCGGCGCATTCGGTGACCAAGCAAGGCATTCTGTCCGAGCGGCGACCGATCGAACATCTGCCATAGCCACATGAACGGCTTGCGAGCAACATATTTGCTCGGATCGATGTCGGTATAGTATTCCGGTTCGGTTGTGATGTTGCGTGGATCGAAATTGTGAATTACAGCACGTGCTGCAACTGGCAGTGTGTCCAAAGTCGTATTCATTGGACCGAAGTAGACCTGCGTCAACGTGTCCTGAACGACCACGTTTGGATCTTGACGGCCATCGGTTAGGGAGCGTTCTAATTCCACCAGGAAACTGTCGTAGTCGCTCTCCGCGAGAGCCTGGGCGGACAATTGACGATAGGTCATAAAAAATGCGCAGTAATGGATTGGTCTTATGCGGTTGCGGCTGAAAGTAACATACGACAAGAAGCCGAACAAGAAGATCCCAGATCTCAGATTAAATCGGCCTGCAACATATTGAGATCCAGATCTGAGATCTTATCTCGCGGTTCAATCTGAGATCTGGGATCTGGAATCTGGGATCTGCTAGGATGCCGGACGAATGAGACCGCTTCGACTTCTTGTCGTTCTAACCTGCCTTTGCCTTCTCGCGATCACTGCAATCTGGTGGAACTGGCCACACAAGGTTGACATGGCGAGTTACGCGCCGGCCGATGCGCTCGTCTACATCGAACTGAACAGCATTGAAGACGTCTCGAATGCAATTAAGCAGGGCGAAGTCTTTAAGGCGATCTCGTCACTCACCGGTGTGAATTCCAATCCGCCGAGCAGGTGGTCAATCTGGGCCGCTCGGGCCGGGATTGCACCGGCGCAGTCTGTCGTTTTCGCGCGCGCACAAATGGCGTTGGTGGTGGTTGACATTGACAGACAAACAAATGGCGACGCACTCCGGGTAAAACCTGAGGCCGCTCTGATTGTTGAAACACAAACTTCCAAATGGCGGATGAAAAGTGTCGCTTTGGACAGCGTCAAGCAGCTGGCTCAGTTTGCCTACGGAGCCTCAGAGTGTGCGGAGAATGAGTACATTGAGTGCAAAGAACCGCGAGGATCGCGAAAGATAGTAGCTGCAGTAGACGGTAGCGCGGTGATCATTGGGAACTCCGATAAAGCTGTGCAGAGTTGCCTGGCCGTTCGACACGGTCAACGGCCCAACCTGAGTACTGACCCTGAATTCACACGCACTCGAACAAGTCTCAAGGGTGAGTCATCGCTGGCCTTTGGCTACGTTTCTCAAGCAAACACAGCACGACTCGTTTCATTGGCTGTCCCGTTGCTGATCGGCAAAGAGCCTGGTGATACCAACTTCGAAAATCTTCTCTCAAATAGCGCGGGGAAGATCTTGCGCGGAATAGCATGGACCACGAGATCGGTTAACGGAATGATCGAGGATCATTATCAAGTCTATCTCGATCCTCAGGTCGTCAAACGATTGGAGCCCGCTTTCCAGACATCCGACCAAGTCGATGTTGTGCCCTGGCATTTGGTGCCCGCAGCCTTTCGCGCCGTGACGATGTATCGGAGCACTGATCCGCAAGCTGCATGGATCTCTCTTACTTCTGCGTTATCTATGAAACTTGATGCCGTAAGCACGGTACTAATCGCATCGCTTCTAAAGTCGAGTCTGTCGCACTACGGCGTTGAGAACCCGGGAGATTTTTTGGCGACGATGAAGGCGCCGCTAATGACGATCCGTCCCGTGCTCGGGGATGAATCATTGTTCCTGGGAAGCGTGAAAGATGAAGAGCAGCTGCGAAAGGTGTTAGCTCCTCTCGTTAAAGAAGGAAAGGGACAGATTGTAAACGGACCTGACGATCAGCCAAATCGCTACAAAGAATTTACTGCTCTGTTCACTTCGGGTTTTCTGGTGCTGGGAAAAACAGAGAACATGCTCGTCTACCTCGATCAACTCCGAAATGGCGAAACGATTGCGCCAGATAAAACTCAGCTTTCGCAGTTCCCAGGGGCGGCTGTAGTCACTTATACAAATGAGCGTGATTCTGCTGCGTCCACCTCAGCCGCTCTCACCCGTTTGAGTGGTCGATCCGTCTCGCAGGCTGACTTACAGCGGATCGAAGACCGAATAGCTCACAACGTCATTTCGTCAACGGACACACGTCTGAATGAGAACGGAATCGATCGGCGCACACAATCCGCATTCGGCCAGTTTGGAAATCTTCTATCGCTCGCGGTCGCCGACAGCTCAACCTCGAACAAAAGGTAGCAACTCGTGACCAAGCGCTTAGTCATAGCCACTCACAACAAAGGAAAAGCTGTTGAGATAAAGACTCTCCTTGGGAACATCGGGTGGACGCTCTTGTCACTCGATCAATTTGAAAACGTCGGCGAAGCTGCCGAAGACGCGGACACGTATTCTGGTAACGCCGCAGCCAAAGCGAGTTACTACGCACAGATGACCGGCGAATGGGTTCTGGCGGACGATTCGGGTTTGGAAGTGCAAGCGTTGGGAGGCGCGCCGGGCGTGCTATCTGCGCGTTATGCCGGCCCGGACGCATCCGACTCTGAACGACGCCTCAAAATTCTGAGCGCATTACTAGGAGTTGACGACAGGAGCGCACGATTCGTTTGCTCGGCGTTAATTGCAGACTCTAGCGGGAAAATTGTGAAAACTGCAGAAGGTATTTGCGCGGGCGTAATTAGCCAAAACCCTCGAGGCGATTCTGGATTTGGATACGATCCCATCTTCATTCCTTCGGGTTACGATTCGACCTTTGGCGAACTGTCAGACGAGATCAAGAACCAGATAAGTCATCGGGCTAAAGCGATTCGCGCTCTACTTAGTTTCCTCAAGGAAAGAGCCGCAAGTGATATTTCGTGACGTTTCGTGTTGTTTCGTGGATCGTCTGCTGTCCAACGAAAGAAAAGCACGATCCACGAAACAACACGAAGAGGATTCCAGGTCAAAGACACCGGTTCAGGATCAAGAAGCATAGTCTGCTTGACCAGCACAATACCGAACCTTAGAATGCAGCGCCTGCAGTAAGTCTTGAAAACTCAACATTCGGGGCGTAGCACAGCCTGGTAGTGCGCTCGGTTTGGGACCGAGAGGTCGGAGGTTCGAATCCTCTCGCCCCGACCAGATTTCCTAACGAAAAGGCCACTCGCTCTGAGTGGCTTTGCAGTTTGTGCCGTAATTTGTGCCGTTTGAACAGGAAACACGAAGACAATGGCAAAGATTCCTCTTGTCGATAGCGTCCTTAGTGGACTGCCAGACAATGCGCGATATAGACGTGATAACGAACGCCTGCAAAAGGAAGTCGAAGAATTGAAGGCTGAGATTGCGGGCCTAAAAGATGACAAGCGACAGTTGCAGTCGGAGAATGCAAAGCTAAAGGCAGAATTATCTCCGCCTGAACCGGATGAGATTGAGCTCGAAATTCTCAAGGCTATTTCGACGCATGATTCGCTTCTTGAACAAGATATTGAACAGATGTTTAAGCTAAATTTGCAGCGGGTCAGATTCCACTTCACCAGACTAGAGAAAGAATTGCGATTAATTGAAGGTATCCGTAGTCCACGCTTCAGAGGCAGGTTTCGCCTAACACATAAGGGCCGAGAATACTTAGTCGAAAACGGTCTGTTATGACAATAAAGCGGCAAGCCCGAAAGCCTGCCGCTCGTTGAAACTTTAGTTAGATTAGTTCACTAACTCGGCTCCAATGGTCGGTTGTGAGGGTTTGAAGAAGGTCGGTTCAAGAGCAGCTGCGGCAGCATTCAGAGCCTGACGGCGGATATGCGAGTACGTTTGCAGCATCTCAGGCGAGATATGTCCGACTTGGGCCATGATCGTACGGTCCGGGAGTCCGGCTTCGGCCATCACAGTGACCGCCGTGTGTCGCAAGTCGTGAAACCGAACTCGTTCGAGTCGCGAATAGATGACCTCGTCCTCGTCGTTGCGCGCCGCTTTGAGACGAATCGAGCGCCAGGCGGACCGCCAAGATTTAGCGTGAGCCGTCGCGTCGATCTTGTTCTTCACTTGAGACGGAAAGAGGTAATGGTCCGGTGCGGTCGCATTGATCAGCACGGCCTTCGCTCGAAGCGCCGCAAGTGCCTCTTTGCAGACTGTGTTCAGCGTAGGTTTGCGCCAACCGGCGGGAGTCTTGCTGTATTTGATATCTAAAACTCCGGCGGCGAAATCGATGTCTTTCCATTGCAAGCGCTTGATCTCGCAACCGCGCATGCCGCAGTAGGCTCCGAGCACTGCCGCAGTGAAAGCGTAGAGCCAATCCGTGCGGCTCTGAGCGACCTCGAATAGTCTCGCTTGCTCTTCGGCGGTCAAAGCGATGCCGACCGGCGGTTTCGTGTTGCGGACTGATTTGTAATCCTCGAAGCGGTACCAAAGCTTCGCATGTTTGAGGAGTTGCCGCAGGACGCCTACTTCGCCGTTGATCGTTTTCGGAGCTTTGCCGTTCTCTAAACGGTGATTCTGATAGTCGTCAATATGCGCGACGCTCAGATTGCGCAGTTTGACTGTGCCGAAGAATTTGGCGAGCGGTCGCGATTGCTCGTCCCAATAGACGCACATTCGCGGCGATACTTTCGCGCGGCGCTGTTGAATGTAAGCTTCCATCGCCGTTGCGATGTCCATCGCGCCGAAAGATTTGCTCCGCTTCGCCGCGTCGGGCGCTTTTGCTTTCAACTGCTCGACGCGCTTGATCATCAGTTCGTGCGCTTCGCCGGTATCGCGCGTTCCGAGCGGTTCTCTGTAACGGCAACCGTTCAGTCGAACGTCCATCCAGTAGGAGCCGGTCTTTTCCGGACGCCGGTACAGGTGATAGCGCATCGAGTCCGGAGCTCGCGTCGCTTTGTTTTTGGTCGGTGTAACCTCAGGCATATCGTTGATCCTTTCTTAGGAAGGGTTAACGGTTAGGGTCGTCTCAACGTTGACGCGCTGGGACGGCCCGCTTTTTTGCTTTTTCGCTCTTCGTTTGCTTCTTTCAGGTCACGCTCGACCTGATACTTCTTCTGATTGTCCTTCCAAGTCTTCTTTCGAAGTTTGGCAAGGCATGGATCCGAACATCCATACTTGTCGCTCCGGCCCGCGAAGAAAATCTTTCGGCAGTCTTCATTTTTACATTCGCGGAGGTATCCGATCTCTTGCGCCTGACTAAGTTGAATTACTCTTCGAATAGCCGCACCGTCACTGCAAATGCGCTCGTAGAGATTCGCAATCCGATGCACTTGCGCTGAATTCCCTAACGCGGACCAGTTCGGATCATGAAGTGAGTCGATTAAGTAGGCCGAGAGTCCGGAAGGAAGCTTCCCGATTGCACCTTCGAGCTCCTCCATAGTCGGAAAAGCAGAGAGACCGCGCGCGGCGCG
>DATDFV010000246.1:0-2900 GCA_036522415.1 Pyrinomonadaceae bacterium | reverse complement strand
TCATTGCCACGCGGCAACCAAATAATCACGCGATAACTTTTCACGAAATTGGCGATCACCATGGTCCAGTAATCGAGTGTCTGCCCAAACGCGTTGACGATTACGACGGTGTTCTCGCCTGCTCCGCCAACGTAGTAGTTCAAGGCTTGAGCGTTGGGGAGATTGATCGTTTTCTTTTGCAGTGTCTGGACAGCCTGTTGGGCGTGGGCAAACTGCTCGCACTTTATCCGGTTGTAGTCGTTCAGAAAGGTGAGAATGGTATGTTCGGCATCGCAGTCTGTGCTTATGTTTTCAGAGTGCAACGGCATGAGTCGATAATGTAGAACCTCTTCGATCGGATTAAGGTCCTCGATGGCGGACACTGATCGGATGTTTATGCCGAGCACTGTTGCAATCGCTTCGTAGTAATGACTGAGCTCTGTTGGTTCTGTTTGGAGGAGATTCAAATGATGAAAACTGAAATACTCCGGTATTCGATCCTCGATCTCTTCCTTGAAACGAAGCACAGTGCTCAGAAAGGCATATAAGTCATCAGTCATGTCCATCTCCTCTCATCCAAGTACGATTACGCGGCCTGAAGGCGCTGGCTCTCGGCGGCTTTTCGTAGTTCACCTACTTTGATCTTGCCGGTTGCGGTTCGTGGTAAGTAACTCTGAATGATAATGATGTCGGGAACTTTGAGCTGGCCCATACTCTCGCGCAGGAAGGAAAGCACATCGAAGGAACTCAACTTACTCCCACCGTCCAACACGACGAAGCATGCTATCTTCTCAACTTCGAGTTCCTCAAAAATGATAGTGGAACTTTCAGCGATGCCCGGCAGATGTGTGAGACAAAGATCGACGTCTTCCAGATATATTTTCTCGCCGCCTCTGATCGCCATGTTCTTCTTGCGGCCGGTAATATGAACGTAGTGTTTCTGATCGTAGAAACCCAAGTCTCCGGTTTTGAGCCATGTTCCTTCCGCGTCGACATAACAGTGATCGTCGCTTCGGAAGTGACTCCCGCGCATTACACTCTCGCCCTTAACGATCAATTCGCCGATCTCATATGGTCCAAGTTCTTCGTTGTTATCCGAAATTATCTTGATCTCATCAACCGGAACACCGACTGCCGTGTTGTCAATCGCTTCAAGAGGAGAAATCGTGCAGAAACAGGTGGATTCCGTCAGGCCATACGCCGGGACGATTGGAAACGCATATTTCTTGAGAAACTCGACAGCGACCTTTTCCTTCAACGGCGCAGCTCCAGAGACGCAAAACTTCATCGAAGGCGGATTGATCCGGCAGTTGAATCGCAGGAACAACTCAAACATCAACGGAACAGCGCTGAATGAATTCACCTCGTGCTGCATTAATGCAGCTTCAACGGACCCGAGTCTGGAGATGTCGAATCCTTCCATGATGACCACCGATCCACCGCAGAAAATCATCGTGGAGAGATCACTGATGAACGCGAAGTTGTGGAACAGCGGCAAAATGCAAAGCGTCGTGTGGGTGTGATCAAGTCTCAAACGATCAATTGCGGCCGTGACGTTGTGTACGATGTTGCGATGACTCAACAGCACTCCCTTCGGTGTGCCTGTGGTTCCTGACGTGTAGATCAACTCGGCGCCAGTTTCCCGATCGAAGTCTTTACGAAGAGTGCCTTCGGCAGATTCATTCCGGTAGGCTGCGATATCCAACATTCGTCCTGCGAAGCCGGCGATATCGATCTGGTGACTCGAAAAGACGATTCGCGATCCGGAGTGACTTACGATGTTGCCCAGCTCGAGTGACGTGAGTTTCGGATTCAAAGCTTTCGCGATGGCTCCGTAGACGATCACTCCGTACATCATGATCGCCATATCGATCGAGTTGTCGGAGATCAGGGTCACCACATCTCCTTCGCTGACACCTTGCTTTCTCAGGACGTTACCGACCTGATTTAAGCGCTCGCCAAACGCGGCATAAGTCACTTCTTCGCGGGCGGACCACTCGATCAAGAAAGTCTTCTCGGGATATCTGGAGATCGAGTCGAGGACGTAGTCGTTGATTGTCTTCTTCATTATTAGAATCCTTTATTTAAAGAAGCCTGAAGCGCCTGGGAGATTACCTGCAACATGAACGGCTGCGATGAATGGACGAAGAAGTGATCGCCGGGAAGTGTGTACAACCTGAAAGGACCGGTTGTCTGCGTTCGCCACTCTTCCAGATCCGATAGCGGCGTTTCATGATCATCCAATCCACCAAAAACTGTGATGGGGCAATTGAGTGGACGCCCCGGCGAATAAGTGTAGGTGTGGCAAAGTTCGAAATCCGCTCGCATGAGTGGAATCATGAGCCGAAGCAACTCCGGTTGTTCGAACACTTCTTTCGGCGTGCCGTTGAGACGGCGGATTTGATCGATAAACTCCGGCTCGGGTAAATCATGCAGTACCGTGGAGCGATACGGGACCTGCGGCGCGACGTGTGCTGACATGAAAAGATTGGTGGGCGTCAAACCATGTCTTCGTTGTAGTTCGCGCGTGAGCTCGAAGGCGATCAAGGTGCCCATGCTATGACCGAAAAACGCGAACGGCAGATCGAGGTATGGTTCGATCGCGTCAGCAAGTGCAAGCACGAGCGGGTTGAGTCTCGTTAAGCCTGATTCTTTGAGACGCACCTCACGACCAGGCAGTTGAGCGCGGCAGATCTCGATTGTCGCGGGTAAGTTTCTCGCCCAGTTGCGATACATGAGCGTGCCGCCGCCCGCGTACGGAAAACAGAACAGCCGCAACTGTGCGTTTGGATTTGTCCTCGGACCCGCAAACCAAAGCGATGTTTCGGAGGGTGATTTCATTGCAACTACCATGTGGCTTTACCTCAAAGTTATGACTCGCGTTGTTATCAGTCATGGATCGACTGCTGCGGCTTTGCCGC
>DATDFV010000245.1:0-68830 GCA_036522415.1 Pyrinomonadaceae bacterium | reverse complement strand
TGTAAGTGTAACTCTCAGGTAAGTCCTCAATATCAGATATACAAAATACCCGCTTCTGACTGCGTAGCAGCTCGACTACTTCATCGTCAAACCACGTCGGATGGCGAAAGTCGAAAACCACCGGTATGTCCGCCGGCAACTCTTTGAGAAACAGTTCCAATCGCTGCAGATCCTTCTTCATGTTCTCCGGCAATCTAAAAATAATGGCGCCCAATCGTCCTTCTAACGCGGCTACAGTTTTCAACATCAGTTGCGTTTGTGAACTGGCATTGTTGAGGCGTCTGAAGTGAGTGATTGACTGAGGAGCTTTGATTGAGAAACGAAAGTTCTCCGGCACCTGAGCCTTCCAACTTTCAATCATGCTCGGCTGCGGCATGCGATAGAAAGTGTTATTCAACTCCACGGCGTGCAAACGTGACGCGTAGTACGAAAGCATGTCTTTGGCCGGGAGAGTTTGCGGATAGAAACTTCCCTTCCATTCCTTGTAGCTGTAGCCGCTGGTGCCAACGTAAATCATTGCCGATTTCCGATTGCCGATTGACAATTTGTCAAACAATACAATACGCGATGGAATCGGAAAAATCGGTAATCGGCAATTGGCAATCGGCAATATCTATGGTACACAGGCAGGCATGTCCACAGTCACGTCGAATATCGAATCAGTACTCCAGGAAGAACGTGTGTTTCCGCCTCCGGAAAGTTTCTCGCAGCAGGCGCATATCAAGTCGATGGCCGAGCTCGAGCAACTGCGGGCGGACGCCGATGCTGACCCGGAAGCGTTCTGGGCGCGCATGGCTGAGGAGCTGCACTGGTTCAAGACGTGGGACAACGTGTTGAAATGGGATCCGCCTCACGCGGAGTGGTTTGGCGGCGGCAAGATCAACGTCGCTTACAACTGTCTCGATCGACACTTGCACACATGGCGTCGCAACAAAGCCGCGCTGATCTGGGAAGGCGAAACCGGCGAGACACGCACGTTCACTTATCAACAACTGCACACCGAAGTCTGCAAGTTTGCGAACGTGCTCAAGCACGCCGGCATTGAACGCGGCGATCGCGTCGCGCTCTACATGCCGCTGATTCCCGAGCTCGCGATCTCGATGCTCGCGTGCGCGCGTATCGGCGCTACGCACTCGGTCGTCTTTGGCGGCTTCTCGAGTTCCGCCCTAATCGATCGGATCAACGATGCGAGTTGCAAGCTGGTGGTCACTGCTGATGGTGGCTGGCGTCGCGGTAAGGAAGTCAAACTAAAACCCGCGGTTGATGAAGCGCTCAAGTCAACGCCGTCAGTGAATGCGTGTATCGTGGTCCAACGCACCGGCTCTCCGCAGGGGATGCAGGAAGGTCGCGATTTCTGGTGGCACGAGTTGATGGAGACTGTCGATATCGATTGTCCCGCCGAAGAACTCGACAGCGAACACCCGCTCTACATCCTGTACACGTCCGGTACCACCGGTAAGCCCAAAGGCATTCTGCACACCACTGCCGGTTACCTTTTGCAAGCGCACCTGACGACGAAGTGGGTTTTCGATCTGAAAGACGAGGATCTGTACTGGTGTACTGCGGACATCGGTTGGGTCACCGGTCACAGCTACGTGGTTTATGGACCACTCTCGAACGGCGCCACGTCTCTGATGTACGAAGGCGCGCCAAACTTTCCCGAGCCCGATCGTTTCTGGTCCATAATCGAGCGCCATCGCGTCAATGTTTTCTACACGGCGCCAACTGCGATTCGCGCGTTCATCAAATGGGGTGAGCACTGGCCGATGAAGCACGACCTCTCGAGCCTGCGCCTGCTCGGCACAGTCGGCGAACCAATCAATCCCGAGGCGTGGATGTGGTATCGCGAAGTCATCGGCAAAGATAAATGTCCGATCGTCGACACGTGGTGGCAAACTGAAACGGGCTCAATCATGATCACGCCGCTGCCGGGGGCCACTCCGACCAAACCCGGATCCGCAACCAAGCCGTTTCCGGGCGTCGACGCCGGCATCATGACCCGTGACGGCAAGCCCGTCGGCGCAAACGAGGGCGGGTACCTTGTCATCAAGCGCCCGTGGCCGTCGATGCTGCGGACGATCTGGGGTGACGACGAGCGTTACAAACAGCAATATTGGTCGCAAATTGAAGGAATTTACTTTGCCGGCGACGGTGCGCGATGCGACGAGCAGGGCTATTTCTGGATAATGGGCCGCATCGACGATGTTATTAACGTAAGCGGACATCGACTGGGAACGGCGGAGATTGAAAGCGCGCTCGTGTCGCACGCTGCGGTTGCTGAGGCGGCTGTGGTCGCGCGTCCCGACGATCTCAAAGGCTCCGCGATCGTGGCTTTCGTAACGCTCGAAGGATCACAGACGCCGTCAGACGAGTTGAATCAAGAGTTGCGAGCGCACGTCGTCAAAGAGATCGGCGCACTCGCTCGCCCCGACGATCTCAGATTTACGGACGCTTTACCAAAGACGCGTTCCGGCAAGATCATGCGCCGGCTCCTGCGCGAGATCGCCACCAGCGGCTCGGTGGCAGGCGACGTCACGACATTGGAAGATTTCTCGGTGCTCGAAAAGCTGCGAGCTGAAGAAGAATAGCGTTCTGCTTGGATACGGTCAGTACCGGGAGCGGTAGCGACCGGGTTGATCGACAGATTCGAGGCACGTATGGACCCGGTCGCTACCGCTCCCGGTACTGACCGCATCCAAGGCCGCGACGAAGAAGAATAGGAGGCACTTGCATGCCCCGATTGGAAACTGAAAATCGCACTGGACCACGGTACCTCGCCAGTCTCGAGGTAAAGGCCGAGTGGGACGAGCCGAGCGGCACACACATCGTCGCCGAAGGAACGACTGAAAACGTCGGTCCCGAGGGCACGCTCGTGCATCTGCCGAGGCAGTTGCCTGACGTCGGCAGTCGCGTGCGTCTCGAAGTGCTTAACGAAACTGGGGAGAAGTTACAGGTAATCGCCGAAGTGCTGCGCATCGAACGTCATCCCGGTCACCCGCTCGCGGCGCTTCAGCTACTCGGCGAAACCGATGAATGGAAAGGCCTGATTTGGGAGCCGGCTGCTCCTCGCGTCACACCGCCACCACCGGCGGAAGGTGAAGGTGACGAGGAGACTGAAGACGACGACGAGATCACTCACTGAGGAGAGTTCACGATGGTCTTCTCCGAGAACAACGGATCTTACGACCGCAGACGCCATCCACGTTATTACGTGACTTCGCGCATAACCCTCGCCATCGAAGACGAGAGTCTGAAAGAATCGCTCGGCATCGGCGAACCGCAGGACATCAGTCTCGGCGGCGTGCGAGTTATGAACCTACCCTCGTGTCCCAACGTTAAGGTCGGTGATCAGCTTGGACTGCTGCTACTTGATGGCGACGATGCGTTATCGTTAACTGGAGAAGTAGTTCATCACTCCACCCAGGATACGTTTGGAGTTGAATTTCGCGGGCTGAGCAATCAGGATCAACGAGCCGTAGGCGACGTGATCGAAAGATTGCACGCGCGCATCTAGATCGGATCAGTACAGGGAGCGGTAGCGACCTGATCCAACCATAGGAGTCAAAATCGTTGAGAAATATCGCATGCTGATCACTGACCAGGTCGCTACCGCTCCCTATACTGACCCGATCCAAGAATGATTTCGGACTTTGAGACATAGCTTCGCACGGTGAACGAAAAACCAACCAAAGAGAGTTTCTTTGTAGAGGTGGTTAGATCTGCCGGGCCTTCGAACCGAGCCGTATTCCGAGTTGTCTTCATTATCCTCCTCGCGCTCGGAGTGGTTTGGGTAATCTCGCGGATCACCGGCCTCATCCTGCTGCTGGTGCTTTCGATCTTTTTCGCGTATCTCGTGTCGCCGCTGGTCGAGTTTTTGCGCCGCCCCAGAACGGTGGGCAATCGCAACTTTGCTTTACCCAAAATCGCCGCCATCGCGCTTTCTTACCTCATCATTTTCGGTGCAATTCTGTTTGCGATCTTTGTGGTGGTACCGAGTCTCAGCAACCAGTTCCCACAATTCGCCGAGCAAGCGAAAGAGTATTGGCAATCGCTCGGCTTGAAGGCTCAACAACTCGTCGAATACTCACGTTCGAAGCGCATTCCCCTGCCGGTCATCGACGCCCTGAACAGCGCGGTGCCGCAGGTACGAGATACGATCTTTCACACCGCCACTGATTTGTTTTACTCGTCTTTGGCCTACGTGGTTTATTTGCCCTGGCTGGTCCTCATTCCGATACTCGGATTCTTTTTGCTTAAAGACGCGGAGAGCTTTCGTCGCTCGGCCTTGCTGATGCTTCCGCGCGGACGCTGGCGCTGGCGTGGTGATGAATTTTTTCAGGACGTCAACACCACGCTGGCCGCCTACATTCGCGCGCAGTTAACCGCCTGCCTGTTTATCGGCGTGGTTTGTGCACTGGGATTCACGGTGTTGGGATTGCCGGGCGGGTTAGTGATGGGTGTCATCGCGGGCTTCTTCGAATTCGTTCCGTTGGTTGGACCACTCGCGATCGCCGTCATGGCGACTGTACTGGCGATGTTTCATGCCGGTCCTTTCAATGCGTTCCTCGTGCTGCTGTTTTTGGGAGTGCTGCGCATTGTGCAGGACTACGTGATCTACCCGCGACTAATCGGACACGGCATTCATCTTCATCCACTCGCGGTAATCTTCGCGATTCTGGCCGGCGAGAAACTCGCCGGTGTCCCGGGCATTTTCCTGGCTATTCCGGTGGTCGCGATTGTAACGGTCAGTTATCGACACTGGATGGAGCATCGCGGCAGTGAAGGACTTGCAGATCTACTCGAACCATCTCCACCGCCCGACGAGTCGGCGAAGGCTGCTGCGATTGCGGCACTCGGAGCCGAAGGACCGGTGCTGGATCCGACAGTTGAGGAATTGGAGCGTCTGCGGCCTGATCTGACGACGGAAGAATTAAAGCTGCCCGAAGGCTAAGCCTTCGCTTCCATCAAGCTCACAAACCTCTGAAAGTGATGTTCCGCGTCGTGTGGTCCAGGCGCGGCTTCGGGATGGTACTGCACGGAGATCACCGGCAACGTGCGGTGCCGCATTCCTTCAACGCACTGATCGTTGAGATTGATGTGCGTGATTTCAATTTCCGCCGGAAGCGTGTCTGCACTCACCGCAAACCCATGATTGTGTGATGTGATCTCAACCCCTCTTCCCGAAACTTCCTTCACGGGCTGATTTCCCCCTCGATGCCCAAAGACGAGTTTGAAGGTCTTACCGCCAAACGCTCGGCCTATTAACTGGTGACCAAAACAAATCCCAAACACCGGGACATTGGCTTTGAAGAGTTGCTTAATCTCCTCAACTTCGCGATCCATCGAGGCCGGATCGCCCGGTCCGTTCGAAAGAAATATTCCGTCCGGATTGTATGAGAGAGCTTGAGAAGCAGAAGTTGATGCTGGAACGACCGTAGTGCGAACCCCAAGTTGGGCAAGTTCTCTCAGCGAATTTCTCTTTACGCCGAAGTCGTAACACACAATGTGAAATCGCTCTTTGCCCTCGGCTGGAAAATCATAAGGCTCTTTAGTAGTAACAACACTCGCCAACTCTCGATTCTCCATAGATGGTGATTCGAGCGCTTTCTTCACTAAACTCTTTTCGTCCAACTCGGTGGTCGATAAACAAGCGCGCATCGCGCCTTTATCGCGAATGTGACGCACGAGTGCTCGGGTATCAATCCCTTCAATCGCGACAATATTCCAACGCTTCAGGTATTCGGAAAGGCTCTCTTCGGCGCGCCAGTTTGACATCAAGCGACTTGCCTCGCGAACCACAAATCCTTCAACCCATGGACGCGATGACTCCGAATCGGTTTTGTTTACGCCATAATTTCCGATCAGGGGGTAGGTCATGCAGACGATCTGACCGGCATAGGACGGATCCGTGAGCACTTCCTGATAACCGGTCATCGATGTGTTGAAGACGATCTCTCCGCAAACTTCTCCGTCTGCGGCCCACGATCGACCGCGAAACGTGCGACCATCTTCGAGGGCAAGGAGTGCAGGGTTTTTTTGGGGCATTATGTGATCAAAAGAAATAGGTCCTATTGTCCACTCTTAATAAACTGTTGAGCCTCGTTCATCCAACGTTTGTTTGCGCGATACTTAAAAGCGGGTGCCGTCTTGACCGCTTCAATGCATTCCTGCATCAAGCTCGTCGCTTCACGACGGTGACCGAGCCCGGCATGAGCCCGCCCCATCAAATATAGCCCTTCAGGATCCGACGGACGGTGATCCAAAAACTGCTCGAGCGTGTTACGCGCATCCTCATATTGACCCGCTGCTATGTAGGTGGCTGCCACCTCTCTCCATATTTCGTATTGTGCATGCGCAGGATTTCGCGAAACTACCTGCTCGAAATGTTGAATGGCATCAGCGTATCGCTGCTGTGCGCGAGCAATTCGGCCGAGTTGATAACTGGCGTCGATCTCCTCCGAGTCGATCTGGACTGCTTTCTCAAATCGCTCACGAGCCGCGTCAAGTTCTCCTCGAGATTGATGAATGAGTCCCAGGTTGTAATGCGCTGACGCATCCGCAGGATTCAGGGTTGCCAATTCCATGTTCTTCCTGAAAGCCGCCCTGGCTCGTTGCTGACCCATGAAATCGGTGAAGTATCCGCGCAGCAAAATGAAAACCATCAAGAGGAGGAATGGAGAGCCAATGAGATGTGAAAACAACATGGCCCACAGCGGCATGATGAGAATCACGCCCAGCACACTCGTAATCGCGATACCCACTGCGCGCGCTCCTGATGTTCGAAAAGCCTCCTTCACACTCAAGATCATGCCGATCAGGAAAAACGCAATTTTTGGCATCCTGAAGAGCGATTCAGAAATCGCAATCGGATCGGCCATTTGCTGAGATACGGTGTCCCAAAAGGCTGACTGTGGAAACGCCGCTTTGAATTCATCCACGTGCTGCAAAACGTTCGAAAGATGACTAGCCTGTATCCCTGAATAATGAAGGAACGCCGCAATAGCTATCGCCGCAACGTTGCTTGCCGTAACAACGTAGAACATGCTCGCAGCCAACGGGGCGTATTCCTGCGTTAACACGACCCGAAAACTGCCTTTGCGTTCAAATGTATTTGCAACGAGTGTTAAGACCGGGACAAAGACTACAGCGACCAGCACAACAGTCATTGCGCTCTGAAACAATTCCGTCCATAGAACAGATCTAAGAGAGGTGGCGCCCGCGAAGCGTTTTGAGGCGAGCGCGTATCCGAGTTGACTCAGAACGGCAATAACCGCAATCGGCAAGAGTGATCCGCGATCGCGCGCTTCTTTTATCCCGCGCAGCGGCGAGTAGAAGATCATCAATACCAACCGCAGCCAGCCGATCATGATAGTTTGATTAACACGAGACTATTGAGGTGACTCAAACTCTGGGGTTTCCTGTGCGTTCGGATTGTATTGTGTTGGGGGCGGCACGGGAGACGAAATATTCTCGTGATGAATCACACTGGCGGCAGTCAACGGCCAATAACGAAACAGTGCTTTACCGTAGATGTATTTCTTCGGAACCAGGCCCCAGATTCGTGAGTCACTCGAGTTATCGCGGTTGTCACCCATAACGAAGTAATAATTTGGCTTAACGTAATGAGGACCGGCGTTTCGATGCGACAGGTTCAAGCGCGGATCCAGATACGTTTCGTCGAGGTCTCGCCCGTTTACTCTTACGATGCCCTC
Source organism: Pyrinomonadaceae bacterium (assembly GCA_036522415.1). Classification (GTDB taxonomy): domain Bacteria; phylum Acidobacteriota; class Blastocatellia; order Pyrinomonadales; family Pyrinomonadaceae; genus PSRF01. The sequence continues at coordinate 61,118 of DATDFV010000245.1, read as the reverse complement.
ATGAATTTCAACAGTGTCACCAGGCAATCCGATGACACGCTTGATGTAACTTTTCGACGGATCGTCAGGAAACCAAAAGACTACGATGTCACCGCGGTCGAGCTTTGGCGCCCACCTCCAGTCGTCGTAGTAGATGAGTTTGTTGACGAAGATTCGCTCGCCATCATGAAGTCGTGGCAGCATCGATGTGCCTTCCACCTTGACTGGTTGCACAATAAACACCACCACCAGGCATGCAATCATCAAAGCAAAAATCAGATCGCGTAAGAGTAGACGAGCTTCAGACCACAAATCGTCCCTTGAAGACTCTTCTGGTCTCAGGACTTGTATGTCTTTATCGTCATCGACGTGCACACCCCCAAACGGTGGCGGCTTGCGTCTTCGTATTCCAAACATAACGTCAACTAAACTATGGTCGTAAAACTACAGAGGTACAACCACCTCAACAATTTTGAGGTTAGCTTTCAAGAAAGCGCTTGTCAAACGTGTAATTGCGATGATTTTACCGACGCTTTCATTAGTTCTGAGCATTCCTTGACAGCGTTCGTCGGGGCTCTCTATCATCCTGACCTGCTTTGTAGCCCAGTCGAGTCGTGCTTCCCGGCGCGACAGAAAGAGAGGCTCCTGGTCGTGATTAAGTTAGACATAATCAATCGCGTTGCCGACAAAACAGGTGTTCCAAAAATGAAGGCCGAACAGGCTGTTGAGGCACTTTTCCATTCGATGAAGGAAGCCCTGACCAGGGGCGAGAGAATTGAGCTGCGAGGTTTCGGAGTTTTTGTCGTCAAGCCCCGAAAGCGTGGCGTCGGCCGCAACCCACGGACTGGCGAAGAAGTCGCCATTCCATCCGGCAAAACAATTCGTTTCAAACCCGGTAAAGAGCTTCAAGCGCACGAGAACGGTGACGATAGTGGCTGATTACAGTTCGGTTTGGTTCGCTTTCAAAGGCTAGAGATGGAATTGCAGGAGCATCCAACCTCTAGCCTTTAATCTTCTAGTACGACAGGCTGTTAGCCTGTCGTCGTTGGAGGGTGTTAGCCTTTCATCGTTTGCCGCAACACGACCAGACAGGCTAAGAGCCTGTCGTACATTTTATGGACGAATCTATTCGAGAAGTAGCACCTCGCTTTGACGATTTGCCTCGTCAATCCATTACCACCTCAGCGCGAGAGTGGAGAGTACATGGCGGGCTATTCATCCTCACCGTTCTGTCGACGATTTTTGCCGGCATGTCTTTAGTCGCAGATGTGCCGTATTCCGAGCCGGCGCTCCGTACTCCGATCGACTACGTCCTTTATTTACCGCTTTCTTATATCTATGCGGTTGTCGCGCTGCTTAAGTTCGCTTTGTTGAATCCAGATGTGATTGTGACTGGAGCTACGTTCTCGGCATCGTTACTCGCGATATTGTTCTCGCACGAAATGGGTCATTATTTAGCATCCCGGTACTACGGCGTTGACGCCACGTTGCCTTATTTCCTGCCAGCGCCTCCCTACTTCATGGTCGGTACATTTGGAGCCTTCATAAAGATCAAATCACAGATTCCAACGCGGCGTGCATTGTTTGACATTGGCTTGGCTGGACCCCTCGCAGGGTTTGTAGTTGCCATTCCGATTTCCGTGATCGGTCTGGCAACCATCGGCACTCCGGGAATTCAGGCATCCGGTTCCGCAATCTACTTCAATGATCCTCTGCTGTTTCGCCTGCTGGCACGGTTGATGGGCGTGAGGCTCGAAATTAATTCTCCGATCAATCCTTACTACATGGCAGCGTGGTTCGGACTGCTGGTTACCAGCCTGAATTTAATGCCGGTGGGTCAACTGGACGGTGGACATGGAACGTTCGCGGTCTTTGGCGAGCGAGCACATAAAATAATTGGGCGTACGGCTTTCGTCTCAATGGCCTTACTCGCTGTGCTTGGCTTTTGGTGGCACGGGAGTCCGAGCGGCTTTCTGTACACTGTGTTATTAGGAATAATGTTGAAGGTAAAGCATCCGCAGCCGCCGGTGATGGAGCCGCTGGGAACGAAACGTGTTGTGATTGGAGTTCTGACCTTGATCGTCTTTGCGCTGTGCTTCTGGCCGTTCCCGATTACGATCAAGTAGGTCTTTGGACCTGGGGCTTTGGACTTTGGCAAAAGCCAAAAGCCAAAGACCAGTTCACACAGTCGCCGCAGGCAGGAGTCCCTTTATTTCTCTAACAACCCTCGCCACTTCATCCTGATTAGCCAGAGCGATCATGAAAAACTTGTAACCTTGATGGAAGCAGATGACTCCATTTGCAAACAGCCATATGCCATCGAGAAAAGGATTGCCACCAAGTAGCCAGCTGATGGGCGCGCCAGTGATCGCACCAGGTTGGAAAATCTGGGCCCACATTGCTGCGCCAGCGGCACAACTAAACGCGCCCAATAGCGGAGCACCTACGTACTTCGCAATGTTCCGCTCAAACTCAATACGCTGTTGTTCTGCTTCTGTTAACTCGCCGCGATCAATTAGTTCTTCCTGGTTCTTCAGGTATTTATCAAACTTCTCGCTTGCTTTCCTCAATCCATAGACTGGTAAAGCTGAATGAGTTAACCAATGAGGATGCGATCCTAACAACACTGCATCGAGTCCGGGGAAGGCAGCGCCAGCTCTGATGCCAAGCACTAACGATACCGAGACGAGTGCGGCTTTACCGGGGTTCTCTTTGATCCAATCCTTTGCTTTCAGGACTCCAGACGTAGCGGCACTCGAAGCGCGAGCAAAGCTTGCCCCGGTTCCGTAAATCTGAGACGCACGATCGTAATAACCTTTGGCATCTCCGAGGACTTCACCCGCTTTTTTTCCGGCATCACCAGCCACATCACGAAATACTTCGCCGGCTTTCTTCACGCCACTCGCAGCTCGACGTGCTGCTTCACCGACCTCTTCATCCTCAGTCATTCGTTGGGCTTCGGTCCGCAACCGCTCAGCACCGTTCGCCATCGTTTCCGCACCACGTTTCGCGGCTTCCCCGGCGACGCGCGCGCCTTCGCCCACTAAATCCGAGATGGCAAACTTCTCATCCAGCTCACGAGCTTTACGCCGTGCCGCTTGTTGCCATTCGTCTAACTTATCTTTGTAATCAGCCATCGCAAACCTCACGTACCCGCTCTTTTTCCTTCGCTTTGTACGTCTCCGGCTACTGCTGAGTTCGATTTCATCGAAGCCGGGCCGACAACCCGATCTCGGCCGGTCCTTTTGGCATGATAGAGCAGGTTATCGGCCGCCTTTAGAATATCAGTCGAAGTCTGCGCGCATGAAGGGCATTCTGCAACTCCAAAACTCGCCGTAAGATAATCAACAGGCGGAATCGACAAATCTCGAATTGCCAGTCTTAGGCGCTCGGCAACTTCAAGCCCGCGGGTAAGTTCAGTTTCAACCAGCAGAACTGCGAACTCCTCACCCCCGATACGTGCGGCCAAATCAATTCCCCGCGTACCCTCCCTCAAAACTTTACCAATTCGTCGGATCGCTTCGTCTCCCATATCGTGGCCGAATGTATCGTTCAAACGTTTGAAATTATCTATATCAATCATCAACAAACTGAACGGGTGTTCCAGACGCAGCGTGCGATTCACTTCACGTTCCAGCTGTCGTTCGAACCGCCGCCGGTTTGCGAGGCCGGTAAGATGGTCCGTGAAAGCCGCTTCCTCGCAAACATCCAGGTAAGCCTTAAATTCCAGCAGGGTCCTGGTCCGAGCCAGCAACAGATCGAGATCTGTGGGATCGGTGATATAGCCTAACGCTCCTACTTCCGATGCTCGTCGTAGATCTTCGACGCGCCTGCCAGCCGCGGTTTGCATAATCACGGGAATGAACTTCGTACGCGGGTTGGACCTTATTCGTTGGGCCAACTCATACCCGTTCATACGCGGCATCATAACGTCAGTGATCACTAGATCTGGCTGATACGATTCGATTGCCGCGAGCGCTTCATCACCATCGGTTGCTGTGGCGACTCGATAGCCGGCCAGCTTCAAAGCTGATTCGAGCAGGTGTAGTTTGTCGGGATTATCGTCAACGACGAGGATATTTGATTCTGACTCCATAAACGTATTGAAACGTGGACCGTTATTGTTCTTGCCCCTTTTGGGCCTTCATGCTACAGTCTCGGGCCATTCGGTTAATTCGTTTCGTGCCGGACTCGCCCAAGCATTGAGTCAAGTTCCAAATCGCCGAAATAGCAGACCTTTTCGAGTCGCGGGTTTCCTTACAATTCAAAAGCAACTGACCCGTTAAGGACCACCTTGGATATGCGCAGTCACGCTGAGATAACCGATTTATAACTACAACTCCATCTTTGGAGAGATAGCCAGATGAAAGTCGGTCAAGATCAAAAGCGCGCACGCGACCTGACTGCCAGTGACCGTGCCGACATAATTCATCAACTCGAATTCGGTTCATCTCTTGACGACAGCCTCGTTTCCGATTTAGCCAACAGCTCCGTCGTTCTGGATTTTCGTCGCCGTAGATTTGTCTACCGTGCCGGGGAACCAGCTGACTGTCTTTACGCAATTATTCATGGGCGAATAAAGCTTTGTCGCATCGAGAGTGAAACTGGGAGAGAAGCAGTTATCGACATACTTCCAGAAGGCTCGCTATTCGGCGAGTCGGCTCTCTATTCTGTTGCGGGGCAGCGCGCAAATTCTGCAGTTGCCTATGAAAACTCGAGACTTTTGCGAATTCACGTCGCGGATTTCAAACGGGGGATGGCTGAGGATAGCAGGCTTCATGATTACACTTTCCGTTTGATCGGTCAACGCCTTGAACATGCAGAACGTCGCCTTGCCGACTTCGCACTTAATGCGATTCCCGCCCGGCTTGACAGGTTGCTTGCTGATTTTTCCGACCGTTACGGCGTCTCCGAACCTGAAGGCGTACTTATCGATATTCCACTCCCTCATCGTGAAATTGCCTCAATTGTTGGTTCCACACGCGAAAGCGTCACCGTGCGCTTGAACGCTATGCGCCGCGAAGGTACGATCGAATTTGTGAAAAGACGAATTCTGATCAAGCGACCTGCCTCCCTTGTTTAGGCGTGTCCACTAGCTTTCAAGTTGATGAAATGCCCTACCTGCGGTAAACCAGTCGAGTGGAAAGATAATCCGTTTCGTCCGTTTTGCTCTGAACGCTGTCAACTCGTCGATCTTGGACGTTGGGTGGAAGGTGAATATCGCGTCCCCGGCGAAAAGTTACCAGAAGAAGAAGTGGGAAGAGTCCAAATAAATCACGAAGCAGACCGAGATAATGATTAGTAACGCTATTTCTTTTTGGCGATTGATAACGCTGACGCTCGTCGTTCTAGTTTTGACTATCGTCTGCGCTTGCATTAGCAATGACAATTCAAGCAACTCGAATGCACCCGTCGTATCGAATCCTCCTCCAACTGCTCTACCAATGCCTCCACTGAACGGAAAGTCCATTGAAAAAATGGGCTGGGTACTTGCAGACGGAAAGCACAATTCATTCGGGGAGTTCAAAGGTAAGGTGCTTATACTCGACTTCTATGCCACGTGGTGTGGGCCGTGTCGCGATAGTATTCCTCATCTCGTTGCGTTGCAGTCACGTTACCAAGATGAAGTCACAGTGATCGGATTAAACGTCGGCGGTGAAGATGACCTTGAGCGCGTTCCGGCATTTGCGCACAAATTCAACATTCAATATGCGCTCGCTCAGCCTGATGAGGATCTCATTGAGCTACTACTATCCGACAGCCAGGCTATTCCACAAACATTCGTGTTTGATCGGCGCGGCATGTTGGCGAAACGTTTCATCGGTTTTGGATACAACACGGGAATGCAAATAGATCAAGTTGTTGAGTCAGCATTACAGTCAAGCGCCGATTAAGGTGTTCATGTTGCCGGAAGCGCAGGACTGAGAGAGAAGTCGAAAGTCAAAAGTCCAAAGTCGAAGGTCGAAAGTCGAAAGTTCATGACATTCGAGTCCGCACTCCACGACGTTCGACCTTCGACTTTGGACTTTAGACTTTGGACTTTGGACTTCTAAAAAATGATTCGAGAGAAACTGATAGAAAAACGTGTTGGTGCGGCTGGCAAATTCCGTTGGCGAAGTGAAGAGATTTCGCGCATCGAAGGTCTTAGCGACGCCGTATTTGGGTTTGCCATAACTCTGCTTGTTGTGTCTCTGGAAGTACCGAAGACGTTTAATGAGCTGGCGCATGCGATGAGCGGTTTCGGTGCTTTTGCGATCTGCTTTGCCTTGTTATTTCTCGTTTGGTACAACCAGCACAAGTTCTTCCGCCGTTACGGGCTGCAAGACACAATCACGATTATCCTGAATGCCATCCTTTTATTCCTGATTTTGTTCTATGTTTACCCGTTGAAGTTCCTGTTCACGTTTTTGGTAAGTAAGGTCACCGGCGGTCACGGCGAGGTCCGCTTGCCAAACGGTAACATCGAATCAATGCTCGAGAGCGAGACTCAGATGGGAACACTGATGTTGATCTTTGGGGTGGGTTATCTAGCAATCTTCGTGGTTTTTGTCCTGCTTCACATCCACGCATATCGTCGCCGAGAAGAGCTGGAGCTAAACAAATTGGAACGCTTCGACACGATCAGCAGCATTCAGGAGAGCGGCTTGAATTGCCTCATCGCGTTGATCTCAATTTCACTGGTTTGGTTCGGTGGTTATCATTTATCAGGACTTGCTGGCTTGACTTACATGCTGACCGGGGTCGTGATGGCCATACACGGCTTCATAATGGGTTCACGGCGGAAAAGACTGGAGAAAGAGCACGCTGTAGAATTTCAGATTTAAGATTTAAGATTGCAGTCAGCGGACGATAGGTCCAATGCGTCAGATAGACCCTGTTAACAATCTTCAATCTGAAATCTGAAATCTTAAATTTCACTGGGAATCATTTTGAGAAAAGCCAAGATTCTGATCACGCTCGGACCTTCATCACGTCAAGCTGAAGTAATCGAACAGTTACTTGCGGCTGGTGCGAACGGAGTTCGCATCAACATGTCGCACGGCACACACGAAGAGAAAGCTGCTGACATAGCATTAGCACGGACAGCCGCGAAAAAAATGGGCTTGTCGTTAGCGGTCCTGGTCGATCTTTCCGGTCCCAAAATTCGCACGAGTGAACTTAAGAATGGTCAACCCGTGAAACTTTCAGCGGGAGCACTCTTCACGATCACAACGCAAAAGATAGAAGGCGACGCCGAGCGCGTTTCGACGAACTATCCAGACCTTCCGAAAGTTGTGCGGCCAGGAACTCGTTTGCTGTTGGATGATGGAGCCCTTGCCCTCACCGTCGAAAGAACAACCGAAACAGAAGTCATCTGTCGAGTAGTTGATGGCGGTTCCCTGGGTGAACGCAAGGGTATCAATCTGCCGGGGGTTGCCCTGCCTATCGATTCTTTGACCGAAAAAGACATTGTCGATCTCAAGTGGGCCGTGCAACAGGCGGCGGATTACATAGCGCTGTCGTTTGTTCGCACAGCGGCTGATTGTGAACGCGCAAAACGTCTCATCACGGAGTCAGGGGGTTATGCTCCACTAATTGCCAAGATCGAAAAATCAGAAGCCATTGATCATCTGGACGAAATCATTAGTGCGGCCGATGGTGTGATGGTCGCGCGCGGAGACCTGGGCGTCGAGACGAGTGTCGAACTAGTTCCCGTTTATCAAAAGACCATCATCGAGAAATCGATCGCGGCTGGGAAGATGGTGATTACTGCCACACAGATGTTGCAGTCGATGGTCAGCAATCCACGACCAACGCGTGCTGAGGCTTCTGACGTAGCCAACGCAGTTTGGGACGGGACCGATTGCGTGATGTTGTCGAATGAAACGGCAACCGGAGCTTACCCCGTTGCCGCGGTACAAACGATGGCCCGCGTCATTGAATCAGCCGAAACCGGACGTACAACACCGGGCCATCTTAAAGAGTGGGCGGGTAAACAATCAGGCCGAGTGAGTAGAGCACTGTGTGAGGCCGCGGTTTTTGCAGCCGAAGAAATGGGAACGCTAGTGACCGCTGTGTTCACTGCTTCGGGACTTATGGCCAGACGATTGTCGGCTTTGCGTCCCGACCAGCGGATTATTGCTTTGACTCATCGACCGGAAGCCATCTGCGAATTGTCTTTGGTGTGGGGCGTTGAACCGCTGTTAGTTAGGAGAGCACACTCTACCGAAGAAATGCTGAAGGCAGGTGAAGACACATTGCTCGAAGCTCGCGTGGTGAGACCTGGCGAGACCATTGTCATCATGGCTGGAAGACTGTCCGGATTAGGACTGTCGAGTTCGGTGTCAATATACAAAGTCGCAGGAGACCTCGGTCCGCATTTAAGTGAACTTCCGAGCTAACATGTCTGCCGGTGAAATATTTGATCTCATCAGACCAACCGCAATTGTCTTAGCTGCCCTGTTGTCAACGTTGATCCTCGCGTCCGCTCGGAGGAGATTCTCTCTTCACTATGCATTCCTCTGGGCCGGATTCGCATTCTTCCTTCCACCTGTCGTCGTTCCAATTTATCTAGCTACTCTTCTAATTTGGCATCTACCCAGGATCGAACATGTCAAACACAGATTCGTCGTCCCCACGGCCTACCTTGCTGTGTTACTTGGAATCTTTGCTGTCTATGAGTACAGAGACAGGCATTCGGTTGATTCGCATCTTGCCGAAGCGTCGTTCGCGAAAGTAAGTTCCGACGAGGTTACCGCAATCAGGCAGTATCGAGAGGCTTTGAAGATTGAAGACAATGCCCACACACACAAGCTGCTGGCGTTGTCTTTAATGGAGGCTGGAGATCTGAACGGGGCAATTACTGAGTTTCGTACCGCGCTCGCAGGAGGAGAACCAGACGACGCAATTCACTTTTATCTTGGGAACGCGCTCGACAAGTTGGGGCGTAAGGATGAGGCAGTGATTGAGTACCAGGAATTCCTAAGAACAAGAACGTGTTTGGAAGCTGATAAGCGATGTGAGTCAGCGCGCGAGTGGTTGAACGGGAGCAAATAAGTCCGACGAACTTTAGTTTGTGGTGGCAACCAATCAAGGCCGAATGGATCGTTGCGAGCTCTAATCTGACGCACGACAAATTTAAAAGTTCGTCGGACTTCAATCCGCCTTCAACATGTCATCCACGCGTTCTTTGCGCTTCTGCTCCTTCGCCATCTGTTCGGGAGTCCTTTGGGGATCGCGCCAGTTGTCGAGGATTCCTACCTGATGAACACACTGAAGTGTGCAAGTCGGCGCGCACCATTTTTCGGTGTTGTATTCGCGATCAAAATCATCCATCGTGTACTGCTCGAGAGGAATTCCCGGATAGCCGCGCTGCTGCGAACACCAGTGCACTAAACCTTCTTCGCAAACATACAAGTACCTGGCGCCCGCACGACATCGCCACTGATAAGGTTTGCCTTCTGCGATACTGTCCTGGAACCAATTCAACCGGGCGTGGTCTTTATTGCCGAGCTTCTTCACCTGCTGGAAGATGCTCTTCTCTTTCGCAGACAGCGGCTTAAGCGTTCCATCGCTATCGTGAATCACACCAACTGTCGTTGAAAAGCCCAGCTCAGTAGCTCGCTTCGCTACCGTCAACGCATCATCCGGATTCTTGATGCCTCCGCCAATCACCGAATTGATGTTGACATGAAAGTCTGCGTACTCGGATAAGTAGCGCAGTTTCTTGTCGAGCACTCGAAGACTCTTTCGGGAAACTTCATCCGGCTCGACGTTATCGATGCTAATCTGCAAGTACTCGAGGCCTGCCTTATTGAGGCGTTTGATTCGTTCAGGCGTAAAGTAATAACCATTGGATATCAAACCGGCGATCATTCCCCGCGTACGGATGTGTTGAATGATCTGATCCAGTTCGGGATGCATCATTGGCTCACCACCTGAAATCGTCACGATAGAAGTTCCCAGGTTTGCGAGCTTGTCGAGCCGCGCCTTGATGATGTCAAGATCGATTGGTTTTGACGTGTGGTCGTACTCGTTGCAATAACCGCAGGCCAAATTGCAGCGGCGCATCGGAATGAGATGGGCAAGTACGGGGTGCTTACTTGATAAGAGTGCGCGACTGATAAAGCTCGCCTCGCGCATCTTCAGTTTTAAAAAAGTTGTCTTTCTCATTACTCGAGGCAATTAGACTGCTAATCGATGGTCCCTTGTGACGCGAAGAATATGCGACCCGATAACGAGAACGCAAGACGACCCAAAAACGAAGGGCTCTGCTTTTTTACAAACAGAGCCCTCAAGGCTGTTGGTCTTAGGACCTCGTTAACTCTTAATCACCTTTACGTCCGAATCGAGCGAAATCTTGAACTCGCCATCGGACAACTTGATGTTTTTCTCAACATCAGAAAGCCTCATGGTTGTGGAGTCGTCGTTCTTCTCCACGATCTTGCTCTGCACCGGCATACCGGAGGCATCAATCCAAACCTCAGCGTATTTGTAACTCGCACTTCCCTTTGGAATCAGTGTCAGGTGGATCGTGCTAACACCTCCCCAAATCGTTTCCTCACGGACATCCTTTAAAGGCTCGAAGCGAGCTTCCAATTGCTGGCGCGACATGTACATCATGTCCAAAATGCCACTTGCCGACTTTGGACCTTTCGTCGAGCTACCAGTGTACGCTGTCCTCAAGCGCGGTCTAAAAAGAACATACTTTCCGTTCTGGACGGCAATGATTTCATGTTGCGGACTCTTCCACTCAATACGGACGGACGCATTGCGACCCGAACCTGGAAGATAAGCAACAACACCCGTCGACTTATCATTGGTACCGAGCTGGGAATTATATTTCTCCATCGTCAGACCAGCTCGGAGTGACTTCAGATTCGCTCTATTTTTTTCCAAGCGATTCAACACCGAGCTCACCAGCCCGGCGCTCTGGCCATTTGCTGCTGTCGGGGAAACAGCTATGAAAGCGGATAGGATTAGAACTGCAACTAAACCCAGGGGAATAAATCTCTTCATAAAAAACTCCTTAAACGTGTCTCCTTTCCCGAGGCTCGCAAAAAACCGTGTAATTATAGGGAAAGGTCATCGTATGTCAACCTCGAAGCCGATTACTCTGCCATCAGTAGCGACCACTTTTCGAACGTCAACTATTTCCACCTGGTCGCGCCCCGTTATCAATCGAACCTGGCCTTCGATTCTAGACTTATCTCCTTCGTTACCAATAACTTCGGGTGACAACAGGACTGTTTTGACAATTGGGCTTTGATGCTCATGCGCCTGGGACCGTTCGCCGCCCAAGAACCAGCTTTTTGGTGTCAAAAATATAAAGATCAGAATGACAACGCAGAGCACATCCCATTGCCATGTGTTGCGCGCGTAGTTCCAAAAGAAAATCTTTTTCAGCGTGGTTAGCAGGCCCTGCACATCCTCAAGCTAGCAAGTAATCAGCCACGATGACCGCGGCTGGAAGGTAGGTAGATTCTAGCGGTCTGTCATGGGTCTGTAAACGATTATCAGAAACGTACTGTCGGCTGGGGCTCAACGATATGGCCGTCTCGCATTTGAATTATCCGCCGGCACATTGCTGCGGCCTCGGGATTGTGAGTGATCATGATAATGGTTTGATGAAAGCGGTAATTCAACTCCTGAAACATATTTAGCACTAACGCCGAGTTCTCGGAATCGAGATTCCCCGTCGGTTCATCAGCCAGAACTATGGCCGGGCGAGTAACAACAGCGCGAGCCAGTGCAACTCTCTGTTGTTCACCGCCAGACAATTCAAGAGGCTTGTGATGAAGCTTGTCTTCAAGTCCCAGTAGCTTTAACACTTCACGCCGCCGAGCCGGGTCGCCACCCCCGTTGCCATGAATTCGCTCCGCTAGTCGGAGATTTCCTTCAGCGGTCAACGTGGGAAATAGATTGAATCGCTGGAACACAAAGCCAATTTTTTTACGTCGCACCTCCGTTCGTTTCGCATCCGACGCGGCAGTTATGTCCTCACCATCGATCACAATTCGACCACTGCTTGGCGTCAACAACCCACCGAGCAGATGTAACATGGTGGATTTTCCGCAGCCCGAAGGGCCCATAATGGCAACAAACTCACCCTCCTGCACTTCGAGAGACACGCCTCGCAGTGCGGGAACATCAACTTTTCCTATTCGATAAACCTTTTCCAGGTTTTCAGCTTGCAGAATTGTTCGCATCGAAATGTCGCGTCCGTTTGTTATTCCATTCGGCACGCTTCAGATAGGTCTAACTAAGCAGGAACCTACATATGAATGCCAGAATCAAGCGTCAGATGTTAATACAAAGTCGCTATTGATATCTACCGAGCAGAACGGACTATTTATTGGACGTGAGCTTCTTCGGCTTCTCCGCATCCAGATCCACTTCCGGTAGCTGCCACTTGTTTTGCAAAACAAAGGCCTGAGGTGGCCAGTCCTTATTAAGATCGACTGAGCCTGGATCTTGATAGGTAAGACTTATCTTGTATTGATCCTGAGGACGTGTGAGTTCAATTCGGCTTGGCAGTGAAACAGTCTCACCGCTACCTATCGGCTTTTCATCGAAGTACGACACATCAGTAACGATCTGGCCTTGAGCGTCAAAAGTCTGCAGGCGTGCCAGACGAATCCTATCAACCCGATCGAACCAGAAGCGCCGGAGCACGCTGGTCTCACCATCTTTTGGTGAAGAAAGCTCTTCCAAAAGATAGTACCCCCGCATTACGCGCGACCCTTTCTTGCCTTGCGGTCGCATGTCAGCCTCTTCCTGAAAGAACTCGCTCAGTGAATAGATAAGACCCGCATTCAGATCGATTGGGCGAATCATGAATGCGTCAGTCAGATGTTGCGGCCGCAGATTCGAAAGAGCACTGACGGTTTGCTTTTCACCTTTTTGTTTACTGTTGGTTGCAGACCCACTGTCACCATTATGGTCCAGTCGAGAGTAAACGGCGCTATTAGTTCCTTTTACAAAGCGCTTGTATTTCTCATCGCCTTGCAGAATAGCCACGGCAAAGTGCTCGCCGTCAGATGCCATTTGGGCAATGTCGACGATCGTAAACTGGAGTGCGAGAAAAATTTTTCCGGGTCTTTGGAGAGTAAGGTTTCCATCTACCTGGCGATACTTCTCGGCAATCCCAAAAGAGGCAAACGAAGTGTCTTCAAACTGAATGTCTAACTTTCCGTGAATCGATTTGATTGAGGCAAGTCGATTTACTTCCTGAATCATTTGTTCCCGCGTGCCGTTCACCCGCGGAAGCAGAGGCGGTATCGAAACTTTCTTGTGAGTTCCGAACAAACTGCAGCTTGTCGAGCCAGTGAGGACTAGAAGGACAACGACCAACAGCAAACATGGTGAAGAAGCAACTCTGGCGTTGAGATATTTGAGCATTAACGAAGCCTTAGGGCGCAAATAATACGTCAAACGCCAATGAATCGCGAAAGTGGCGTTCAACCTAGCAAACAAGACTTTTTGTTGTCAACGAAGTGGCTGAAGATCTCAGATTGCAGATCCCAGATCTCAAATGACGGTCCGAGATTTAATCTGGGATCTGAAATCTGAGATCGCTTAATCAAGTTCCAGCGGAGGCTTATCAAACTTCTTACGCAACCGATCGATGGTCTTCACAATCTCCTGTCGACTTAACAACTTCCGTTCCAAGTGTCGCTTTCCGGGAAAATCCAGCAACACAACTCCCAGGAGAATCGTCAACAGACCCTGGCCTGGCACGCCTGGTATGGAAAGAATAATTCCCAAGACAACAAGAAAAACGCCCAAAATGTTTTTGCCAATCACCTTGGCGGCATGAAGTGCCGGATTCGGTCCCGCCCAGAATTGGGTTTTGTGAGTCTTCTTAAAATAATCAGACGGTATCTTGATGAGGATAAAAGAAACCAGGGCGATGTTGGCAACGAAGGTCCCGACAAAAATCAGAACGCCAATGAGTGCTTTGCCCCACGTCAAATCAGATAGCAGATCAGTCATTAGCGCGAAATTTGAGGCAATTCCCTTCTTGCATCCAGGAGAGAAAGAACAAGTTGGTTTGTAATTTCTTTGGCCGGCCCCGTTAATTGGAAATCCGGATCCTCAGCAATTTCCCAAAACTCATCAAGGCCCCGAGCTCCCGCTCTTTCGAGGGCCAACACTTGCACTAACAAATCAATGACGTCTGCTGCTTTGACCAGTCGTGCTTCCAGACTCATACGACTCTCGTAATCTTCATACAGATCGATAAACTCACTCTTATCAATTAACGTTGTGACTATGTCTGCGAACGCACCAGTCTCTGCTTTGCGAGTAACTTCCTTTCCAAAATACATCTTCGCCGTCCTCGGCATGTCTCCGACTCGCGTTTCCGCCCAATCGTGCAACAAGGAAATTCGTAGTACCTTCTCTACGTTAATTTCAACACCTTGCCGGCTAAGTTGATCCGCCAGCAACATTGCGGTGCAAGCAACTCCGAATGAGTGTGCCGCGACGGACTCGGTCCCGTTTGGCAATCCTCGCAAAGACCAACCGGTCCGATCCAATCTTTTCAGTCGTTGCAGTTCGATCAGAAGAGGAAGCATCATCGGTATCTGTACATTAACACGCTTGCCAAGACTCTAACGTGCTGACGAAAAACCACAGTCGTACTCATTAGGGGATAGTGAGGATTGTGAATCTGACGGGACGCGGACTAACTTGTACCTATCTGCATGGCGAATGTTCACAACCACAGCCTATTTCTGCTACTTTTGATTTCTCGGCATTCCGGCAGTATTCGCTGCAGTACTTTTCATCGTCACTTACACGACAGTCACACGTTGCATGTCCACATTTCCGTTCTTCGTCTGCCATAAAACTCTTCCCCATTCGGGCTCGCTCTTTTGCTTAATGTTCATGCTAGAGCCCGTAAGAAGCGACGGTCAAGGCAGGAACGTACTAATTAAGGCAGTTCACGAACAACGATTACTCGTGGCTTGTCGCTAACGCTGAGCGTGAGTGGTTTATCTAACTGCAACGGATGCTGTTCACCATCGATTGTAATTACCAGTTTCGAATTTGTTGGAGTTGAGTTGGGAACTACTCGAGGAATCAGACTCGTTGCAACAACTCTCCATGAAGACGCCGCGCAGTGAATCCGGGCTCCAGGAGTGTCGGTTTCAAACGACTCGTTCGGAGCCAAAACGTCTGCCTTAAATACTCCTTCGCCACATCGCACGCCACTCCCATCGTAGAAAGTTGCAATGCCAGAAACGAAGCCGAATGCGATCGGGCTGATGTTGCGAACCACAATTCGAGTGTTGGTGACGGGAGTGTCTGGAGCGCCGTTGAGGGATGTCGTGAGCAGTTTCGCTTCGAGAACTGGTGCCCCGGTCGCATCGAGGGCAACTGCTGCTTCGCTGGTCGCTACGTGTTTCTCATTCGCCGTGCTGGTTTCTTGAGCGTTAACGACGGCCGCGAGAAAAAGAATGAGCATCAGAGCTAGTTTTTGCATCGTGATCTCCTTGTTTGTTGAAGTGCAGAGGCAGGTGGTCAGTGATCCGGAGTAATAGGTCCTATAGGTCACATGGGTCCAATTAGCTACGAACCATTGACCACTAGCCTCCTAATCGATCGTTTTCGCGTACAGCAGTTGGTCTATCGTCTTTCCATCTTTCGTCACGCTTTTTATTAATCGACCTTCGAAGGCATAGCCGGCCTTTTCCAGAACTCGCGCGGACGCTACGTTCCACTCAAACACATGTGCGTATAGTCTGCAAAGGTCAAATGAAGCAAAAGCGTGGTCCGTAACAGCGACTAAGGCGTCGGTGGCAATACCGCGCCCCCACACCTCTTCCCCTAACCAGTATCCAATTTCAGCCGAGCGATACGAGACATCTGCCTGAACTGAAAAGCCAATGCCGCCGACGGCCTCCCCATTTATGTCTATCGCGAAGTTGGTGGGCGGTCTTAATTCGACGACACAATCGAGCCATCGTCTCGCGTCATCCTTTGTGTAGGGATACGGAAATCTATCCCGAAGATTTATCCACACCTTTCGGTTGTTTGCATGACGCACAAGCGAGTCGCGGTCTTGCCACGTCCAACTTCTCACAACGCAGGATGACAATACCAATTCCATCTTTTGCTCATGAGGTCAATCTGGGTAAGACGGCTGCGCCTCTCGGCATAATGAATCCACTTTGATAATCGCCTGCGCGCTTCATTGCATCTTCAAGGTTCCTGGCGGGCTCCATTCTCATACGCCTGACATCATCCTCTTCGAGATCAGAAACGAGTTGCACATGAAAACGCTCCGCCTTTGTAAGAAGAGACCATGCAGTTTGACCGTTGACTTCATACTTTTCAACAAGCCGCTGTTCGAGCTCAACAGAATCTGTGCTCTCGAACCATTTCAAGAAATCAGCACGACCAAACCCGTCACGACATTCCGCAACCAGGATAATCGATCCACCATCATTGCAAGCGTATGATGCCATCTCCAAAGCTTTATGAGCTTGTATGAGATTTATGTCATGTGGAAAGCCGCCGCAACTGACAATCACGAGCTCTCTCCTGGTTTGAATTGCAACTGAATGATCGTTCAAGTAGGACTCACAACCAGTTCGATGCGCAAGTCGCCAATCGCCGCAGTAGACTCGTACAGCGCGCTTCAGTTCATCAACTACGGTGTTGATCCCAAACGTCGGACGAACAAGTTCAGCGACGCGTTCGCATTGTTCGTGAACCGCATTACCATCCAGCAGCCCAGTACCAACTCCTGCTTTACGACCGCCTCGTTCAAAATCGAGAGCGAGCATATGCGTTCTCTCAATAGTCTCAGCGGAAGCCAGACCAGGACAGATGGACTTTCGTCCGCCAGTGAACCCTGCGAAGTAGTGAAAGTTGATTCCTCCCAGCAGAATTGTCTTTGAAAACTCAGACAGGGCCTTGTTGACTTCAACGGGAATGCCTATCTCGGTAACGCCCAACGACACCAATGAACCGCGGTTGTAAGGGTTGTGGTCAAGAGTACGAACTCGTTGAACGATGAACTGCGTAAGTAGTTCTACTTTCTCCTCGGGCGTCACGGGGCGATGAATTCCGGTGGCGAAGATAATCGCAAGCTTATTCGCCGCAACACCTGCCTGGATCAATCTTCGGACAATAAGATTTACAACCTGTGCGCTGCCGGTGGGGCGTGTGGCATCGGAGACGACGAGAAGCACCGAATCGTCCGGATTAATCAACTCATCCAATGGAGATGACGCAATAGGTGAATCGAGCGCGGAGCCGATTTCAATATCGGTTAATGGCTTTTCATCTGGGCTATCAACAGAAAGAATTGTCAGGCGGTCATCGAATGTGAACTTGATTGACTGCCGGCCGTATCCGAGTCCGATTTCGTTCATGAGGAAGAGTCACAAGCCAAAGTTCGCCATTGCGTTTTCTATGACCTGCAGTGAGGCAAAGTCAGACTGATCTGCGGTTCGCGCTTCAGCCAACCATTTCTTGAGGTTTCTAGCTTCTTCCATTGAAGTAAGTCGACACGCGCCAGTGAGTGCGAGCGTAACGAGTGCATCGGGTGCGCCGTGTGTAACAAGAGCGGCTTGCAGAGCAGCCTGCTCCCGGAGATCCAGAGTTATGAGTAGGTTTAGCTCCACGAGATAGGTCCTATTGTTCGAATCGATCCTATTCCTTTTCAACTGCGATCCGACTTAAAGCAGGCCGTGCCATTGTTGCAGAAGTGGTAGGTCTCGTCTTCGAAGTCAGGAGTCTCCATTTGAATCGTCAAATGATCGACTCCGAAACGGTCATAAAGTTTTGTACGCAACTCCTTAAGCAGATCCGGCTGTGAAATAGTCTCTGCATGGATGACATGAGCACTGAGAGCTTCCCTCCCGGAAGTTATAGTCCAAACGTGGAGATCGTGAACGTCACTCACTCCCGAGGTGGCGAGAATTGCGTCTTCGACGGCCGCAAGGTTGATGTGCGCTGGAGTGCCTTCCAGTAACACGTTCGTTGAATCGCGAATCAATCGCACCGAACCCCAGACGATAAGCAAACTGATCAACGCGCTGAACAGTGGATCGGCTGCATACCAGCCAAAGAACATGATGCACGCGCCAGCGATGATGGCCGCCACGGAACCTAACGCGTCACCCATAACATGCAACCATACGCCACGTATGTTCAGATCTATCGAGTCGTGTGCATGAAGAATCCAGGCTGATAGCAGATTGATCGCAAGTCCAACAGCAGCAAGTATCATCATCGGACCGCTCCGAACGAAAGGCGGATCCAACCATCGCTGATAAGCGCCATAAAAAATCAATAGCGCAATTACGACAAGCGCAACTCCGTTTACGAGGGCGGCAATGATCTCAAGTCGATAATATCCGAACGTTTTTTTTGAGGTTGCAGGTCTGGACGAAAACCACACCGCTGTTAAGGCCAGAATCAGCGCTGCAGCGTCGGTGAACATGTGACCTGCATCCGCCAACAGTGCCAGAGATCCAGTCCACCACCCACCGACCAATTCCAACAGCATACAGCCCGCAGTCAGCAGCAGTACCAAAGCAAGCCGGCGCCAACTGTCTGCCGAACGCATGTGCCTGTGATCGTGTTCGTCGTGTCGGATAATGACCGACACGAATTCATCGGAGGCCATAAATCAAATCTGACCTAACGCCTGTTCGACATCAGCAATGATGTCCTCGATGGCTTCAATTCCAACCGAAAATCGCACCGTGGCTGCCGACACTCCCGCAGCTTTCAACTCTTCATCAGAAAAGCCGGCGTGTGATGAATACAAAGGATAACTTACGAGCGTCTCAACTCCACCCAGTGACGGCGCTGTAGCGACGAGATTGAAAGCATCAAAGAATCTTTCGGCGTCTGATTCGCCACCTGCTAAGTCGATCGCAACAACGCCTCCGAATCCGCTCATCTGTCGTTTAGCGACTTGATGACCGGAATCTTCCTCCAAGCCTGGATAGTAAACTCGAGCTACCTTTGGATGATGTCGAAGAGCCTGCGCAAGCTTTAATGCATTTTCACACGAAGCCCTGACTCGTAACTCGAGGGTCTTGATTCCTCTGCTCAGCATATACGCGGCGCCTGGATCCAGAGTGGTCCCAACCAGAATGGACAGCTGTCGAACTCGATCAATGTATTCATGTGTTCCCGCTACCGCGCCAGCTGTAAGATCCGAGTGACCGCCAAGATATTTGGTCGCGCTGTGCATTACGCCGTCGAGTCCATAAGTCAGGGGTTTCTGAAGAATCGGGGTCGCAAAAGTGTTGTCGATCAACGAATAGAGCCCAACTTTGCGACACGAGTCTGCCACCGCTGCCAAATCAACGATGCGGTTGATGGGATTTGCCGGCGTCTCGAACCAAAAGACTTTGGACCTTGGACTTGCGATGACAGGTATTTGATCAATTTCGTCCAGACGGATAAAACGCGAACGCACTCCCCAACGCGCCAACACTTTGCTGATGATTTTGACAGAACCACCATAGATTGAATCGCAGGCGATGACTTCATCGCCAGCCTCACATAGGGCACCAAGCGCACAAAAGACAGCGGCTGAACCGGAAGACATGACAACGCAAGCTTCAGCGCCTTCAAGATCAGCGATGGTGCGTTCCACATCTGTAACGGTGGGATTAGCGTAGCGCGAGTAGAAGAACGCATGAGGCAGTTCGCCACGCGAGTAACGACGCATTTCATCAAAGCTCGAAAAACGATAAGTAGAGGAATGGAAGATAGGCGACACAACTGCGCCGAAAGGCACATCGTTCGCACTCTTCCCGCCGTGAACCGCAATGGTTGCTTCTGAAAAACGAGCGGAGTTGACGTCCTTCTTTACTGTCACCAGACCTTTAACCTCGATTATCGATGAACTAGAACGGGCGTAAGATTAACAAATTCACCCTGCGCATCGTAGAACAGAAGTCTCTTGACCGGGTACACGAAAGCTCTTCTGTCGGAGCGCGTCCGTCCTCGCCCGCCCCCTTCGAACAGGACCCATCAGTAAGTTCCACGCGGCGCTCTATCGGTCCAGCTAGAAAATAATGGGACTTCTGTTCGAAGGGGGCGGGCGAGGACGGACGCGCTCCGACAGAAGAGCTTTCGTGTACCCGGTCAAGAGACTTCTGTTCTACAAAGTGGCCGAGGACGTTCCGCTTCGACAGAAGACGTTCACCGCGAATTTGAAAGGCCACAAACGTGGCCTGCGTGCTGGTTTGATTTTGAAGGCTCTTACAACGCCGCTAAATTCAACGCTTGATTCAGATCTCTATACAGCTCGTTGAACTCGCGAAAACCAATTTCGAGAATGCGAGGCAAGTCTCGAAGATCGTTGGTGTTGA
This sequence comes from Pyrinomonadaceae bacterium, assembly GCA_036522415.1. Taxonomy (GTDB): domain Bacteria; phylum Acidobacteriota; class Blastocatellia; order Pyrinomonadales; family Pyrinomonadaceae; genus PSRF01. The sequence continues at coordinate 40,809 of DATDFV010000245.1, read as the reverse complement.
CGATCGCGTTTACGTTGTTGAGAAACGCTGCGTGAGTATCCATTGTTCGTAGCGAGGGCGAAACCAGGACAAAAAACAGTCTTCGTCGTTGCGCAGGCCGCAGCACGTTTATTTCTCTGACGATGAAAGCTGCTCCCTGTTCCGCCATATCAAACTGAGGCTCAAGAAGAACGACCTCCATTTGATTAGCGCGCATCGTTTCCACCGCTTGACGCGTATCCTCAGCAATAAACGCCTGATAATTGTTCTCGGTAAGACAACGTGCAACCGGGTCGCGCGATGTCGGCGAGGCACAGATCAATACTTTACGTCGACGCGATGATTGTTGGTGCGAACTGTTGCCGGCCCGTTTTGAAAGGCCTTTGCTAAGTACCTCCAGTAAGGCAGTAAGGGCTTCGTCATTGACAGACGTTTCGTCCTCATCGGCCGAACTCGAGAGTTTATAGGCGACCGCTGTCGGCTGATCGTAACGAGGATGTTCAGTGGCCGGAGACCCGCCGACATTCAACGCACTTTGATCAGATGCGGGACTTCCGCTGTTTACGTTCACGGTGTTCTTACATTTCGGGCAGCGGACCTTCAAACTCCCGGATGGTGTTCTCTGGCTGTCGATTTGCAGGCGAGTCGAGCAATGTTCGCAAACTACAATCATGTTATTCGATCATCCCCAACATCGAGCCGGAGTCGGAGAACGAAGGCATGCGATCTACTTCACGGCGGATAAAGTCTTCCGCTGCAGTCATACCTTTCAACGAGAGCAGCAAGTTGTTTTGATTTGTACAGAAGGCGAGGCCGTCTTCCAACGTAACCACCTTCGTTTCGATTAGTTCTTTAATGACGCTATCGAAGTCCTGCATGCCATCGAGTTTTCCGTCACGCATGGCATCCAGCAATGACTTTCCTTCTACTTCGCCGGCCTCGATGTATTCGCGAGTTCGTGGACTTGATCGCAGTATTTCAACCGCGGCCACTCGACCGCCGCCGTCAGCACGCGGAATCAATCGCTGAGAAACTATGTAGCGGAATGTCTGCGCCAGCCGCGTTCGGATTACAGGCTCCTCATTCTTTGGATACAAGCCGATAATGCGATCGACCGTTTTCGCAGCATCGATCGTATGCAGTGTTGATAAGACCAGGTGTCCAGTCTCAGCGGCTTCGAGAGCAATTTCAGTCGTCTCGAAATCTCGCATTTCACCGATCAGGATAACCTTCGGAGCCTGCCGTAACGTCGCACGCAGCGCAGACGGAAAGTCTTTGGTATCGCTGCCCACTTCACGCTGGTTTATCGTGGAGTTCTTGTGTGCATGGAGATACTCAATGGGGTCTTCGATCGTAACAACGTGATAATGCTTCTTCTCGTTGATGATGTCGATGATTGCGGCTTGAGTCGAACTCTTGCCTGAGCCTGTTGGTCCGGTGACCAGAACCAGTCCGTTACGCAATTCGGAAATTTCGCGCAGTTGAGCCGGCAATCCCAGGGTTGCCAAACTCGGAATGTCCGTTGGAATAACTCGCATGACAATCGAATACACGCCACGCTGTTGGAATATATTCACCCGAAATCGAGCTCTGGAGGGTAAGGAGTAACTCAGGTCGGCCGTGCCGGTTCTGGCAAGGCGCTCAGCAGCATCAGCGTGTCCGTACAAGAGCGTGAGTGCAATGATTTCAGTTTGATACGGCGAAAGCTTCTGCATTCCGAGAGGTTGGACTGGCGTCAGAATCCCGTTGATTTCAACCTGGGGATGCTGTCCAACCGAGAAATTCAGATCGCTGATCTTGTCGGAGACGAGCAACATTCGCTCGATGATCGGAGGCAGATCGAAGAAACTCATCCTATTGCAGCTCGTAGTTAGTTTGTAGCTAAAACGCGTGTGGAAGGGGAACCCCGACTCGGGTGCAGGCAAACATCCAACCTGCTTGGACGAATTCTCTCCGAAAATCTTGATCAACGCAAGCTAAATTTGTTCAACGCACTGTAGCAGATGAGCAGTCTGAGCGGCGATTTCGTGAGGATTCCTAAGTAAGGCGCTAATAACGGCAACGGAGTTTGCCCCTGCCCGCAGGACGTCCAATGCGCGCTCTAAAGTGATTCCGCCAATCGCAACCAGCGGGAATTCCCCAACCTTGCTGCGAACCGCTTTTAGCCCGTCAAGACCAACTTCGCGAGCGGTGTCGTCCTTTGTTCCGGTTGAAAAGACGGGTCCGAACGCCAGGTAATCGATTCCCAGTTTTGTCGCGGCCTCTGCCTGCGACAGGGAATGAGTCGAGAGTCCGACAATGGCTTTGGCACCAAGCAGTTCCCTTGCTGCTGCCACCGGAAGATCATCCTGACCAAGATGCACGCCATCTGCACCCACGGCAGCGGCGATGTCGGCTCGATCATTGATGATTAACTTAACTCTGCATTCTCTTGCGGCGATGACGGCCGCCTTAGCAGATTCGAGGAAGTCGCGAGGGCCCGCTGTCTTATCGCGCAGCTGGATCAGCAAGGCTCCACCTTTAGCCAAGCGCCGAACCTGTTCAGCATGCGTTAAGCCAGTAAGTCCAACATCCGTCAAGGGGTAAATCTTCGGTAGCCGAAAGGACACTTGAAACTACGTTTCTCCCACATCTTTCTTCTTGGGTCGTTGATTTCCCGCAAGGATGCGCTTTCGAAGACGAATCGTTTGCGGGGTCACTTCCACAAGCTCGTCATCGCTAATGAACTCAAGCGCCTGTTCGAGTGATAGCTCTTTCGGAGGCACAAGCCTCATCGCTTCATCAGCGGTTGAAGCGCGCATGTTAGTCAGTTTCTTTTCCTTGATCGCGTTTACATCGAGATCGACGGCTCGAGCGTTTTCCCCAATGATCATTCCCTCGTAAACTCGAGTCCCTGGCCTGACAAACAGCGTCCCTCGCTCTTGCAGATTGAACAACGCGTATGTCGTCGTTTCGCCGACGCGGTCCGCTACCAAAGATCCCGTGGCTCGTCCCCGAAGCGATCCCTGCCACTCTCCCCAACGTTGGAACATCGTGTTGAGCAAACCCGTGCCCTTGGTTTCAGTTAGAAATTCGCTGCGGAATCCAATTAACCCTCGTGAGGGGGCCTCAAACTCAAGACGCACACGTCCGGTTCCGTGGTTCACCATCTTTGTCATCTGACCCTTACGACGACCCAGAGCTTCAGTGATGACTCCGATGAACTCATCGGGGCAATCAACAACTACAGACTCGATCGGTTCCAAAACGGCTCCATCGGCGTTTCGAGTGATTGCTTCCGGCTTCGAGACCTGCAGCTCGTAACCTTCACGTCGCATCATCTCGATCAAAATTGCCAACTGGAGCTCGCCACGCCCCGATACTTTGAATTGATCCGGTGAATCCGTTTCCTCCACTCGAATCGCAACATTGCCAAGGATTTCTTTATCGAGACGCTCCTTCACCTGTCGTGAAGTCACGAACTTGCCTTCACGTCCGGCAAATGGTGAATTGTTAACGCCAAAAATCATTGCGATTGTTGGCTCGTCAACAGCAATTGGCGGCAGGGGATGCGGATTCTCCAGTGTAGTAATCGTGTCGCCGATATTGATGTCATCGATTCCAGCAAGAGCAATGATCTCCCCCAATCCCGCTCGCATGACTGGTTCACGCTTGAGACCCTCGAATACATAAAGCTGTGACACTCGAGTTTTTTGTATTGAACGATCGGGTTTGACCACGGCAATTTGATCGCCAACCGCGATCTCACCGGAAAAGATTCGCCCGATCGCGAGTCGACCGACATAATCGTTGTAATCAAGATTCGCAACCAGCACTTGTAGCGAATCGGACCGCAACTCTTTTGGAGATGGAATCGTTTCGACGATCTGTTCGAAGAGTGGTTTGAGGTTCTCCGATTGTTCCTCGAGCTGCTTCTTAGCGATCCCTTCGCGCGAGATCGCATAGAGGATCGGAAACTCGATCTGCTCGTCCGTAGCGTCAAGATCAAGAAATAGTTCGTAGATCTCATCGACCACTTCCGCGGGGCGAGCATCACCGCGATCTATCTTGTTGACGACTGCGATGGCCGGCAGTCGAGCCTCGAGCGCCTTACGCAAGACGAAGCGAGTTTGCGGTAAACAACCTTCGGCAGCATCAACGAGTAACATAACCCCATCAACCATCTTCAGGACGCGCTCAACTTCGCCGCCAAAGTCGGCGTGGCCGGGGGTGTCCACAATGTTGATCTTGACGTCGCGATAACGAACTGCCGTGTTCTTCGCCATAATCGTGATGCCACGTTCGCGCTCAAGATCCATTGAATCCATGACGCGCTCGCGGACCTGCTCATTTTCGCGGAACGTTCCCGATTGCCTAAGCATGGCGTCGACGAGTGTCGTCTTCCCATGGTCGACGTGAGCAATGATCGCAATATTTCGAATGTCTGTTCTCTGATTCATCTACCAGTCCAAACTTTCCGTATGATAAGAAACAGGTATCTTACCATCCCGAAGTTATTAACCGTGACTCGGGTAGTGGAATGACCGCGCGACTAGAACAGACCGGTCTGTCTCAATGCTTCACCGAGCACCATCGCTACGGCGGTTGCGAGATTAAGGCTTCGTACTTTTGGATTGAGGAGTGGAATCTTCAGGCAGTTTTGCCAATTGGCTTCCAGTAGTTCGGTTGGCAAGCCGCGTGTTTCGCTCCCAAAAACAAGGCACTCGGAGTCTGTGAAAGGCCAGGTTGTATAGGATCGCTCTGCCTTTTTTGAGAGGTAAACGAACCTTGCATCAGGCAAGTCTGAATAGAGACTGTAGAGGTCCGGATGGCGATGAAGTATGACCTCGGGCCAGTAATCAAGTCCTGCTCGCTTCACAGCTCGATCGTCCAAACGAAAGCCAGTCACACCGACTATGTGTAAAGGGACTCTCGTCGCCGCACATAAGCGCGCAATGTTGCCAGTATTAGGAGGAATCTCGGGTTCGAATAAGGCGACGTGAATCATGAAGTGGTCAGTAGTCTCCTCAGTCGTCAGTAGTATAGGACCTATTTGACTTATTGGACCTATCACAGAGGACTGACTACTGACAAAGAGCAGCGGTGGTGTTAATTGCAAAAAGAAACGACGAGCTTCGCTTGAAGGTCTCGTCGTTTCTTTTGTAAGGTCCGGAAGACCTCAGATGTTTGTGTGCGCCGGTGGAAGACTTGCTCTGTGACCTGCTGGTTCGAGTTATCTCTTCTTTGCGGCCTTCTTGGTTCCGCCCTTCTTTGCGCCGCCCTTCTTGGCGCCACCCTTTTTCGCTGCTTTCTTTCCACCTTTTTTAGTTGCCATAGCTTCTATGTGCTCCTTCTTTCAAGATTGGTTTTGGTTTGTTTCTTCACGACCACAAGATACTGTGTTTGTCTTGTTCTTGTGGGCTAGAGTAAACGGCGCACAACATCTTGCTATATAAACGTAATTGTCACAGTTGTCAATAACTTATTGCTGCCTCGATGAAATATTTTAGTACCTGCTGGCGGCGTAGTTTTGTCCAACCTTGAGTCGGCGAAGTGATGACGTCAGCGCGCGTGTGACGTAGTGAGATCGATGCGCAGTAGTGTTCTTTGATCTCAGCGATTGATCGCGTTGAGAATTTTTATGACGAGGAATTGTTGGACCAGCGAAAGTGATCGCAATCACTTTCATGATGGATCAGTTGCGGAACAAAGGTGTGAAGATCCATTGATCATGACTTTCAATACCGTAGAACGTCAGCACCGACGAGCGTTTGCTGCGACTCGCTACACCCACAAATGGACCACTCGAATCATCAGAGATCGAAGAAGAGCTGCTATTTCGAGTGGGAGTTCCTGTATTCAATACATTAACGATCTGCGGGGCTGCAACCCGTTGCAATTCAATCATTTGCGGGTCTCGCGGCTGCGGAGCCACAGAGCCAACATAAGTCGACACTGCTTGTTGGAAGTCAATTAGCTCGTCGGAACGCGGATGAATAAGTCGCCATTCACCTTCGAGTGAAAGTGGATCGCGCGCTGCACTCGCTCGCAGAATTTGTCGCGTCTTTGAGCCGCCAGGGATAGGAACACCTTGCACTAACTGGTCCATCGATGTTGGTAACGCCTGGTCACCTCTTACATTATTAACTGCCGCTCGATAACGATAATACTCGCGTATCGCTTCTGCTACTTGTTCGCCGCGATAGATTGCTTCCTTCTCTTTGTCTCGCTGCGATTGCTGCTGAAGACTGGGAGCCACAGCCATCGCGAAAAGAGCTACAACGGTCATCACTGCCAGGAGGGCGACGAGGCTGTAGCCGCCCTCGGAACGCCGTCGCGTGGCGGAAGGGACAGTGAGGGGCCCGATCGAATGGCTTAACCGAGACCCTAATATATTGTGGTCTGGGTTTCGTCTATGGTTCATCGTCTTCAGCGTCTACGCGTGGTGTTGGACGACCAAGTGGTGTGCCAGAAACTTTCTCGCCTTCAGTCATGGCTAGAGTGTGTTTGATCTTCAAGTTCGCATCCAGGAACACAACTTCTTTTTCAGAGATGCTGGTAACACGAAACCTGCCACTCAATAAATCGCCACGCTGTACACTCAGGATCTCCTTGTTGTTCTTGTCCTGAAGCAGCGCAGTATCAACGTGAGTTGGCGTTCCGATGATTCCGACGTACGAATAGTTTGGCGTGGGTGCAGGCGCAACGCTCAATTGTTGAACGCCTGAGTAAGCACTTCCATTTGGTGTCTGTACTTTGATCTGCCGTACTCCTGGACTGGCAATGATTGCGGCGGCAACTGTGGCAGTCATTTGTTGAGGGCCTTTGTACTTTGTAGGTATTTCACGACCATCAACGAACACCCGCATGTCCGGCGTGAACTTGTCGCCACTAAGCTCAAGAGTAAAGTCAGCCGTTCGTGCATAGACGTTCGGTGGATTGATGTTCGCCAGCAGGACGGGGGGCGGAGGCGTTGGAGTAGGCGTCACCGTAGGCGAGGCGACAGGTTTAGCTTTTTCGACGTATGCAAAAATGTTTCTCTTTGGTTCAGGAACATTGGTTGCGGAGCCCTGCGACACGGGTGGTATCTCCTGCATATAACTAATATCTGCGAGCTGAGGTTCAGTGCTGCCGCTGTTGAGGTTGTTAACAGTTCGTGGCGGCGCCGACCGACCCAGGGTTGACGATGTCTGAGATGGTCGAGCAGGTACTGTTGGGGTGCTCTTTCCGAAACCTATAAACGTCCACCAGAGAAAGATGATGGCAATTAGGCCGAGTACAGCAGCCCAGATCAGTTTTTTCCTTTCTCCCGGTCTTGAGAAATCAGCTAACTCCATTATCGCTCCTGACCACCCACACCGTTTTCCGTTTCGTTTCGCTGGAAGTACATTGTCATGTTCAACTGCAGACTAACGAGCGATTCGCGCGTCCCGGATTCAGAGTCTGTTGCGGAAGCTAACTGTCCACTATTCTCGGCACGCTGCAACTCAACCTCATTGATGATCACAAACTGTTTTGTTCTCTCCAGATCCTGAATGAAACGACGAAGGTTTTGGTAAGAACCTTCCACAGTCACCATGACCCCGATACCTGGATAAACACTCTGCCATTTCGTATTTGCCGAACTACCTGCTGTTACTTTTGTTCCAATCGGATCCAGAGCTGTGTAGGAAGGCCCCGAGGTGTTGCGCAAGCCATTCTTTGTTATTAACTGGTTGAGCTCCCCATAGAGCGCCATTCGTCCTTCGTCCGACCGCACAAGGCTTGCCGTTTCGAATTTATCAAGGCTCGTCGCAATTGCGTCAGCGCGTTGTTGTGTGTTTTGCGCTACGTCAACAATGCTTCGGAGTTTCACAAGGTTTTGCTGGAGTCTTATTTGATCAGCTTCGACAGCGGAACGTCGCGCTCGAGCAGGTCCCAGGAAATACAGGTAACTAACTAAAACCAAAAACAGTACGAAGCAACTCAACGCGAGCGCAATAATCTCCGCAATACCAAACATCTTTCCGCGACGAGAGTTCAGCAGATTCGTAAGACTGTTAGAACGATTGGGAGTAGCCACAACTGCTTCGCTCATTTTGTAGCCTTCTCCTTGTCGTCACGGACTTCCGCCACACTCTCGCTCGCAACGCCATGTCTTGGTCGATAGACGACCACCAATTCGAACTCGCTACCACTTTCACCTCGACCTTTTTGCAGATTTTGATTTACCAGCTTGGCGTCAAATATTCCGCTCTTATTCATGTCGGACATCATCTGAAGCACATTAGTTGAGGTCTTCGAAAAGACAGCCAAATCAAGCTCAGCAACAGTTTGATCACCTTGTCTCGTTATGTCTCGCACTGCAATTCGTGAAACTCGAACGTTGTCCGGTACCGCATCTTCCAAATCCGCAAACAATCGCGACCAGGAAAAGCCCTTTCGGTCAACTAGTTGATGAGCAGCTTGCAGTGCTTGCTGTTTATCGATTGAGAATTGGCGTTTAAGTTCCTCGCCCTTAGTAATCAATAACTGCTCTTCCTGTTTCATCTTATTGACGGCGGCACTTCTGGAGGCGACATCCCGGTTAATGCTGGTAGTGAGTTGGATGACGACAACCAAGCCGACCACCGATATAAATAGGATGACTGCCGTCAACACCCACGGGAGCAGGCGATTACTAAACGGTTTCGAGGCTAAATTGAGATTGTTACTCACTACGGAATCCTCACCTAGTCTACGGTGGTGGGCTTACGCGAAGAATACAGGCGGAACAAAGCATTCGCAAACTGCTGGCTGAGAAATCGACCGCCCGACAATTCCACGTGCGAACCGGGTCCCGGTTGCAGAAATCGTGGGTCTCTGCGGGTCTCGGAACGGGTTATTGTCGAACTCTATCTGAATGCCCTGGGAATCCCTCGACTTGTGAGGCGTCTCGCGATGCTCCTATAATTCTCGGCAGCCTGGTAAATCAAAGCAGTTATGGCACTAGGGGAGAGATTTACATTGGAACGTTCAGCAATCCAGTCCTGTTGCGATTCTGTAGAAACCGGCACGGTTGAGCGCGTAGCGATCGCTAACCTGCCTACCGAATGGGGTGATTTCAAAATCGCCGGTTATCGGTCGCTTATTAGCGAAGAAGAATATGTTGCCCTGTACAAGGGTCAAATGAGTCGCGACATTCCCACGCTCGTGAGAATTCACTCTCAGTGTCTAACGGGGGACGTTTTTGGTTCGAGCAAATGCGATTGCGGCGATCAGCTTCATGCGACGCTGCAGATGATCCAACAAGAAGGCCGCGGTGCAATTGTTTATCAGCAGCAGGAAGGCCGTGGCATCGGCATTCTAAACAAGATTCGGGCGTATGCATTACAAGACCAGGGAGCTGATACCGTTGAAGCAAATGAAAGGCTCGGTTTGGCGGTAGACCTGCGAGATTACCGGCAATGTGCGGAGATACTTTTCGATCTTGGGCTCTGCAAAGTGCGAGTCATCTCGAATAATCCTTTGAAGCTTCAGGCGCTTGAAGAAGCCGGACTGAAGATTGTTGAACGAGTATCAATCGAAGTTGATTCGGCGGAAAATGCCGCCGGTTATCTCCGCACAAAGAAAGAGAAGCTGGGGCATCTTCTCGAGTTGAAGAGAAGTTAAGCCCGCAATCGCTTCTTGCAAGATTAGTTTCGTTTAAGGTGTCTGCTTCGCCGGTTGACTGGCCAGTGCTTTCTTGATCCTCTCGACGGTTGTTCGTGCCTGCTCAGCGAACGGCCCTTTTGGTTCCAACCGCAAATACTCTTCAAACTCGTGCTGAGCATCTTGAGCGCGATGAACTCGAAGCAGAAGATTTCCCTTCACGACGTGAGCTGGCGCAAACTCTGGATTCAACTCGAGGGACTTCTTAACTTCTTCGTACGCTTTTTCAAGGACTGGTCGAGCTTGTGTGTCATCTTTGATCTGCGCCGAAGTATCCCAATATATGCGAGCGAGATTAAGGTGCCCCTGGTATGAACGTGGCTCGATCCCGAGCCCTTGCACAACCACTTTTTCTGCGTCATCAGTCCGCTTTTGTTGCCGATACAATTCACCCAATGCAAATAAGGCATTGGCGGCCTGTGGATTGATCTCTAAAGTCTTTTTCAACGACTGCTCTGCTTTCGCCCACTGTCCAAGATCCATGTATGCCGTGCCCAACATCAAAGCGGCCTGAGAGTATCTCGGATAGATACTCAGGGCCTTCTCAAGGTGATGAACCGCCTCGTCGATTCCGTCCTTGCCCTTGTCCAATGCTTTTGTCGCAGCATCGAATTCACGTTTAGCACCTTCAGGTACGGCGACATCAATGACGCCTGGCTTGACTGCAGCTGGGTTTGATTTGTCGGGTTGTAACTGAAACTGCAGAAAAGCACTCTGAGTAGTCATGACCTCGACCGACTGCCGTTCTTCGATGTAACCAGGGACTCGCACAGTAATGCGGTATTGCGCAAGCGCAAGATTCGGGAAGGTAAATTTTCCATTTCTATCAGTCATCACTTGCCCAACTAAACCACCAATATCGGCCTCGCAGGTTACCATGACGTTGTAGGCGGGCTGTTTAGTATCAGCGAAACGCACCTGACCGGTTATTTGCGCAGCAGCTAAGCTCCTGTCTTTTGGATCTTGGCTGTCGCGCGCCGATACAACAACCGCGGCACACAGCACCAGTGATGAGATTAAAGCAACGTACAATAATCGAGCCTGCATTGTAATTCTCCTTCAAACTTAAATTATTAAGGCGGAGAGTATGAAACTTCCTATCGATGGAATTTCTACCGAGACTTGTCTTTGAGCTTGGCGACAGTATGTCTTGCTTGATCTGCAAATTCACCTTTAGGGTCTAGCCGCAAGTACTCTTCAAACTCAACCATCGCATTATCAGTTTGGTGAGCGTCCAACAGAATGTTCGCAGCCAGCAAATGTCCCCGAGCGAACTTCGGATTCAATTGCAGCGCAGTTCCCACCTGCGGTCCTGCCTTAACAAGATCCCCCAACTCATAATAAAGGAGACCGAGCAGGAAATGCCCCTGGACTGATTTAAGATCCAGATGAATCCCCAACAACATATTGGTTTCAGCATCAGGATATTTTTTCTGTCGCAGGTAGAGTTCCCCAAGTGCGAAGTATGCGGTTGATCTCTTGGTATCGAGTGCGAGCGCTTGCCGGAAAGCAGCCTCAGCCTTCAGCCAATCCTGTCTGTCCATGTAGGTTGTGCCGATCAGTAGAAGGGCGTCCACATACTGTGGATATAGGCGAACTGCCTTTTCAAGGTGGTGAATTCCCTTAGCTACATTCTTTTCCGATAAGAGAGCATCACTGCCCTTCTCGAATTCTCCACGTGCGGCAGGCGGTATACTCGCGTCAATTACTGCTGCGTGCTTCGGCTGCGATATTGGAGCACTATTAACTTCAGGGACTAACTGCAACTGAACGTAATCACTGACTTGAGTACGAAGATCGACCTCCTGCCTGATCTCTTTAAAACCCTGTACTCTAACTGAGACGTTAAATAGGGCTTTCCATAACCCCATGAACGTAAATCGCCCACTCCGATCGCTGGTTGTTTCACCAGCCGAAGCACCATCCCAGCTTTCCAGGCGCACAAGGACAAATTCGGCCGGACGGCCCGATTGGGAATAACGAATCTGACCGTGCACTTGTAATTGAATGGATATGGTTGGGGCTTGTTGAGCGAATGTGACGCCGCTCGAAATCAGTATTGCAAACACTACTATCGCAGAGTAGAGCACCGTTCGAAACATCTTAGTACTCCCGGGAAGGACCTGATTTATAGATTCAATGAGTTAGGGAAACTAATGATACCTGACTAGCCGGGAAAAAAATATAGGACATCCGAAAAAAGTTAGGGAGGAGACTCTCGTCCCCTCCCTGCAAAGACTCGTTGTCGAGTCTGAACTAGAATTCAAATCTGACACCCAGTCTCAAGTTGAACGGCGTATGGTATCCACTAGCTGTGGTTCCAATAACTGGCCGAGGCTTGAGGAAGTCTGGATTCGGTGGATTTGAAGCGCCCACGAAATCGAGAGCGTTGTTCTCATCAACACGGGCAACTCGTTGGCTGTTGAAGATGTTGAAGAAATCAGCAACAAACTTCACCCTTGTCTTCTCCGTGACTGCCCACGAATAATCTGCGTGGACGTCAAACCGTGTGTAATCTGGCGTTCGACCCTGACTTCCGCGTCCACCTAGTGGGATCTCACCGGTGTTCAGGTAAACGGGATGTGGATCGAGTTTGTTGATCGGGAGCCCGGTCTCGAAACGCATGTTTAGACCGAGGTTAAGTCCATTAAGCATGTGCCAGCCTCTCGCCTTGTCGAAGGCATAGCTGCCAAACACGTTAATGATGTGGCGCCGATCACTGTTGAGTGGACCGATAGCAAACTGGTCGCCCAGAAGGTTGAGATCTCCCTGCGTGAAGTCAAACAATGAACTGATGCCAGGATCAGTTTGACCGTTGTCGTTACGCAAGTGTCCCTCAAAGTTGCCCTCCAACTTGGCAATGCGCCAGTTGAAAAAGCCCTGCCAACCGTTAGAGAAGCGGCGATTGAGTTCGATCTCCAGTGCGCGGTATTTACGCACTGCATCCGGGAACCCGTCTGCCTTTCCGTCCGGAGTGACAAACGTGTTGTCGTCAGCGTCGATTCCGGTTTGTGCGAAGCATACGGACTTAGCCCCATTGTCGAAGAAGTAATTGGGCTGAGCAAGCCCGCTAAACAACGTCGACGCGCAACCTGATGGGGTGTTTGTGATCAGTCCCGCTCCATTTAACGTGGGACTGAAGATGAAGGGTACTAGGTTCGTGAACGCATCCAAGTGGGAGCTGATGTTCACGATTGAGTACACCTGGTTAATGCCGTGAGCGAATGCATTTATGGACTGGCAATTCGGGAAGTCGCATGACAAAGCGGCCTCCGGAGAAAGCACAGCCGCATCTTCAATAATCCGCTTCGAGCGACGATCTATATAACGTGCCGAGAACGTAAAGTTATGCGGCAACTGCTGCTCAAAGCCGAATGTGTGTTCATCGGTAAAGCCCAGCTTGGTTCCCGGCGAGAATGCGTTTGCGGGATCCTGTGCCGAGATCGCCGTACCACCGGGTAACTGATGCGCTGCATCAATGATCGGATTAACTGTCCCGAGCGGATTGATCACCGCGATCCGTTGTCCGGCTCCATTAGTTGTGAATTCGGGAACGAACAAACTGCCTGTCCAGTCTTGTTCGGACGAAAGCGACCGTTCAGCCAAATCGAGTGGCAGGTATTCGAAGAACCGACCGTAGTTATAGAAGGCCTTCGTTTTGCCATGACCAAGGGGATCGACTGTGACTCCGAGTCGTGGGGCCCAGTTATCCGTCAATGTGTAGTGAATACGATTGCCGGATGCCAACCCTGGACTTCCATTCAGCTGTTCCTGCTCCCATCGAAGGCCGAAGAGACCAGTGATGTACTTGTTGAAGCGCCAGGTGTCTTGAGCATAGGTTGCGTGATAGTTAGAGAAAGTCGTGAAGTTTGTATTACCAAACTCACCTCGAATGACCTGGAGACGAACCGGTAGCAGCGAGGTCGTACCATCCGCCAACTGCACTGGGAAGAGTGGTAGGACGTTGTCTACTGGTACACCATTTATATTCACTGTCGAGGATGTCCGGTAGCGCAACCTCAGCTGGATGTTGGCTGTTTGCCCCGAGGCTATACCGTTGTTCGCGGGGATCGTTACCTTCGGGCCGCTACGGTCACGCGTTCCGGTGTAGTTACCTCGCTGGAATGTGTAACCAATTCCCAATGTGTGCTGGCCCCACAGGTTATGGATTTTGGACAAATTGAAATCAGCCCGTTTGGTTTTGCTTTCGGTTGGCTCAAAGAATCCCAGGCCATCCGCAACGAAGTTTCCTCGTGCCGGAAGTTGGCCTGTGACAGCTTCTATATTGAGCTGATCAGAGCCGCGCCGGTCAGAAATCTGAGTGATGGGGTCGAACCCGGTTTCGTTGAAAGTCGTCCTTCCAAGTCCAAGCGATGCGTTAAAGGTCAATGTTGGCGACCACGTGCCGTTATATCTCAGCGCCATGTTACGAGTTCCGTAGTCAAGAATGCTGTCGGCTGTGGTGTTGTCGATGGTCAAACCCCTAAACGAAGATTTGTTAGTCTTCGAGGGATCACCAAAGATTGAAAATGTAACCTGGTGATTTGAGTTGATGAGCCATTCGCCTTTCGCAGCGTAGTTGTAAGTACGCGTGCGAAGAGCGAATTCAGGACCACGCAGGATCCTCAATCCCGAATCAACTGGGTTCAGCGAGTTTGCTTCCGCACCGCGAACGAGGTCGCGTCTCACCGTCGGATTAAACGATCCGAAGAAGAACAAGTTGTTGCGTGCACCTGGAACATACCCACCGACGTCAACGCCGGCGTCGTAGCCTTCCTGGTGCAGAACTTTGCCGCCCGGATTTCGACGTGGAAAATCGTCGGCCTGTTTCCTTGTAGCTTCTAAAGAAGCTGGATTCGCGAAACCATAGATAGCGCCGTGATATTCGTTACTACCTGATTGCGTCACGATATTCACGATACCACCTTGCGACTGACCATACTGAGGTTCAAAACCAGCGGTCTTGACCTGAACTTCTTTTACGAACGAAGTGTTGATGCCGGTGCCAAGAGCACCGTAAGAGCGTGAGAAGGTACCAATACCACCGAAAGCGGAATCAGTAATATTCACGCCGTCTGCGACATACAAATTATCAAGCGCCGAGCCGCCCGAAATAGATGGATTGTCCTTGCCTCCGCCGAGTCCGTCTGTCGCCCCAGGCGCCAGATAGAACAATCCGGAAACGGCACGCTGAACAGGAAGATTTGAAAACAGCTGATCATTCAGGTTTGAACTGATAGCTGTGGTAGATTGGTCGACAGCACTACCACCACCTGTAACCGTAACGACTTCTGAAATCTGTCCAGCCTGCAAAGTAACATTGGCTGTGATTGTCTTATTTACGAGAACGGTCACGCTTGTCAGTTCCGCCGCCTTGAAATTCTCTTTTTCGACGCGGACCGTGTAGTTGCCGGGTACAAGGTTGTCAACGACAAAGCGTCCTTGATCATTGGTAGTGGCGGTGCGTTCGCCTAGCGGACCGGTAACCTTGACGGTTGCGCCGGGTACGATCGCCCCGTTGGCATCGACCACGTCTCCCGCGATCGATCCAGTAGTAAGGGTCGTCTGCGCCCACACTGCTGTCGAAGCCAGAGCGAGAACAACCATTACTAAAAACTTAAATACAGTCTTCATTTTCTGCTTTCCTTTCTTGAATTAGGCAAAGCGCTGTCGCCTCCTGTGTGGGGACCCTTTTTTTGCGTGACAGCACCAAAAAATTCCGTACGAGTGACTTTAGTGGAGACCTCGTGTGGTTTGGTTTGGGCAAATGCCATGCCCTCACGGCCCGGTGGAGAATCCTCCACGTATTTAAGCCAAAAACGTTGTTTGACGGCTTGTTTAATCCAAAAATATGGGAATATCCAGAAATCACAACCGCGGCGCCAAGAGACGACCTGAAGGCTCGAGTCGGTGTTTTCCGCCGCGAGAAACAGCGGCTGCCGCAACGCTATTAACAGCTTCTTCTTAGCATCGCTTCTGTGAGAAAGAGGTGGCTGGGAGATCGTAATGCACGGCTAGTTCGATGAAGAGTTGTGGTTGCCTTCAGTCCTAATTGCGGTTATTAAGATTGCATCAATGAAGGAACGTATCTATCGCGATCCAGTTCACAACATCATTCGTCTGAGAACTGACACGGACGAGGGTGAACTGATGATGAAATTGATCGACACGTCAGAGTTTCAGAGGCTGCGTCGCATCAAGCAACTTGGACTCGGACTATTCACATATCAAGGTGCCGAACACTCTCGCTTCACTCATTCTCTCGGCGCATTCCATCTGATGACTCGGGTGCTGGATCGATTCAGTGAACGTTATTCGATTGATCCTGAAGATCGAATTGCTGCACGGGCCGCTGCACTGCTGCATGACGTGGGACACGGATCGTTTTCGCACGTGATGGAAAAGGTGCTGAACTTTCATCATGAGCATTGCACCGTACAAATTCTGCTAAGCCCCGAAACAGAAATTGGATCGTTGTTACGATCGCATTCGTCTGACTTGCCGAAGAACATCGCCAGCATCATCGAAGGTAAGTTCAAACCCGCTGCGCTGGCCCAACTGGTCTCGTCGCAATTAGACGTCGATCGAATGGACTATCTCTTACGCGACTCGTTGATGACGGGAGCAAAGTATGGAATCTACGATCTCGAATGGATCATCAACGCGTTAGCAATCGATGAAAAGGCTGATCGCATTTACGTTGAAGCGCGTGGCCTGTACGCAGTCGAAGAATATTTGCAAGCACGTTACTACATGTTTCGTCAGGTCTACTTTCACCGGACGTTGCGTTCAGCAGAGGCTGTGTTGCGGTCAATCATCCAACGCGCTTTGACTCTTTATCAAGACGGAGCGGAAGTTTGGCACGCAGCGGGAACGGCCTTCGAAAAGATTCTTAAACGTCAACGTCTGACGACTCTTGAACATTTGGAGATAGACGATTCAGATGTCGTCTTTCACGTGAAGCAATGGCAGCACTCTGCAGACCGCATTCTGAGCGACTTGAGTAAACGGTTCATACAACGTCGCCTATTCAAAGCCATCGACCTCGACATGGAGGTTTCAGACAAAGAAGAATTTCTTCAGACCGCTCGCGAAGCGGTGAGACGTAGTGGTTTCGATCCGGATTATTACTTCATCGAAGATCGTGCCAGCGACATTCCCTACTACAACTACTACACGGCAGAGCGAGGTGAACCGAAGACTCATATCTATGTCGAAAAAGGTTACGCACATCCTCAGATCACGGAGATCAGCGAAGTAAGCGATGTCATCCTCGGCTTGCAACATGGTTACGAATTACATCGGGTTTGCTTTCCTGCGGAAGTGAAGGATGAAGTCTATGGGCTCTATCATCAAACCGGGTCATCCGAGGGTCGAGCCGAAGCTGCAGGCGACTAAAAAATCTTGAACAACCCTTCTGAAGTTTTTATAAACTAACCCACAATGCATTACCTGCTTGCGAGCGTTGGGCTCTTTTTCATTCTGAGTTCACGAACGCTTGCCGCGACAACCGAACGACCAATACAGGTCGCAATACTTGATTTCGGCTCGTCTCAATTTGCAAAGACGGTTACACAGGAGTTCAGAACCACGCTGCCAAAATTCGAAGGCGTGCGTATAGTTGATCCCGACTTGAGCATGAGTGCCGCCCAAGGAAACGGCTATTCAGGTTCGTTGAACTTGTCCCTGTCGGAAGCTCGTGACCTTGGCGCCTCGATGGATGCGGATTTTTATCTAATAGGAGACGCACAAACTCTGAGGCGTTCTTCATTCAGCAAACCTGTTTATTATCAAACTTACTTGACCATTTTTGTGGTCAGCTCACGAAGTGGCTCGCTGGTAAAATGGGATCGAATCCAAGCTGAATCCGACACTCCGGCAAATTCCGAAAAGCAGTTGTTTCAACTTATCGAGTCTCGGCAAATTGTGCGTACGACTCATCTGGCAATTCGAGGCGCAGATTTAAAGGAGAGTGCTGAACGCCGGCAGGATCTCCCTGCGAACGCCCCACTGATTGAAGAAGCCCCCGATACGGATAAAATTGCCAGCGAACAAGGATTGCGACTGCCAAGACCATATCGCAGATTACGTCCTACTTACACCGAATCCGCAGCCGGCGCCGAGGTAGAAGCAACTGTTGACGTGCTGGCGGATATCGGAGCCGACGGTGAAGTCCAAAATATTCAGATAGCTCGCTGGGCGGGCTTCGGCTTAGATGAATCCAGTGTCGACACCGTTCGCCAACTACACTTCTTCCCCGCGATGCGCAACGGTACTCCGATTCCCATGCGCGTTCTCCTTCGCTATAACTTTCGGAAACCACCGCAATGATGAAGCCTCTTAAGAGAAATAAATTCAGGATTGCAGTTAGTTCAATTGTCGCATTGGCGTTCGCGATCTTCTGGACGTTGCAAACTGTGGTTCCACGCTCCGCTATTGCTGCAGTGGACGATACTACTGTCGTTTCAACCTCAACCGCCGAAGGCAGACTCGCCGTGTTCGATGATGTCTGGGACACAATCGACGAACGCTATTACGATTCTCAATTCCACGGTGTTGACTGGCAAAAGAGTAGAACAACGTTCCGAGCAGCAGCAGCGAAGGCAAACAGCTCAAGAGATTTTTACGAAGTCATTCGGAAGATGATTTCTGCTCTTCGTGATGCGCATACCCGAGTATATGCTCCTG
Organism: Pyrinomonadaceae bacterium; assembly: GCA_036522415.1. Taxonomy (GTDB): domain Bacteria; phylum Acidobacteriota; class Blastocatellia; order Pyrinomonadales; family Pyrinomonadaceae; genus PSRF01. The sequence goes on along the minus strand of DATDFV010000245.1, from coordinate 22,494 downwards.
ATGAAAAGTTTGACTGGTGGAACCCGCGCTTTATAACCCTGGGCTTCACAATTCGAGAAGTTGAGGGTTGGCCAACTGTTGTGCAAGTCGATCGAACTTCCCAGGCCGCACGGAACGGTATTCGACCTGGAGATGTACTTACTAAGATCGACGATATACCAGCCAGAGAATTCATCCGCCAAAAACTTCAAACGCCGGGCCTGGCGTCAGATGCCTCAGCGCGGTTTCGCGCGATCGCCAACGTGCTCGAAGGACCTGCGGGAAGCGTCGTTAAGATCGACTGGCAATCGAAAGACGGTAAAACCCGAGCAGCTGAGTTCACTCGCTTCTGGAACCAACGACAGTTGGGATTCAGTAGCCAACGATCGGATCGATTGGCGATTATCAGAATCGATGCTTTCACTCAATCCCTGGCGTTGGAATTCACAAAAGCTTTGCCGGCGATGCTTGATGGCGCAGAGGGCATTATTCTCGATCTGCGAGCGAATGGCGGTGGCGATGCTGAAGCAATGGCAGATCTTGTTTCCCCATTCCTTGAAGACGGTACGGGCTTAGGTAAGTTCGTCGATCGATTAGGTGCATCATTCGAGTTACACGCCTATAGAAAACGCTTGTGGCCTTCGACTCCGGCTACAGATCTGCCGATTGTCATTCTTACGAGTGAAAGCACAGCGAGTGCTGCCGAAATCATGGCATCGGTCTTACAAACGAAACGTGGTGCTCAAGTAATTGGTAGCGCAACTTGCGGTTGCGTTTTGGCCATTCGCAACAGACATCCGCTGCCCGATGGAGGTGTCCTGGACGTGAGTGAGTTTGACTATCGAACTGCAGAGGGAGTCAGACTCGAGGGTCGGGGAATTACGCCGAACGAAGTCACGACTCTCAAACGACAGGACCTTTACGCCGGGCGAGATCGAACGATGGAAGTGGCCAAGTCACTGTTTCGACACTGACCACAGTTAGTCCGTGGATATGGACCTATATTCACTGACCACCACACTGACTCACAAACACTTCACATTTCTTATCACAATCGCCGTGCTATGATGCGAAGCGAGCAATCAAACACCCACAGGTGAGTTAATGCTTTATTTGTCGCAGGTCCTGGGTCGGCCAATACGCGACCTCGAAGGTGAACGTGTGGCCACCGTAAAAGATGTGATCGTTCGATTAGGCGGTGATGATCATCCGCCCGTGACGGGTTTGGTGGCTCGTTATCGCCGACGGGATTTCTTTATGTCTCGTTGGCGAATGACCGACTTGAATGAACAAGGAGTTCGTCTCAATTCAGATATTCTCGATCTGCGACCGTTCGTTCGGAGAGACGGCGAAGTGTTACTCGCACGTGATGTGCTCGATAAGCAACTCATCGATGTTGACGGGAAGAGAGTGGTTCGCGTGAACGATGTGCAAATCATCGACGCAGCCGGTGAATGGCGCGTGACTGGCGCTGATGTGAGCTTGCAGGGTTTATGGAGACGCCTTGCGCCTTCTGGTTTGGTTGGAACAAATCGGCCCGTGGAAGTTATCGATTGGGCAGACGTCGGCTACCTTGCAACGGATGCGGCTACGGTGCAGTTGAAATCGTCACAAGGAAAACTTGCCCGCCTTCACCCGGTTGAGATCGCTCGGCTCGCTGAGGCACTGTCGTATCACCACGGCTCCGAAGTGGTGGAATCACTCGACGACGAAACTGCGGCGGAGACACTTGAGGAAATGCCGGCTGAAACTCAGGCGCGAATTCTGGGCGACATGGATGAAGAGAGAGCCGCCGACATTTTGGAATGGATGTCGCCCGATGAAGCTGCGGACGTCCTGGGCGATCTTCCGGAAGAAAAGGCTGAGGAATTGCTTGGTCTGATGGAACAACAGGAACAGGCGGATGTCGTCGAACTGCTTCCTTATGAAGACGACACAGCCGGCGGTCTGATGACGACGGAGTTCGTTACGCTGCCACGTCAACTCACCGTTGGTGAAGCGTTGGCTCGCCTTCGTGACATGGCTGAAACGCCAAATATGATTTACTACCTTTACGTTGTTGAAACGGAAGGTTCGTGGAAATTGAATGGCGTCATTGCATTGCGCAGTTTGATACTGGCGGATCCGGAAATGCCGCTCGAAGAAGCGATGAGGACTGAGTTCCAAAAAGCGGGACCTGATGAGCCGGCGAGTGAAGTCGCGCATCGCATTGCCGAATACAATTTGCTCGCGTTACCCGTGATCGATGATTCGGGAGACATCCTCGGAATAGTTACGGTGGACGATGCCATGGAAATTCTTTTGCCAAAAGATTGGCGACAGCGTTTGCCGAGATTGATTGGATGAAGAATTTCAGATTTAAGATTTGATTCCGAAATAGGACCTATAGGACCTATAGGACCTATTACTGGCTAACACGATTTTCGACCATGAAGGACGACCCTCCAAATGCAGGAACCACGCGCCGCAGTTCGAGCTGCAGGGCGTCGCTTAATGCGTCGCGGCGCTCGTGGTGTGCGCAAGGTTGCTCCGTGGAAACGAATCCTTCCGTACCTGGCAATTCTTGGCCCAGGTATGATCACTGCCAATGCCGGGAACGACGCGGGCGGCATTGCGACCTTCGCCTCAGTTGGTGCTGAATTCGGATACCAACTCCTCTGGGTCCTCATTCCAATAACAATAAGTCTCGGCATTGTTCAGGAGATGTGCGCTCGAATGGGCGTAGTTACCGGAAAGGGTCTGGCTGATCTCATTCGAGAGCAATTCGGTGTTCGATGGACCGCACTCATAATGCTCGCGCTGTTGATTGCGAATGCGGGAGTGACGGTATCTGAATTCGTAGGGATAGCCGCTGCTACAGAACTCTTCGGGCTGCCTCGATTCACTTCGGTACCGTTTGCAGCGATTCTGATCTGGTGGCTCATCGTAAAGGGTTCATATCAACGCGTAGAGCGAGCCTTTCTTTTGATGTCGCTGGTATTTCTGGGCTACATAGTTTCAGCCTTTCTCTCGAAGCCTGAGTGGTCTGAAGTTGCGGTCGGACTTGTCAGGCCTACGTTTAGATTTGAGCAAGCATTTCTGTTCAGTTTTGTGGCGATCGTCGGCACAACGATTTCGCCTTACATGCAGGTATTTGTGCAGTCTTCAGTTGTTGAGAAAGGAGTGACAGAAGAGGATTACACGAAAACCAAAGCTGATGTGTGGATAGGAAATATCTTCTCGTCTCTAATTGTGTTTTTCATTGTGGTATCAACCGCAGCCACTTTGCACAAATTTGGTATCGATGTTGAAACCGCAGCGGATGCAGCAAGAGCATTAAGCCCGCTCGCTGGAAGATACGCCGAACTATTGTTTGGGATCGGACTATTCGGTGCATCGATGTTGGCAGCCGGAGTTTTGCCATTGGCCACTGCCTATTCGATCAGTGAAGCCCTGGGTTTTGAGAAAGGGGTGTCCCGGAGTTTCAAAGAGGCTCCGATTTTTCTCGGAACGTTTACTTTCCTGGTCGCCGTCGGAGCATCGATTGCCGTCATTCCGAACCTCCCACTAATTCGAGTGTTGCTGGTGACGCAGGTGATCAATGGTCTGTTACTGCCGTTCGTCCTGTTTGCGATCCTTCGACTCGTAAACAATAAAGAGTTGATGGGGTCGAGAGTAAATGGTCCACTCTATAACGTTGCGGCGTGGCTAACCGCAATCATCGTCACTGGGCTCTCGATTCTATATTTATTGACCACACTGTTTCCGAATGCTCTGAAGTTCTGAAGGTCGCCTTCCCTCTCGCCAAGCAGATTAATCAGTGATAAAAGTGTATTTCGTTCGCTCAGTTTCAGACTTCATCGGCAGTTCTTTCTTCCAAAAGACATGAAACGCCGGCAATCCAAGAACAGTTTAATTATCAACCTCGTCACGGCAGTAGTCGTTCTCGTTCTCCTGTATTTCGCATTTAATTTCGAAGACGACCTGGTTGGACTTATTGTTCGCCTACAGCTGGATAAGATTGCTGACCCCCGCTCCCAGATAATTGCCGGCATCAAACTCGTTCTTCTTGGCATTCTTGCTTACATCTTTGTCCGCGCACTTGGTTCTCTCGTCTTCGGCATGTTTCGCTTGCGTAAGGGATTCGATGCTCCCACGCTTGTTCGAAATGTCTTTTCTATCGTGGCGTTCTCCCTACTCTTCCTACTTATCTTCTCTTTCGAGTTTCCAAAAGCGAACCTCGGCGCGCTGTTCACAACCTCGGCGATCTTTGGTGTGATACTCGGTCTGGCGCTGCAGGACACACTGGGGAACTTCTTTGCTGGAATATCATTGCAAGCAGATCGACCCTTCCAGGTTGGTGATGTGATAACTGTGGGTGCACAGCGTCACACGGGGGTCATCGAAGAAATTACCTGGCGAGCTATCAAGATCCGAACCTTTCAAAACCACGTTGTCCTTATTAATAACAGCTCTGCCGCAAAAGAACCGATTGAAGTTTGTCCACGGGACAACCTGAACGCTCGCATTGTCTACTTCAACACGCTCTATACTGACTCGCCAGCAAAAGCCATTCACGTCGTGCGCGAAGCGGTGCGCGAAGCTGACAACGTTTCCAGCAGAATCACGCCGATCGTGCGGATTAGAGACCTGGGGGAAAGCGCAGTCGATTATGAATGTAAGTATTGGCTGGACGACTACGCCAAATACAACGACACAGACGCACTGGTTCGCCAGCGAATCTGGTACGCCTTCCGGCGTGCCGGTTTGAACTTCGCGTTTCCCACCCGCACGCTGCTCGTAGAACGCAAACATGCGGCGGAAAAACGTGCCGGCGATGGAGGCGCCCTCGTGGAGCGCCTTTCAGCCGTTGATATCTTTGCCCCACTTTCCGTGGAAGAGACCGGAATGCTGGCGCATGCGGCCGTTCGCCATATTTTCGCCCCGGGTGAAACAGTCATACGCGCGGGCGAACCCGGGTCTTCCATGTTCGTGGTTCACAGCGGTAGAGTCAGAGTGCAGGTGAATGAGAATGGACGACCACGACCGGTCGCCACCCTTAATGAAGGTGACTTCTTCGGGGAAATGGCACTATTTACTGGTGAACCACGAACCGCGAATGTAGTTGCACTCGAAGAAACCGAGGTCCTGGAGATCGAACACGCCGCCATGAAAAGAGTCTTTGACACGAATCCCGATCTGGTCGAATCGCTAAGCTTCATCATTACCGAGCGCCGGAAGGGACTAGCGACTCAAGTGGAAACAGACAACCTCGCTGAGGACGAGTCGGCCGGAATTTTATCCGCGATTAAGCGTTTCTTCGGTCTCTCTTAGCACGACAGGCTGTCAGCCTGCCGCTGTGTTGTCGCCAAACAACGCCCCTGTTCCTAACGCTGGACAGGCTAACAGCCTTTCCTACATTAAAAACCGCGCAAAACCTCAACGAAATTTCCCTTGCGACCAGATTTGACAAGAATACACTCAACCTTTATTATGCGTACGCGCTCATCGGTGTGCAAACCAGATCTGGAGCGCGGTAACAAGGAATAAAAAGAGGAGGAGAAATGTTATGGCAATCGTGAGGTATGACCCCTTCAGGGATCTGCGATCCCTTCAGGAAGAGGTGAATCGTCTGTTTTCAACCAATCTCAACCGCGAGTTTGGCGATGAAGGCATCGGCCGTGGCGCATGGGCCCCAAGTGTCGATATCTATGAAAACAAGGACCAGATCGTCCTTGAGGCCGAACTCCCTGGTATGAAACAGGAAGATTTCGACCTGTCGATTGAAAACAACGTGATCACCCTTCGTGGCGAACGAAGGTTCGAGAAGTCAGACGAAAGCGACAACTATCATCGGGTCGAACGCTCCTACGGTGCTTTTACTCGCTCATTTACGCTGCCTCAGACCGTTTCCGGAGAAGAAGCTCAGGCGGAGTACAACAACGGTGTTTTGAGAGTCACGTTGCCGAAGCGAGAGGAAGCAAAATCTCGTCGCATCGAGATCACTGGAGGCAGTCGCCCAACCTCGAAGACGATAGATACGACGGCGGATACATCAAAAGCCAAAGCTTCCAGCGGAAGCTAAAATTCAACGGGGGTTCGGAGCGGACTCGGACGCAGTTTGGGATGCACGCGAGTCCGCTCGCCTTGTCTTTCAGAAGAGCAGAAGATTTCAGCAATGCGTTTAGACAAATTCACACTGCGCGCACAGGAGGCGATTCAGTCGGCTATTGAACTTGCCGAACGAAACAAACATCAACAGGTTGAGCCCGAGCATCTCCTCGCCGCTATGCTCGAACAACCTGAAGGAATAGTTCGTCCCATCCTTGGAAAACTGGGAGCGAACGTCGCTGTCGTACTAAACGATACGCAAGCGGCGGTGGCTCGTTTTCCACGCGTCGAAGGTGGTCAGCAATATTTCAGCCCCCGTACCACCCAGGTTTTTACAGCTGCACAAAAACAAGCCGACAAAATGCAGGACGAGTTCATCTCGACTGAACACCTGCTGCTCGCACTTGTTGAAGACAAAACCGGAGACGCCGGAAAGATTTTGCGACAGCACGGCGTCAACGACGATGATTTGCTCAAGGTAGTTCAGCAGATGCGAGGTGGTGTTCGGATCACCGATCAGAACGCGGAACAAAACTACCAGGCATTGGCTAAATATGCGCGCGATCTGACTGATGCAGCTCGACGGGGAAAGCTTGATCCCGTCATTGGGCGCGATGATGAAATTCGACGCACCGTGCAAGTCCTTTCACGCAGAACAAAAAACAATCCTGTGTTAATCGGCGAACCCGGTGTTGGCAAGACCGCGATCGTGGAAGGTCTCGCGCAAAGAATTGTTTCTGGAGATGTTCCGGAAACGCTGCGTAATAAACGCCTGGTTGCACTTGATCTCGGATCGATGCTGGCGGGAGCAAAGTATCGTGGGGAGTTTGAAGATAGGCTGAAGGCAGTATTGAAGGAGATCGAGAATGCCCAGGGGCAGCTAATTCTGTTCATTGATGAGTTACATACACTAGTCGGCGCGGGAGCGGCGGAAGGCGCAATTGACGCTTCCAACATGTTAAAGCCCGCGCTTGCCCGAGGCGAACTTCGCTGCGTCGGTGCAACGACACTGAACGAGTACAAAAAACATATTGAGAAAGATGCTGCGTTGGAACGCCGTTTCCAACAGGTGTATGTCGGAGAACCAACTGTCGAAGACACGATTGCAATCCTTCGTGGCTTGAAAGAGAAGTACGAAGTTCATCATGGTGTTCGGATCAAGGATTCGGCGATTGTCGCCGCAGCAACCTTATCGAACCGCTACATCACCGATCGCTTTCTTCCTGACAAAGCCATCGATTTGATCGACGAAGCTGCTTCGCGACTACGTATTGAAATAGATTCTCTTCCGCAGGAAATCGACCAGCTCGAACGCGAAATCATTCAGCTCGAGATTGAACGCCAGGCTTTGCAGCGTGAAGAGGACGCCAAGTCCAAAGGTCGATTAAAAGAGATTGAATTGCGGATTGCCGATCTGAAAGAGACTTCGTCGGGGATGAAAGCGAAGTGGCAATCCGAAAAAGAAGCGATCGACCATATGCGAACGGCGAAGGCTGAGCTTGAGCAGTTGCGTGTTCAACTTGATCAGGCCCGCAACGCCGGCGACTTGGCACGCGCCTCCGAGATTCAATACGGACGTATTCCGGAACTTTCACTCAAGCTGAAAGAAGAGCAGGACAAGCTCGCGAAATTTCAACAAGACGGCGTAATGCTAAAAGAAGAGGTCGATGAGGAGGACGTTGCGGAAGTTGTCGCCAAGTGGACCGGCATCCCGGTTTCCAAGATGCTCGAAGGCGAGATGCAGAAACTGGTCACAATGGAACAGCGACTAAGTGAACGAGTCATTGGCCAGGAAGAAGCACTCACCGCCGTTGCCAATGCAGTCCGGCGCGCGCGTGCCGGATTGCAAGATCCGAATCGTCCAATTGGTTCGTTCATTTTTCTTGGGCCGACGGGTGTTGGCAAGACGGAAACTGCACGGGCATTAGCTGAGTTCCTGTTTGATGATGAGCGTGCGATGGTCCGCCTGGACATGTCAGAGTACATGGAAAAACATGCTGTCGCTCGTATGATTGGTGCACCGCCAGGATACGTCGGTTATGAAGAAGGTGGTCAGTTGACCGAAGCAGTGCGACGGCGACCGTATTCAGTTGTGTTGTTCGATGAAATCGAGAAAGCGCACGTGGATGTTTTTAATGTCCTGCTGCAGATACTCGATGACGGACGGTTGACGGATTCTAAAGGTCGCACTGTTGACTTCAAGAACACCGTTTTGATTATGACTTCAAATCTTGGTTCACGAGAAATCCAGGCGGCCGAGGGTGATGAAAAGCAAGTTCGTGAAGCTGTCGCTCAGGAATTACGTCTTCATTTCAAACCAGAGTTTCTGAATCGTATTGACGACGTCGTTATCTTCCATCAACTCTCACGAGAGCAGATTGGCAAGATCATCGACGTTCAATTAGAGCGATTACGGCACACGCTGGCGGAAAAGAACATTCACCTGGAACTGGATGCTTCCGCAAAAGAACTGTTGACGCGCGAGGGATACGATCCCAGCTATGGAGCGCGGCCGTTGAAACGAGCAATCCAAACGCTCATCCAGAATCCGCTTGCGGTAAAGATACTGCAGGGAGAAATTCAGCCTGGTGAGACAGTCAAAGTGTCCGCCAAGGGCGACAATATGGAGTTCGTACACGAATCGGCAGCGGCTGCGGCTTGACGTCTTTGGAGTGCGACGGCCTGCCGTCGCTTTGCTACGTGACCATCAAGTAGCGCTGTAACAAAGCGACGGTAGGCCGTCGCACTCCAAAGTTAATTGTTTGTCGATGGGAGAAAAAATAGATGTCTCAGCATTGGAACCCACTTCAGGATCTGATTACGTTACAAGATCGGATGAATCGACTTTTTGAGGATGCTACACAGCGGCGGGCGCGTGATGAATCAAGCGGAAGTGATGATTTCGAACGTGCTGATTGGATCCCAGCGGCTGATATCTATGAAACTCAGAGCGGATACCAAATTGCAATCGACTTGCCCGGCGTCAATCGCGAAGCAATGGAAATCGATCTTGACGAGAACCGTCTTGTAGTTAAAGGAACCAGGACGGTTGACGAGTCGACTAAACATCGAACCGAACGACCCTCTGGCAAGTTTTTGCGAGCTTTCACTGTGCCGGGCTCAGTCGATCAAACGCAGATTGGTGCAGAATACAAGGATGGAGTTTTACAATTGCGGTTGCCGAAACGCAAAGAACCGAAACCTCAGAAAGTAGAAATAAAGATCACTTCGTGAAGTCGAACTTGGGGGAATTGACTGATGATAAGACGAGATCGAGGATCACAGAACGATGAGCCGGACAACGGGTTGAGAGTTACCGATCGTCGCCGCATCTATCTTGATCCAGAAGGCGCTGAGCAGGTAAACGCGGAAGCTGAACAACCAAATCTCAAACCTTCATACGTCGAGGAATTGGAGGCTCGTACAAAAGCTGCTGAACAACAAGTTCAGGAGGTTCAAGCCCGCTTCGATCAACTACGCAAGCAATTACAGCGCGAAACAGACGAAACCAGACAGCGTTTGAATCGTTCAGCGGACGAACGGGCAGCCAATGAGAAGGCGAAGTTCATCGCTTCTCTGCTTCCTGTAATGGACGATCTGGATCGCGCGATCCAGGCCACGAACGACGAAGCATCGAGAGAAGCAATACTGCAAGGACTTCGAGGAATCGCAACCAGTTTTCAAAACGCGTTGTCTAATGCGGGAGTCGAGCCAATAACATCAGTCGGCGAGCGCTTCGACCCTGAATTGCACGAGGCGGTTGATACGATCGCCTCGGATCCGGAGATGGACGGCATAGTGGTTGGTGAATATGGACGAGGCTTTCGCATGGGTGATCGATTACTCCGACCAGCACGCGTGCAAGTTGGCAGAGGGGTTCCGGAGCGGGCGAGAAACGCGAACGAGTAAGAGTTCTCTACAGTTTAATTAGAAGGAGACACCTAGTGCCTGCAAAAGAGTTGAAGTTTAGTGAAGAAGCTCGAAACGCGATGCTTCAAGGTGTGAACGTCCTGGCGAACGCGGTGCGCGTGACGCTTGGACCGAAGGGCCGCAACGTAGTTCTCGGAAAGAAATTCGGCTCGCCGGTAATAACCAAGGATGGAGTTACCGTAGCGAAGGAGATCGAACTCCGAAATAAGTACGAGAACATGGGCGCACAAATGGTGCGCGAAGTCGCTGTAAAAACAAACGACAAAGCGGGCGACGGCACTACCACCGCAACTGTCCTGGCCCAGGCGATATTTCGCGAAGGCGTCAAGAACGTTACGGCCGGCGCAAACCCGATGGCTCTTCAGCAAGGCATACAAAAAGCCACGGAACTTGTGGTTGCTGAACTTGAACGCTTGTCTAAAAAAGTAAAGGGCAAAGATGAGCTAACCAATGTTGCGACTGTCTCCGCAAACAATGACCGCAATATTGGAGAACTTATATCAGCCGCAATGGAGCAGGTTGGTAAAGACGGCGTTGTAACGGTTGAAGAATCGCGAACGTTGCAAACTGAACTCGAAATCGTCGAGGGCATGCAATTCGATCGCGGCTATCAATCGCCATATTTTGTAACGAACGCCGATCGCATGGAGGCAATTCTCGATGAGCCGTTAATTCTGCTCCACGAGAAGAAGATCTCAAACATGCGCGAGCTGCTTCCAGTGCTCGAACAAACCGCGGGCGCTGGACGACCGCTGCTGATCATCTCTGAAGAAGTTGAGGGTGATGCGTTAGCGACTCTGGTCGTCAATCGTTTGCGTGGCACGATCAAAGTCTGCGCTGTGAAAGCGCCGGCGTTCGGAGATCGTCGTAAGGCAATTCTCGAAGACCTGGCAGCTCTAACCGGTGGTCGCGTTATTACAGAGGATCTGGGAATCAAATTGGAAAACGTGACTGTTAGCGACCTCGGTACGGCCAAACGAGTAATCATCGACAAAGAAAATACGACTATTGTCGAAGGCGGTGGCGACCGCAAAGCGATTCAGGGACGCGTCGCGACCATTCGCAAGCAGATCGAAGAGACAACCTCGGATTACGATCGTGAAAAACTTCAGGAGCGTTTAGCGAAACTGGCTGGCGGGGTTGCTGTTGTAAAAGTTGGCGCGCCGACTGAAACAGCGATGAAGGAAATGAAAATGCGCGTCGAGGACGCTTTGAATGCTACGAAGGCTGCCGCCCAGGAAGGAATTGTTGTTGGTGGCGGAGTCGCTTTGATTCGAGCCGGAAAAGTTCTCGACGACTATTCGTCCGATGACCCGGACGTCAACACTGGAGTAAAAATCGTTCGCCGAGCGTTGCAGGAACCGTTACGACGAATTGCAGAAAACGCCGGGATCGAAGGAGCGGTTGTCGTGGCTGAAGTTGAGCAACTCAAGGGCAACAAGGGTTTCAACGCAGTCACTGGTGAATTCGAAGATTTGGTGGCGGCAGGCATTATGGATCCGACCAAGGTTGTACGAACAGCACTGCAAAATGCTGCATCCATCGCTGGTTTATTGTTAACAACTGATGCCGCAATCACAGAAATGCCCGAGCCAAAGAAAGCGGCGCCACCCATGCCTGGAGGTGACGATTACGACTATTAATGTCGTCGGAGCAAGAAATATTTACACTTCAGAAACTGGAAACGGCAGGAGATTTGCAGGCAAACTCCTGCCGGTATTTGTTATTGCATTGAAACGCAACGGCGCTTATGCTGACAACATCTAACCTCCGGGTTGGATCAACAGCAAGTAGTTGTTTGAAAGTGGGTAGTTACCGTCGCCAGAGTGAACCAAAACAGGTGCGACGGTCGTACAAGAGATATGGTTGATTTAGGTTCATATAAAGATAAATTTGGCGACAGCGGTCAGCGCATTTTGGAACACGCGCTCGACGAGTCGCGCCGGCGGGATCAGAATTTTGTATCTGTCGAACATATTCTGCAGGCCTTAACTGTTGAAGAGCCGGACATGTTCAACTCTGCCATGAGGGAGTTATCACTAGATCCCGTGGTAGTAAAAATGGCAATCGAGAAACGACTCGGAGGTACGCGTCAGCAGCATGTGGGGAAAGGGTTTCGGATCGGATCAGACACGACCGACCTTTTCAAGCGGGCCATGGAGCGCGCTCGAAGTCAGGGCCGCAAGACAATCGAAGCTACCGATATATTTGACGCGTTAACTACTCAGGAAGGCCTCTTCCTTGAAGTACTGAAAACGATGGGCGCGAACCCTGAAGCAGTCAAGGAAAACGTTCGCGCGCAAGTTCAAAAACGAGAACTTGAAGAGGAACAAAACCGCAAGAAGTTTGAATTACCTCCGTACTTAAAACACTTTGGCGTTTCGCTGAACCGCCTCGCCCGGGCCGATAAGATCCCACCCACAATTGGCAGGGAAAAGGAAATACAGCAAATCATCGAGATACTGTGCCACCGCGAGCGCGCGAATTCACCAATGCTCGTAGGTGAGCCAGGTGTGGGAAAAACTGCAGTGATCGAAGGACTCGCCCGTTTAATCGAGCTCGAGCCGGAGAAGGTTCCCGCGCGACTGCGAGCCTCCCATATCGTTCAACTTCAGATGGGCGGTCTCGTCGCAGGTACGATGCTGCGAGGTATGTTCGAGGAAAGAATCAAAGGGATCATCGACGAAGTCAAAGAACGAGATAACCTCATTCTCTTTATAGACGAGGCGCACACAATCATCGGTGCGGGAGCAGCGCTTGGCACCTCGTCAGACGCTGCAAACATGTTTAAGTCCGCGCTGGCACGTGGAGAGATGCGCATCATCGGCGCCACGACGATTTCCGAATACAAGGAGTACATCGCTGACGATGAAGCGCTCGCTCGAAGATTTCGTCTGGTAAAGGTCATCGAGCCTTCTATCAACGAAACTCGCGAGATATTGCTGGGATTGCGACCGCGACTCGAGAAAAACTACTCCGTAAAGATTTCCGACGATGCAATCAACACTGCGCTTGAGATGGCGCCAAAGTACATCCGCAATCTTCACTTGCCTGACAAAGCAATAGGTTGGCTCGATACAGCAGCAGTAAAAGTTGAAATCAACGAACCACAGACTCTGGTCGTTAAACCCGAGCATGTAATCGAGGTGATCTCGCAAGAGTCACGTATTCCGCGTGACATGATCTTCCGCGATACGACTGACCGTTTCGCGATGACGGAAGCAATGCTGAGTAACCGGGTCATTGGTCAGAAGGAAGCGCTCAAGGCTGTCGCTCAACGATTGCGTCTGAACAAGGGACCACTCAAAGAGTCGCATTACAAACCAGACGGCGTGCTTCTTTTCCTCGGCCCAACGGGTGTTGGCAAAACCGAGCTCGCGAAGGCGGTCGCAGAGTTCATGTTTGGTGACGAAGAGAAGATGATTCGCATCGACATGTCCGAATACAGTGACGGCACCGTGAGTATAGAGAAGTTGATCGGAATGCCACGCGGAATCGTTGGATCGGAACGGGGCGGGATACTGACTGAGCAGTTGCGAGAGAATCCGTATACCGTCCTGCTACTTGATGAAGTCGAGAAAGCTTCGCCTTATCTGATGAATCTGTTTTTACAGGCATTCGATGAAGGCTGGCTGACCGATGGACGCGGCAAGAAGGTTTATTTGTCTGACGCGATCATCATCATGACTTCAAACCTCGGTTCTGAGAACTTCAAGAAGTTCGAAAAACCGTTGGGCTTCGGAATGAAAACGGCTGCGGATTTCCGTGCCGTTAAGAACGAAGTGATGAAGGCTTCAGAACAAAGATTCTCGCCGGAGTTTCGTAATCGGATCGATGAGATCGTGGTGTTTTCGCCACTGACGATGGATGAAGTTCGTCAGATAGCGAAACTTTATCTCGAAAAACTTCGTCGCCAAATGGAGCGTCAGGGTAAATACGTCGAGGTGACTGAAGCGGCAGTAAATCTTCTGACCGAAAAAGGCTTCAACACGGCGTATGGTGCACGCTTCCTTAAGCGGCACATCGATGAACAGGTGAAGTTGCCAATCACTGGAATGTGGAAAACGGCTTCCAGTTTCCGTGTTGATGTCGAAAATGGCGAGACTGTGGTGAAGCCGAGCGGTGGCGGGATACCCAAGCTCAACTAATTGTCACAATCGATTGATTCATAACTCGGGGTTTCAGTGAGACCGCTCATTGAAACCCCGATTGTTTTTGCTAAACTTCGTGGGCGGCGAATAGGTCCAATTTGTCCTATAGGTCCTATCACTTTATGTTTAATAACTTCTTCAAAGTAATTTCCCTGCTCATTCTGTCAACCTCGTTCGCGTTAACGGTTCAGGCCCAAGCCTCTTCCTCGGAAGTTTCGGTCGACGAGAAGTCGCAGCAGATCATTGATAAAGCCGTTGCAGCGATGGGGGGCCAGGCTTATATGAATGTCAGCTCAACTATCGGCAAAGGTTTTTTCACGTCGTACGCGCAAGGTATGTCACAGATTCCCGCCAAGTTTTTGGACTATATTGTCTATCCGGATCGGGAGCGCACAGAGTTCATCGGCGGCGGAATTCGTACCATTCAGACCAACGTTGCGGATAAAGGCTGGGTGTTTGACGGCGCCGTTAAGACAATCAAGGATCAGGGCCAGCCGCAAATCGACGAGTTCAAACGCGCGATGCGAACGAGCCTCGAGAATCTGTTGAGAGGCTGGTGGAAAAAAGAGGGTGGAAAGATTGTGTACGTTGGGCGCCGCGAAGCAGGACTAGCCAAACGTAACGAGACGATCAGACTAACGTTCCCAAGCGGCTTCTGGATTGAATACGAGTTTGGGGCAAAAGATTATTTGCCATCCAAGATGATTTTCAAACGCACGCGAAAGAACCCGGATAGTGGCGACGAAGAAGAGACCACCGAAGAGGATCGGTTTTTCAAGTTCATCACGATGGATGGAGTGAACGCGCCCTGGGTGATCGATCACTTCGTCAATGGGGTGCAGTCAAGTCGCGTTAACTACGAATCGATCCAATACAATCAAAAGATTCCTGACTCGTTGTTTGCGAAACCTGCGACGGTGAAGGAGATAAAGTGAGCTTGCTGAATGTCCGACGAACTTTAGTTTGTCGTGCGTCGGATTGATGGTTCGAATTCTTCAAGAGTACTGTTCGATAACGTACGACAAACTAAAGTTCGTCGGACATTTCGGATTCACATCGCTAATCCTCCATCCACCTGAATCACCTGCCCGGTGATATAACGCGCGTCGTCGGATAACAAAAACGCTGCAATGCGCGCGACTTCGTCTGCTTCTGCATACCTGCCCAACGGTATCTGTTCCAAAATCTTTGCTTGATATGCTTCATCCAACTTGCCCGTCATCTCGGTTGCAACCATTCCGAGCGCCAGTGCGTTGACTGTGACCTTTCGACTGGCGACCTCTTTCGCAAGCGCCTTCGTCAGACCAACCATTCCAGCTTTTGAAGCGGAATAGTTTGATTGCCCTGCCATGCCAACCTCTCCACTAATCGACGAAATGTTCAGAATAGAACCACCAGTGTCTTGTCTAAGCATTGTGCGAAGCACTGCCTTGGCGAAGTTCCACGCGCCCTTCAGGTTTGTGTTAACCACTTCGTCCCAATCCTCTTCCTTCATCCGAAGAATCAAATTATCTCGCGTTATGCCTGCATTGTTGACGAGGAAGTCGATTCGTCCGAAAGCGTCCTTCACTTGTTTCACCATTTCGGACGCGGCCTCGGTATTGCCAACATCACATTGAAAAGCCAGCGCGTGAACACCAAGTGACTCGAGCTCTGTCTTCAGCGTTTCGGCGGATTCTGCACTCTTCGCATAATTAAACGCGACATCAGCTCCGCGACGAGCAAGTTCGAGAGCCATTGCGCGCCCGATCCCACGCGTAGCTCCGGTGACGATCGCGACGCGGCCAGAAAATGGTTTTGTATCTGACAAGTTTTATTCCTTCGACTTAATTTCTTCTCTGCGCTTGCTCTGCGTTCTCTGCGTCTCGTCGGTTGATAAATGAGTGCCCCGATTCTTATCGCAGAGAACCTTGAGGAAGCGCAGAGGATCTACTAACTTTCCGACTGTTCTTCGGTTCGTGCAGTCGGCAACCTGGTTCCGCACCACGGACAATGGTTAATCACTGAATACGACGAGCCACCGTCGTGAATGGGAATGCCATACTCCTCAAATTCTTTGGAGTAATAAACAACCCGATCCGGGCAATCAAAAGCATCAGTATGGTCCGCACATTCGCGTCCCAACTCGGATTCCATCACTCCACAACAATGCCGCTTTTCTGTCATGCTTTATGTCCGATGAACTTTAAGTTTGTCGAGCCGCTGGTTCAAGGCCGCTAATATAAATCTAACAACCTGGTTTCGACGTCCACGACAAACTGAAGTTTATCGGACATACACTCGACAAACTGAAGTTTATCGGACATCTTTACGAAGCGGTCTCTAATAACATATCTCGTCGGATGAGAACAAATGCTTGATCTTAACTACGTTCGCGAAAACATCGACAAAGTCCGCGCTGCACTTCAGTCGCGGCGTTTTGATCTAACCGCTCTCCAGGCCTTCGCCGAGGCCGATGCGGAACGTCGTCGCGCTATTGCTGAATCAGATCAACTCAATGCCCAGCGCAATGCAGCCAGTCGTGAAATCGGTAACCTGATGAAGGAGGGCAAAAAGGAAGACGCTGAAGCTCGGCGCGCTGAAGTTGGTAATTTGAAAACACGGATCGCCGAACTCGATCAACAGCGAGCGCAAACAGAAAGTCGCATGCAGGAGTTATTGTCGGGGCTTCCAAATATTCCTCATGAGACAGTCCCAATCGGCGAAGGAGAAGCCGAAAACGTCGAAGTACGGCGTTGGGGCAATGCGCCCGAATTTAGTTTCGATCCGAAAGACCATGTTGATATTGGAACCGAGCTTGGCATTCTTGATCTTGAGCGGGCATCCAAGATCGCTGCGGCGCGTTTTGCAATCCTGAACGGAGCCGGCGCGCGAATGGAACGAGCGCTCGTCAGTTTTATGCTCGACGTTCACACTCGCGAACACGGTTATGAAGAGACACTGCCACCGTTCATTGTTAACAGATCATCTTTGTTCGGAACGGCTCAGCTACCAAAGTTTGAGGCCGACCTGTTCAAACTTGAAGACGACCGCGAGCTTTATTTGATTCCGACGGCGGAAGTACCAGTTACCAACTACTACCGAGACGAAATCTTCGACGCGTCACAGTTGCCGAAGAAGTGGGTGGCATACACCCCGTGCTTTCGTTCCGAGGCTGGTAGTTACGGACGCGATACGCGCGGTGTTATCCGCCAACACCAGTTCGAAAAAGTAGAACTGGTCAAGTATTCACTTCCCGAGAATTCGTACGATGAGCTTGAGTCGTTGACACATGATGCAGAAATAATTCTTCAGAAGCTTGGACTGCACTATCGCGTAGTTACGTTATCAACGGGCGACCTCGGATTTGGCAGTGCCAAAACTTACGACATCGAGGTGTGGCTGCCGTCGCAAAGTACGTTTCGCGAGATTTCGTCCTGTTCAAACTACGAAACGTTCCAGGCAAGGCGTGCACAGATCCGCTTTCGTCGGAGTGGCGGCGCCAAGCCGGAGTTTGTTCATACATTGAACGGCTCAGGATTGGCGATAGGCCGAACCTGGATTGCGATTCTGGAAAACTACCAGCAGGAAGACGGATCGGTGATCGTGCCTGAGGCGCTCCGAGGTTATATGGGTGGGCTGGAGAGAATCGAGAAGAAATAGATCATCCGCAGATTACGCAGATTTCACAGATTCTTTTAAAAAAATCTGCGTAATCTGTGTAATCTGCGGATGTTAGTTGTTGGGTTCATCGCACTCTGATGTCGAACGGCATTAAAAGCATCACCTCGCCGTTTCGCATCTGATCCATCAATGCCATGTAGCGAAGCGCTCGCTTTGCATCTTCGGGTAACGCCGCTGCAATTGCGCGCTGCTGTTCAACTTTCGTATTCGAACTGTTGTCACCGCTCAACAACTGCTGCAGAAACGTCTGCGGGTAAGGCAAGATTACGCGCTCGACTCCTTTGTCCTTAGGGATCTTCGCTAAGTCCTTCGCAACTTCGATCGCTTTGTCTAATCCACCAAAGTCATCTACCAGACCTCGATCCTTCGCCTGCGCTCCCGTCCATACACGGCCCTGGCCAACTGAATCGACGGATTGCGGATCCTTCTTTCGTCCCTTCGCAACTTTCGGAACGAAGTCCTGGTAGTAGGTCGTCTTGATCCAGTCTTCAAACTTCGCTCGCTCGTCGTCAGAGAACTTCTCGGTCTCGCGAAACATGCCCGCATTCTTGCCTCGCAACACGTATTCGTTTGAGATGCCCAACCAATCATAAAAACCACGCATTACCGGTTTGCCAGCGACAACGCCAATCGACCCTGTAATCGACGACGGCTCAGCAATGATTTTGCTCGCTGCCGCAGAAATGTAGTAACCACCCGAAGCGGCCACATCGCTCATTGAAACGACTACGGGCTTCTTCTGGTTTGCCGCTTCAACAGCATGCCAGATGATGTCTGAAGCCAAACCCGATCCGCCGGGACTATCAACTCGCAGAATGATCGCTTTGATCGTCTTATCTGCAGCTGCATCACTTACAGCTTTGGACACCGTGTCTGAGCCAATCGACTGTTCCCCCGAAGGACTGTTCTGAGAACTACCAGATCCAATCGTCCCACTCGCATATATGACGGCGATTCGTTCACCTTCATTCAGACCAAGCGATTCAGGTGAGACGTCTCGATAATCACTACCGCGGACGGGGGTGAAGGCATCTGCGTCTTTGTAGCCGAGTTGGGTCTTGATCTGTTTCTCCACATCATCGCGATAAGCCGATTCGTCGATCAGGCCTACCTCTTTTGCCTTCGCTGCACTGTAAGGGGCGTTATCGATCAAAGCTCGTATCTCATCGGGGGTCTTCTTACGTGACTGGGCGATGGTGTTCACATATCTTCCATAAAGATCGTCAAGCAAAGAGTTAACGTACTCACGATGAGCATCCGTCATCTGTTTCTGCGTGAACATATCACCCGCGCTCTTATATTTTCCGATCTGATAAATGTCGGGATATATACCGAGCTTATCCAGCGATCCTCGAAAGAACATGACGTCTGCTGCGAGCCCATTGATAAACAATTCACCAGGAGGCGGCACGTAAATCTTGTCGCAGGCAGTGGCGATGTAATACTCCTTGTTGAGACCAAACTCGATGTACGCGTAAACCGGCTTGCCTGAAGATCGAAAGTCGCCGATTGCTTCCCTGAGCTCTTCCGCTTTCCCCCAACCAACTCCTGACATGTCAACTTCAAGCAAGATCGCCTTGATACGTTTATCGACTTTTGCCTTTTTGAACTGCATAACCAGTCCAGTCAGCGACTGATCCGGCCCGCCGAAGTATTTCTTGAAAGGATCGTCGGGACTGTAGTCCGGCAGCGAGCCGGCGACCCGAAGTGTTAGCAAGCTGTTGTCATGAATAGCCGGCTCGCTCTTACGAAAAACTGAAACGACGATTGCTACTCCGATAACGATGACCAAAGCAAATACTGCGACGATACCTCCAACAATTAGGAGGGCCTTTTTTGTGCCTGACATTGCCATATGAGTTCCTATCGAAATTTGTCTCTGATCTGGGGTGTTTTAGAGAATTTTAAGCTGATGTAGTACGCGAAGGGTAGTCGAAAGGTTGCAAAGACGGTCTAGTCCGAATCCCCCGCCCCCGTCGAACAGAAGTCCCAACCTCTAAAACACGAAAGCTCTTCAGTCGGAGCGCGGCCGTCTGCGGCCGCCCCCGTCGAATAGCATCCCGGCGAATTCAAGCCGCCCCGACTTAGACCAACTGCGAAGTTACTGCTGACTTCTATTCGACGGGGGCGGCCGAAGACGGCCGCGCTCCGACTGAAGAGCTTTCGTGTGTTAGGGGATTGAGACTTCTGTTCGACGGGGACGGCGGAGGATGGGCGCACTTCGACAAAGATCCTGTACTTAATCATGATCTGGGATCTGAGATCTGAGATCTGAGATAGGTTTGACAATCCATCCACCACCCAGAACTTCGTCGCCGCGATAGAAGACTGTTGCCTGTCCTGGAGTAATCGCACGCTGCGGTTCATCAAACACGACGCGCGCGCGATTGCTCTCGAGTGGCGTTATCGTCGCTGGCGCGGCTGTGTGTCGATAACGAACTCGCACCTCTACTCTCACGGGCTCGACCGGATCGTCAAAAGCAACCCAATTCACTCCGGCTGCCACGAACTCACTTTTCAATAACGATTGATCCGCACCAACCACTACTTGATTCTTTTCAACATCGAGTGAAATCACGTACAGCGGTCGTTCATCGGCGATCCCGATCCCACGCCGCTGACCAATCGTGTACCGCTGAATTCCATTGTGTTGACCAATTACGCGTCCGGTTGTATCGACAATTTCACCTGCACCCGGAAGTCGATTGGTCTCACCTTCAGACTCAAGATAGCGATCGATGAAACCTGCGTAATCACCGTCTGGTACAAAGCAAATCTCCTGCGACTCTTTCTTCTCTGCCACGGCCAGGCGATGGCTGCGAGCCGCTTCTCGTGCTTCCGGCTTCGACATCTCACCCAAAGGAAACATCGCGCGCGACAACTGACTCTGTGTCAACTCCCACAAAAAGTACGACTGATCCTTTTGCTGATTCAGTCCGCGCAGAAGTTTGTAACGATTGGTTGAAGTATTAAACTCAACGCGCGCGTAATGACCTGTCGCTACCTTCTCACAACCGAGACTCACCGCAAGTCGATCAAGCGAAGCGAACTTCAACCGGCTATTGCACGCAACGCATGGGATCGGAGTTTCACCATTCAAATAGCTCGCAACAAACGGTTGCACGACGTCGCGTTCGAAGTCCCGCTCGAGGTTGAGAACATAAAACGGAAAACCGAGTTCTTCAGCGACTCGTCGCGCGTCGTAGACGTCATCGAGCGAACAACAACGGGACGGAAGTGGCTCGCCATTTTCGTCAGTGTTAATCCCGCGTCGCTGATCCCACAACTGCATAGTGAAACCAACGAGCTCGTGCCCTTGTTCCTTAAGAATTGCGGCGGCTGCCGAAGAATCGACACCGCCACTCATTGCTACTGCTATCTTCATATCGTGAATCGTAAATCGTGAATCGTGAATCGCTGTTGTGAATCACTCTTATTTCGTTGACTTTGTCGTGGTTAAACTCTGCGACAGTCGAGTTATCATTCTACCAATGTGATCCAGTTGTTCCGACAAGCGTTCATAGTCAGACTTCTTAAGATACGCCAGGCGGTGCGAGATGACCAATTCGGTGTCGACCTCGCTTGCTGAACCTTGCGAATGAGACAAAAACTGCCTGAATTCCTTTGCTGATCGTGCAGCCCCTTCCGCAACGTTGGCGACAATAGAAACTGATGCTCGCCGTAGTTGCGAAGTAAGTCCAAACTTTTCATCCGTTGGAAATTCTTCCGTTACCCTGTAGATCTCTACGACAAACTCAATTGCCTTTTGCCAAAGATTTAGGTTTTCGTGAGGTCTCATTTGTGAGACTCCTTTCGGTGAGTAAAGAGGTTAACTGCCTAACAACGATTTACGATTCACGATTCACGATTTACGAGGCCGCGATGTTAAGATGCTTAGACCCTAAACTGTTATGTCCGAAACCGCAACTCAAG
Organism: Pyrinomonadaceae bacterium; assembly: GCA_036522415.1. Taxonomy (GTDB): domain Bacteria; phylum Acidobacteriota; class Blastocatellia; order Pyrinomonadales; family Pyrinomonadaceae; genus PSRF01. The sequence goes on along the minus strand of DATDFV010000245.1, from coordinate 748 downwards.
AATATCGCGTCGCAAAAGAGCCTTATTACCTTCCCGTCGGTCGTGAAATTGAGCTATTCGAGGCCGCTCATTCAGCACGTTTGCCAGTCATTCTCAAAGGACCAACGGGCTGCGGCAAGACTCGTTTCGTAGAGCACATGGCGTGGCGATTGGAGCGTCCGTTGGTCACCGTCGCATGTCACGAAGACTTGTCTTCAACCGATCTCGTCGGCAGGTTCTTACTTGAAGGCGAGGATACAGTGTGGCATGACGGACCGCTTACCACAGCAGTTCGGAGCGGCGCGATCTGTTATCTCGACGAAGTAGTCGAGGCACGAAAAGACACCGTAGTCATCATTCATCCACTCACCGATCACCGCCGCCGGCTTCCTATCGAGAAGCTGGGCACCATTGTTGATGCGCCTGATGATTTCATGCTGGTGGTTTCGTATAACCCCGGTTACCAGTCCATCTTGAAGGATCTGAAGCAATCAACTCGTCAACGCTTCGTCGCCGTCGAGTTCGATTACCCGCCTCCGGAGATGGAGGCAGAGATAGTGGCGCATGAAGGTGGCGTGGATGAAGGCACAGCACGTGACCTTGTGCTCATCGGCCAGAAGGTAAGAAACCTCCGCGGGCATGGTTTGGAAGAAGGTGTTTCGACACGTTTGCTAATTTATGCCGCGCAACTCATCACGCTCGGCATTCCTCCAATTGACGCCGCCGACGTAGCAATGTGCTCACCAATCACTGACGACCGCGAGCTCCA
>DATDFV010000244.1:0-60750 GCA_036522415.1 Pyrinomonadaceae bacterium | reverse complement strand
AACGTGACTCCGACTCCATCATCGGCGGTGTCAAATCCATTAACTCCTACGTAAGACTTCACTCTCACTGGCACAACGAAACCTCCGCTTCGTACGCTGTGACTAATCGGTGACACGAGGGCAGTGAAGGCTGCAGCTCCGACAAAAAACACCAACAGGGCAACGAACACCCAGGCCATTCCGCTCAAGCGACGACGTTTCCTTTTGACAGGAGCTGGTAGACCCGCTGCAACTACTGTTGGGTGTGCACCATCGAAGCGTACGGTTTCGGTATATTCCGCGACGCCTTCGCCGAGCCTGAACCCGCAATTCCGACAAAAACGCAGTTCTGACGGCATCGCCGAATGGCAATTTGAACAGGTTGTGAGCGTCGGTGCAGAGCTTATCGGTGTTTGATTTTCAGTATTTTGAGACATAGAAGAACCACCAACTTGGGGTTGTCGGAAGAATACACGACATTTTCTATACGCCAAATGCCTAACGGCGGTTCACACCCCGAAAGATTTGAAGGCTCACAATAAAGCCGACAGTTATTGGCACGATTGATGCAATGCTTCAGACGTGGTCGGTTGAAACGCAGGAGGGATAAAACCTTGGAAGTGACGAAAGCCCTGGCGGCACTTCAGCCGCTTTACGGCAAGCCAAACATTGAGATTCTCACTACAGATGGACGTCGAGTCCGCGGAACCGTTCACAGTCTAAAAACTACGCAGGCCCTCACCACTCCAAGTGTCAAGATGGAATGTCCTGACGGCAACATCATCAAGATCCCCTTCCCACAGATTGCCGAGATAAGAGATCACAATCACTGACAGTAAAACTGTCTTTTGTACTATGTACTTTGTACTTGGTGCTTTTTAGTTCAATGCGCTACTAACCCTAAAACAAAGTACAAAGCACCAAGGGCCAAGTACAAACCTAAGTCCATTTACCGATATGGATTTCTCGCGTATAGTACGCCGTTTTAGTTTTAACGGATCCGTTTCGGAGGTCAGCAATTGGCATCGTTCTTAGAGATCGAGGATTTTGGGACGCGTATCGCAAGCGTTTGGTCTGAACTGAGACCAGCAACACGTGGTTTGGTTGAACGAGCCGTACAAGCAAGCCAAGCCGGATCGGCTCCGACCAGGAATTTTCAATATGACGCGCGTGCCGATTTGGAGCTAAGTAAATTCCTCACGGTGCTTGATGAAAGAGTTGCCGAAAGGCGCGACGGCCTCGACGCCGAAACTACGAGCAAAGTACGATCGGTGGCCGATACTTGTGCTGCTGTCTTGTTGGAGAAAACAGAATCGGCTGAGGTTTTTACTCAGCTCGTTCGCCGCGCAAGTCAGCAACGCGACTACAATCGCATCGACAGATTGGCTGATGCCTTGAACTCTCGTTTTCCGCCGAGCGAGATTTGCGAACTTGCTCGTTCTGAAGACACGATTGTTCGGGAATTGGCTAATGAAGCCCTGGCGCGGTGCCCGCTCCCAGTACTCACCGCTTTATTAGGTGATCCGGTTGACTCAGACATTGCTCGCGGAGCATTACGCCGACAGGTGGTTGAATATGGTTCCGAGGAAGCGAGGCGGATTTTGAGTCTGTTGGAGCAAGGGGAAGAGATTTGAAATGTCCGACGAACTTTAGTTTGTCGTGCGTCGGTTCACGGGCCACTGTTTAATAGAAGAGGTTAGATGCCACGGACGACAAACCAAAGTTCGTCGGACATTTCAACCTGCAATCTCATGCAGGCGCTTCACAACCTGATCAATTAGCCAGTTGGGCGTCGAAGCACCAGCGGTCACACCAACTTTCTTCACGTTCGCCAAATCAGCGGGATTGATTTCAGCTGGAGTTTCGATCAAAAAACTTTTCGCACACTGCTCCTGACAAACTGCCAACAATTTCACGCTGTTTGAGGAGTGCCGGCCACCAATCACATAAAAAGCATCAACCTGACCGGCAAGCGCGCGTGCCGCGTCCTGGCGATCTCGAGTGGCCGAACAAATCGTATTGACTACCTGGGGTTCGGTGTCGGCCTTCTCTCGCACTGCCTCTGCGACTTCAAGAAATGTTTGGAGCTTGATTGTTGTTTGCGAAACAACGAGTGGCGATCTGAGATGCGGAAGGGAAGCAACTTCGCCAGCGTCACGGACGACATAGGTATTGTTTGGAGCATAACCAACAACGCCGATCATTTCCGGATGGTCCGGATTACCGGCAACCACCACGTCGCGACCTTCACGGGCGGCACGTTCAGCCAGATGCTGGACGCGAGTTACAAAGGGACAAGTAGCATCGATAACTTTCGCTGCACGATGCTCGAGATCGTGTTGTACCTGCGGAGTCACGCCATGTGCACGAATGACCGCGATGGTGTCAGCATCCGCTTCGTCCGGCGAATCTATGGTTGACACTCCCTGCGCGCCAAGTCGCTCCATCTCCTGCGCATTGTGAATCAGCGGACCGAGCGATCGAATCGGGCGAGCTCCTTCCTGTACGGCCTCCTCGACCATTTCGACGGCGCGTTCGACGCCGAAGCAGAACCCGTATTCATCCGCAAGGAGAACTTCCATTAGCGTGTTGTTTCCTCTTCTGCTGCTTTAGACTGCCGCCGGTGGGACGTCATCAGTAGCTTCTTTCCGGCATTTATCTCTCCACTCGTCGCGGAGTCTGTCGCCCCCGGCGACCCTTTCATCAATCCAGTCAATTTCCCAATCGAGGAAGTTCCGCACCTCGCTCAAAAACGACTTTTTCAGGTCGCCGAGCGCATGCGCGATATCCTTCGGCAGGATTGCGTAGGAGAAATCGCCGATTTGGCGCAAACCATCGCGAACCGCCGTTGCGCAGTCTTTGATGGGGTCCCGAGCGTCTTCCATAAACTCAACCTCCACTCAACCGCACCAAATAACCCATACCGATGCGGCGATTTGATTCTAGCACCAAGTTTGTACGCAGGCACATGTGGTGAGGTTCCGAAAGACGAGGTGGATCTCAGATCCTAGATCCCAGATCCCAGATGACTGGCATATCGAGGGTGGTTTTTAATCTGAGATCTGGAATCTGAGATCTGAGATCAACTTAGGTGGGTAGCCCCTTCCGTGCTATCTGTTCCATCTGGTCGCAGAATCGATCGAGTTCATTCAGAGTGGTATACACGTTAGGTGTGATGCGGATGCCTTTGAACTCTTCGTGGACTATCGGGGTGGTAAAGATTCGATGCTTGTTGAACAGGTAGTTTCCGATCGCCGTGGGCTCAATGCCTTCGACTTTAACGTTTGCGATCGCGCAGGATTGATTCGGATCGAATGAAGTGTTGAAGCCAATTTTCGGAACGTCTTTTAATCTGTTCATCCAATAGCGTGACAGATATCTCAGACGCGCCTCTTTGCGTTTTCCTCCGATCGCGTTGTGAAACAGCATCGATTCTCCAATGGCAAGTCTTGGCGCGGCCGAGTGTGTTCCGATCTCTTCAAACTTTCGAATGTCTGCCGCTTGAGCTGATTCCGCGGCCATCAAAGGCCAGAGCTTCGCAATTTTGTCGCGCTTCACGTACAACAAACCTGTTCCCTTGGGCGAATAGAGCCACTTGTGAAGGCTGGTCCCAAAGTAGTCGCAACCCAGGTCCTTCTGTTTGAAATCAAACTGGGCGAATGAATGTGCGCCGTCAACGATCGTTTCGATCCCTTTGGCCCGCGCCATCTCACAAACAGCTTTGACAGGAGTGATCTGGCCAGTAATGTTAATTTGATGCGAAATGAGAATCAGTTTGGTTTTGGGAGTAATGCCTCTTTCGAACGCTGCCGTAATCTCACTTAGATCCTTTGGCGGAATTGGAATCTGCACGAGTTTCAGGACCAGGCCTTCGCGTCGTTCACGCTGTCTAAGAGTAGTCAGCATCCGACCATAATCCTGGGTGGTCGTTAGAATCTCATCGCCCGGTTTGAAGTCGAGACCCATCAGCAGAATCTCGAGTGATTCAGAAGCATTGCGAGTGATGGCAATCTCCTCACGATCACAGCCAAAGATTTCGGCCAGACCAGTCCGAATTGTTTCCGACTGCGGTTCGAGTATTTGCCACATCGTGTACGCCGTCGCGTCTTCCTGCTGCCATATGTAACGAACAAGGGCTTCGGTGACGATGCGCGGACTCGGTGAGACGCCACCGTTGTTCAGATTGACAATGCCGCGCGTCACCGTGAATGAGTTCTGAATAACAGACCAGTAGTCTTCGTCCGCAGCAATTTGATCGGGGCTCAAATGGGAGACGTTTCGCGAAGCTGCTTCAACCTCTTTGAGAAGCGCTCCGATCGAAGGAATTGTTAATGCAGCCAGGCCAAGGCCTTTGCCCGTAAGGGTAAGAAAGTTGCGACGAGAAGTTCCTGAGTTCACAGCTGGGCCTCTCTTTCAACGAGTGGAGTTGGACAACGCTTCATAACCAACTCGGGTGACGGCAATCCGTTTGTCTTGTCTTGGATCGTCTGTAATTGAGACTTGGACTTTGTGAAAGTTGTTTGCTGTTGAGTTCCTGGGTACGTAACCAATCGTGTATTGGGTGCGAATGTCCAGAATGATCTGATCAAAAATTGAATTCAAATTGCCACGCGCTTCTGAAATAAACGCTCGGCCTCCGGTGTCTAATGCCAGGCGATTCAATAGGGTTAGAGCTTTCTTTCGTGACTTCTCAGGCAATTCGTCTGTGAAGCCCACTACGTAAATCTGAATATCGGTAGTCCCCAGGAGTGAAAAGAGAGCCTCCTCCTTATAAAAACTATTTCGATCCTCGCCATCGGTAACGAGGATCAACGCTTTGCGTCGAATGTTTCCGGGATCAATCTTCAGCTTCGCGAGCTTTTCGGCAGCCAAATAAACAGCATCAATGAGAGCTGTCTCGCCACCCTCGACGTAAAAATCAGCGAGGCGACTGATTAGGAGTTGTTTGTCTGAAGTTAATTCCTGCTCAACATACAGCTTGTTACTGCTAATGAAGCGTATGAGGAAAGCTTCGTCTTCAGGAGTATTGCTGTTCAGGATCTTCATCCCCGCATTTCTGACCGCTGGTAGTTGTGAACGAAGAGAGCCCGAGCAGTCAATCATGAGACCGTACGTCAATGGGACTTGTTTGTTTGAGAACAGAGTGATTGTCTGTGGAACGCCATCCTCAATCACCTGGAAACGATCTTGTGGAACATCAGTCACTGGCTTCTGGGTCGAATCTGTTACGCGGACATTGAGGATCACCAACTTGTCGGGTTGCTCAAACCGATTGGCATGACCTGGCACAAATGCCATCAAGCTGGAAAGCAATAAGGTGAAAGTGCTGATCTGTATTCGTCGCATCTATTACGCCTGCCAGAATCTAACAAGTAAGGAAGGTGGTTTACCCCGCTGTTTTCCAGATTTCAATCATACTGAAGAAATAACAAAGCGGCGGCAGGCCGCCGCACTCCAAATTAAGCCCCTTCGAAAACTACTTCCCCATTGATTACCGTCATCACGCATCGCGTCTTCAAGATCTCCAACTCCGGAATCGTCATGATGTCTGCTGACAGGATCGTCAAGTCTGCGAGCTTTCCAACTTCAATTGATCCTCGCAGCTTCTCTTCAAACGCTGCGTATGCCGGCCATGCCGTAAACATTTTCAAAGCCTGTGCTCGTGTCACCGCTTCTTCCGGATGCCACCCTGTAGTCGAGAATCCCTTCTGATCCTTCCGAGCGACTGCGGCGTAAAATTCAATCATCGGTTCGCCACGTTCAACCGGCGCATCTGAACCTCCGGGTACAACAACACCTGACTTGATGAAACTTTCCCACGCATAGGCACCTTTCAATCGATCCAGCCCTAGACGACTCGGCGCAAAAAACAAGTCACCAATCGCATGTGAAGGCTGCATCGACGGAATAATGCCAAGTTTCGCGAAACGAGGAATATCGGTGGGATTGACGATCTGCGCGTGCTCAACTCGCCAGCGTGGATCCGCAACCTTTCGTTCAGTGGCCGGCACTGCTTTCAGCGCGGTTTCGTACTCATCAAGAATGAATCGATTTGCTTTGTCGCCTATTGCATGTGTCTCAACCTGAATTCCCTTGCGCAGAGCATCGATCAGCATTGGACGCAACTCTTCTGCTTTGACGGTCAGGAATCCAGAGGTATCGGGAGCATCTGAGTATGGCGCGAGTAATGCCGCACCTCTTGATCCCAGGGCTCCATCCGAAACAACTTTGATCGTTCTGACTGTCAACCGATTTTGAAACTCACCCACGATCGGACCTTCACTAATCAAGCGGTTTGCGTTCGGTCCTGGGCCGTATACTGCTTTGTAAATCCGAAGCTTAATCGCGCCTGAAGCATAAAGGTTTTTGAAGATGTCGATGTCTTCGTAACTGCCACCCGCATCCTGAATTTGCGTCCAACCGAGTTCGATATCTCGCTTGACGCCCAACACAACGGCACGCTCGGCCTCTTCGCGAGTTGTTGGCGGCACTTTGCGTCTGACAAGCCCCTGGGCCGCGTCGAGTAACATTCCATTTGGTTCACCTGACTGTTTGTCTTTCGAGATCTCGCCGCCAAACGGATTCGGAGTGCTCTTATCAATCCCGGCAATCTTGAATGCCGCAGTGTTTGCAACTGCACCATGACCATCAGCGCGGCCGAGAATTACTGGATTGTTAGGAGAGACTTTGTCGAGGTCCCATCTCGTCGGAAATGCCGGAGGCTGCCAGTGCGTCTCAATCCATCCCCGACCGGTGACCCACGCGCCAGGCTTTGATTGATCAACTCGTTCTTTCAGTTTTGCTAGAAGATCTTCAAGACTCGTCGAGCCTTCGAGATTGAGCGTCATCTCCCGAAAACCAACACCGGACAAATGTTGATGGGCATCAGCGAAACCGGGCAATACGGTGTTGCCATGAAGATCGACGACACGGGTATTCTGGCCAACATATTTTTGGGCACCGGCATTTGTTCCTACATAAACAATCCGGTCGGCTTTAACTGCGACAGCCTGTGCTTTCGGAGCGCGATCATTGGCGGTGTAGACGTTGCCGTTTTTGAAAACGATGTCGGCGGATGTGACGTTCTGTTGAGCCGGTAATAAGCTGAGCATCAACACGCTCAGAATAATCAGCAGGAGTTTCATGTTCCCCCTCGAATGACTTTGAAAGATTGCGGGTTTCAGTGGCGAGCGATGCCCTTATATCATTGCCGATTTCCGATTGCCAGTTGCCGATTGACTCAAATGTCCGACGAACTTTAGTTTGTCGTGGTGACCAATCAAGAATGCATGAATCAGGGGGCCTCTAACCCGAAATCGACAAACTAAAGTTCGTCGGACATTTGAGTCAATCGACAATCGGAAATCGGCAATCGGCAATGTTATAGTTTCCCGTCCCGGAGCTTCCCAAATCATGGAAACCGCCAACCCTGTTCAATGGGCCAAGGTAATCGACCATACTCGCTGCATTGGTTGTCACGCGTGTACGACTGCATGCAAGTCAGAAAACGTCGTTCCCGTCTCGGTCACGCGAACCTACGTCAAGCATGTTGAAGTTGGGGTCTTTCCCCAGGCACGCCGCGCTCATCAGGTGACACGTTGCAACCAGTGTGTTCATGCTCCGTGCGTCACTGCTTGTCCTACGACAGCGATGTTCAAACGTGCCGACGGCATCGTCGATTTCGACAAGTCGATCTGCATTGGTTGCAAGGCCTGCATGGCCGCGTGCCCTTACGACGCCATCTTCATCAACCCGGAAGATCATTCGGCCGAAAAGTGTAACTTCTGCGCACATCGCATCGATGTAGGACTCGAGCCTGCCTGCGTCGTTGTTTGTCCAACTCAAGCGATACTCGTCGGCGACATGAACGACGACAGTTCATACGTAGCGCAAATCATCGGACGCGAAGCAGTGGCCGTACGTAGACCGGAAAAGGAAACTTTGCCGAAACTCTTTTACAAAGGCGCGCACCAGGCGACTCTTGATCCCCTGGCAGCACGCAGACCTGACGGCGGCCTGTTTATGTGGAGCGAACAACTGGAAACGTCCGATACTGTCGTCTCAGGTAACTCGCAATACAAGAACTCATCCGCCGCTGCGCTTCTGTCGTACGACATCGCACATTCCATTCCATGGGACTGGCGCGTCAGTTTGTACACGTGGACGAAAGGAATTGCCTCGGGAGTTTATCTGGTTGCTGCGCTGCTCGTAGTCTTTGGTTATCTCCAGCCACAGAATCCCGTGTGGCTCTGGATCACGCCAATCTTTTCAGGAGGATTCCTTGCAATCACTGGTGGTCTGCTGATTTGGGATCTGGAACATCCGAAGCGCTTCTATCTAATCTTCACTCGGCCACAATGGCGAAGCTGGCTTGTGAAAGGCGCCTTCATAATCGCCGGCTATACGCTTGTGCTGGCACTGCACTTCGTCAGTAGTATCTTTGGTTGGATCTCGTTTTCGAAGTACTTGATCGTTGCGGGAATTCCTTTGTCGATTCTTTCAGCGATCTATACGGCCTATTTGTTCGCACAGGCGAAAGCGCGCGACATGTGGCAGAACCCGCTATTACCTCCGCATCTCTTCGTTCAAGCGCTATTGCTGGGTTCGGCGGTTCTGCTGCCACTGGCGATTTATGTTTCCACAACTAACGGCCGAGCGGGGCCGGTCGATGAACAACTAATGTGGTTGCTGGCGATAACGAGCCTCATTCACCTGTTGATGATTTGGGGTGAGGTTTCCTTAACGCATCCGACCGCACACGCGCGTCTGGCGGTCTGGGAGATGGTGCACGGTCGTTATCGGAGTGATTTCTTGATGGGAGTTGCTTTGAGCGCGCTTGGTGGGTTGCTGCCGTGGCTGGGGTTGTTGCATCTGATTCCCTCGTCATTGGGTGTTGCGGGCGCACCACTCGCGTTAATTGGTTTGATGCTTTATGAGAATGCTTACGTACAGGCTGGACAATCGGTACCGCTGGCTTGAACTCTTTTCTCTGCGTTAACTCTGCGTTCTCTGCGTCTCGGCGGTAAAACAATCGGAGCGTCTCAAATAACCGCCGAGACACGGAGTACGCAGAGTTAACGCAGAAAGAAGTTCATGACTTAGAATGCTCCAAAGGATTTTCCGATGAGCACGAAAACCGAAGCCACAGTGGACGACCTTTACCGCGTCCCTGAAAACGGCAAAGCAGAACTAGTGAATGGAGAGTTGGTCCTCATGCCACCAACCGGAGGTGTGCCCGGCAGAGCCTCGGGCAAAATCTTTATCAGCTTAAGTGAGTATGAACAACGTGTTGGCGGCGGTTACGCCTTTCCCGATAACGTCGGTTTCATAGTTAATCTTCCCAACCGAAGATCGTTCAGTCCTGACACAGCCTTCTATAAAGGCGAATTGCGTGGAGGACTATTTCTCGAAGGCGCACCTGTGTTCGCTGTTGAAGTACGAAGCTCGGATGACTATGGTCCTGCCGCTGAAAAGAGGATGGCACAAAAGAGAGCAGATTACTTTGCAGCAGGCACATTGGTGGTGTGGGACGTTGATGTGTTGCGAGCGAAAGTCGTCCGAGTTTTTCGAGCGAATGAGCCAACGAACCCAAGAGTCTACAAGAGTACGGACTCTGGCGACGCTGAGCCTGCATTACCGGGTTGGCGAATGCACTTGAAGGAAATCTTCGAATCTTAGTTTGCTGCTCAGCTAATCATCTCATGAGCGACAAAGAAACTTTCTACCCCGGTCCGTCACGCATTCATCTCGCCGCGTTTCCTCCCAAAGAACGCTGGGACGACTGGACTGAACTCGATTCGCGCGCGTGGCCACGGCGTAAAGAACGCCACTACTCGCTCGTTCCCACCACTTGCTTCAACTGTGAATCCGCCTGCGGTTTGCTTGCTTACATCGACAAAGTTTCGGGTGAAGTTCAGAAGTTCGAAGGCAATCCTGAACATCCAGGATCACGCGGTAGAAACTGCGCTAAAGGTCCGGCGACACTCAATCAAGTCACAGATCCAGATCGCATTCTCTATCCACTAAAACGCCTTGGAAATCGTGGTGAAGGAAAATGGCAACGAACATCCTGGGACGAAGCCCTCAACACAATCGCCGCTCGCATTCGTAAAGCAATTGTTGAAGAACGACGGGATGAAGTCATGTACCATGTTGGTCGTCCCGGTGAAGACGGTTTCACCGAGCGAATACTTGCGGCGTGGGGAATTGATGGTCACAACTCGCATACGAACATCTGTTCATCCGGAAGTCGCGAAGGTTATCAACTCTGGATGGGTCTCGATCGTCCAAGTCCCGATCATGCAAACGCCAAAGTAATTCTACTGATCAGTGCGCACCTCGAAGCGGGTCACTACTTCAATCCGCACGCGCAACGCGTTATCGATGGCAAAGCTAATGGTGCGAAGCTGATCGTCTTTGACACGCGCCTTTCGTCAACTGCGACGCACGCGGATTATTGGATCGCCCCTTATCCAGGTTCTGAAGCGGCGATCTTGTTGGCCATTGCAAACTATCTGATCCAGAACAATCTTTATAACCGCGAATTCGTCGAGACGTGGTGGAACTGGCGTGAATACGTGGCCCAACCTTCGACATTCACTCTCGATTTTAAAGAGGAGCCGCCAAGCTTTTCGGATTTTGAAGACATCCTGAAGGAACTCTATAGCGAGTACACGTTCGAATTCGCCGGTAAAGAATCCGGGGTTGAGGCCAGGGTAATAGAAGAGATCGCTGAAGTCGTTGCAACCGCAGGCACTCGGTTCTCCAGTCACAACTGGCGAAGTGTCTCGTCAGGCGTCAGCGGCGGTTGGTCAGTCGCACGTTGTCTTTTCTTTATAAATGCTTTGCTGGGTGCCATAGCAACCGAAGGTGGGGTGTTTCCGAATGCCTGGAACAAGTTTGTTCCCCGGCCAATCTATACGCCGCCTCACCCGAAGATGTGGAACGAGACGACGTGGCCGCGTGAGTATCCCCTCTCAATGAATGAAATGTCGTTCCTGTTGCCGCACCTTCTGAAGGATGGACGGGCAAAGCTCGATACGTATTTCACCCGTGTCTACAACCCTGTCTGGACAAATCCGGATGGATTCTCCTGGATTGAGATGCTGACGGATCCGGATCTGGTCGGTTGTTACGTAGCACTGACACCCACCTGGAACGAAACTGCTTATTACGCAGATTATGTTTTGCCGATGGGGGTGGGCTCGGAGCGCCACGACATTCATTCATATGAGACCCACGATTCGCAATGGCTCGGTTTTCGACAGCCGGTTCTGAAAGCACTCAAGCAACGCGAGGGCACAAACATCAACGACACTCGCGAAGTTAATCCCGGCGAAGTTTGGGAAGAGAACGAATTCTGGCTTGAACTAACGTGGCGAATTGATCCCGACGGCGCCCTTGGTATCCGGCAATTCGCGGAATCAAAGAAAAGTCCGGGTACCCGTCTCGGCGTCGATGAGTATTATGAGTGGATCTTTGACAACTCTGTTCCGGGACTCCCGGAAAAAGCTGCAGAGGAAAATCTCACGCCGTTGCAATTCATGCGACGCTATGGCGCCTTTGAAGTCAAAAACAAAATCGGAAAAATCTATGAAGAGGTAGTTGGCCGCGAAGAGCTGGAAGACGCGCGGGTCGATGAGTTTGGTCGGGTTTTCACTCGCGCTGCAAAGCCGGCTGGACCGAACATAGTCCCGCTGCCGTTGCCGGATGGCGATGACGAGGGCCGGAGACTGGTTGGTATTAAATTCGGCGATACGATCAAGCGCGGTTTTCCAACGCCGAGCGGTAGACTCGAGTTCTTCTCAAAAACTTTGAACGATTGGGGCTGGCCTGAATACGCGATTCCAAATTATTTCAAGAGTCATGTTCACCCTGACAATCTCGAACCGGATCAAACAATCCTGATATCAACTTTTCGCCTGGCTGTTCAGATTCACACCCGGAGTGCGAATTCAAAGTGGCTGGATGAGATTGCGCACACAAATCCTCTGTGGATTCACCCGAGTCATGCCGACAAACTTAATGTGATTACAGGCGATCTTCTCCGTGTTGAGACGGAAATCGGTTATTACGTTGTGCCGGCGTGGGTAACGGAAGGGATTCGGCCCGGCATCGTTGCTTGCAGCCATCACATGGGCCGTTGGAAACTCACCGATGAAGGACAGCGGCAATTAATGGCTACGGTAAAACTGGATCGCAACGGAACTCAGTGGGGTTTGAAACGTGAACGAGGAATCGAGCCTTACGAATCAACTGATGCTGACACGCAGCGGATCTGGTGGAAAGATGCGGGCGTTCATCAAAACATGACGTTCCCGGTTCACCCCGATCCGATCTCGGGCATGCACTGCTGGCATCAAGCGGTTCGTGTTCGCCGTGCCGAAGCAACCGACAACCCGGGTGATATTTTTGTGGACACCGCAAAGTCACGAGAGGTTTTCAAAAAGTGGTTGGCGTTAACGCGGCCGGCCGACAAATACTCTCCAGACGGAACCCGCCGGCCTTATTGGATGCTGCGTCCCTTGAAGCCAGCGCGGGAATATTACAAACTGCCTTAAAAACGAGCTTGGTGCTTTGAGCTTTGTTCTTTGACAGTGCTCAGTGGTTTGAAATAGGTCGTATATGTCAAATAGGTCATATACTGCTCACCACAACAAAGCGCAAAGCACCAAGCACAAAACAAAAAACCATGTACTTCAAACAATTCTATCTAGGTTGTCTGGCCCATGCTTCGTACCTGATCGGCTCCGACGGTGAGGCTGCGGTTGTCGATCCGCAGCGCGACGTTGATGAGTACATCACTGAAGCCGAAGATCATGGGTTCAAAATCAAATACATTATCGAGACTCACCTCCACGCGGACTTCGTCAGCGGTCATCACGAACTTGCCGCGCGAACAGGAGCGTCGATTGTTTTTGGTGTTCAGGCCAATCCGGCTTTCGCACACCAACCAGTGAAAGACGGCGATGAGTTGCCGTTGGGCGATCTTGTCCTACGGTTTATAGAAACTCCCGGTCATACTCCAGAGGGCATCTGTGTTCTTGTCATCGATCCTTCCATTTCTCCACAACCTCAAAAAGTATTGACCGGCGATACGCTCTTTATCGGCGACGTTGGTCGTCCCGATCTCGCCGGCGGTAAAGGATTCACACCCCAGCAAATGGCTGAGCTGATGTACGACAGTCTCCATGGGAAGTTAATGAGGCTTCCTGACGAAACTGAGGTATATCCCGCTCATGGCGCCGGTTCGATGTGCGGCAAGAACATGTCGAAGGAAACTTCGTCAACGATCGGTGAGCAGCGTAAATTCAATTATGCGTTGAAGCCGATGAGCAAAGAGCAGTTTGTGTTAATGATGACGGCCGATCTCGCCGAGGCGCCCGCATACTTTCCTAAGGACGCTGAGATCAATCGCTCCGGAGCCCGTGGTCTTTCAGAACTCGCCCCGCCAAGACAACTGACCGCACAGGAACTGGAGTCAGCACGCTCTGCCGGACACATCATTCTTGATGTTCGGAACGCCCAGGCTTTCGGCGAAGGCCATATTGCAGGATCGATCAACATCGGCCTCGGTGGACAGTTTGCGATGTGGGCAGGAAGTTTGATTCCGCTGAACGCGGAAATTGTCATTATGGCGGAAACGAATGCTCAGGTAGACGAAGCAGTTGTGCGATTAGCACGCGTTGGCATCGAGAACGTCGAGGGTTACTTGACTGGTGAGGATGACGAGTGGAGCCGCGAAGGTTTAAAGGTTGAAAGAATCGACCAGATTAACGTGAGCCAGCTAAGCGAAAGACTTGCGAGTGGCCAGTTGCAAGTAATCGACGTGCGCCGGCCTGCGGAGTATTCAACCGGACATGTCCCTGGTGCTTTAACTTCACCGCTGTCCGGACTCGAAGGCCGAATTACAGATCTACCTCTTACCAAAAACGCGGAGACTGCCGTGATTTGTGCTGGTGGTTATCGTTCAAGTGCCGCCGCGAGTTTGTTGCAGAAGCACGGCTACACTAATTTGATTAATGTAATGGGCGGCACGAGCGCGTGGGTGAATGCCGGCTATCCGGTGGAAACCTCTTCCCAGAAATCTTCGTAAACGCGGTTAAATGGTCAGTAGATCTGAATAGGTCTTATGAGTCCTATAGGTCCTATTAGCGACTACTGACGTGCATTTTTTTGCCGAGGTAGAGTCATAGATCCTTTTACGTTCAAACTGCTTATTGCAATTGCCATTATTGTCATTGCCGCTGTCCACGGCTTTGGCGCGGCGTGGCTCGCGATCTGGATGCTCTTCCACCCATACCACTCAGTAAAATTTTTCGGACTTACAGTGTGGCCGCAGGGAATGATTCCGAGACATCGTGAACGGCTGGCACAGTCCATTGGCAATGCAGTCGGAAACGAACTCGTTTCTCAGCAGACAGTTTTCGACGCTTTGTTCGAGACAAGTTTCTTTCAAAACAAGGTTGAAGACTTTGTCAACTCGTATACGAATGATCTACTCGGAAAAGTCTATCCGTCATTTCTTGATGCTCTTCCTTCGCAGGCTCGCGCTCCCATACTCGACACCATCTCCGCGCTCCAGTACCGGCTTGCCGAGTACATCGCCGCAATGCTTAAGAGCGAAGAGACGGCCGTAGCAATCGAACGTTTTATTGACAAACAAGTGGATGAATTTTCTGAACGACGGTTCGGTGACCTGGTAAGCACAAAGTCTCTGGACACAGTCATGGAAGCTGTTGAGGAACGCGTGCAGCGTTTGATCAACGAAGAGAGTTTCGAACAAAAAGTTCGTGATTTCGTTTCGGGTCGCCTCGACGATCTCGCAAACAGTAACGCCACGCTGGCTGAGACTTTTACGCCTGAAACAATTGCGTTCATAAAGGATCGAATCGATCAACAAGTACCACCGATTGTCCATCACCTGGCAGACATTGCAACCAGTCAATCAACACGCAAACAAATTGGATCTCTTATCAAGCTCGAGGTGGATCAGTATTACGAACAACTCTCATTGTTCAAGAAGATCTTCATCTCACGTGAACGTATCCACCGAGAGGTCGATGAGCTGGTCAACAAGACACTGCCTAAACGAGTAGAGGAATACTTACGCGGCGAGGCCTTCGAACAGGAGGCAGAAAGCTTTTTGAATGCAACGATCGATAACGTGCTGGCCCGGCCACTCAACGAATTGATAGGACAGTTTGAGTCAACGAGATTCGAGGATCTTAAGGATCAGATCACGAGACGTTTGTTGGTGTTCCTAAGAAGCGAGGGTTTGTCTACATCAGTGTCGATATATTTCAGTGATGCTTTGGATCGTCTGGCGCCACAAACTGTTGGCGAGGTTATGAACCAGATCGATCCGCGAACAATCGAACAGGCAAAAGGTCTTCTGAATCGCGGTTTACTCAATCTACTTGCGCGCGACGATACGGCTCGCACTGTAAACGCCGTGCTGTCCTCACAAGTTGAACGGCTTCTTATTGCGCCTATCGGTCGGCTTGGCGATCATGTCTCACAAAACTCGCTGCAGAAAGCAAGCTCGGCTCTGGTTGAGCGAATTACTCTCGTCGCCCGCGAACGTCTACCGCTGGCAATCGCGGAATTTGATGTGGGTGGACTCGTCCGCAAGAAGGTATCGGACTATCCAATTGAGAAACTAGAGGAATTAGTACTCTCAGTTGCTCAGCATCACTTGAAGACAATTGAGCTTTTTGGGGCGATAATTGGATTCTTCATTGGGGTCGGCCAGGCCATCTATTTTTGGTTGACATACGTTCCGAAGAGATAACTGGAACCTTAAAAAGCGGCTTGCCGTTTTTCTTTATGATGTCCGATATGCGTCTGTCTTGTCGTGACGCGACCAACCAAGCCCTTAGATTCAGAGGCCCCCAAGAAACTGAGATCTTGGTTGGTTGCGTCACGACAAGAAAGACGCATATCGGACACAGGAAGGAGCCCAAAATGTATTGCCCAAACTGCGGGACGACCATCACTTCTGAAATAAGCTTCTGCAATCGTTGTGGAAACGATCTGCGAGAACGAACGGAGCCGAGGAGCACCTACGCCATCACGGCCTTTCTAACCGCCATTACGTCCATTGGCATCGTTGGTCTGGGAATAATGCTTGGCGGCTCGCTCGTTCTGCGCAGGGAAGCTGGGCTACCTGTAGAGCTAGTCGGGTTCTTCATGATGTTTACGTTTGTGATTGTGGCGCTGATTGAAGTCATGCTGGTGCGCAACTTATCGAAGCTACTGGGTTCTGCCGAGCGCACGAAACACTTACCAATTGCCCCACAACCGCCACTGGAGTTGCGGCCACCAACGACGACTAGTTTTGGTGAACCGGTAGGAAGTGTTACTGACAACACAACGCGAACACTGGAGTACGCACGGCGTGATCGCTGAAAGTTGAGGAATGCTTATGAAACAGTTACTGATAATCGTGCTGGTTGTCGCGTTTGCAGGCGCCGGCTGTCACGCGAGAATGGGTGGACTCAAAGGCTCAGGAAAGCGCGTCGTTCAAAAGCGAGACATTCAACCATTCGCATCCATTTCAACGGAAGGGGCTTACAACATTAACGTTGTTTGCCAAAAGGGACAGAGTCTCGAGATCGAAGGTGATGACAACATCGTGCCTTTGATTTCTACTGACGTATCTAACAATGTCCTTCACTTAAAGAGCCTTCAAAACTACTCCGTTGCTGAACCTATTGAGCTGCGCATCTCGCTGCCCAATCTTGATGCATTGTCAGTTTCAGGCGCTGGCAATATCGAGGTCGCAGGATTGAAAGGTGAGAGGTTCGTCATCGACGCGAACGGTGCACCACAAATAAAAGTGTCGGGCTCGGCGAAAGAAGTCCATATCAATGCAAACGGCGCCGGTAAGATCGACACTCATAGTCTTCACGCTTCAAAGGGAACTGTCGAAAGCAAGGGCGTAGCGCACGTGGACGTCGATGTCGCCGATGAGTTAAACGTAAATATCTCCGGACCTTCGACAGTGACGTATGAAGGCGATCCTACAATCAACAAAACTATTCATGGTCCAGGAAAAGTTCAGAAGCGAGCTAGTGAAGGTGCATGGGTGATCAAGATGGCCAACGCGGTGCTCCGGACTTAGAGCTTTGTCCGTGTTCAAATCGTTGTCGTCCAATAGTCAGATAGGTCATATTGGTCCTATACTACTGACCACTAACCACTGACTACTGACCACTCACAAAGCACAAAGAACAAAGTACAAAGCTCCTTGCTAACAAATTTTTCCTGTTGACAAGCTCCACAGTGCTGAATAACTATTTGCCAACATCGAAAGGAGCTTACTTCCCCAATGACCTATGTTGTTGTCGAGTTATGCGTTGATTGCAAATACACCGACTGTGCTGCTGTTTGTCCTGTAGAAGCTTTTCATGAATTGCCGGATCGTTTATATATCAATGCCGATACTTGCATCGATTGTGACGCGTGCGTTCCGGAGTGCCCTGTTGAAGCGATCTTCGCCGATACTAACGTCCCTGAACAATACGCACACTGGACTCAGATTAATATCGATGAAGCTCCCAAGTTCCCAATAATCAGTCAAAAGATTCCCGCGCTTCACGGTCCTACTTGCACTGGTCCCGAAGAATAACAATTACGGAAAGAGGTTTTCTTTTCAAAGCCTGTCCGATGTAGACGGACGGGCTTTCTATTTGTAACTCTCCAGGTCGCTGAGTAAACTCTCGCTCGAATCGAGGACTGCCTGATGATTCGCGCTTTTATTATCCTTATCGCGGTTCTAACCCTCACTGCGAGCGCTATCGGCCAATCGGGACGGCGCAAACCTCCGACCGTAGCGCCCACTGCGATACCGTCGCCCACACCAGGCGAATCAACAAAAGCTTCCGAACCAAAACCACTACAGGTTACTGCCGAAAAGAATCAGGACTACCGCTGCTCCGATGATGGAACTCTTGCTCACTTAATAGACGATCCGGATTCAGTGAAAGCCTTTCTACCAAAGGAAGTCGATGTTCGTGCGGAGATCACGGCGCGCCCTGACCCTAAGTACACTGAGGCAGCACGTCGCGCAGCCGTTCAGGGAATAGTGATTTTGAAAGTGCTTCTGTCGGCTGAGAACAAAGTTGAACGCATTCGAGTGCAACGTCGTTTGCCGTTTGGCTTAACCGAAAATGCAATTCGCGCGGCCTGCGAAATCAAATTCAAGCCTGCTTTAATCAATGGACAAAAAGTTCCTCAGTGGGCGACTATTGAGTACGGATTCAGCCTGGCGAAGTCGTCGATCTATGGTCCCTGAAAAAGAAGGATGAAGGCTGAAGGATGAAGGATGAATGCATGCTTTGTACTTCATACTTCGTACTGGATATTTGAGCTTGTCTTGGTTCGGGCAATGGAAAACACGAAGGACCAAGGACAAAACACGCTTTCATCCTTCCGCCTTCATCCTTCATCCTTGAATTCTCCTCAGGTATAATCCTGCCCGGTCTCCTCCGTTAATCTTTCTTTTAGCCCATCCAAACAGTCGTGCTGAAGCGTGTTGTACTTTATTCCCTGACTCTTCTCATTGTCTTGTCGTGTGGGTCAACGTCAGCCTTCGCGCGTGATAATTGGGTCAGTGTTCGATCCAAACACCTGCTGCTCATCGGCAACGGTTCAGAAAAAGACATTCGCTTGATGGCCGTACGAATTGAGCAATTCCGCGAAGTCGTGCTGCAACTCTTCGCGCGTCCAGGCTCAGACCCCTCAGTTCCAACTACCGTTATTGTTTTCAAAGACGACGCTTCATACACACCCTTCAAAACTAATGAAAACAATGCCGGCTACTTTCAACCTGGTCAGGACGCAAACTACATTACCCTGAGCGCCGAGACGCGCGGCGAGCAGGATTATTTCAATATCATTTTTCACGAATACACCCACCTCATCACAAACAATTCGATCGGTCCTTCACCTGCATGGTTCAACGAAGGTTTGGCTGAACTCTACAGCACGGTTGCTATTACCAATAGTGAGGTAGTGTTGGGCCGGTCGATTCACCGCCACATCACCTCACTCAAAGAGAATGCGCTGCTGCCACTGCGCTTGTTGTTTGAGGTGGACTACAAATCGCCCTATTACAACGAGAGTCACAAGCAAAGCATTTTCTACGCAGAGTCGTGGGCGTTGGTGCATTACTTAATGCTTAACCGCAACGGTGAGCGGGCACGACAAACAATCACTTTTCTGGAATTACTGCGATCGCATGAGCCTCTTGAGAAAGCCGTCCAGAAAGCATTCTCAACAACTCTCGAGAATTTGGAAGGCGACTTACGAAGCTACATTCAACAAGACCGCTATCGCCTCGTTCAAAACGTCTTCACGTCCAAAAACAAGCCGGATTTGCAGATGAGCTCTGCGCCAGTCGGCGAGGCTGAATTGCAAGCTTATCTCGGAGACTTGTTGGTGCACAGTAACCGCGCGGACGCCGAGATCTATTTGCAGAAAGCATTGCAGCTGGATCCTCAACTCACCTTCGCGCACGCTTCACTTGGGATACTTCGTTTTCGTCAGGGAAGGATGACCGAGGCGCTGACTCACCTCGAACGCGCCGCTGCGGCAGATTCGAGGAATGCGCTGGTCCACTATTACTACGCCTCAGCGTTAAGTCATCCGACTGAAGGAGATGCGAATCCGACAATTGGTTATTCTCCAGACGATGCGGCAAAAACGAGATCAGAACTGAAAAAGGCAATCGCTTTGCGACCCGACTTTGCCGATTCCTACAACCTGCTTGCCTATGTCAACCTGGTAACCAACACGGACATAGACGAGACGATCATTCTGCTGAAAACGGCGCTTGCACGTTCACCAAACCACATCGACTTTATGTACATGCTGGGTCAGCTGTACCTGCACAAAGATGATTACAAGCAGGCCCGACCGATGCTCAATCAGGTGCTCGCCGGTCCCGCTGAAGTTCAGATCCGCGAGCATGTGCAAAAGCTTCTTTCGACGATGAACTTGCTTGAAGAACAAGAGGCTAAGATACAAGCGGCACGAGTTACCCGTGGGTTGACTTCCGAGTCTGAAGAGGCGGCAAATCAAATATCGACCGATCCTTCCATTGCACTCCGAGAAGCACTGCGCCTGCCCGACGTGGGCGAGAGTCAGGTTCAGGGAACTTTAGTGAGCATTGATTGTGACCCGGTCGGACTGGTTTTTGTTGTTAAGACTAACGACCGAATTTTGCGCCTGAAAACAGACACATTCCAGCAAGTCAAACGAACGACCTTTACTGCTGATGTGAAGGGGACAATTACCTGCGGCGCTAGAAAACCCGTCAATGCGGTTGTTGTTTGCTATCTACCGACGAACGATCGGCGATTGAAAGTTGACGGCACGTTAAAGTCGATTGAATTTGTACCGTCACATTTCCAGCTCGTTCCTTCGATAATGCAGGTGGCGCCGTAATTCTAAGTCCAAGTCCAACTGATGTCCGACGAACTTTAGTTTGTCGCGCGCCGTGATCCGAACGATCGGAATTGTCGGGTCGCGCGACAAACTAAAGTTCGTCGGACACCAGTTGGACTTTCGACTTCAAGGTGACCGTTGTTTCTCCAGCTCTTTCAGAAAAGTCTGTTCTCGTTCAGCTACGTAAGCTTTATAACCTTCAGGATCTATAAACGCTGTAGTCTCGCCTGCCTTGAACTTTGCATACTTTCCTTCCAGCCCGAAGTAACTGCCGTGCGCGCCGAGAAAAATGTCACACGACAATGACTTCAGTAATCTGAATCCGCGTGCATAATCCTCGGCGATTCCCGGGTAGAGGGTGTTGCCGACGAGCTTGTATCCAGGATTCACATTGGGACTACCAACGATGACGATATTGCGTGTTTTAGAACCATCTTTAGCTTTCATGGACCAGGTGGTGCACCCCTTTGTATGTCCAGGTGTCAGATGGGCAACGAGAGTGATTCCTCCGAGTTTGACTTCATCGCCATCATGTAAAACTCGATCTACTTTTGTTGGCGGGTAAAGACTCGATGGGTCGTTGGCATACTGAAAATCAGTTTTACCACCAGATTCGACAACCGGGACATCCGCATCCATCACCATGTACTTCGCGCCAGTGAGCTCTTTGATTTTGGCACTCCCGGCACAATGATCCCAATGTGCATGACTAATCAACAGGATCTTTACGTCGGTGAATTTGAATCCCAGCGATTCGATACTGGATCGAATTAAGGGAACATTCGCTTCCAGATCGCTATTGATAAGAATGTGTCCTTTAGGAGTGGTAATCAAATAATTTGCCAAACCCCTGCTACCGACGTAGTAGAGATTTCCCGCGATTCGGAAAGCAGGGAATGGTTCGGTCCATTCGGCTTGGGCCAAGATCTGGTTGGTGTTGACGATAAGGATAAACAGTATCGCTAGTGTGATGCTAAGGACCGTGCAATTGTGTCGTGTCATAGCCAGTTGGAGTCTAAGGTCGTCGTGAATAGTGGCCCTGTCGTCCTGGGACCGCAGGCGTCCTCGCCTGCCCGTGCTACCGATCATGGTTTGTGTTCGTCGCGGGCAGGCAGGGACGCCTGCGTCCCTGGACGATCGGGCCTACAATATCAAACCCGCAGCGGAATAGAGCATTCAAAAACTTCTTGACTAGCATGGCCCAGCCGCATTACGTTTGACTGCCCACTTGCTTCACCGGCCCCAACTCCTCCAATGATCTCAAAAAGCCTAGATTCTGGAGTCGGTCTCCATGCGCAGCCCGCGGTTCGCCAACAGGTTCAAACTCAGGCATTCTCTTTTTCTGCTCTTTCCCGTTATCTGTCTTGTGGCTCTATTGGAGCCTCAGAATGCTCGACTCGCTAGCGCTTCCACTCTCCTCGCCAAAGACAATTCAACGCGCGCGGTTGCTCTTGAATCAATGACATTTCTCTCCGAGCCCTTCGCACCAACATCTCCAGTCCAGTTTAGTCAGGACAATCGTACGAGAGTGATTCTGTTCGCGAGTAATCTAAACCTGCTTCAGGGTGATACAGCTGCATCTGTGACGGCGGATGCAGAAGATGGTAATCACATTCACTACCCTTTAACCGTCGAATACATCGGCACCGTGCCTAATTTCAGTTGGATGACAGCGGTAATAGTTCGCTTAAACGATAACCTTGGTGATGTCGGTGACGTATTGATTGGAATTAATTTGCATGGTGCACTCAGTAACCGTGTTCGCGTTGGCATCGGACATGTCGGCGGTGGTCCTCCCGATGACGTTGTGTTACCTCAACCCACGCCGGATCTTGGCCCAGGCGCCAGCTTGCACGGCAAACAACTCTTTCCTCCAGACAACCCGTGGAATGAAGACATTTCAAACACTCCAGTTGATCCGAACTCCGATAATCTGATCGCAAGCATCGGGCTTGACACCAATCTACACCCGGATTTTGGAACTGTTTGGGATGGAGCGCCAAATGGAATTCCATATATCGTCGTGTCGGGAAGCCAACCCAAAGTGCCACTCAACTGGACAGCCTACGGCGACGAGAGTGATCCCGGTCCGTACCCGGTTCCTCCCGACGCACCTATTGAAGGAGGACCCAATTCGACAGGTGATCGTCATGTCCTTGTGATCGATCGGGACAATTGGATGCTGTATGAACTGGGTTATGCGTTTCCAATCAATAACGGCGCCAGTTGGAATGCAAACTGCGGCGCAATATTTGACCTGAACTCGAATGCGTTGCGTCCGGCGGGCTGGACTTCGGCCGATGCCGCAGGTCTGCCGATCTTTCCCGGACTGGTTCGTTACGATGAAGTGTTTGAACAACAGGAAATCAAACATGCTATCCGATTCACGGCCTCCATCACACGGCGCGCGTATGTCTCACCTGCGCGTCACTGGGCCAGCAGCAACACGAGTGTCAATCGTCCACCCATGGGAATGAAGGTCCGATTGAAGGCAAGCTTCGACATCTCCGGTTTCACTCCCGCGATGCAAGTTATTCTGCGTGCGATGAAAAAGTATGGAATGATCCTGGCTGACAATGGTTCCAACTGGTACTTCAGCGGCGCTCCCGATATGCGTTGGGATGACGATGAATTGAACCAGCTCAAGACACTTAAAGGAGCAGACTTTGAGGTGGTAAAGATGGGGACGATTGTTACACAGTGAATTGTACTTTGAGCTTTGTGCTTTGGTTTTCTTCTCTGCGCCTCCTCTGCGTCCTCTGCGGTGCCAAATGAACGCTCACTCCAATAATCCGCAGAGACGCAGAGGACGCATAGGAGGCTAAGAGAAGAAAACAAAGCACCAAGTACTAAGCTCAAAGTACAAATCCAGTTCATATCCTGCCGACGTATATCTTCCCGAGTTCTAAAAATCAGTTCCGACAAGGAAGGTAACTACCGTGAAGAAAGTTTTTGTCATGGTGCTACTTGCCGTGGCATCAATCACGCTCGGGCACACATGTGCGCAAGCACAAATGATGAGTAATTCAAACCCAATGGTTGGCGGCGCGCCGATGTTCAAGTCGAAAGACATCATCGACAACGCCGTAAATTCTGCCGACCATACAACCCTCTTAGCTGCTGTCAAAGCTGCAGGTTTAGTTGAAACGCTAAAGGGCAAAGGACCTTTCACGGTTTTTGCGCCAACAAATTCCGCGTTTGACAAACTTCCAGCGGGTACCGTCGATACATTGTTAAAGCCTGAGAACAAGGGGATGCTTACAAACATACTGACTTATCACGTTTTGGCTGGTCGCTTTGATTCGAAGACGATTGTGGCGAAGATCAAGGCCGGAAAGGGCAAAGCGTGGTTAAAGACAGTTAATGGCGGGACTCTGACCGCCTGGATGGATGGTGATTCGATTATTCTCGCCGATGAGAAAGGCGGACAATCAACCGTGACGATCGCTGACGTTTTTCAATCAAACGGCGTGATTCATGTGGTGGATAGTGTTCTGCTGCCGAGGTAGCGCAAGTCAGAGGAAATAGGTCCTATAAGTCATATAGGACCTATTCTTCGAAGTTCTACTTCGGTTGATGCCCCTCCGTAGTCGTCACATTCCGCTTACTCCCATTCAGCTCCTTCAACAACTCGTCTACCGCAGCTTCGAGTTGTCGATCGCGTCCAGCTAAGTAGTCTTCAGGTTTGTTATCAACAAGGATGTCCGGCTGCACTCCATAGTTTTCCATGTTCGTATGTTTGGCATCTGCCAGGAACACGCCAACGCCCGGAGTACGAACCGTGGATCCGTCGATCAAGCTGTAACTGCCAGTTCCGATTACTGCGCCCATGGTTGGCGTACCGATGACTTTGCCTAAACCAAGTGCACGAAAGCCCGCTGGAAACATTTCTGCGTTAGATGCCGAACGCCAATTTTGAAGAACCACCTTTGGGCCAAAGAAACCAGCAAATGGTCGCCCAGTTGCTTCGGTTCCACGCGGTTGCCAGATTTGATACTGGCGTTGAACCAGAATCGCCAACAACTCCTGTTCGATGTTGCCGCCACCATTCCAGCGCTGATCGATGATGAGGGCTTCTTTATTCCGAAACTCCCGGATCTCTTTTTCAAACTTGCGTAACGATGGCGGATTCATCGCCTGGATGTGCAAATAGCCAATGCGCCCGCCAGAGAGTTCATCGACTTTTTGTCGACGATCCTTTACCCAACGATCGTAACGAAGTTGGCTGTAGGCGTTAGTGGAGATAGCTTCAATGCGAGTGTGCCACGCACCATCGTCTGCCGCTTTGTTATTGAACGTGACATCAACTTTACGGTTCAAACGATTGTTGAGTAGTTCCCAATAATCGTCTCCGGCTTTCACGGGCTTGTCGTTGATGGCGAGCAGGTAATCGCCGACTTTGACCCTCACCCAGTCTTTGTCAGCTGGTCCGTTCTCGTAAATGTACGTGACTCGATAACGGCCGGCTGCACTATCAGGCTCTAGTTCCAAACCAAGATTACCCGTGGAAACACCGCCGCCGCCGGGACCACGAGGCGGAGGAGCCGCGCCTGTGTGCGACGCGTTCAACTCGCCGATCATTTCGTTGATGATATTCAGCAACTCCTGACGATCGCCAACAAAATCAACCAGCGGTCGATACTTTGCTCGAGCCGCATCCCAATCGAAGCCGTGCATCTGCGGATCGTAGAAACGATACTTCATCGTTCTCCAACCGTCGTCGAACATCTCCGCCCATTCCGTCTGCCGATCGATTCGCACACGCACGTTGAAGTTAAGCCGGCGACGGCCCGTGTCACCAGCGGGCCGAGCAGTTGCGAGTGTGGGCGCCGCACTTCCGCTCACCGGAACCGAGTAGACTGAATCGCGTTCGCGGAAGAACAGCGTACGCCCATCTCGCGAGATGCTTAGTTGTGAGATTCCACCACCAAAACCGCCGCCGCCACCGCTTTCGGCGTCTTCGGTTGGTGGTTGGCCAGAAGTAATCCGCGATAACCGGCGACCATCATCCTGAATTGAATAGATCACCGGAACGTTCGCGGTGCCTGCGGGTTCACTGGTGATGAAAACAATGGTGCGCGAATCAGGCGCAACGGTGTAGTCGAAAATCGGAAACGGCATACGCGTGATTTGCCGCGTGCGATGTTTCATCCCGGCCCAATCCATCTTCGTATCGTGGGGCGGACGATTTTGAGCAGGTCGGCGGGCAGGAGGTGCACCTTCAGCTGCGCCTTCGGGTTGCGGCTGTGGTTGATTAGGCTCTGCCTCGCGTTCTTCCGGGTCATCCGGATCTCGGTCGAGATGTTCCAAACCTACTGAGTAGACCTGGGAAGAGTTTGGTGCGTTGCCGCTTCCGGGTTCAACTCGTTGGAAGAACAGCTTGCGTCCATCCGGACTGAACATCGGGTTGCCTTCGTTGTAGGAATCGAAAGTTACTTTATGCGGTTCTTTTTCTTCACCGGATGCTGCAATGACATAGATGTCAGTCGTTCGCGACACGTCAGACTTTGAGTACGCAATCCATTTACTGTCGGGAGACCAAACCACCCCGCCGATGCCGCCATATCGCGAACTATCCAGGATTGCCGTCTGCCTGGTTGCGACGTTTAGTGTGCGTAGCTTGTCGTCAGAAGCTGCAAACGCGATTGTTTTCGAATCCGGGGACCAGGAGTAACTGTTCTTCAGCGCATCGAGATCAGTAAGTTGCTGCGCTGAACCTGTGCCATCCGCTGCAACCACCCACAGTTCTTCGCGTCCACTCTGATCAGAGATAAACGAGAGCGATTTGCCGTCGGGCGAATATGAAACTGCGCGATCGCGTGCGGGGCTTTCGGTGATCTGTTTGATGTCACCTTCTTCAACGGGTGCTGTGAAGATCTCGCCATGGATCGAAAAAGCGATGCGACGTGAAGATGGAGCGAGATCGTAATCGTCAGCCTGTGAATTGAACGATTGGAGGTCGGAAAGATTATCGGCAGTTTCTGCGTCGATGTTTAAAGAGATTTGAGTTGCTTTCTTTGTGCTGACGTCGAGTTTCCAGATGCCAAAGTCGTGCTCAAACATGATGACTCGGCCGTCAGAACTGATGGAAGGCCAACGCACGTCTCCGGCCTTGAAAGTGGTTATCCGATCCGCTTTGCCTCCCTGATCAGAAACGCGCCAGATGTTTGTAAGTCCGTTTCCATCTCGGTCACTGACGAAGTAAATAAATCCGTCGTGTCCCCACATGGGCCATGAATCGAGTCCGTCGAAGTCAGTTACCTGAGTGAACTTCTTCGCCGCAACATCCATGATCATGATGTCGCTCTGGTAAGCACCGCGGTAATACTTGCGCCAGTAAACTTGTGACTTCTGGTTATAGGCGAGTCGTTTTCCATCCGGCGAATATGAAGCCTGGACTCCCATGTCGGTGCCGGCTTTCCATTGCATTCCACCATCAACACTGACGAGGTAGAGCTGAGGCATGAAGTCTTCACCGCGATTGCTGCTAAAGAGAACGGAACGTGAGTCAGCCGACCACCCAAGTACAGTGTCGTCCGCTGAGTGACTGGTCAATTGTTTGGCGGCGCCTCCGCTTGCAGGCATGATGAAAACGTCCAGGTTCCCGTTGCGATCACTGGAGAAAGCTATCCACTTACCGTCTGGAGAGAATCGACCGTAAACATCGCGCGCTCGGTTGACCGTCATGCGCTGGATGTTCTGGCCGTTTTCGTCTGCGGTCCAGATGTCGCCCAGATACGTGAAGACGATGCGGCCGTTGTGGTAGTGCGGATAGCGGACCAGCCGTGCTTCGCGGCCAAATACCGAAACCGCAGTGATGAGAAACAAACTTGCGACAAAGAGAGATATTGTCTTTTTCATGGCTCGACCTCGGGTTGAATGGATGGAATGAGCGGACGGAGATTATAGCAGGGCAGGAGCAGGAGCAGGAGCAGGAGCAGGAGCAGGAGCAGGAGCAGGAGCAGGAGCAGGAGCAGGTAAGATTGTAATAGGTCCTATTGTTGGTCTCATCAAACTTAATTGCTCCTGCTCCTGCCGACTGCTCCTGCTCCTCCTTCCTGCTACCGCGCCTCCTGTGGCATGATTTACTCCGTGATCACTTGTAGAAAAATGCGGGCGGCTGATGTGCGCGACGCTTTTGAGATGCTTTCGAAGTTTCTCAGCGGCGACGAGCACTACCTTGCGAGTAGCAAGGCATACGGCGATCTCGGCATGAGAGGACTGATCGATGCCCTCGATCTCTTTCTCGAACGTCCTGAACTCGGATTCGTCTGGATGGCTTTTGACGAAGATGGCGCAGCCGCGGTTTGCGTAGTCTGTTACGCAATATCCACGTCAATGGGGTCCATCGTGGCTAAGCTGGATGATGTTTCAGTTAAAGACGATCGGCGTGGAAAGGGAATTGGAACGGAGTTAGTTGAACAACTAAAAACTCAGTTGCGTTCTGAAGCGGTCACTCGCATAGACGTTGCCGTACACATTGAGAACCCGGAGGCCCGCCACTTCTATGAAAAGACCGGCTTCGTGCGTCTTAACGAAGAGCGACTCTCGTGCGTGATTGTTAGTTAGTCAGTGATCATAGGTCCTATAGCTCAAATAGGTCCTATATTTTCTTAAGATTCGCTATCTCCTCAAAATACTTCGCAAACGCCACCATCCCACCAGACGCCTGCTGCCAATCGAAGTTCTCGTTCGGTGCGTGATACCCATGCTCAGGTAATGACAACCCAAGAAACAACACCGGACACTTCAAAACTTTTTCAATACTCGTCATCGCCCCGATCGTTCCACCGTCACGCACAAAGACCGCTTCACGACCAAAAGCAAACTTGATCGCTCGCTTTAATGCCAGCGGCAACTCGCCATCCAGCACGGTTTGAAATGCCGGAGAGGCATGCTCGAATTCAACCCTGACATCCGGGTTGCGTTCCTTAACCGCTGCGGCGATCAGCTTTTTGATCTTTGCGGGATCCTGACCTGGCACCAGGCGGCAAGAACCTTTTACTTCAGCCCGCGGCGGCACGATCGATTTCAGACCGGGTCCCTGGTACCCACCTACGACTCCGTGAATCTCAAAAGTCGGCATACCCCAAATTCGTTTCATCACTTCCATCGCATCAGTGCTGCGCATCTTCTTCAAGTGATGCGCCTTTTTGTAAGCACTTACCGTAAAGCCCGAATTAGCCCAGTCAGACAACTCCTTTTTTGAAGGCGGGATCACACCATCGTAAAACCCTTTGATCTTCACCTTTCCGGTTCGTACGTCGTAAAGATCGGTGACTAGCTGCATTAACTCGGTTACTGGATTTCGGGATGCGCCACCTGTTTCACCTGAGTGCGTATCGACAGTGGCGGTCTCTAATCTCAAAATGAAGCCCAGCAACCCTCGCAGGCCCGCTGAACTTGCCGGCCGATTTCGTGAAACCCAAACCGTATCCGAAACAACAACCGAATCGGTGCCGAGTTCGTTCGCGTTGCGTGAAATAATTGCTTCAAAATTCGGCGAGCCGATCTCTTCTTCAAACTCCCACAGGAAACGAATGTTTACCGGGACATTCGCCTCGATTGCGGCTCGAGCGCCGAACAATGCACTGAGTGCCGGGCCCTTGTCGTCAGTTGTACCGCGTCCAAAGTAGGTATCGCCCTTTTTCGTGAAGACAAACGGCTCCGTATTCCATGGCTCAGTTTCTTTGGAGGCTGGCTGGACGTCCATGTGGTTATAGACGGTCACTGTTGGGAGTTTTTCATCATTTCCAAATATGCCCTGGATAATGGGATTGCCTTTTTCGATTTTGTAAATCCGGGCTTCACCGCCTACTCGTTTAATAGTCTCCGCTGTGAGCTCCACACCCCTTGCGATGTCCCCTGCGTGGGCTGGATCGACGCTTACGGTCGGAATTTCAACGAATTGACGAAGTAAATCCTCAAATTCCTGACGATGTTGATTTGCAAAAGCGCGCAGACTCTCCCGTTTCAAAGTTTCCGGCATTAACCATCCTCCGTCGAATTGTCGTGGAATATAGCAGTCCTAATATAACTTTGGAGTGCGGTAGCCTGCTACCGCTTTGTTACAGCGAGCGCAAAAAGCAAAAGTACTGTGTAACAAAGCGACGGCAGGCCGTCGCACTCCAAAGCTACCTATTTGCGGATTTCGGCATCTACCAATTCAAAACGAGCCTTGCTTCATGTTATTCTGGCGTCCCCGTTTCCGCCCGAGAACCGGCAGTCGGATTTGGCGCCCAGACACGCGGGTAATTAGCAGCGACAGTTTTTAGGAGGGTTGCGTGACAAAAAGATTCTTTGCCCCGGGCATCACTTTATTTGTTCTGGCATTAATAGTTCCCGCTTTCATTTTTGCTCAACAGAATCGCTCGGCTCGGCGCACAGGAACGCCAGCGCGGGCGGCAACGTCAACCACGTCGAACGGCAAAGCCACAGCGACAACACCCGTTATCAAGAACGATCTTGCTGAGGCGTTGTCGGTCATTCAAACCAACTATATCGACGGCAAGAAACTCGACTATAACGCCATCTTCAAATCGTCGATCAGTGGCATGCTGAGTGTGCTGGATCCACACTCTACGTACTTCGATCCGGTTGAATACGCATCGTTCCGAACAGAGCAGCGTTCCGAGTATTTTGGCATTGGCGCAACGATCGAGGACATGCGAGAAGGAACCGATGTAAACACCTACATTCGTGCCACCTTCAACGACTCACCAGCTGCTCGCGCTGGACTTCGCTACGGCGACCGCATCACCGCTGTCGATGGACAGTCGATGAAGGGCAAAACCTATCCCGAGGTTCGAAAGTTCTTACTCGGTCCGCGCGGCACGACCGTGAAGGTTACGGTTGAACATCCATTAACTCACCAGAGCGAAACCGTCAGTATCGTTCGCGACGCTGTCTCCTTACCTTCAATTTCACAGTCGTACATGTTGAGGCCCGGAGTGGGATATGTAGCAATGACCGGCGGATTCAATCTGACGACCGCGGAAGAGTTTGACCAGGCGCTAAAAGAGCTCCACGGCAAGGGTATGAACATGCTGGTGCTGGATCTGCGCGGCAATCGCGGCGGACTTCTGATTCAGGCAGTGCGCGTTGCCAACACCTTCCTGCAACACGGGCAGATGATTGTTTCTCAGAAGGGCAGGTTCCGCGATAGTTCACAAGCGTACGCTGCAGTTAACGACAATCCGGACAATGTTCCGCTTGTTGTTTTGGTAAACGGTGAAACAGCATCTGCGGCTGAGATCGTCGCGGGGGCATTACAGGATCATGACCGGGCACTAATCGTTGGCGAAACAACTTTCGGCAAAGGTTTGGTTCAGTTTCCCTTCCAACTCGATTACGACTCAGCGCTGCTGTTAACAATAGCGAAATACTTCACGCCTTCAGGTCGCTTAATTCAACGCGACTATTCAAATGGCGGGTTCTACAACTACTACTTCCCCGGTGGCCTCGCTGCCGACAAGAATCAGCAGGCGAATCCACAGAATGGTCCTGAAAGTCACACAGACACGGGACGTGCTGTTTACGGTGGTGGCGGCATCTCTCCGGATGAAGTGGTGAAGCCGGGAATCATTACGGGTGCTGAACGCCATTTACGCGACGTGATTTTCGCGTTCTCGCTCGAGCTGACCACGGGAAGAGTCGAAGGTTTCGATTCGTACAAAGTTCAACGACCGATTGAATTCGATCACGATTTGGAGGCCGATGACTACGCGATTACGGATCCGCTCTTCCAGGCTCTTAAGAAGTTTGCCACCAACAAACCAATCTTCAAGGTGACTGCCGAACAGTTGGATCGATCACGAACGTTTGCGGAGCGACAGCTGCGCTACAACGTTCTATCAGCTGCCTACGGTTTTCGGACCGCAACGCAAGTATTCAATGACGGCGATCCGCAGGTGGCGCGCGCGGTTGATGCAATGCCTCGTGCCCGAGAACTCGCGCTGGCAGCCAGCAGAGTAAAACCCCGCGGTTAATTGCCATCGAGTCAAAAACAATAGGTCCTATGTGTCACATAGGACCTATTTTTATTTCTCAGATCGTCAACACAATCTTTCCGAAATTCTCGTTGCTCTCCATCCTTGCGTGAGCCTCGCGAGCTTCTTCCAACTGGTAGGTTCGATCAATTACAGGCTTCACCAAACCGTTCGCCAGAAGCGGAACAACGTGTTTCGCGAACAAACGTGTAACTGTCGCTTTCTCCTCGATTGAGCGTGCTCGCAAGACAGTGCCTCTCAACGTTAATCGCTTTGACATGACGGCCCCAAAATCGAAAGTAGCTTTTGATCCTGACGTGGTACCGACGTGAATCATTCGTCCTTTCAATGCCATGGCGCGCAGATTCGCATCGAAATATGCCGCACCCACAAGATCAAGAACAACGTCAACGCCTGTCCCACCGGTCCACTCCTTTACCGGATCAACCAGGCTAAGAGGATCACCAGCTACAACCAATGACCCATCCAGTCCGTAGTCCTTGGCGCGTTCTAACTTGTCAGGAGTTCGCGAGGTTCCGAAGCTCCGTGCTCCACTAGCGCGAATTAGTTGAATCGCCGCAGTGCCGACACCCGAACCAGCTGCATGAACAAGCACGGTCTCGCCCGGTTGTAATCGTGCCTGAGTGAACAACGCGTCGTGTGCAGTCATAAATACTTCAGGAACCGCAGCCGCCGCGACCCAATCGAGGTTAGACGGAATTCGCGCGAGGTGACTTGACGGTAGGGTCACAAGCTCTGCGTGAGCACCGCCGCCGCATATACCAAAGACTCGATCGCCGATTTGCCACTCGCGAACTTCAGGACCCAGCTGTTCCACTTCGCCGGCAAACTCAAGTCCCGGAATGTCCTTCGGCGCGCCTGACGGCGCGGGATAGAAACCCATGCGCTGTATAACATCAGCGCGGTTTAATGCTGAGGCGCGAACACGAACGCGGACCCGATCTGCTGTGGCAGTTGGTGCATCTTCAACGTCGCGAACCTCAAGAACATCGACGCCGCCGGGCTTGGTTATGACGACTGCTTTCATAAGGTGACCTTCTTTCAATTGTCTAACGAACTTTAGTTTGTCGTTGTGCCGAATAAAGACCGGCTGGTGAAATGCCGCTGGCTCAATTCATAGACAGGCTTGTTTTGGAACACACGACAAACTAAAGTTCGTCGGACATATTCTGCATGGACACGCTCATTATCATCAACCAGGCCGCAGCCAAAGCAAGACGCGCGTGGCCCAATATTGAGAAGCGACTTAACAACGCGAACTTCAAATACGACTGCTACCAAACCACCGCACCGGGCGATGCGACGCAGACAACTCGTGCTGCATTACGAGATGGGGTGACAACTATTGCAGTGGTTGGCGGTGACGGAACGCTCAGTGAAGCCGCTGAAGGATTTTTCGAATTTCAAGCGAACCTTGATTTATTGCCTGTATCTATTAACCCCGCTGCCAGGCTGGCCGTTCTTCCCGCCGGCACCGGAGATGATTTTGCACGTGGTCTTCGTGGCAAACGCGGAGCCCTGACAACCTGGGTCGACGCTTTGATTGCCGGCCACGAACTATCAGGTCAAAACATCGACGTCATGTATGGTCGTTGTGATGGCTTTGAGAAACCTTTCATTTGTCTGAACGCTTCAACAATGGGTATTGGTGGTGAGACTGCCGGACGCGTCGCGGCTCAGGGAAAATTCATGCGAACTTTTTCAGGCGAGTTTCGCTTCGTGTTCGCGGCGGTTGGTGCGCTGGCGGTCTGGCGAGAAAGAAGAGTGCAGGTTTCAGTAGACGGCCGAACGGTTGTCGATTCACCGATGAATCTTGTTGGGGTCGCAAACGGTCTGTATGCAGGAGGAGGAATGATGTTATCGCCCGAAGCAAGGATTGACGACGGGTTACTGGATGTGGTGACTGCTTCCGGCTTATCGCGCGCGAATGTAGTTACTGAACTATCGCGAGTGCATACAGGAGGTCATGTCAACAATCCGAAGGTGACCTTGACCCAGGGCAAAATCGTACGCATTGAAACATTTATGATTCAGGATGCGATGCCGATTGAGGCTGATGGAAACGTTCGAGGTGTTACGCCTGTGCAGTTTCAGATCATGCCGGGTGCGTTGAGGTTCTTGATATAGAAGTCGACAGTCAAAGTCGAAAGTCTAAAGTCGAAGAATAGCCCTATATGACTTATAGGACCTATTCTTCACTTTGGACTTTCGACTTTAGACCTGTGACTTCTCCAATTCTTCTACTTTCGCCAGTCTCCGCTTGTGGCGCTCCTCGCCGCTAAACCGCGCATTAACGAACGCTCGCACAATTTCCAGCGCCAGCTCTACACCGGTCACGCGAGCACCAACGCATAGAACGTTGCAATCGTCGTGTTCGCGTGATTGATGGCCTGAATACGTGTCTCCACAAAGCGCCGCGCGAATACCACGAAGCTTGTTTGCTGCAACTGCGGCACCCACGCCGCTACCGCATATCAGAATCCCTATTTCGGTCGAACCTGACTGTATCGATTCGCCGACTTTCTTAGCGTAATCCGGATAGTCGTCAGGGACGGAGCCGTCGTGTGTTCCGAAGTCGATTAATTCGTGGCCGGAATTGCGCAGCTCTTCAATGACCCTCTCGTTAAGAGGGTAGCCGGCATGATCTGCACCAATTGCGATACGCATGTGCTTACGAGCTCCGATGACGCCAATAACCTGGACGTCAATACCAAGACTTGCTGATTCTCAATTCTATAAAACACGGCATAAGGAAAGTGATTCAGAAGATATTTCCGAATGCTACGCCGCCGACTAAAGGGAACTCGGATAAGAGTTCAAGACACGAAGCAACCTCCGTCAGAAAGGTTTCACCCAGTCCCGGTTGGTGCAGTTCGTAGAATTGTGCGGCTGCATTAAGTTCATCCTCAGCATCACTCTGAAGACTTACTTCAAACATCGAAGCCTCTCACGCGCTTCAACCAATACCTGATCTGCCGGTTTCCGGGTTGCTACCCCGCTTTTTATGTCTCGATGCCTTCGCCGTATTTCTTCTTCCCACAATCGATCTACGTCTTCATCGATTTCTTCCTCCAAGCTGGCTATTAACGCGAACGCGAGCGAAGCCCTTGAATCTGGCGGTAAAGCCAGCAAATCATCTTTCAACTTTTCTAATTCGCTAGACATCTTACCTCCTACACCAACTCCCGCGCGTGCTTCAAAACGTTATCAACGTTGAAACCCAACTCACGCATCACGATCTCACCGGGCGCGGATGCACCAAATCTATCCAAACCGATTACGTCGCCATTGGTCCCAACGTATTTGTCCCAACCCTGCGGCACGCCAGCCTCGATTGCTAAGCGAGCAGTAACTGCCGGCGGCAACACTTCATTTCGATAGTTCTGAGTCTGTTGATCAAACAATTCCCAGCAAGGCATTGAAACGACTCGCGTCGGAATATTCTCGGCCTGCAACTTTTCTCTTGCCTCCATCGCGAGTGACACTTCCGAACCAGTTGCAATCAAAATGATCCGGGGAGTTGCCACCTTGCCATCACTTGTCATTGCTTCTGCCAGTACGTAAGCGCCCTTCCGCAATCCATCAGCCTTTGCAAACTTTGTTCTGTCGATCAAATCAAGTTTCTGTCGTGTCAACGCCAACGCCGTCGGTCCATTACGTCGCAGGATAGCAATCCTCCATGCTTCGCGTGTCTCGTGCGAATCGGCGGGGCGAATCACAAACAAATGTGGAATTGCTCGCAATGCTGCCAGGTGTTCAATCGGTTGATGCGTTGGGCCATCTTCACCCAAACCAATCGAGTCGTGCGTAAACACATAAATGACTTGCACCTCAGAAAGTGCAGCCAGTCGAATCGCGGGTCGCATGTAATCGGAGAATGTCATGAACGTTCCGCCGAATGGAATCAAGCCACCGTTCAAAGAAATGCCGGTTAGTGTTGCTCCCATTGCGTGTTCGCGGACACCGAAGTGGAAAATACGCCCGTCGTAGGAATCTGCTTCAAAACTCTTCGAATCTTTGATGTCCGTGTTGTTTGACACTCCCAGGTCCGCCGATCCTCCAATCAACATCGGCATCACTGGGGCAAGCGCATTGATTACTTCTCCACTGGCGACACGTGTTGCCATTGGTTTCGCATCTGCAAAAGACGGCAAATGCTGCTCCCAGTTTTCCGGCAGCTCGCCGCTCAACATCGACGTCAGCAGTGCACCGTCTTCAGGAAACTGTTGCTGATACTTCTCCACCTGCGATTCCCACTGCGCCTCAAATTCACGACCGCGGTCAATCGCTTTGCGGAAATGGGCTAATGCTTCCGCCGGTACGTAGAACTGTTTATCTTCCGGCCAGCCCAGGTGGCGCTTCGTTTCTTTGACTGCATCTTCGCCAGGCGCGTCACTATGCGCTTTACGAGTTCCTTGCGTTGGCATTCCGAACCCAATGACTGTCTTCACTGAAATAAGACTCGGCCTATCCGTGATTGACTGTGCCTCGCGGATCGCCGCCTCAATTTCATCGAGATTGTTACCATCGTGGACCGTCAGAGTATGCCAGCCATAAGCATCGAACCTCTTGGGCACATCTTCGGTAAACGCAAGACTCGTGAAGCCTTCGATAGTGACGTGATTGTCGTCGTAGAAGTAGATAAGTTTGCCGAGCTTTAAATGTCCGGCCAGTGATGCAGCTTCAGACGCGACGCCTTCCATGAGATCGCCGTCAGAAACGATGGCATAAACGTAATGATCAATGACTCGTTGAGTGTCCTTATTGAACAGCGCTCCAAGATGTGCAGCGCCCATTGCCATGCCTACGCCGTTGGCGAACCCCTGACCCAGCGGTCCGGTTGTGATTTCAACTCCAGGTGTCAGTCTGTATTCCGGATGACCCGGTGTCTTGGATCCCCACTGTCGAAAGTTCTGCAGTTCTTCCAGCGGTAAGTCGTAGCCGGTAAGGTAAAGCAACGAGTAAAGCAACATAGAGCCGTGTCCGGCTGACAACAGAAAACGATCGCGGTTTTCCCATTTAGGATTTTGTGGATTGTGTCTTAGGAAGCGAGTCCATAAGACATATGCCATTGGTGCAGCACCCAGTGGCAGTCCAGGATGGCCTGACTTCGCCTTTTGTACGGCATCAAGCGTCAGCGTTCGAATCGTGTTGATGCAAAGTTGATCGAGTTCAGCGTTGGTGTTTTCTGTGGGCACGGGAGCGCTCATGATTGTTTTTCTGATTCCTTTTGGCTGGCATTTTATCTGCGTCTCTGCGTCTCTGCGTTCTCTGCGTCTGTGCGGTTAATTTCCCGAACCTCAAGCTCGGATCACCGCAGAGACGCAGAGATATCAAAGAGAAGTTAACTTCCAATACAGTTCTTCCTGTCGTTCTAAACCTTTTCGATAACGAGCGTGTGCCTCCATGTTTGGCTCAAACACTCGATCGACTGAAACTGCAACTGCTTCGATGCTCTCTATTTTGCCCAGCGCTTCCAAAGCGAGCAAGGCGGCACCGCGAATCGACGCCTCAGCCGACCCGCCCAGCACCACTTGTCTTCCCAGAACATCGGCAATAATTTGCAACCAAACGGGTGATGAACGAAGCGCGTTACCAGTAGCAACAATTTGTGCGTCAGGCGAAATTTCATCCAGAGCTTGAGCGATCAGTGCAAATCGATAAGCGATTGCTTCCAACGCCGCGCGCACGATTTCCACTGGCTTGGTCTGTTGCGTGAAACCCACGATCGCGCCTCGAGCATCACCAGTCCACCCCGTGCTTCGTTCGCCTGACCAAAACGGAAGAACAGTAAGGCCGTGTGAATCAGGCTCGAGCCGCGCCAGCTCGCTTGCGAATTCGACGTCGCTGTCAACGGCGAGTGATTGCAAGAGCCAACGATATAGTCCGCCTCCATCGGAAAGCGCTCCACCAACTGCGACGCGTCGCTCATCAGCACGATAACTCCAAAGCGATGTTGCCCAATCCGCTGGAGGTTCACCAGCGAACACGGTGCGCATCGCACCTGACGTCCCAACCATCAGCGCAATCTTTTTCTTTGAAGCGCAGCCACCGCCGATATTGTTTGCAGCGCCGTCACCCACAACGGTTATCAACCGAGCGTTAACGAGAGCCGGCCATCGCTCGACGAACGTCGAACGTAGCGTCACGTCTATATTGTGATCAATCGATGGCAGTGTCTCGCGCGGTAAACCTAATTGACCCAAAAACCCCCAATCCCAATCGCACGTTCGTTGATTCATCAGGCCTGTTGCGGATGCCATTGACGTACTCACGCAAATCTTGCCGAAGAGCCGGAGACAGAGAAACTCAGCAAATCCGATCCACTTGTCAGTCTTTTCATACGCATCATTTTGTTCGTCGCGCAGCCAAAGAATCTTCGCAGGCCAATAGCTCGAGTGAAAACGGCAGCCCGTCCGTAAATGTATTTCACGTTCGTTGAAGTTATTACGCAGAGTTTTTGCGAAGCGGGTTGCGCGCGTGTCGGCCCATGTCAGGATTGGCATTGCGGGTAATCCGTTTGAATCGATGCCGAGCAGGCTGTGCCAGAAAGCTGAGATCGCTATGGCTTCGATTCCCTCGATATCGCCCGCTTCAGAAAAGAGTTTGTCGACAGCCAGGATGACTTCGTCGACGAGTTTGTCAGGATCAAGTTCAGTGAAGTCGGAGAGTAGCGATGCGTCGCGGTCGACGCGAACGCTGAAGACCTCACTGGCGTCCTCGTCGAACAAGGATGCACGAATGCCGGAAGTGCCAACATCGAGCGCCAGGATGGTGGCCTGAGTGATTATTGTGCTTTGCGTTTTGATCTCCACTCTATGAACCTGCAAATTCCGAACCAATTCACTCCGGAGGAGTAGATCGCGAACGATAAAAGAAACAGGCACTCCTTTAGGCGTGCGATGTTCCCCGAGCAAATACATCAAGCCCACGCAGTCGATGTTAATGCGAGATTTCAAGTTCAAAAACAGCCAACGAAGATGGCACTCCTAAAAGGAGTGCGGAGCTCTAGAACGCACGAAAACTATAAACATCGCACTCCTCCAGAGTGAACCAGGCAGTCTTTGCGATCCCAACTTATCAAGCTCAATCCACAAAGCGCAAAGTTCCTGTAGAATCTCGTTCAATGGAAGCTGGAACTATTAACTGTCCGATGTGTGGTGCCGCGACGTCTACCGAAAAACCGCGATGTCAGTACTGTGAAGCGATTCTCGCCACTGTCGCGTGCCCGTCCTGCTTCGCGATGATGTTCGTAGGAAGCAAGCATTGCCCTCGATGCGGCGCCACGGCAACGCGGGAGGCTGAAGTCTCCGCTGAAGGAAAGCATTGTCCACGCTGCCGGAAAGACCTCACCATTGCAAACGTCGGCAACCAAAAGGTGCTGGAATGTGCCGGCTGCGGAGGATTGTGGTTAGACACGCCATCGTTCGAAAGAATCTGCGCAAACACCGAGAACCAATCCGCCGTACTCGGCTCTACATCGATCAAACCGATCGATCTAGAAACTCTGGAGACAAAGGTCACCTACGTTCCTTGTCCGGAATGTGCGCAACTAATGAATCGCGTAAACTTCGCGCACTGTTCGGGAGTGATCGTCGACGTCTGCAGGAGTCACGGAGTCTGGTTCGACCGTGATGAACTAAGTCGCATCGTGGAATTCATTCGCTCGGGTGGACTCGAAGTATCGCGAAACAAGGAGAAGCATGCGCTCGAGGAAGAACGCTG
Source organism: Pyrinomonadaceae bacterium (assembly GCA_036522415.1). GTDB lineage: Bacteria > Acidobacteriota > Blastocatellia > Pyrinomonadales > Pyrinomonadaceae > PSRF01. Next base: position 21,586 of record DATDFV010000244.1, on the reverse strand, counting down.
GAGACTCCAGCAGGAACGAATGATGTTGGGCGATTTGCATGAGTCGGATCGAATTTCAGGCATCGTCTCTACGCGAGACCTCCTAAAATTTCTGCTGGGCTGAAAACCTCTGACGCAGCCTGGTGTGTCTTCGTGTCAGTTCGTATGGTTTCGTGGATCGTCTGTTGTCCTCCGAAAGGTACGATCCACGAATTCACACGAACTAACACGAACACAAACTGACGGTGAGAATGAGATGAAGACTTTTGAGTAATACCAAGAGACCGCTCCGCATTGACAGCCAATTCACACACAACGCCTCTGGTCGATCGTTTTAAAAAAATTAGTCTCCGCCATTGGCTCCTAATCGCCGCCGCCTTTCACGTGACCGTCACCCTGTTCGTTTATCTCATCGGGCACTCTCATTTATTACCAAACGCGTTCGATGAAAATGGCATCGGTCTGACCTTCGCAGCTGATGGTCTTCTTTATCAACGAATAATCTCGGCACTCGCGAACGCGCTGCGTCAGGGTGACTTTCGCACCTGGCTTGAAATTCAGGCGCCATTCCATTGCCGGCTCTATTCATTTGCGTTTGTCTTTCCTGGAAGTATTGTTGGTTACAACATACTAGCCGCTGAGCCACTAAGTCTCATTTACTTTCTTGCTATTTTGACTCTGGTCTATTTATTGGGTCGGGAGATCTTTGACTCAACAACAGGCTTTCGTGCGGCAGTTGTGATTGCCGTATGGCCATCGTTCCTTTTGCATTCGACCCAGCTGATCAGAGACTCACTGGCGGTCGTGGCGATGTTGAGTTTGCTGTTAATCCTGGTCAAGCTGGTTGCAGCTGAGATTAGCTGGCGGAGCGGATTAATAATGGCAGTCACCGGAGTGTTAGCTGCAAGTCTGTTTTGGGTGACCCGCGGCAACATGTGGACCCTTGTCTTCTTCGAGCTTGCCTTCACAACTTTATTGCTGGGGGTCTTGATTACCCGAGAGAGAAGGGTGTTGCTGATGAATCTCGGAGTACTCACACTAATCTTCGCTGCCATATTGTTTGTTCCTCCACATCTCGAGAGCAGCACCGTGTTTGGTTCTCTCGCACCAACTCCTCTGATCGATGTCACATCATCAAGGGTTCACACTCATCCATTATGGGAAAGGTTCTTGAGACAAATAAACGGACGCAGACAGGGGTTTGATCGTTATTTGGGCAACACCTCAAACATCGATTCGGGTGTCAGATTCGAAACTGACTGCGACCTGCTCGGCTATTTACCTCGAGCAGCAGAGATTGGCTTGTTCGCTCCTTTTCCGCGGATGTGGTTCGGGGTTGGAACAGTGGGACGCATGCCGAGGATTGTGGCGGGTATCGAAACCTTGGTCATGTATCTTTTCTATATTCCAGTCGCTGTTTGCGCCTGGAGGCAGCGAAGAAATTTGAAGATGTGGCTTGTTCTGTTGTTCGCACTGACAAGCATGATTGGCCTGGGATTTGTTGTCGCAAATGCAGGGGCGTTATTCAGGTTGCGATATGTTTTTTGGATGATGATGATCGTGCTTGCTGTGAAGGACGCCTCAGAATGGAACCGGCATTCCAACAACTCACCAGAATAGAACAAGTGAGGAAGGGCGGTTTACCCCCGCTGACGGCAAAGAGCTACATGGTTTGAGTTGAGCATCAGCGGGGGTAAACCGCCCTTCCTCACTTGTTCTATTCTGGTACTGGCTTCTTACTTCACAATCTTTCTTACCAGCTCGACAAACTGTGCAATGTCGTCTTCCGTCGTATCAAACGAAGTCATCAACCGGATCTCATTAATCTCTTCGTTCCAGACATAGAAGAAATACTTTTTCTGAAGCGTCGGAATGTATTTACCTGGCATGGTTGCAAACACGCCGTTGGCTTCAACGGGCTGCGTAAGTTTGATTTGTGGAACTTTCTCGAGCTCAGTTGCCAGAATCCTGGCCATTCGGTTCGCGTGAGTTGCGCTGCGCTTCCAAAGATCTCCGGACAATAAAGCTTCAAATTGAGCAGAGATAAAACGCATCTTCGATGGCAGGTGCATGCCCTGTTTGCGAATGTATTTGAAATCGGCAGCCATTTTTTTGTCGAAGAACACAACCGCCTCGCCATACATCATCCCGTTCTTTGCCCCGCCAAACGACATCACATCAACACCAACATCTCGAGTTATTTCTTTGAAGTTTGCATTCAGACTTACCGCCGCATTTGAGATTCGCGCTCCATCCATGTGCAGCAACATATTGTTTCGATGTGCGAAGTCAGCGAGCGCTTTCAACTCGCTCCTGGTGTAGACGGTGCCCATCTCAGTCGCTTGCGAAACAGAGATCACGCGTGGCTGGACGTGGTGTTCGAATCCAACCCCGTGCAGGAAATGTTTGATCTGTTCGACTGTGATTTTTCCGTCCGGGGTAGACACTGAGAGCAGCTTGCAACCTGTAAACTTTTCTGGTGCACCGCACTCGTCAACATTTATGTGAGCGGTCTCTGCACAGATGACTGCGTTGTAAGATTTAGTCGCCGCAGTCAAGCCGAGCACGTTGGCGCCGGTGCCACCAAACACAAAGTAAACCGCTATGTCGCGGCCGAAATGTTTTTGGAAAACCTTGACAGCTCGCTCGGTAAACGGATCATCACCGTAAGCAACAACATGCCCCTGGTTCGCGGCAGTGATGGCGTCGATCATTTCAGGATGCACACCGGCGTTGTTGTCGCTGGCAAAGCTTCTGGATGGATTAACAGTTCGTTTCATTTCAGTTTTTTCTCTGCGCCTCCTCTGCGTTCTCTGCGTATCTGCGGTTTTAGAGTCACGGCTTTTACTAGCACCGCAGAGACGCAGAGAACGCAGAGGAAGCGCAGAGAATTAAACATTCACCGCCTGCCGTTTTTAAGGTCCTTCGCAATTTCTCTGGCTGCATTGGCGCCCGGCAAGCCCGTGATGCCACCCCCCGGATGCGTGCCCGCGCCGCAAAGATACAAGCGCCTCAGTGGAGTCCGGTATTGCGCGAAACCAATCAGCGGACGAAAAGTAAAAAACTGATCGAGTGATTGCTCACCATGATGAATGTGTCCACCGCTCAGGCCGTAGGTCTCTTCAAGATCGAGAGGCGTAAGAACTTGTCCCGCGATGATCGAGTCTTTAATACCAGGTGCAAATCTTGACAGGTGATTAATTACTGTATCCGCAAACTCCTGGCCTCGTGACTTCCAATCGCCATTTCTTAGTTTGTAAGGAGCAAATTGAATCTGAATCGACATCACGTGTTTTCCGTCAGGCGCCAGCGTTGGATCGGTTAACGTTGGTATGGTTATGTCAAGAAATGGCTCGCTGGAAAACTCGCCGTACTTAGAAGCATCGAATGCGCGCTCGAGGTAATCGATTTCCGTTCCAATTTGAATTCGACCGGCGAGTTTTGCCTGCGCCTCGCTGTCATTGATGCCTGGAAAGGAAGGGAGGCGCTCCAAAGCCAGGTTCATTTTGGCAACGGTGCCTTGCGCGCGGTAATTTCGCATTTTCAACAGGAAACCCGGATCGAGATCGATCGGATCAACCAGCCGCACGAAAGTGGTCTTTGGATCGGCGTTCGAAACGACCGCTCGAGCCTTCAACTCTTCGCCACAGCCCAGGTATACCTTTGATTCGTTTCCATCGAGTGCTTCGATGTGATGAACGTCCGCACCAGTTCTTATTTCAACGTCCATCGCTTGCGCAGCAGTTGTAAGAGCTTTCGCGATGCCACCCATTCCACCTCGAGGAAAGATTGAAGGCGCGATCGGATTTGAATCCAGTGCCGCCTGAAACAATAGGCCTAAGCTTGTCCCTGCCGACCATGGCCCGGCGGATGCTCCGGCAATTCCGCGCGATGCGACGATTGCTCTCAAAACCTCTGTGTCGAACCATTCTGCGGCGAGATCTGCTACGGCCATGGGTCCCCAACGCAGAAGGCGGTACTCGTCTTTCTTTCCCAAGCCTCTAAATGCGAGGCCGATCTTTCCAAACTGCCAGGCATCATTTGCCGTTGGACGATTGATTGAAGGCGGCGTCATCGATAACACCGGTGCGAGCACATTGCCGATGCGCGAGAAGCTGGTTAGAAACTCCGGATAGCGCGCCGCATCCCTGCTCGAAAACTTCTCAATCTCGCTGATTGTTCGCGATGTATCGTTGTACACACACAGTGGTCGGTGATCCGTGCTGAAACTCAAGACGCGAACCTCTGGAGTTATGAATTCCAATCCGTGTTGCGTGAGATTCAGATCGCTTATGACCTGGCCATTGAGTGGTCCAGTTGTGTGATCCAGAGTCGAACAGTGAAAACCTGGATGAAACTCTTCGGTGATCGCACCACCGCCAACGATCTCGCGTCGCTCCAAAACAAGTACTTTGAAGCCTGCCTTCGCCAAATAACAGGCAGTTACCAACCCGTTGTGCCCAGCGCCTACGATGATAGCGTCTACGGTCATTGATCTTTGTCTATGGCGAAGTGTGATTGCCGATTTGTCCGACGAACTTTAGTTTGTCGTCGGTCGCTGCTTGACCCTCAATTCTTTAAAGCCCTGCCAGACAACCCACGACAAACTAAAGTTCGTCGGACAATCAAATTTCCTTCAGCATTGCCAGCGCTGCATTTCTTCCCGGCGCACCCATAATTCCTCCACCCGGATGCGTTGCCGATCCGCACATGTAAAGGTTCTTGATCGGAGTCTTGTATTGCGCCCAACCAGGCACAGGCCGCAGGAAAAATAGTTGCTCCAACGTCAACTCACCCTGGAAGATGTTTCCTTCGGATAATCCAAATTCGCGTTCCAGATCCAATGGGGTCAACACCTGTCGATCGATGATCAAATCCTTGATATTTGGTGCATGCTCGGCGATCGTGTCCACGACGGTGTTGCCAAACTCTTCGCGCTTATCGTCCCAACTTCCTTCTTTCAAGTTATATGGTGCGTATTGCACAAAGCACGACATCACATGTTTGCCTGGTGGTGCTACCGATGGATCAGTCAAACTGGGAATTACCATGTCGATGTAAGGACGTCTCGAGAACTTCCCATACTTCGCGTCGTCGTAGGCGCGTTCCATGTAATCAACGCCTGGCGAAATCGAGATTGCGCCACGAAGATGTGGACCTTCACCCGGCATTGCTTTGAAGTTGGGCAAACCGGAGAGCGCAAGATTCACCTTGCCTGACGAGCCACGATATTTGTAACGCTTGAGGTCGTCGCAAAAGTCATTTGGCAAGTGTTCCTCACCAATCATCTTCGTAAAGGTCAGCCTCGGATCGACACTTGAAGAAACTACGTTGGCAAGTATCTCGTCGCCATTCTTCAGCACTACACCAGTCGCGCGGCCATTGCTCAAAAGAATCTTTTCAATCGGGGCCTCGGTGCGAATCTCCACTCCTGCTTCACGCGCCGCGTCGGCGATTGCGTTCGAGATTGCACCAGTTCCACCTCGTGCAAAACCCCAGGAACGAAACGCCCCATCAATCTCACCCATGTAGTGATGAAGTAACACGTAAGCCGTGCCAGGTGAACGAACGCCAAGAAACGTGCCGATGATGCCCGATGCGCTCATTGTTGCTTTGAGCACATCCGTCTCGAACCACTGATCGAGAAAATCAACCGCGCTCATCGTCATCAACTGCACCTGATTGTATTTGTCGTCGTCCGGCAGCTTCTGGAAACGCCGGCCCAGAAACGCAAGGTTCTTCCAGCCTCTTGGACTCAGCGTCGTTGGATCCGGAGGCGTCATGCTCATAATCGGCTTGACGAAATGGGCCATCTCAATCATCGCCCTGCCGTATTCGTCGTAGGCCTCTGCATCAAGTTTCGAATGACGCGCGATCTCACGTCGCGTGCGGCCGTGATCATTGACGCGCCAAAGGTAGTCACCATTTGGCATTGGAGTGAAAGTGCCGTCGAGAGGCAGGATCTCAAGTCCATGTCGCGGCAAGTCAAGTTCACGAATGATCTCCGGACGCAACAACGAGACGACATAAGAACAAACTGAGAACTTGAATCCCGGAAAGACTTCTTCTGTGACCGCCGCGCCGCCGAGCACGTGGCGGCGTTCCAGCACTAAAACTTTTTTGCCCGCACGAGCAAGATATGCAGCGTTCACAAGTCCATTGTGTCCGCCGCCGATAACGACGACGTCAAATTTGTTATTCATGCATTTGTGTTGGGTAAAACATGGATCAGAACAAGAGCGAAGCGACTGATGCCCGACGAACTTCAGTTTGTCGTGCCCGGAATTGAGCGAGTTCGATACATCTACGGTTCGCGCAGACGACGCACGACAAACTAAAGTTCGTCGGACACCAGTCGCTTCGCTCCTGTTCTGATCGCCGGTGTTGCTGAAGACTCGTTAGCATACTTATAATCGCTCGCCCTGACAATTCCGCCTAAGGATTGATAGTGACCCAAGTTCAGATCTTCTCTGCGTAATCTCAGCATACTCTGCGTCTCTGCGGTGAGTCTTTTCACACACTATTCACCGCGGAGACGCAGAGTACGCTGAGATTACGCAGAGAAATCCAACTGCGGACTAATCAAAATCATAAATGCCAATCGGAACCGCCTTTCACGAACGCACATTCGCACTTTGTCAGAGTCTCAACTATCGCGAATGGTCCGGTTATTACGCTGTTAGCTCCTACGAACCGCATCACGAACACGAATACAACGCAATTCGAAACGCTGCTGCCTTAATCGACATCTCTCCGCTTTACAAATATCGATTGACGGGAAAAGACGCGACGCGTTTGGTGGATCGTGTGATAACTCGCGACATGCGAAAGGTATCCGTGGGCCAGGTAATTTACACGCCCTGGTGCGACGAGCATGGCAAAGTGATCGACGACGGTACCGTATCGCGACTCGAGGAGAACACATATCGCTGGACCGCCGCCGATCCAAGCTTGCGGTGGTTTACACAAAACGCCGCCGGAATGGATGTTCACATTGAAGATATTTCGGAGAGTGTTTCCGCTCTCGCATTGCAAGGACCGACATCGGGCAACCTGTTGAAAGCGATCGTCAAAGACGGAGGTATTGAAAACTTGAAATACTTCCGGGTCACAAAAGGCAGCATAGCTGGCGTGCCCGTTGAAGTGTCACGGACTGGATATACCGGCGATCTTGGCTATGAAATCTGGATGGCTTCTGAAAATGCAGTGAAGGTTTGGGACGTGTTGATGGCTGAAGGTCACGCCTTTGATATCCACGCCGCCGGGATGCTCGCACTGGATGTCGCGCGAGTAGAAGCAGGACTCTTGTTGATCGATGTCGATTTCAACAGCAGTAAGAAAGCACTGGTTGAAGAACAGATGTATTCTCCTTACGAGATGGGGCTTGGTCGGTTGGTGAATCTCGATAAGAGTCGCTTCGTTGGACAAGCCGCGTTGATTGCGGAACAAAAGCGCGGCCATGCGCGAGACATTGTTGGGTTAGAGATCGATTGGCCACAGGTTGAAAGTATTTACGAGGACGTTGGTTTGCCGCCCGCAGTGTCGCCGATAGCTTCCCGCGTGGCCGTTCCGATCTATAAAGAGGGCGTGCAGATAGGCAAGGCAACCACGAGCACGTGGTCGCCAACATTGAAGAAGATGATCGCGTTGGCGACTTTGAGACGCGAATATACGCGGCCAGGTACACGAGTGCAGTTTGAGATCACGGTTGAAGCCGTCAGACATCAGGTTCGCGCAACTGTAGTCAAGACGCCGTTCTTTAATCCGAAACGAAAGACAGCGACGCCAGTGTGAGATTCGCTGCGCTACCTCGGCGCTACCTCTGCGTTCTCTGCGTCTCTGCGGTAAGAGATCGGGGCCACACTTTTTGAACCGCAGAGACGCAGAGAACGCAGAGAACGCAGAGAGATTCCCTTAGTCCGTCAAAGATCCGCATGATCGACGACCTCCAAAGAATCATCGATTCGTACAATCCAAACTCGTCGCTCGATCGGGCTTACACCATTCCTGCCTCGTGGTACGTCAACGAACATCTCTACGATCTCGAACTGCGAACTGTATTCACCGATAACTGGCACCTCGCCGGTCGGCGTGATCAACTTCAAAAACCCGGGCAATATGTGACTGCCGATGTCGGCACCGAACCAATCGTCTTAGTTCGCGACGGCGATGGTGTGTTGCGCGCATTCTTCAACGTCTGCCGTCACCACGCGGCGGCAGTTATGACTGAACCTGAAGGAGTGGCGCCCCACCTTCGTTGTCCATATCACGGCTGGACCTACTCACTCGCAGGCGAGTTGAAAGGCACACCGGACTTCGCCGGTGTGTGTGAATTCGAACGTGAAAATAACGGGCTCGTTCCGGTGGAAGTTTCGGAGTGGGAGAACTGGGTATTCGTAAACTTATCGTCAGCCAACCGCCTGGATCAATTTCTCGGAGCGGATTTGATCGAACAGATTCGCCCATTACAGCTTCACAATCTCCACTGGCTCGAGCGACGTCACTACACATTCGACTGCAACTGGAAGGTATTTGTAGACAACTACCTCGATGGCGGTTATCACGTGCCGTATCTTCACAAAGGTTTAGACAGCGTGTTGGATTACCCCAATTATCAGATCGAGAACGGGGAGCACTTCTGTTTGCAGTGGAGTCCGATGGTGAGCAAAGGAGCTGAAACCCAAACTGGAGCAGTACGAAAAGGTGATCGTGCTCTCTATTACTGGATCTATCCAAACTTCATGATCAACTGGTACGACGGCGTCTTGGACACGAACCTCGTGATTCCTCGCGGTGTCGATCAAACTGAAGTGATCTTCGACTTCTACTTTCCTGATGTAACTTCCGCGGAGGCGAGGGAACGCAATCTCCAAAGCATTTCGGTTGGCCAACGAATTCAGGACGAAGACACGGCGATCTGCAAGTCCGTGCAACGCGGACTCAACTCGCGCGCTTACAACGCAGGTCGTCTTTCCGTAAGACGAGAAGCCGGTGAGCATCTCTTTCATCGTTTATTGTATTTGAATCTTAAACGCGGCTTGATGTCCGACGAACTTTAGTTTGTCGCTGGTGGTTGTCCAGGCCCGTCAACGAATAGAGTCACTAATTCGAAGCACGACAAACTAAAGCTCGTCGGACAAGTTAAATAGTGACCCCCAAACACCCAACCAAATCTCACGGCCATCTTTTACGCGTTCTTGGCCTCGGCTTCGGTCTCGCCGTAATCATTGGCAACACGATTGGCGCGGGAATCTTTCGTTCACCTGGTGTCATCGCCGAACACCTGCCGAACGTTTGGTTGTTTCTCGCAATCTGGGTCGTGGCCGGACTCTACGCGCTGCTGGGATCAATCACCATGGCCGAACTCGGCGCAATGCTACCCAAGTCCGGCGGTATGTACGTGTTTGCGCGTTACGCTTTGGGTGAATATGCCGGGTTCATGGTGGGCTGGACCGATTGGCTTTCGACGTGTGGTTCCGCTGCAGCGATCGCAATCGTCATCGGCAATTTCACAACTGCGCTGTTTCCCACGCTAGGCGCGACGCGCGCATCTCTTGCGATCGCGAGTCTGGTGACAATCTTTTTCGCGCTCCTGCAATGGCGCGGAATCATCATGGGCAGCACCGCGCAAAACGTCACAAGCCTGATGAAGGCCTTGGCTTTCGTTACTCTGATTGCCGCGGCTCTGGTATGGGGCAGTGGAGGCACATTTGCGGCCCCGAAAGCATCAATTGTCGGCACTGGTCTCGTGGCAGCGATCATTCTGTCGTTACAGGCGGCCATCTACACTTATGACGGTTGGTATGGAATCGTCTACTTTTCCGAAGAGGTAACGAACCCGGGCAAGGACATACCGCGCTCGATGATTGGTGGAGTTATTTCCGTCATCGTGATTTATGTGTTGGTGAATGTAGCACTGCTCAATGTGCTGCCGATGACAGAACTTGTCGGAAAAGAATTCGCGGCCGGAGAGGCTGCAAAAGTTTTATTCGGTCGTTACGGGGATCCAATCTTTCGCTGGCTGACAATTCTGTCGATGTTAAGCGCGGTGAACGCCTGTCATTTGATGAACACCCGCGTGCTCTTCGCGATGGCGCGCGATGGTTTGTTCGTCAAACGTGCTGCTGACGTTAACCGGGGCGGAACTCCTTCACTAGCACTCTTGATTCATGTCATGGGCACGCTCGTCTTTATTATTTTTGGACAGACGTTTGAACAAGTTATTACAGTTGTGGCGTTCTTCTTCGTCGCAAATTACAGCCTGTCGTTCATTTCAGTCTTCGTTCTCCGGCGTCGTGAGCCGGAGAAAGAGCGCCCTTATCGAGCATGGGGATATCCATGGACGACTGCGTTGGTGTTAGGCGGTTCAGTACTGTTCCTGGTGGGTGCGATCGCTAGTGATACGAAGAGAAGCGTCTATGCGGTAATAATACTGGCCGTCAGCTATCCGGTATTTCGAGTAATTAAGAAAATGTCCGACGAACTTTAGTTTGTCGTGCGTTGGAAGTCAGACGCTTGTTGCTTCTGAGGGTTTTTCTTCCGACGCGCGACAAACTAAAGTTCGTCGGACATTTTTCTTGCCACCACCTGGTAACCTTGGTTAGCAACTTCCAGGACCCGCACCGTGGAGCGAATTTTCTTCGCTGAGAAACACCTGGCTATGCTTTCTCCAATTTCCTTCTCATGATCCTTAACCAACGCAATGATGCTTGGACCAGCGCCACTTAGTGCCAGGCCCAGCAATCCATCTTGTTGTGGAAGCGCAAGTGCTTCTGCGAGTCCGGGAACCAAAGCTTCACGCCGCGGCTGATGTAACCGGTCTCGCATCGCTTCTTTGAAAAGATCGTATCGCTTCTTCACTAGTGCCGCAGTGAAAAGAGATGTTCTCTGTAAGTTGAAAACAGCGTCGTTGCGACTCATCATTCTCGGGAGCGCCGCTCGAGCCACATGCGTTGGTAACTGTGATTGAGGAGAAACCACAACCATTCTAACTTCGCCCGGCCAATCAAACTTTACCGACTGCACGTTCCAATCCTCTCCTATGCAACTAGTGACAAACCCTCCGTATAACGAGGCACCCACATTGTCAGGATGACCTTCAAACTCAGTTGCATAGTTTTGCACCACCTGATCAGGAATCTCGTGTGCGCAGAGCAAGCCGCATAATTTAATTCCACCAACGATCGCTGCGGCACTACTGCCCAATCCGCTCGCGAGTGGTATCTCATTGTGAACCGCGAGATCGACAGGGGGCAGCGTTAAAGATTCGCGTCGGGCAGCAAACGCCATTGCTCGATAGATGAGATTGGTGGCGTTGCGAGGAAGCGTTGCATTCTCGCGAGCGCCGGTGGTGCGCACTCGACACGCAACGCTCGATTTTTCAAGGGGTGTCGCTCTGATCGTGAGATAGAGTTTTAGCGCCAGTCCAAAACAATCGAACCCAGGACCCAGGTTTGACGTCGAGGCGGGTAATCGCGCCTCAAAACACGGTCGATGAGCTTTAGCTTTTTGTTTGGACATTAGATCGTCAAACAGACCATCGACTTTCTTGGACACTTGCTTTGGTCCGGAACGTCTCTGCTTGTACAAAGCAGATAAGAAAGATAAAACTTAAAATAGAACAAGTTCGGAAGGGTGGTTTACCCCCGCTCGTCTCAAGCATTACTGATCCCCGACTTGTTCAATTCGAAGGTTTGTTTTTCTTTTAAGGTCTTGGACTCGAGAACATTGTCTTCGCCCGAGTAACGGAATTCCCTCACTACTCTTGATAAAGCGACTTCAAGACTTCCTGGAGTTGAGCACGACCACCGGTAATTTCCATCGGAGCGTTCATCAGGTTGCCGGCGATTGAACCCTGGGTATCCGAAGTCAAGGAGTTGCTGTGATAGTCGTTTACATAATCCGTGTCCTTCAATACGTGGCCCGTTAAGACTGCTACCACCCGCTCATCGGTTTTTATGAATCCGTCTTTTCGCATCCTACGAATGCCGGCGACTGTTGTTGCAGACGCAGGTTCACAACCAATTCCCTCGGTGCCAATGACCGCCTTCGCATCGGCGATCTCTTGTTCTGTGACCGTCAAAACAGTTCCCTTTGTTTCTTCCACTGCACGCAAGGCTTTCTTCCAGGAGACGGGTGCACCGATCTTAATCGCTGACGCGAGTGTTCGGGGATTTGGTTCGTCGACAAACTCAAGGTTCACAGAATGTTGATGAGCGGCGAAGTACTTTGCAAATGGAGACGCACCCGACGCCTGTACAACACTGATGCGCGGCGCTCGTTTTATCAGTCCTAGCGCCAGCAATTCACGGAATCCTTTACCAAACGCGGAGCTGTTGCCCAGGTTACCACCCGGCACAACCAGATGATCGGGGACGTCCCATTCGAGCTGCTCAGCCAATTCAAAGGCTACGGTTTTTTGCCCCTCAATACGGAATGGATTGATTGAATTTACGAGATAGAGCGATCCATCTTCAGAGAGCTCGCGAATCAATCGCATACAGGAATCGAAATTACCTTCGATTTCAAGGACGCGGGCGCCGTAATCCAGGGCCTGCGCTAACTTGGCATGGCTTACCTGCCCGGTAGGAACAAGAATGGCACAAGGCAGATTCGCCCTGGCGGCATAAGCTGCAAGACTTGCTGCTGTGTTTCCTGTACTCGCACACGCAACGAGCCGGGCGCCCAACACGCAGGCTTGAGTTACCGCGACAGTCATTCCCGTGTCTTTGAATGAGCCTGTGGGGTTGGCGCCCTGGTGCTTCAGTTGTAGCGAATCGAGCTGGCAATAGGCTGCTGATTTGGGCGCATCATAGAGCGGAGTGTTTCCTTCTTTGAGGGAGACGACTGCGCAGTTTTGTTCAAACGGCAGTATCTCTCGAAATCTCCACACGCCACTTTGATCGCGCGGGTCGTTTGACGTCTTTCGATTTGACCAAAGCGATCGGAGACGATCAGGATCTTGCTTTTGCTTTTCGGTCCAGGTTATGTCAAGTAAGCCATTACAGATGGTGCACGTGTAGATCGGTGTATCAACGTCATAAGTTTGTCCGCACTCCGGTTCAATACACCGTTGCAGAAAAGTTTCAGCGATTTTGCTATTCATGGGCTAAGTGATTTATCCACAGATTATGCAGATTACACAGATTGTTTTTGGAAAGGCAATGAGCAAGTTGTCCGACGAACTTTAGTTTGTCGTCGTTGGCCTTCACGAATTCTTGATTCATCCCACGACCGTGGTTCTCCCGCACGACAAACTAAAGTTCGTCGGACAGTATAAAACCGTTGACATTGCAGCGCGGTTTCCATTAGAAGGCGAATGAGGACGTTAATGAATCGTCCCAAGGAGACATTAATGAAATCCCCATTTGCGATCCGGTTCATACTGCTCACTGCGATAATGACCATCGCACCTGCCGTCTTTGCTCAGGCGGAGGTATCACGCGAAAAGACCCGCGACAGATTAAGCGCGTTACTTGTAAGACTCGGACCCGAACTAAAAATAGATTTCCACCCCAATACCAAAAACCCTTTTGATTACCTGGGCTGGTTGAAGGAAGGATTGACAAACTCTACCCGCCTTGAGGTCCACCTCAATGTAACAACTCAACAAACAATTGGGGTCAGAGTCTATCCCCACTACAACAACGCATATATCAACATCGACAAAGCCAGGAATGGAGCGCAATTGCTGCGAAAGCTGGTGCAACTCAATTCCTCAACATTTCTTTTCTGGGGAGCCGACGATACTGGTGATGTCTTCACCGGATATACATTCACTCTTGAATCGGGATTTCCGGATGAGGCGATCAAGATAGTGCTGGAGAGTATAAGAAACTCTGACAAGTATGTTGGGGAGATGCGTCCATCGATTGATGGCTCAAGCGCGCCTTAGGCAGAGAGTCGAAGTCGAAGAATAGGTCCTATAAGTCATATAGGTCCTATTTTTCGACTTTCGACTTTTAGAAGTTGAACCGTATCTGCGCATCGATACGCCTGTTATAAGCCGGTACTGAGCCGAACCCACCGAACCCTCCGGCTATCGAAGTTGATTCACCAAAAAATCTGGAGCTGAGGTTACCAACCGGAGTAGCAAGGTTCACATGATTGAAAATGTTGTTGAAGTTCAATGAGAACGTCAGGCTGTAACGGCTTCCCGGGTTTCCACCGCCTCCACCAAAACCACCGCCGCCGAATCCGCCGCGACCGCCACCGCCGGGTCCTCCACCACCGGGTCCACCCGGACCTCGACCGGCCATACCGCCACCCATCATCGTATTGCGTTGTGCGTCACGTTGTGGATTTCCGTCGTTGTTGTTACCACGATTGTTTTGGGCTGAACTTCGACCCTCGCTACCAAAGCCCCAGGTCTTGCTGACGCGAAGATTCGCAGTGAACGTGCCTGGACCTTCGGCAAAGTTTCTGGGAATGATTTGCTCGCCAGGTATAGGCAAAAGATCGAACGCGCCATACTTGGTAACAACCACGCTCGGTCTACTGAGATCAGTTGCGAATGCGGGTCGATCCGTGAAAATTGTATCGCCGTTCAAATCACGACCAAGCGTAATGTTAAGTGGACGTCCCGACTGCAAAATAATAAACGGATTCAAAGTGATTCCCCAGTACGTGCGGAAGTTACCAGTCATAACAAAGCGATGCCTGATATCCCCCGAGGCACGACCATAGTCGAGACTGAGGTCATAAGGATTCGAAGGATAGCTTCCGGTCCCGTCTGTATCACTGTTTGCTTTTGCGAAAACGTAATAGGCGTTCAATGAGGCATTCCTGCTGATGCGATTGTTTACATTGACGATGAACTGGTTCTGGTTGTAGCGACCGCTCGACTCATATTGAAAGATGTTGTCGTTGATCCCTAGTGGCCGAAGGAATGTCCCTGGAAGTGGCGCATTGATTGGACGCGTTCGCAACGTGTGCAACGTTCGGACATTGATGTAACTTGCGGCGACTGTCAGATTATGTGGCAGTTGATGCTCAACACTGATTACTGCCTGAGTGGTGTACGGCGCTCGAATGTCATCGGCGAGACGGTAGATCGAGACTGGTACCGCAAACGCTTCAAGGTCAGTGACTGACGGAATCGCAGGAAAGAAGTTGGGATTCTGAACGATGAACTGTAACTGGTTTTCGCCATTCAAACGGTTTGCGGTCAACGTCAGGCTCTCGCTGACCCGATCGTAGAAAATACCGAGCCCGCCCCGGATCACTGTCTTGGGTTGAGGCCCGCCAAACGGTGACCATGCGAAACCGACGCGCGGTGCGAAATTGAAATTGCTCTTGATGTTGCTCTGGTTTTCATAACGCAAACCCAGATTCAGCGTTAGGTTTGGTCTCACTTTCCAGTCGTCCTGTGCGAAACCTCCAAAGTCAAACTGGCTCACTGTGGCCTCTGGATTACCACCAGCAATACTGAATTGACTCGCGCCCTGAATCAGGCCGTTAACGGTTGCCTGGTAAGCGGCCAGGCTCGTGAACGTATAAGTTCCACCGAAGTTCATTGGTGAAAAATCACTGATGCTTACGTGGCGGACGCGAGCACCAACTTTTAACGAATGCCTTCCCCGAACGAAAGAAGTGTTGTTCGTCAATTCCCACGAGTTAGTTGTGTTTGATGCTTGTCCAACCTGGTTACCACCACCGGTAAAAGCATCGAGCACTTGAATCGTCGGAATTGTGTTGTTGCCGTTTGACTTCCGATGCTGATGTTCAAACTGAAAGCGAGTCTCATTCACAATGGTCTTGTTGATGACCGCTGTTTCAGTCAGGTTGATCTGATTTTCTGTGTTCTCCGAATCGTAAGCGCGCGAAGGTAAATTGAATCCGCCAACGCCCTGGACGTTTGTATTGTGGGTAAAGCTGTAACGAGCAACGAGGGTGTTGTTGGCGTTTATCTGGTAATCAACACGCGGACTGAAAGAGGTGCGGCGACTTGGGATCGGAACGACGTCACTGAAATTCGAAATATTATTGCTGCTATCAAGTACCAGCGCCGTTACAACCGCCTGGTCGTCAATATCGCGTTTTTCAAAATCAACAAAGAACGATGCCTTCTTCTTGGAAATGGGACCACTAAAGTTTCCGCCATACTGGCGCGACTGATGTGGAGGACGATTCGGAGCAAACGGGTTGCGTGAATTCAGAGCGTCGTCGTTGAAGTTAAATGATGCCTGGCCACGATAACGATCGGTTCCTGGTTTCGTCAGAATTTCAATTCGCCCAAAACCCAGACGATCGTATTCAGCCGAAAAGGGATTTGAGTTAATCCGAATTTCACGAATGGACGAGCGAGGTGGCAATCGTCCGCCGGTAAAACCATCGACAAAAATCTGGCCCCCGTTTGGTCCGGCGGACGGACCGGCCAACGCTTGTAGTGCCGCTGCTAAATCATCCGGATCATCTGGCAGCGCATCAATATCGTCACCTTTCAGAACTACTGCGCCGGCATTGTTCTCGGGTTCGGTGCTTACTGACGAAGCGCCCGTATCAACCATTACCTTTTGTTCTTCGATTGCGACTTTGAGAGTGATATCGAGCTGCAAAGCTTTTCCCGCAACGACATCGACTTCCGTATTCTCGTAAATACCAAAGCCGGTATTGTGTGCCCTGACGGTGTATCGACCGGGTGCCAGTCCGTTGATCGTGTAGGAGCCTCCGTCGTTTGTCGTTGCGGTCTTTTCAACACCATTGCTATCGATTGCGGTCACTGCTACGCCGATGATCGCGCCCCCCAGTTCATCAAGGACCTGGCCCTTGATTGAACCGTTACGCTGTTGAGCGAACAACATTCCTGGCATGCCCAGGCATAAAGTGATCGCTACCAAAATTCTTCTCATTCACGACTCCTCTTTGGGTTCTTTGCAGCGGGTCCGGCGAATACAGTTCCACCCCGCAACAGGAGCCGAATTGTATCGAAATCGGGCGTAAAGAGTCTGTCAATGGATTGTAAAGTTTTGTCAGTTTCCTAAAGAATTCTCCTGACACTTCTTTACGCACGAAGAATCCGATGTCCGATATGCTTTAAGAGTCGAAAGTCCAAAGTCGAAAGTTAAAAGTCCCGGGTCACGACGTTCGACTTTCAACTTTCGACTTGCGACTTTGGACTTTCAGACTTGCGACTCCACTGGCATATGTCCTTCAATTACATCGAACAACCGATGGAAAAGGTATTAGTGATTGACGATGATGTTGGCCTGTGCGAGTTGGTCGGCGAGTATCTTCAGCCTGAGGGCTATACGGTTGAAGCCATACACAATGGCGAGCGCGGAGTGGACCGGGCACTCGCGGGTGAGCACGACCTGGTAGTGTTGGATGTGATGTTGCCAGGAACGAATGGGTTTGACGTGCTGCGTCGCATCCGCGCAAAGTCACGAATTCCTGTGTTGATGTTGACTGCTCGTGGGGATGATGTAGATCGCATTGTCGGGCTTGAGATCGGTGCCGACGACTATCTTCCCAAGCCATTCAATCCGCGCGAGCTCGTGGCCCGAATCCGTGCCGTGCTTCGGCGCGCTCAACCAGCCGAGTCAGCGAATGCGCCTCGCGAATTGATTTCGGTGGGCGATATTGAACTTGACAGCAACACGCGTAATGTCCGGCGCGCCGGTGAGGTTGTTGAACTGACTGGAGTCGAATATGACTTACTCGAGATATTGCTGCGCAATGCCGGACAGATTGTGAAAAGAGAAGAACTGGTTAAGGAGGTGCTTGGACGCGAACTTTCACCTTTTGATCGCAGTATCGACATGCACGTGAGCAATCTTCGCAAAAAATTAGGGCACCAATTAAATGGTCTCGAAAGAATCAAAACAATTCGCGGCGTCGGTTACATCTACGGCGCTCCTCCTGAGTAATCAATGAAGATTCCGTTTCGTAGTCTGTATTTAAAAATCTTTATTGCGTTCTGGTTGGCCATGATTCTGATCAACGTGGCCTTGTTTGCCGCGGTGGCTATAACCAGACCGACACCTACGGGAAGATCGTGGCGCGATCTCACTCAGGTTGGGCCAAACGCAGTTAAGGCGGCGGAGGTATATGAGCAGGGCGGCGCGACGGCATTAGCAGCAACATTACAGGAAACCGAAAAGACTTCAGGCGTGAGCGCAGCATTCTTCGATCAAAATGGTCGAGAACTTTCCGGTCGATCTGTACAACCCGGAACAGCTGAGTTAATTCAGAAAGCAGATAAAAGCAACGAGATTGAGTTTAACTTCGCGGGCAGAAATACTTTGGTAGCGAAACCACTGGTCAGTACAAAGGGTCAACACTACACCTACGTTGCTCATATCCCTCGACAGCCTTATCAAATGAGTTTGCAAACCCAGGGGCTTCGACTGCTAGTGGTCTTGCTGGTCGGCGGAATCTTTTGCTTTTGGTTAGCTCGGTATTTGACTAAGCCATTCGTGAATCTTCGAGCTACCACAAATCAACTTGCCGAAGGGAACCTGGGAGCACGTGTTGAAGCAAACTTGACCAAACGCCGTGACGAGGTTGGGCAACTAGGTCGAGACTTCAATGGCATGGCCGAGCGTCTCGAAACAATGGTTAAAGCACAACAGCGTTTGCTGGGCGACATCTCTCACGAATTACGATCTCCGTTGGCGAGACTTGGTGTGGCCCTGGGTCTGGCTCGTCAACGTTCTGGTCCTGACGCAGCTGGTTCGCTCGATCGCATCGAGAGGGAATCAGACAATCTCAATGAAATGATCAGGCAGCTTCTGACTCTAACGCGGCTTGAGAGCGGCACTGACAGTCGTAAGCGAAGCAACGTCGATCTTGCCGCACTCGTTCGTGACGTTGCTGAGGATGCAGATTTTGAGGCGCGTAGTCTTAACCGCTCCGTTCAGGTTGTTGCCAGTGATAAGTGCTCGATCAATGGAGTTGAGGAGTTACTTCGTAGCGCAGTTGAGAACGTCGTAAGAAATGCAGTTCGCTTCACGCCGGAAGGAACTGCCGTTGAAGTTGCATTGACCAGACAGAATGGAGCCGCTGACAACTTTGCCGTAATTAGTGTGCGGGACCGCGGGAATGGTGTGCCTGATGAAAGTCTTGAAAAGATTTTCCGTCCGTTTTATCGAACTGAAGATGCGCGCGATCGACAGAGCGGAGGGGGCACGGGTTTGGGTTTGGCGATTACCGAGCGGGCCGTGCGGATGCATGGCGGGACAGTTGAAGCCACGAACGCCCCGGGTGGCGGATTGTCCGTGAAGATGAAGCTGCTGTTGCCGGGACGCATAGATGGGAACGTGCACTCAACAGTGGCATAGAAATCTAAGATCGAACAATCGTCGAGAGTTCAACTAGTCAGATTGAACAGACCCCTGGCATTGAACAGCTAGAATCGATTCTGGCTTGTTCGATTCTGGCTTGTTCGACTCTGGCTTGTTCGATTGTTTGTTCGGATTCTAGAGATCCTCGATTCCACTCAAGCGTTTCTTGCGGCGTTTCACCAACTGCATTTCCAGAAAGCGGATAACCGCGATCCAAATCAATGCGGCTGCATAGCCCGCAACGACGTCTGTCGTGTAGTGGACACCAAGATAGATTCTCGACAACCCGATCAACAGGACCATTACGCCTGAGATCAGCCACGTGACAAAATTGATCCTCTTGTTATCAATGCGCGCGGTTAGTACCGTCGCGAGCGCGCCGAAGAAACAGAAACTTGCAAGCGAGTGACCGCTGGGAAAACTATAAGTTCGAGGTGCAAGCAAATCGAAGAATGGTTCGGGCCGAGGTCGTTGAAATGTCAACTTCAGTGTCGTATTGAGAATCGAAGCACCCAGCATCGTGATACCCAGCAACCATCCTTCGCGACGCCATTGATGCGTCAGAAACCAGATAAACATAAGGATCGTCGCGGTAGTGAGGAAGAGACTTGAGCCAGTAAAAGAGATGCCTCGCATGATGGCGGTCATGGTTGGCGAAGCTAAGCGATGGACTGCCGCGCGTGTTACCTCGTCAAAATGTCGCGTTTCGCCATCGAGCACTTCGTTACTCAACCAGGCGAAAAAGATCAAAGAGGCCACGGCTGCGCTTATGCCCAGGGCCAGCGATAACGTGAGAAACTCCAGCTTGCGTTTTTTGATCGGAGTCACTGGGCGGTTATCATAACAGTAGGCAGAAGGCAGTAGGCAGAAGCAGGTGCAGTTAACGCAAACAACCGCACCCCGGTCTCCAAGCTCCAACCTACTGCCTACTGCCTACTGTCGCAGGCGTCGGCCTACTGAATGTTGTGTCGCCTCAAGAAATCCGTGAATCTGGCGTCGTCACGGATCAGATCAAATGCGGGGTCGTACTTCACCGGCGCTGCCATAAAACGACCCATCTGCATGAGTTCCATCTCAGCAAAGGCTTTGTCTTTGTCTCCCAGGGCCGCGTAAAGCTGCGCATAGTTGATGTGCATTCGCCATCCGCTCTTATTCTGTTTTTCAGCTTGTGCGACTCTTCGTAACGCTTCTGCGCGTTGACCGGCCAGGGCGAATGCGTAAGCCTTTTCCCAGAGTACATACCCGGGATTTACGTCACCCGCTTTATCGAAGGCCGCCTGGGCTTCCTTGAACATGCGCTTCTGCGCGTAAGCTTCTCCCAGATTCAAATGGGCGCCAAAGACCGTTGGCTCGAGTTCGACGGCGCGGTTCGCGTACGCGATGCAACCATCGAAATCGTGCGCGTTGTAAAGCATTCCCGCCAGCGCACCGTTTGTTATCGGCGATGCCGGGTCGAGTTGTTGTGCGCGCCGCATGTGAACGAGCGCTTCGTCGAGTTTCAACGCATAGAAGAGATAGTAGCCATAACGAAGATGGGCGACCGCGTAATTTGGGTTCAACTCCAAAGCGCGCCGGAACTCGCGGCCAGCTTCATCGAACTGTTTCTGAACCAGATTGATTCCGGCTTTTACTGTATGAGCTTCAGCGAGAGTATCGTCGATCTGTAGCGCTTTGGAGACAGCTTCGGTGGCCCGTTCTAAAGCCTCTTCAGGTGTAGCCACCAAGTATTCACCTTCTGCTGAAAGGTAATAGCAATCGGCCAACATCGCACGCGCAGTTGCGAAATTAGGATCGAGCGCTACCGCTTCCTCGAGATAGTGAATAGCCTTCGGCAAATTCTCATGAGTGCGACGGTTCCAAAAGTACAAACCCGTCAGGTAAGACTGGTAGGCCTCCACATTATCAGTGGGATGTGCTTTGCTCTGTGTTTGTTTACCTTTATCGACTTGCGGACGAAGAGATGCTGTTAACTGTTCCGAGATTGAGTCCTGCAGAAGAAAAATACTGCTGTAACGCTCGTCGAACTTGCCCGACCAAACAGTCTTTCCGTCTTTCAATCTGATGAGCTGAGCAGTAACACGAACCAGATCTCCGTCGCGTTGCAGGGTCCCGTCGAGAACGCCTTCAACACCGAGATCACTTCCAATCTCAATTGCATCTTTATCGCGACTTGTATAGCGGAAGACTGAACTTGTAGGTAAGACCGTAAGTTGATCGAGTTTGCTGAGTTTAATGATCAGCGCGTCTGCCATGCCGAGACCGAGCAGATCTGTTTGAGCGTTCGTTCCAATCGTCTTGAATGGGAGAACAGCGATTGACCGAAC
>DATDFV010000243.1:0-14641 GCA_036522415.1 Pyrinomonadaceae bacterium | reverse complement strand
AAACTAAAGTTCGTCGGACAACCGCTGCCTTTTTCCATCATCCTTCCGCACCCATTGCCAGTAGCCCCGTCCGCGAATAGAATGCCGGGCAAATCAATCCGAATCGCACGTCAGGTAACGGAGATAGAAGGAGGGGAATCCCTTTCGCCTGTCTTCTAAACCAAATTCCTAATTAGATCGGAGGGTGACATGAGAGCAAAAGCGATCGCAGTAACAATCTCCCTCGTTTTTGTTGCGGTAGCAGCGGGATTCGCTGACAGTCCGCACATTGGTACGTGGAAGTTGAACGAGGCGAAATCAAAACTGAATGGCAAGGCGAGAAACAACACAGTCGTTTATGCAGCTGAGGGTGATCAAATCAAGATCACAGTGGATGGTGTCGATGAGAGTGGGAACCCTTCACACAATGAGTGGACCGGTAAGTTTGATGGGAAACCCTATCCAGTTACCGGAGACTCGAATGCTGACACACGTACTTACACACAAGTCAACACCCGAACGTTGACCTTCAAGAACGAGAAAAATGGAAAGGTGACGGTGGAAGGTCGCGTCGTGATATCCGGCGACGGAAAATCCCGCACAGTTACCACCACAGCAACCGACGCTCAAGGCAAGAAGGTTACGAACGTAGCCGTTTACGACAAGCAGTGAGACCCCAATGCCGGAAGCGCAGGCCTCCTCGCCTGCGCTCCCAGCTCTCCGCCCCACTTCGTGTATGTAACTAACGGAATTGTAGAGTTACCCACGTCACCCCCCTAAGTAAATTCGCAAATATTGGTAGAGTCGGCTCTCGGCATACTCGTTGCTCTTCCTTGATTCAACCCCGGAACCTCTCCTAAATGACAACGAAGGAGCATCGACATGAGAGCCTCTTACTCTCTTCATAATCCATTCATCAACCGCTTCAATGAGCCGGTTACCCGTAGGCGTGATGAAATGCAATGCGACGAATACATGGCGTGGTTGCGAGAGCGAAACCTGGGTATCTCAGCGCGGCGGACCGCTCGTACAACTGTCGCGACGGCGTCTGCACATTTGGGCCGAATGATTGCGGGCTTTTGTGGTTTGTTGGTATTGCTGATTTCGATCGCAGCGTTTGTTAGGGCATTGTGATAAGTCGCGATTGGTGCGAAGCGTTCTCCGGAGTGAGGGTTGAATCGCCTGGGGCGAATACGCCCCAGGCTTTACGACCCTCAGCCCCTATTGCGGGGCTTTCCTTCAATGATTCGTGCAAGCTATCTCGAAGCCGGCAACCTGAAAATTCTTGTACGCGTAACAATCGAACGGGCCTTGTCCGGTTCGGTTACGTCCGTGAAAAGATCATTGATAGTTTTCCTTTCGTCTTCAGTGCGGCGCGCGCGGTCGGCAGCAAACGCCGCACCGATTTTGTCCAGTCCGCCCATGTTCGCTGTGGCCATCCAAATGAAATGCGTGAAGTCGCCATCAGACTTGACCTCTTCAACTGACATTCCATACGCGAGTATCACGCCGTCAGTAACGAGTTTGTCGAACACTGGCTTGTTATATTTCTCCCACGTTGCTCGATACTCCGCACTCTTGCCCGGTTTCACTTTTATAAAGTTGTAGCGAGTCACAGGTAATACACCTGCGGCAGGAGGCTGACCATAGTTAGCCAGGACATCACGCGCCAGCCAGTCGCGAGTTTTACTCATGTCGAAAACTTCTCGCTGTCGCTGAGCGGTCGTCTTGGCTGGTTTGGACTTTGCTTCATCAGCCGCCAGCTTTGCGAGCTGTGCTTCCATCGCTGTCTGAACTTTATCGATCCCTTCCCAGTTAGCGACTGAGAACCAGATGAGATGTGTCATTCCGCCTGGATAACGAAGAACCGGTGTTTCCATTCCCCAGGCCAGCACGACGCCTTCGGCCATTAGCTTGTCGCGTACGGGTGCGCCTACAGTCTTGATGAGATTCATCAATTCATCTTCCTTACCGGCGTTTACGGTGTAGTCGTAGTAGAAGGTCAGAGGTTGGGGTTGTGATTGTTGACCCGCGGTGGTAAAGCACAGCACGAGCAGTGTGAAGGGGAGCAGCAGAAGTTTTCGCATATTTTTCTCCATGAAGCCGCCAAGCGGCTGGGTTAGGGGTTGAATTACCGAGATAGAAGTCTGGGCTTTGTGATGGTTCAACTCTCCTGAGTTAGAGATCGGGTTCAGGTTTTGGTTGGACCAGGAAATCTGAGGGCAGCTTTTATTTGAAGAAGGCCGCCTGCGTCAAGAGCTGGAAAGCATTTCACCCGTATTCGGATCAGATAGGATCCAAGTATCTGTTTCAAATTAGTTCAGGTTATTCTTTGACAAAACTATCTAAGACCCCGGGAGATCGTCATGGCTCTGAATTTCTTACTCTCGCTCTTCCTAGTTGTTTCAACACCACAACAACCATCCACTTACACCGCTGTTGTCACCACGAAAGAGGCGACATTCACGATCCCAGTCAGACAACGTGATCGATGGACGTGGCGTCGTCCGGACACAAGAGACAATCAGCAGGAATATCAGTTGACGGTGATGGTGAAGAATGAAGGTAACGAGTATACGTTCGGATTCTATCTATGGAAGTTCCACGGTGCGGCATCAGGCTCTGGAAATTTGAGCGATCTAATCTCCGCCGGTCAAAAGAGTCTCTTCGAGCGAGCACCGTCGCGGCTGATGACAATCGTTAAAGATGCCCCGGTGAAGGTTAGCCTCAAAGGAGATGTGGTGGTGATCTCGCTTCGCGACAAGGACTACCTCAAGCGCCTGTTTTCTTCAAAACCTGCTGACGTTCTCGTCAAGGTCAAGATTCCCGACGACCCTGATATCAGCCAGACAGTTACCGTGACGTATAAATGATGAGCTAACGATGCTGGATCGTTTCTTCAAGAAAGATAGAGCGAACACTTGTTTCTGCACGCTCGCAATTCACGAGCAGTATCGTCGTCGTGCGCGCCTGCTCTGCGCAGACGCGTCCACAACGCCATGGATAGTTCTAACTGACGAGCCTGACGATTTTGCCGACCTTAACGTAACGGCAATTCGGCATCAGCCGGTTGGTCCAATGGCGATTGACTTTCTGACTACCCTCCCACCGACAGGGAACGGCCGCGGCCGTCCCGCATATCACGACAAACGCTTTGTTCTGCAGGCCGCACTTCAGGGTTTCGATACGGCAATCTTTGTCGATGCGGATTCACGAATCCGATCTGTTCCTCGACTCCCGGTCTTTCCCGAAGGACTTGCAGTGTCGCCTCAACTTCAAACAAGCATCGCGGCGCATCTCACGAATTGGGGACCATTACGAAGACCAGCATTCGAAGAGTTGGCGCGCGCACTTACTGGCAATGCCGAACTATTGGAAACTGCGAAATGGTGCGGTGAGTGGTTGTTTGCAGTGACAAGAAGCGGACGCGACTCGAAGTTCTTTGAAACGTGGGCGTATGCAGCCGAGTTTCTACAAGCGCGGCAGGTGTTCACGGGAGAGGGAGGAGTGATTGGAATTGCGGCTGCTGTTGCTGGTTGGGATGTGGACTATCGCGCGCTCGCGAAACTTGAAAGTGTCGTGAAGCACGAAGGCCAGGGACCTAAGGCGCTCTAAAAGAATCTATCCACGGATTACACAGATTACGCAGATTCATTTAAGGAGGGGAAAAGCCCTCCACTCAAAAAAGGAAATCTGCGCAATCTATGTAATCTGCGGATAAATAATCGATAACTTGTTCCCGATCACGATCGAACTCGGGGCCATCGAGATGTGCATGAGTCAATGAACATTGCGAGGGATCGATCGTAACGAGCTCAATTTTGGTTTCTCGGCGCTACCTCGGCGTTCTCTGCGTCTCTGCGGTTATGGAATGCGTGTGCCGATGCCAACCGCAGAGACGCAGAGAACGCTGAGATAGCGCAGAGAAGAGCGCAAGTTAAATCTTTCAGAAGACTCTGCCTCACTTCAACCGGGCGCCGTTCCGAACGTCTTCGGTAAATGTCGCAATCACCGGTTGCCCTTCTTGGCATCAGGTCCGGTTAGGCCTACAGATCCAACGCCATTGTTGATTTCCCCAACTGTGGGCTTCGGGAAGCATCCCTGACACTGCCTGCACAACTGACGGCCACTTCACTTCGTCGTAATCGTCTCCACTCAGCCAACCGCCCGACTTAACTTTCGGCAACCAAGCGCGAATGTCAGCGCATACACTCTCATAATCGTGTCGGGCATCGAGATGCACCCATTCGATCGAGTCGTCCGCAAACATTCGCGACGCGTTTACCGAGTCGGAAATGATAAGCGTAATCATCTCGGCAAATCCGCACTCTAAAATGTTCCTGTGCAACATGCCCGCAAACGTGCCTCCGCCCTCCCGCACGACAGACCCGTGGTAATCTTTGTTTCGCCAACCCTCGGGCCCGCTACCGCGACACGTATCAATCCCGATTACGCTGATGTTTTTCCCGCTAACCTGAATCACTTCTGCTAGCGAGCAAAGACTTCGACCGAGATACGTACCAACTTCAACGAAACGACTTTCATCCGGGAAAAACTTTACCGCCTCTTCCTGTGCTTCTCGCCATTGAAACCAACCATCAATTTCAGACCATCTCTTTCGTGGCCTGAGTCGATTAAAAAGTGCTTCCGAAAAATGCAGTCTCAAATTCATATCTAACGCATATGCGGAAAAGGTTCGTCCGGACATCGCTTGTTCAGGAAATTTGCAAGCTGCTGCCAGCCATCGCCCTTTTCCCAACACACAACCAGTAAATCGCGTCTTCTGTCACCGAAATACTCGAGGACTCGTTGATTGTGACATTCGTATCTCTCAGCAGACTTTTGGTAATCCCATTGAGTTGGTTCTACGCCATGTACATAATCCCACCAGTGAGGTTTCACGAAGTCTGCTTTCCTGATTCCTTCGCGCTCGTGGTGGCCCTGAAGACTTTTCACGTAGGTCGCAGCGTCTCTTCTGATGGTCAGAATGAATTTACTGTTCGGATACGTTTCGTCCAGCTCTTTATACATCAAGAACCACGGCCAATCTTCAAAGCTTTCGAACCGGCTCGCCTCGGCAAGGGCATTGCTTAAATCATTTCTCTTAACCTCGACCGCGAGATCCATATCGTAAGTACGATGCTTGTAACCAAACTTGCGCAGGCAACAACCTAATGTCGTCGTTCCAGTTTTTGGCAGACCTATGCCGACGATCTTCCGTGCACGCACCGGCCTCACGCGCGTCCAATCTCTGCGGATTCGGTTTGCTATTCTTTGACTCAGCACGGCTTGCCTCAAGAGTCCTTCATCTCATTCTCCCCAACCTTTAGGTTGTGGTTCAGCCTCATCTAAGAATTCGGAACCATTTTAATGGTTTCCCGTTGAACCGCGATTCAACCTATCTCGCCCTTTCGAAATGCTCATTTAGCGTAGAACTTCGCGGAGGTTCGTCCTTTTCACTGGCGACACAATGTGCCGAGAAAACCATTGAAATGGTTCGGAAGTCTAATAGCACTGAACCCCAACCTAAAGGTTGGGAAATGAGAGAAAGACTTCGGAGACACAGCTACTCAGCATGAAGAACTCAGTATCTCCCGATAGTAAGCCAACAAGCTTTCAACCGTTTTCTCCTTTGAAAACTCCGTCATAGTCCGGCGTGCTCTTGCTCCCATCGCCTCAAGATTCGGATCCGCCCACGCTGCGATCAACTTTTCCGCCAACTCATCTGATCTGTCTGGCCTTACCAAAAATCCATTAAACCCGTCTGTGATCAACTCATCGAAACTTGTCCCTTCAGTTCCCACGACAACTTTACCCAGGCCCATGGCTTCCAAACATGTGTTTGGTGTGTTGTCGATGAGTGAAGGTAAGGCTATCAAATGTGCGCCAGCGATAATCGGATACAACTGACTATGCGGAAGATGATTCGAGATGATCAGACGATCCGCGAATCTTCCACATTGCTGCCGAGCGTAATCCGCCATTGATGG
Source organism: Pyrinomonadaceae bacterium (assembly GCA_036522415.1). Classification (GTDB taxonomy): domain Bacteria; phylum Acidobacteriota; class Blastocatellia; order Pyrinomonadales; family Pyrinomonadaceae; genus PSRF01. The sequence goes on along the minus strand of DATDFV010000243.1, from coordinate 8,672 downwards.
AGCCACGGATGTATGCGTGTCGCGACCAACCAGAACCGCATAAGCGTCGCTGTGCCGTTCAAGAAATTTAGGCAATGCCTGGGCCAGGTTATGAAAGCCCTTATGCAATTGAAAACGCCCAAAGTAGAGCAGGTACTTACGTCCGCTAAGAAATTGATCGTAGAGCGCAGCATCCCAGGCTCGAAGTTCGTCGTAAAAAGGTGTGCGCACTAACTTAACATTTGAAAGTCGCGCCTTCTTCTTCAGGGTACTCTGCAGAAACATACTTGGCGCCAACACGTTGCCGCTCAGCCAGAACTGCAAACGTTCAAATCGCTCAACTACCTTTGCATCGAGACCTCTTCTGAAACCTGCTGCCTCATGCAACATCGGTTCGTAGGAAGAAGCGCGCACCAGGTGTCGGCCCTTCAAAAGCGGAATAGAGAACACACCACAGAAGGAGTAATTTGGATATTGAAATAGATCGAAACTTATTTTTTGGTGTAGTTGATTTAGTTTCCGATAAACCTGCGTGCTGAGGTTTAGCCAGCGAAGGGTTGTCGAAAGACGATAACCGCTAAATCGATCGATAGTTTGCCACCCGGGCTTCAGCATTACTCGATGCACGGTCACACCTCCGTGATCGAATGCCGCTTCGTCTATTGAGGAGAGAGTGACGACGTGGACATCGTGTCCAAGGTTTGACAGTGCTTTTGAGACCCGACCGAGATAGTTTGCCAGGCCACCATCGTAATGGTCTTCGGTAATGTATTCAGGCGTGGCGAAAGCTATCTTGAGAGTCTCCGGAAACATGTCACGCGTTCAAAATAGAAACTCCAAACCAGAAGCGATCAGACCACAGAGCACGCCGCTCATTGTTTTGGCCAGACGTTGTACGGAACGAGGGGACCACGGATGATGACCATTCGTCACTTCATTTCGACCGGCCAGGCGCGAATACGTGTCTACCAGCATTGGCAGCACAGCGGCTGGTGCAAAGAGCTTTTCATATCGTTGTCGTGCGGCCTTCCCCATTTGTTCACGAAGCGCGGGGTCTGAAGCGAGTCGCTGCATAGCATCAGCTAAAGATGAACTGCTCCCCGGTTCGATTAGTATGCCGACTTCCGGGGTAACGAGATCAGGTGATCCGCCCACCGCCGTGGTAATGATCGGCAGCCCATGCGCCATCGCTTCGATAACACTCTTGGACGTGCCTTCCGCATACGACGGAAGCACAAACACGTCGAGCGTACGCATGAATGCGCTGCAGCCGACACTCCCGCTGTATGCACCGACACACTCCCATACGCTTTGAAGTCCTGACTGATGAATGCGCGCCTTAAGGTCTTGCAGCGCCGGACCGGTACCAGCAACGCGAACGCGCGCGTTCACACCTTTCTCGCAAAGTTTCGGCAATGCGTCGAGCAGGACAAACGGGCCTTTCCCTTCTTCAATGCGAGCGGCGAATCCGAAGATAGTTTCACTACTGGATTTGAGAGGCAGTGCTGACGGCAATAGAAGTATCTCGTTGTCTTCTGAAATCAAAGGCAAGACAGACACAGATGAGAGAAACTGAAAACGTTGTGACCACTGAGTTGCGAGGAGCGGTGAGAGCGCGGCCACTTCTGAGCACAAGGGTAAAACGTTTTCAAGACGTCGGTAGTATTGCGTCAATCCGGGCAAGTGATGCGGCGTTCCCATTTCGTGATAAAGAACGGGAATACCAGCCTCTTCTCCGGCTCGAATTATTAATGCCGCGCCGGTGTCGGGTGTGAAAACGTGTAAGACGTCGTAGCTGCACTGCTGGAAAAAGTCGCGACAATTGTCGTAATGCGTTCTGTAAATGAAATCCGTGAGCACTTGCCAAATCTTACGTAAGCGATTTTCAGAGCGCGGAATAAGAAGAAACAGGAGCAGGAAACTCGAGAGCAGGTTCCGAATACCGCGAAGGATCATGAAAGCAACTGAACGACGAATTATGTAGGCGACCGGCACATCCGCGTTCCTTAACCGTTGATAAAAGCGATCGCCGTCGGCAGGTTTATAGAGAAGGACGACTTCAACATCTTGTCCGGATCGATGTAACGCCATGGCATAACTAACGAGAATCTCGTCAGCACCACTTACCGGTCCAAAGAAGTGACTCTTACACAGAGCTATCTTCATAATCCTTGAGCATCGCGTTTGGAATCATTAGCCAGGGAATGCGGCCGCTCGCAATCGTCCGAAAGGGACGAAGCCGAAACGCTTGGCGCAATTTCGCTCGCGCTGACGTGGCGTCTCCTTCATGGATCGCCTGCGTTGCTTCCGTCATCAAGATTTCGAACGAACGGTTCAGCAATTCCTGGCGAACCTTGCGTCGCTGCGCGTTGGTGCCCGCCTGCGCGCGCTTACGACTGAGCGCCATATCCTGAACCCGAAGCGAATATTGACAGAGTTCAATTGAATTTGAGCACATTTGATCAGATTTTGCGATAGCTTTTCGATGAATAGCGACAGGCTCTGCGAATGCGATCACGCGCGCGACTTCACTGATGCGAAGCCACATATCCCAGTCCTCGATCAGTTTTAGTTCGGTATTGAAGCCACCCGCCGCCAGCAAACAGGATTTGCGCGCCAGCACCGACGGCATTGGAATAAAGTTGGATTCAAGTAACTCCCAAAAAATGTCTCCCTTGGGACAATGGCCTGGATACACCTGGCCAGTAGGTATTTGTCGCTCGGCATCACCAAGTAACGTTTGTCCGTAACAGAGCGCGCTGGTTTCGTCGCTGCTGAGAATAGTCAGCTGCTTATCTATTGAATCCGGCAGGCGCAAGTCGTCATCGTCCAGGAATGAAATAAAGTCGCACGAGCTGGCAGCGATGCCCACGTTGCGTGCATTCGCAAGGCCGCCGTTCTTCTCGAGGCGAATGTATTTGATGTCAGGCAGATATGAACACACTTTGCGCGTGTCATCTGAAGAAGCATCGTCAACAACGATTATTTCGAGATCAGAACCAGCGCCTTGAGCACTCTCAATCGCGCGGGGAAGTAGATGCGATCGGTTAAACGTGGTTATGACAACGGTGGCAGCCGGCATTGCTGATAGCTTAATTCCGGGAGGCTCGGTTAGGCCACTCGCAGGCACATAGAAAATTGGCCACAGATTTCATAGACAGACACCAATCTGTGCGAACCAATGAAACCTGTGGCCAATCTTTAGTTACTTTTTAAGAACGTTAACGGTCACCGTCGCTGTCGCAGATCCACCCTTACCATCGCTTACGGTGTAATTGAAAGTATCTGTCCCGCTGAAACCGTTTCGTGGTTTGTAGCTCAACGTCTTACCGCTGCCGGTGATGTTTACTGAACCGTTTGCTCCCTGCGTTACAGCCACAACTGTCAGGTTATCGCCGTCAACATCCGTGTCGTTGTTCAGCACAGAAATGCTTACGCTCATGTTCTTGCCAGTGGACACAAGGTCAGGTTGAGCATTCGGATTGTCGTTTAGTGGATTGATCGTGAGTGAGATGGTTGCCTCTGCTGAAAAGGCGGCGCCATATGTCGCCCTGAATTTAAAGGTGTCTGGTCCACTGTAGTTCGAGGTCGGGGTGTAAGTAAGGTTTCCTCCACTTCCACTCAACGTCCCGTGAGTTGGGTTAGCGGTGATAACGTACGACACGGTACCACCATTACCGACTCTGCCTGTTAGGGTGATCGGAAGTGGAATGTCTTCACTCCCGCTGAGCGATTGCGAGTCAGCGACGAGAGGATCGTAGAGCCGAAGATAACGCACCCCGCCATTCACCGTTGCAAAGAGTAACGAACCATCGCGACTCATCCTCAACCGACCCTGCGTGAACGCCCAATTGCCTGGGTTCACAAACGTATTTTCAAAGTCATAAGCAGCAGTCTGCGTAAAGGCATTGGTGTCAAACGCACGCACCTCTGTAGTTTGAGACCAGGCAAAATAAACGGTGTTCTCAACCGGGTGATATACGACTCCAATCGGCTGCGGACCGGCATACTGTCCAATCAGGTTGTACTTCACGAGATTCGCGTCGCAAATGTAAGTGCCATTGTAGGTAGGAATCGCATATTGAGTTCCGTTGCTGTTTACGCCGATCTCATAGTTGTACCAGGCGGTGCCATCGGTGTAGCCAAACTTCTTGAGTAAGTTTCCGTCGGCAAGTCTGTATCTACCAAACGGACCATCTGAACTGTCGGCCTCGGCGTAGCCGATGATTCCAAGATCGCCACTGGACGTTACCATCGAGTTATTGCGGACCTGAGCTAGTTCACTCCAGTCGCCTGAGATGGGATTAAGTCGGCGCAAAGGGATCCAACCCGAGCCTTCGAATATTGAGGTCGTCAGCACGGTTCCATCTTTCGCGTAGGCGACCGCATAGGTTCCACCTTCCATAAAGGCACGAGTCATCAGAACCTGACGCGTTTGTCCTGTTGGCAAATCTATCGCGTAGACCCACACAAAGGGATCGAGGCGACGTTTATCAGCAACCACCAGTGCGTTGCCATCTGGCGAAAGATCGATTCCGCTGAGGTTGCTGCCGGCTATTGTGAACGGGGACAAGAATGTATTCGAGCCTACTTGATAACGTAGTACCGAATCGCCGTTTGTGACGTACAAGACATCACGAGCGGAGTCGTACACCATGTCAATGCGCGACGCAGCGGGAATGAAGGTTCCGAGTGCCTGAATTTTCTGACTTGAGGCAATGAGTAACACGCCCACGAACAACTTTGAGAGGAGAGTTCGACTGAATGTGATAGATACGGCTCGATGGTTGAAGGGAATCATCATGCTCTACCTTTCTAGCGAAATCAGTTTAAGAGGCTAGTGAGCTCTGGAATCGGGGGAGTGCGAATTTTGGCTGAGGTTAAGTTGTATACGTTATTAATTGATAAATAAGTAAGAACTGCGTGAAGCTTAAAGCTCGTCAGGAAAAACTGTCAACAAAAACTTGGCTCTTCCCGTGAAACGGGCTCTGCCTCAAGAGTCTTCTCTATTTTCACCAAGCGCGTCGAACAGAAGTTCTTTGATTGGATAACCGAAAGCTCTTCTGTCGGAGCGCGGCCGTCACCGGCCGCCCCCATCGAGTTTCGTTCGACTGCGACCATCTCGGACCGTCGAGTTCTCAACACTTTGAAATGAACCGCAGTTAGTTTCCGTGTATGTAGTTCGGGGGTTCTGTTCGATGGGGGCGGCCGAGGACGGCCGCGCTCCGATAGAAGAGCTTTTCGTGTATCCAATCAAAGGACTTCTGTTCGATGACCTTAATACTGGGGCGAAGCGCTTGCAGTTTTCGAGCTCTGCACTTAGATAAGTACTGACTTCATGTCAGCCACATGCATCACACGAACCAAGCGGATTGGTTCTCATTATGAGTTCAACTAGAACTAACTCTAAAACTGATGGGATGCTGACGGTCCTTGTCATCGCGCTTGCTCTCCTCGTCTTTCATTGCATCTTCAACAACCGTTACGGCTATTTTCGCGACGAGTTCAACTACCTGTCATCAGGTAATCATCTCGCGTGGGGATACGTCGATGAGCCCCCACTCTTGCCATTCCTTGTCAGACTTAGCCGAACAATTTTGGGTGAGTCGTTACGCAGCATTCGCTTTCTTCCAGCGTTAGCGACTTCAGGCGCAGTTCTGCTTACCGGATTAATTGCACGTGAGTTTGGAGGCGGCCGCTTTGCGCTTCTACTGAGCGCTGTGACAGTTGTGATTGCGCCAATTTTTCTCTCCGACGGCAGTCTCGTGACGACAAACTGTCTCGAGCCACTGTTATGGATGGGCTGCGTGTACTGTGCCTTGCTTGCCATAAAACGAGACGCGCGTTATTGGCTTGCGTTCGGATCGATCGCAGGATTGGGGTTGGAAGAGAAGTACTCGATCGCATTCTTCGGTTTCGGAATTGTGATCGGCCTCTTAATTACGAAACATCGTCGCGTGTTTCTTAATCGTTGGTTTTGGCTTGGTGGACTGCTCGCGTTTCTAATCTTCCTTCCCAATCTCATCTGGAGTATTCAAAATCACTGGCCTTTCCTCGAACTCATGCACAACATCAGAGCTGACGGGCGTGACGTTCACCTATCTCCGCTCGCATTCTTCTGGCAGCAGATCCTGCTCATTCATCCGCTCAACGCCCCAATCTGGATCATAGGTTTGTTTGCACTGTTCTTCTCGGATCGTTTCAAAGAGTTTCGGTTTCTTGGTTGGACATTTGTGGTTTGTTTCATCACGTTTGTCGTACTGAAAGGAAAGGCTTACTACCTCGCGCCTATCTATCCAATGTTGCTCGCCGCTGGTGCAGTTAGAGTAGAGGGAGTCCTCCTGGGTCGCACGCAGCGAGGGCTCCGGAGGGCCACCGCTTCAATAATCATCGTTGTGTTGCTTGCCGGCGGTGCCTTGCTTACGCCTCTTGTGGTTCCCGTTCTTCCTGTCAGTACATTTATTTCCTACATGGAGCGTCTGCCATTCAAGGTACCTCGTACCGAGCATAGCCACGAACGCGCGTTGTTGCCGCAGCATTACGCAGATCAATTTGGATGGGAAGAGCTGACCGCGAAGACAGCCGAAGGGTGGTCACGACTTACGCCGGAGGAGAAGAATGATTGCGGCATCTTCGCGCAAAATTACGGACAGGCAGGAGCAATCGATTTCTTCGGGCCGCGTTACGGTCTACCCAACGCATTAAGTGGACATCAGACGTATTTTCTGTGGGGACCACGCGGGTATTCCGGCAACTGCATGATCGTGCTTGATGACGATCGCGAAACGCTGTCGAAGTTATTTGATGAAGTAGAGTTCGTCGGGACGTCTGACAATCCTTACGCACTTGAGCGCAACATCACAGTCTGGCTCTGCAAAGGTGCGAAGTTTGGATCGCTGCAGCAACTGTGGCCAAGGCTCAAGAGATGGCGCTGAGATGTGCTTAATCTTCAAGATCAAGTGGCGAGCAAAGAACAAGCCAGAATCGAACAAGTAAGGAAGGGCGGTTTACCCCCGCTCCGTACAAAGGTGCAAAGTTTGGATCGCTTCGGCAACTGTGGCCAAAACTTAAAAAGCGCTGAACAAAATAAGGGGTCATGACGAATTGGAGCGGTGACAAAATGTCCAGATTTGAAGGTGCAAATATGTATTGATGCATCATTGAATCTGAGATAAAAGGGGCGTTGATCCCTTCGATCGCCCAGGCACTACCGCAAATTCCGCAAGACTATTTTCAGGTTGTTACTTGCCCTGGAAATGTCCCGTCGATCATGTCAAGACTAACCCAGGAGTCTCTCTGAAACATAAAATTCTGCTTTGTGTAACTATTGTGCTCGCAGGCCTCACGTTGCTTCTAATCAGTCCGACAATCACGCCCGTGTTTTCCAAAAACAGTAACAATCTTCCAACTAGAATAAGCCCGCACGCCATGGCGATGGTTCCTGCGGCGCTCGCTCCTGACAATGATGCGAGCGAGATTCAACGAGGGTTCGAGATTGCCCCTGTTCCGCTGGATCTAAAAGGTAAGAACCGGGCGCTCGTTGGCCCCGGTAGTTACATCATAAACACCGGTGGCTGCAACGACTGTCATACCAATCCACCGTACGCAGATGGAGGTGATCCTTTCCAAGGTCAGCCGGAACAGATTAACGTTGACTGCTACCTCTCGGGTGGAATGTCGTTTGGACCCTTCGTCAGCAGGAATCTAACGCCTGACGCGCAGGGTCTACCGGCTGGTTTGACACTCGATCAGTTCATTCACACGCTACGGACTGGTCAAGATCCTGACAACCCGGACGAGTTGCTGCAAGTGATGCCCTGGCCGGTTTTTGGTAAAAAGACAACGCGCGATTTGACGGCGATGTACGAGTATCTCAGGTCGATTCCTCACCGAGCGACTTGCGCTGCGCCGTAGAAAATGAAGAAGAGGCGCAAGCATCGCTTGCGCCTCTCCCAACTCTCCCCGCAATAACCCGTCATACAGTTACCGCTTAATTGCAGCCTTGATTTTCTTCACCTCTCCAGGAGCATCGTCTACTTCAACTATGAGCCTCTTATATCGTTCGTGCTCCAGCTCAATCACAATTGTCTTCTCGGGATTGTGAACGTCCCAGAACACCAATTCACCATGCTGATAAAACGTACCGGCTCGAAAGATGTTTGGTACGTCAGTGCCCGCGACCTTGAGCCCCTGGAACCAGCCCATTGCCGGCTCAGGATCGGGGTGAGCGTCTTTGATGTGAGCGAGCGGGATCGTCAGTTGACTGCGCAGCGACCACACTTTGTCCCAACCTCGCACCTCGAGGAGAACGCCATCCTGGGTAATTGTTATCTCAACCATGACGTATATTACGCAACCTCAAGTCAGAGGTTTCTGATTCAACTCAGAGTTTTGATCTACGTACAGAAGTTCCTTAACCGGATAAACGAAAGCTCTTCTGTCGGAGCGCGGTCGTCCTCGGCCGCCACCGTTAAATAGAACCCAGTAGCAGATCCCAATGGCTCATGATCTATCGAGGCCGCTGCAGTGTTTCCAGCTGTAAAAATGAATTGGTTCTGCTCGACGGGGGCGGCCGAGGACGACCGCGCTCCGACAGAAGAGCTTTCGTGGATTCAGTCAAAGGGTCTCTGTTCGGTGGAAAACGAAAAAGTCAGGAATTAGTAAATGAAGGAGTTAAGTATGTCATTACCACA
>DATDFV010000242.1:0-29655 GCA_036522415.1 Pyrinomonadaceae bacterium | reverse complement strand
AGTCTTCCGCGTTGATAGACAACAGTAACGTTGTGCACTTCATTGAACTGATGGTCCAGTCTTGTTGTTGCATTTGTGGTTTGAGAGGGAGTGCTGACGCTGGCAATGAAAGGCGCGATCTCCGCTGCGAGAGCAGGGTCTGTGACACTTTCTAACCTGCGGAGGGCGAATGTTGTCGGAACAGGCAACTTGAAAAGCGGATTGGCTGCGACCGGGACGAGCGTGTCTATGAGCGCACTGTCGAGAACTCTTGTCGATTCCATTGCCCCAAAGAAGGTTGAATTAGTCGCTGGTATTGGTCCTCCCAGGGTAAAGCCAGCGACGTGTTCCTGAAGCGGTAGACGAGGTAGCCCAAGTGAGTTATTTCTGAACGTATTCGCATTGAGAGATTCGTCGCGGAAAAAATAAACACCACTGCCTCCAAAGGTCTTCGAGCCACTTCGCGTTCTGACGTTTACGCGGCCGCCTGAGGCGCGACCGTATTCTGCCGAGAATTGATTTGTGATTACTTGTACTTCTTCAACGGACTCGAGCGGTGGCTGAAATCTTTCTCGGGCTGCACGATCGTCGTTGTTGTCCATCCCATCGATCGTCAGGTTATTCGAATACGCCGGTGACCCGGCGAGCGCAAAAGTCCCGGCTTCTTCCGGCGTATTACTCGGATTGGTATTACGGTCTTCGGCAAGATCTCGCGTCGAAAGCGGTTCTTCAGTTACACCCGGCAGAGTGAAGATGATGTCAAAAGGTGAACGCGTGGTGAGCGGAAGCTTTTCAGTTTCGCGAGAGTTTAGCGTCGCGCCAACAACCGTCTTCTTAGTATCGATTAACGGCGCATCAGCCGACGTAATGACCACTGGCTCAGCTTCAATTTCCGCAGGAATCAACGTGAAGTTGAGAGTTAACGTCTGACCTGATGCGGTCGCGATGTTAGAGATCTCCTGCGGTGCGAACCCGTTGAGTTCGACTCGAATCGTGTAAGTTCCCGGAGCGAGTTGAATGAGTTTGAATATGCCATCGTCGCCGCAAGTTGCGGTGCGTTTGAGTCCGGTTGATATCAGAGTGGCGGTGACTTGAACTCCAGGAATGACTGCCTCGTTTTGATCGACCACTCGTCCGGTGACGGTTACCCTGTCGAGGTCTTGAGCCTGTGTTGAAGAAGAGAGGATGAGCAGAAGCAGAGTAAGAAGTGAGGTCTTCATTGATGTACTCCATGCGACTGTTGCTTGTAAGTCCGACGAACTTTAGTTTGTCGGGCGTGATTCAGCGGTTCTGGGGATATTTGAGATCCATTGAATTCACGCACGACAAACTAAAGTTCGTCGGACATTGAAGCATTGCCGCTCAAATTATTTTTAGTTCACATCGCGCGTAAGCGTGAGAAGCGATGTATGAATTGGGCTGACTCTACCACTTTCGACGAACACCAACAAGAGAAAATCTGTGGCTAACTTCTGGCGCGGCGGCGAAGAGCTGCTGCTCGCGTGAGAGGAACGAGCGCGTCCGTGCTGCCTTCAGGTGGGGCTTCGAACTTCGTAAGTTCTTCGGCGTGTGATTGTAAATATTGAAAGAAACGTTCGAACTCACTTTGCATGGCGTCCATCTTCTCGCGCATGTTGAGAATGATTTCCACGCCGGCAAGGTTCACACCGAGGTCGCGTGTTAAAGAGAGTATCAACTCGAGGCGCTCAAGATCCGGCTCTGTGTAAAGCCGAGTGTTTCCTTCCGACCGAGACGGCTTCAACAGTCCTTCACGTTCATACAGTCTGAGCGTTTGCGGATGAATGCCATATTGATCCGCAACCGCGCTGATGGTGTATGTGCGAGCCTTTCTTGTCATTTCAGATTTAAGATTTCAGATTTAAGATTTGCGTCCAGACACGAATTAAATCTGCAATCTGAAATCTTAAATCTGAAATTACTCCAGTCCCATCTCAACTCTCGGATTCGTCGTGTTCAACTTCGAATACTCTCTCAACAACTGCTTGGTCTCTTCCGAAATCACTTTCGGCAGCGTTACCTGGACTTCAACGAACTGATGCCCTTTGGCGCCCGGGTTTCTCAGCGATGGCGCGCCGCGATCACGTAAACGAAACTTCTGACCTGATTGAGTTCCCGGAGGAACGCGCAACTGAGTCTTACCATCAACAGTTGGCACCTCAATCTTTGCGCCCAGCGCAGCCTCAGGAACTGTGATTGGCACAGTCACGTAGATGTTGTCTCCCTTGCGAGTGAAATACTTGTGTGGCCCAACATTCGTGATGATGTGCAAATCTCCCGCCTGTGCTCCCAGGCGACCACCCTCTCCCTTGCCAGGAATCCGTACGCGCGACCCGGTTTCTACGCCAGCGGGAATGCGAACCTTCACGGTCTCCGTCTTAGGCACCGTGCCTTTGCCTTTGCAAAGAGAACAGGGCGAGCGACGTCGTCCAGTCCCACCGCAATCAGGACATTCTTGTGCAAATCGCAGACGGCCCCCCGCACGCTGCACCTGCCCAGATCCTTTGCACGTGGAACAAACAACGACCGGTCCGCCAATGTCACCGGCTCCATTGCACCTCGAACATTGCTCCGAACGATTTACAGTTATGTTTGTGGTTAGTCCTTTGATTGCTTCTTCAAACGAGAGCGCGAGTGGCATCTCGATGTCGTCGCCCTTCTTTGGTTGTGGACGAGGAGGTTCTTTCTCTTTCGCGGAGCCACCGCCGAAGAGATCGGCAAAGATGTCTCGGAAACTAGTTCCTCCTCCACTCGATCCGCCCGTGGCACTTCCCCAATCGAATCCAGTGAAATCGAAACCAGGTGCTGTGCGTGTTCCGCCCGAAGGTCCGGCACCTCGTGCTGCCGCATCAGCCAGATTGTCGGAGTATTGTCCAAACCGATCGTACACACTGCGCTTCTTCGGATCGGAAAGCACATCGTGAGCTTCCGTCGTGAGTTTGAAGCGCTCCTCGGCCGCTTTATCGCCTGGATTAACATCCGGATGATATTTGCGAGCCAGCCGCCGGTAAGCCTTCTTGATCTCTTCAGGCTTCGCGTCTCGTTTTACACCGAGGATTTCGTAGTAGTCCTGTTTGGCCATGGGTCTATTTCAGATTTCAAATTTAAGATTTCAGATTTTCGTCGATGAAGAAAAGGCGGAGGAAAAACTCTTCTCCGCCTTTTGGTCAATCTTCAATCTTAAATATTCAATCTGCAATTCCCTTACTTGTTCTCGTCTACGTCCACATACTCAGCATCGATAACGTTGTCTTCGCCGCCACCACTCGAAGAAGACGCGCCGGCAGCAGATGCCTGGTCAGAAGATCCTTCGGTTCCTCCTGACGGTGCCTGTTGATAGAGGGCCTCAGCTAGTTTGTGCGACGCAGATTGCAACTGATTGAATGCGTCGTTGAGTTTTTCAACGCCACCTTCAGCCAATGCTTTCTTCGCTTCCGCTATTGCGGACTCAACGTCACTTGCAACCGCACCAACCTTCTCGCGATTGTCAGCCAACGTCTTCTCCATCTGGTAGACGAGTCCATCGAGACGATTACGTGCTTCAATCTCGTCACGCTTACGGGCATCGTCCGCCGAGTGCGACTCAGCATCCTTCATCATCTTGTCGATCTCGTCCTTCGACAGACCCGATGATGCGGTGATCGTTATCTTCTGTTCACGACCCGTGCCCATGTCTTTGGCAGACACGTTCACGATGCCGTTAGCATCGATATCGAAGGTCACTTCCACTTGCGGCATTCCACGAGGTGCTGGTGGAATTCCGACGAGATGAAACTTGCCCAGGGTGCGATTGTCCGAAGCCATTGGTCGTTCACCCTGGAGCACGTGCACTTCCACGGATGTTTGATTATCGGAAGCCGTTGAAAAGATCTCCGATTTCCGCGTCGGTATGGTTGTGTTGCGCTCGATCAATTTCGTGAACACACCACCGAGTGTTTCGATACCGAGACTCAGTGGAGTGACGTCGAGTAGCAGGATGTCAGTTTTCTCGCCAGCGAGAACACCAGCCTGAACTGCCGCTCCGATAGCGACAACTTCGTCGGGGTTCACGCTCTTGTTTGGCTCTTTACCAAACATGTCCTTGACGATTTGTTGCACCTTTGGAATACGCGTGGAGCCGCCTACCAGCACGACTTCATCAATTCGCTTGGCGTCAACTCCGGCATCCTTAAGAGCCATTTCGACAGGGCCCTTGAGTCTCGACAAGATTGGGTCCACGAGTTGTTCAAAACGAGCTCGCGTCAATTTCATTGCCAGGTGCTTGGGTCCGGACTGATCGGCAGTGACGAAAGGCAGGTTAACTTCTGTCTCCATCGTGCTCGAGAGCTCAATCTTTGCCTTTTCCGCAGCTTCCTTCAGTCGCTGAAGTGCCATCTTGTCGTTGGATAGGTCGATACCCTGGTCTTTCTTGAACTCATCGATGATCCATTCGATCAGTTTTTCATCAATGTCGTCACCACCGAGGTGTGTATCACCATTGGTGGACTTCACTTCAACGACGCCTTCGCCGACTTCGAGAATCGAAATGTCGAACGTGCCACCGCCAAAGTCGAATACTGCAATTGTTTCGTCTTTCTTCTTATCGAGACCGTAGGCTAGTGCTGCCGCCGTTGGTTCATTAACGATGCGCATGACTTCAAGGCCGGCAATCTTGCCTGCGTCCTTTGTCGCCTGGCGCTGTGAATCGTTGAAGTAAGCCGGAACCGTGATGACGGCTTTATCAACCTTTTGACCGAGATAATCCTCGGCCGACTGCTTCATTTTCTGCAGGATGATGGCGGATATTTCGGGTGGGCTCCATTCCTTGCCCCCCGCAGCAATTCTTACGTCACCGCTGCCTGCACCCTGAACTTTGTAGGGAACTTGCTTAATCTCTTCGCCAACCTCGTTATAGCGACGTCCCATAAATCGCTTGATCGAATAGACAGTGTTCTCGGGATTGGTGACTGCCTGACGTTTGGCAACTTGTCCGACGAGACGATTGCCATCTTTTGTAAAGGCAACCACGGACGGTGTCGTTCGGCCACCCTCCGAGTTTGTAATGACGGTCGGCTCGCCGCCTTCCATCACGGCCACCACCGAGTTGGTTGTTCCTAAGTCAATTCCAATAATCTTGCTCATCTTCTTTTGATCTCCAAAACAAGCGCTTCTAAAATCTTTGACCCGCCAATTCAGCTCGCCTGAGGCTACCTTCGTGGACTTAAGACTCAATCTCGGCTGAACGCGCCGCCAATATAATATCTGAGTGTGTTGTTGTCAACTTTAATTAGTTGTTAGTTGTGGGTGGGAGGTTGGCTGGGGCTGGGGCAGCGGCAGGGGAGGGGTGGAAGGCAGGAGCAGGAGCAGGGCAGGGCAGGAGCAGGGGCACGAAAAGCTCATTGGTCATTTTCCATTTCCCATTTCCCATTTTCCATTTTCTCGCCGATAGGACCTATTTGACCTATAGGACCTATTCACTTCGTTTGAGAAATGGAAAATGGGAAATGGAAAATGACCAATGAGCTTTTTCTGCCCTGCTCCTGCTCCTCCTGCTCCCCTACCTCCGGTCTTCATTCAGGAGCTTGGAGACAAAGAACACATAGTGAGCGCCTGAGAGCACCGCGAACGTGAAGACGGTCGCGTAGATAGTCGGCAAGTAATAGCCCGTTCCATAAGGAACGCTGGCGGCCAGCATGATGGCGCCGATAGCCACTATCTGAACTGTCGTATTGATTTTCCCCAACATCGACGGCCGAAAGCCTCGAAACCCGGTGACGATGTTGATAGCGGCAGCGCCAACGAGGATGAAAACATCACGGCTAATTACGGCAATCGTTACCCAGAACGGTATTGGCAAATGGGAGGGAATCGGTTGGGGAAAAACACTCCGCATGGACAGCACGACAAAAGAAGTCACCATCATCAGTTTGTCGGCAATCGGATCCAGTATCGTTCCGAGGGAAGATTTCTGGTCAAATCGTCTGGCCAGTAGCCCGTCAAGACCGTCAGTAACACCGGCCACGATGAATATAGCAAGCGCCAGGAGGAACCGTTGATAGAACAGCAGGGAGACGAAAACAGGAATTAAGACCATCCGAAAGACGGTCAGGAGGTTGGGGACGGTAATTATGCGGGAGGACATTCAGCAGGCGGTAATTCCCTAAATAAAATTGCTGCCTTTCCCTTTTCAAACCCGGTGTTTGCTAACTGCGGCGTAATTCAAGTAGCGAGATCTCTGGCGGGCATCCGTAGCGGATCGGTAACACAACGGTACCTAAACCCCGATTCACATAGATCTGAGTATTACCGAGTCGTCCTAAACCTTTCAGCAGCCGACGGCGCGGTCCGCCTGAGGAATTCGGTTCCGAACGAAAAGCCACCTGACCCCCGTGTGTATGCCCACTAAGTACCAGATCGACATCGGCTCGTGCAGCACGGCGCAGCACAATTGGATTGTGGGCGAGCAAGAGTTTCATTTCATCGTCACGAGCGCCGGCCAGGGCAAGCGAAATGTCCTCCAGGCCGACCATGGTATCGTCCACACCCGCCAGCCAGAATGCTGAACCGTTCAATTCAAAACGCATTCCCTGATTGATCAGCACGGTGATTCCTTCAGCACGAAAGAGATCCGTAATCAACGCAGCATCAGTCCAGTGATCGTGATTTCCGAGGACTGCGAAGACGCCGTAACGTGCTTTAAGTTTGCCCAACATTTCAGCACAGGGCGCCGCGTAGTGACGTTCTTTCGAGATGTAATCGCCGGTTAAGGCAATGATGTCGGGTTTCAGCCGATTGGCCGTTTCGACAGCACGTTCTATCTGGTTTTTGTCTGAAAAGGGACCGTGGTGGACGTCCGAGAGTTGCACTATCCGAAAGCTCTCAAACGGTTGTGGCAATCGTCTTAAGGCGATCCGCTCATGCTCGATGGTGAGCATGTACGGCTCAGCAATGGCCGCTCGGGCTACATGAGTCAGATTGAGCGCGAGGCTACGAAGCGGTGTGTCAGGTCGGCCGTTGCCATAAGACATGACACGACTGCGTTGTTTCCTGCGAAGTGGAGTAACCATGCTTTGAGCTTTTCACGGCCGCCTGCCGGAGAGCGCCGTTTTTGGGTGGGGCGCATTATAGTGACCGACCCCCCGAGAAGCAACTCTGCAACTGAAATAGAACGCAGAGGTACCGTCAAAACCAAGACTTTGTGACGGAAAACCTTAGGATCTTGCATTAACTTAAAACATCCGCGGGACGGTATTTGGAAGCGAATCAGGGAGGTAGCGATGTCACAGCCAAAGGATCAACACACAGTCGGAACTCCCGCAAAACCGCGTGGTCAACAAACAGGTTTTGCCGGGCATCAGGATCAGAACCGTGAAGAGATGGAAGAAACTCCAGCGGTTCGAGGTAACCGGAAATCGGCGAATAGCATGGCTGCCGATACTTCTCAGCAGCACATCGGCAGTGATGCTATCAAGCCAGCGACAAATACGCCTTCAGTACCGGCGATGAACCAAAGAGGCAGAGGCGGGCAAGGTGGGGAAGGAGTCTTCAAGCGAAGGCTGGCTAAGAAAAGAGCGAGTTGATCAATTTACTTCCTCCGGATAATCCATGCGTTTGAATTGCTGCCCTTTGAAGGACAACCGGCAAGGGCTGTCTCTCGGACCATTACGTATCCTCGAGGCAAATTGAAACCCTTGCAGACGGCGTTCGTCGTGTCCGGGGTTTGAATGATCCACGCGTTCCTATTGTTTTCCGGTAGTGCACTCTTCGAACACAGTGGTGAGGTAGTCTCACTCGTGACTACATAACCTGAGGGAATGGGTGCTCCGGCAATCTCTCGTCCCTGCCACGTCATGAAACCTTTGCACATGGTTTCTATCTTGCCGGGCGGTCTTACAAACCAGGCATTAGTTTGGTCGGTTTGGCGATCGCTTTTAGGGCAAAGAGCGACAAATCCCTCTTTAACAACAGCAAGGCCCAAGTCGCTATTTGTGCTCTTACAAATCCAACGTGAGTTGAGCCCCAGCTTCGGTTCATCTCTGGTCCTCGGTACCGGAATCGAGCCTTCGCCATTTGCTCTTAAGCCTGATTCGTCAACACGCTTCGACAGTCGCTGAACTGCTCCCTTTGGATCGAGCGAGTAACTCGTCCGCGCCTTGACTACCAATTGAGGAAGTCTTGTTCGCACTTCGATTCTTCGTTCCACATCTCCCGACATTGGCTTACTTGGGTAATACCCGAGACTGTATTCGTTGTGCAGTTCATCCGAGATTTTGCTCACTGCGCGTTCCAGATCACTGATGTCTTGTGCGGGGTAGACGCCGGTTCCGGAACGCACAGCAACCTGATGAAGAAAAGCGTCCGCGCGAAGGTAATCTTCGCGACTAAAGCCGCTGCCCACAGGTGCGTTTTTTTGTCTCTCTATCTCGGTAGATGTGTTGAATTGAACAGGGAAGATCACTGTCCTGGTCTTTGCTATTAACTGAAGCGCGCTCTCATACGTTGCGTGAACACTTGCATTATCGACCCCGTCGCTAAACACGACCATTGCCGTTCGGCCTGCAATCCGATCAAGTTGCTCCGTAAGAACAAAGGTAATCGCGTCATAAACAGAAGAGCTTCCCTCAGGCCTGCAGTTACGAATCGCTCGCTTTAGAACGTCATGGTCTGACGTCGGTTCAGCAAGCACTCTGATTTGTCGCGAGAACGAGACCACCAAAGCCCGATCGTTCATACGCATGTTGTCTACGAAGGAAACAGCTGCATCCTGAACTTCCTCGAGGTCAGAAGCAGTCGATCGGCTATTGTCGATTACGATTGCGACGGTGTACGGCACATTAACATTTGAAAAATGTGCGATGGTCTGTTGCACACCATCTTCAAAGACAACGAAATCATCACGTTGAAGATTCGGAACTAACCGACCGTTCCGCCCAAGCACTAACACCGGTGAGTTGACCATGGTTGTGTTGATTCGGATAACGTCATCCGGATCGACTTCCTGGCCGGGCCTGGTGGCGGTCTGTGCCGGTTGTCTGGTTTGATTCTGATTTGCCTGAAAGGGGAATGGAATCAGGCAAACAAATATGAGCAACAGAGCATACCCAAGATAACGGGACATGATCGTGACAGCTTGGAGCGCGACGGCCTGCCGTCGCGTTGTTACACCAGACCTTACCAACACATAAATCGTTGCGCTATGACAAAGCGACGGCAGGCCGTCGTACTCCAAAGCTTCACGATCTTATTTCTTCACTGGCTTCTTGAACACCGAGTCGGAAATCGGTTGATCAAACTTCACTTCCTTAATTCGCAACACAACATCTCCGTTCGCAACATTGTTTGAGACCATCTTGAAAGGAATCATGACTCCATCCACCGAACGGTAATCGCTAAATATCTCCGTTTGCGGTAACTCGATGCCTGCCGTTTCGCTCGAGATAACACTATCTCGCTTCAAAACCAGAAATGACTTTGCCGAAACGTAATCGGTGATGGGCGTTCCTTTCTCCGATTGTCGCTGAACGACATAGACATCATCGTCGCCAATTCTTGCCATTTGTTTTACTGAGATTGCGTTGTAATTCTTTTTCCAGTTCAGGACGTCGTAAAAGTCGGATCCAGTTCGAATGTCTTCGAGTCGTTTGCCGCTATAGATTTCTTCGGGACCAAAGCTCAGAGTTTCGCCTCCATTGTTGCCGTCGAAATAACTGACGACCGTTCCGATCCGTTTGTTCAGGGCAATCAAATGCACATCACTCGCAGTAAGATTTGGCGCGCGAGCAGTAATCACGCCCTCACCCTGGACGCCCTGATTTTCAAAATCGACGTCGACCTTTGTTATCGAAGAGCTATGTTTGCGAAGGTTCGTCTCGCCTCCATACGCCTCAATCATCTTCGCCAGTAGATCATCAACGCTTATAAGTGTTCCGGCAGTCTTAACACGATTAAATGTAAATCGACCTTCTGGTTGGTTGATTATGATGCCGGCCACGTCGCCTTTCTCGTCACGCGTAACGTCAATCCAATAAGCGTCAGGAAGGTTTGGACTTCGCAACTTGTTCTTTTCAGCTTCAGTCAACGGATAAGGCGTTTGACCCGCCACAATCAGTGAGACCTTTCCGTCTTTCACTCCAATTTCCACGACTGCTTTCGACTCGTTTTGATATGAGCCGACGAGGGCCGTTAACGGTCCGGCATCTGTGATCTGAGAGCCAGGCTGTTCTGATGTTGTGTCGCGTGTGGCTACAACGTTGCCCTGCGGTTGTTCGAGAAACAACTCAGTTTCGGTCTCTTTGCCTTTTACGGGCCTGAACGTGGCGTAGAACCCTGGCGGAGCTGGATCGGCGAGTTTGTACCGGCGCCCACCCAAATTCTGAAGTGGATATGATGGCTGGCCAGGAACCGTTAAGAATAACTTTTCGTCCTTAATGGAAACCTCAAAAGTCACTGGCACACCGGGCATTCGATAATTTCCGACTTCTTGTCTTGGATTGGCAGGCGCGCCGGCAGCTGCAGTGTCGGTAATTGTCGGAACACCCACAAGATTTTTCCAAACCGTGTTCATCGCAAATGGACCCAAAGAAGATGCAGTGACATTCGTAAGGAGCACGAAGCCGAGCTTTTGATCAGGCATCAGGGCCACCTGTGAATTGAATCCATCGATGTTTCCGCCATGCTCGACGACGTTGTGTTTATTCCATTCGCGCAGAAACCAACCGAGGCCATAGCTAACGGTTCCAGCCACAGTAATTTGTTTTGTTATCGCTTCATTAAACTCTTTTTCTGAAACCAGTCGTTTGCCGTTAATCGTTCCACCAGCCAGCATGAAGCGCAGCCATTGGGCCATGTCGCGCGCGTTTGAATTGATGGCACCCGCTGGCGCAGCAGCTGTAATTTCACGCTGTGGTAAGCGCCTCGTGACCTTAGTCGCTGTGTTGTATTCGTAACCAAACGAGAAATCGCGGGCCTTCTGCATTGCTTCGACAGTGGTATCACTCGCTTTCATCCCAAGTGGCTTGAATAACTTCGTATCGATAAGTTTGTCCCAGGTTGAGTTCTGCGCACGTGCGACTGCCTCTCCCGCAGCGGCATACATCACATTTTGATATTGAAACTTCTCGCCAAGTTTCGCCGTTGGTTTAGCCATTGCGGCCACTTGAATCAATTCCTGGCGATTGAGCGCGCCACTCACCATCGCCAGATCCGTGCGATTGAGTCCTGAGCGATGCGACAGTAAATCGCGCATAGTTATCTTGGCATCCGCTTCAGGATCCCGAAGCTGGAAATAAGGGAGAAGCTTTTTAGGAGAGTCTTCAAGAGAGAGTTTTCCTTCGTCGACACTCATGAGTGCCAACATGGCAGTGAATGCTTTGGAGGCGGAACCAATTGCGAAGAGCGTGTCAGGAGTGACTGGGACCTGGCGTTCGAAGTCCTTAACACCAAGACCCTTGATATAGATGATGTGATCGTCCTTAACGATAACCAGGGATACCCCCGGGATTCCTAGTTCCTTCCGTTTATCGTCTATCGCTTTCTCGATTGCGGCTAGCTGAGTCGAATAATCCGGTGTTGCCGCTGTGACCGTCTGCGGCTTCGACGCTTGCTGAGCCACGACCGCGCGGCTCATTGGCGCGAAAGCAATGGCAAACAACAGGAGGAAGACTGAAATGGAGCGATTGAATCGACTGAACTTAATCATGATGTCTGGACTCCGAGGGTCGCTTTTCGCGAGCCAGTTGAAGGTTGGAGAAAGATGAATTGGCTTGCAATCAGCTTTGATACGCAGGACGGTTCGCGAAAGTTTTCGGGGCGTTCGTCCTGGGACTGCAGGCGTCCCCGCCTGCCCGTGTCGAATCTGACCAAGAACATTTTCCTCAGCCAATTGAATAAAACGGACTTGGTTTTCTTCCGCGCGGGCAGGCGGGGACGCCTGCGGTCCCAGCACAATCCGGGCATGAAAACGGCCCGCGGTTTTCCCGCGGGCCAATTTGAAATCTTCAATCTGAAATTCCCTACTCCACCACCCACGTCTCTCCGCTATTGATCAGTTTTTCCAAATTGCCGGGCCCAGACTTGGCAATTGCCGCCTGGATCTGATCGTCCATCATTGATTCGTAGGTTGCACGTTCGACTGCACGGAAGATGCCGACCGGCTGCGGAAAGGCTGGCTGCTCCATGCGGGCCAGCATGAAAGCCACTGAAGGATCCTTTAAGTAGATGTCATGCACGAGCAAGTCGTTTTCAGTGATGCCGTTCTCACCAATTGTTACCACCTCCGGATGGGCGCCATTCATTCGAATGCCCTGTTTTCGCTCTTTGCCAAAAATCATCGGCTTACCGTGTTCGAGATAAAGCACGCGGTCAGACCGGACAGTTCGTTCGGCAAAGTAGTCGAACGCGCCATCATTGAAGATGTTG
Source organism: Pyrinomonadaceae bacterium (assembly GCA_036522415.1). Lineage (GTDB taxonomy): Bacteria > Acidobacteriota > Blastocatellia > Pyrinomonadales > Pyrinomonadaceae > PSRF01. Next base: position 17,262 of record DATDFV010000242.1, on the reverse strand, counting down.
CAGTTCTGATAGACCTCGATGAAGGATATGCCTTTGTGTTTGGCAGCGGCTTCAACAATTTGGCCCAGATGCTTGACGTCAATGTCGATTGACCGTGCGACGAAAGTGGATTCACTGGCAATCGCTAATGACAACGGATTTACCGGATAGTCAATCGTGCCTGCCGGTGTCGACTTGGTCTTCTTGCCGAATTCGGACGTCGGGCTGTATTGACCCTTCGTCAAACCATAGATTCGGTTATTGAAGAGAATGTAATTGATATCGAGATTGCGTCGGATCGCGTGAATGAAGTGGTTACCGCCGATCGACAACGCGTCGCCATCGCCCGTAATGACCCAGACACTCAAGTCAGGATTTGCACATTTGACTCCAGTCGCGATTGCGGGCGCACGCCCATGAATACTGTGGAAGCCATAGGTGTTCATGTAATACGGGAAACGTGATGAGCAACCGATGCCTGAAACAAACACCATCTTCTCGCGCGGAATGCCGAGTTCAGGCATTACCTTCTGCACGTTGTTGAGAATTGCGTAGTCACCGCAACCCGGACACCAGCGCACTTCCTGATCGGATACGAAGTCAGCTTTCTTTAGTTGTCCTGGAGGAGGTGCAATACGACCTGACACTGCGGAACCAACCTCGCTATCAGCGGAGACTGCTTCGACGATTGGTTTGTTTCCGTTTCCACTACTGCCGTTACTTTGTGTACTCATTCTTGCTCCTGATCTTGTTTTGTTCCTACGGCCGCTTGCAGCTCAAGAAACTTGCCTCTTACATAAGGATCCAGGTTTTTCGCAAAGGTTGAATCCAACTTTCGCAACTTTATTAGTTCCTGGACATCCGCAAGGTCCTTCAGACGATCTGGTGCCGATATACCTGATGCTAATTTCAACTCGATCAACTTTTCGAATGTGACGAATTTGATTCCATCGATTTCCTGGGAGGCACTTGATGGTACTGGCATGCTAACGGGTTTTGGTCTGCCGTCGCCGGGATACTCCCCGCTTAACATTACTTCAATGCTTACGTTGTCCGTCGTGGACCTTAGTCGTTTACGAGCGTTGAGGAATGATGGGACGTCGCCGAGTCCTACAAGTTCTTGATGAAACTTCTCAAGACCTTCTCCTGTCATCACCAGATCGATGTCTTCAGTAAACCTCGGATAGCCGTGAGCGAGAAGAGCAATGGCACCGATTACCATGTAATCAATGCTGTGATCACGAAGATCGTGGGAGAGTCGCTCGAGCGCATTATTTAACTTTCCTTCGCCCATAAAGTAATGTTGGCCCTCAGCAAAGGTTTCGCTTACAGATGGAGAATTGATATTCGAGATCATCCTAATTACAAATACTCTTCAACCTTTCTAACAATCTCCCTGATCTGGAACGGCCGTCCTTTGACTTTCGAGAACGGTACTGCATCGACCAAATACTTCGCTCTAATCATCGTGCAGAGTTGACCAAGGTTCATCTCCGGAACGATTACCGTTTCGAATCCCCGGATAACTTCGCCAAGGTTCTTCGGGAACGGATTCAAATAACGCAAGTGTGCTGACGAAACGCTCTTGCCTTCGCGCTGCATCTTCTCGACGGCTGACGAGATGGAGCCATAGGTGGAACCCCAGCCGAGAACCAGTACTTTGCCAGTCTTTTCACCCATCACTTCGACCAGCGGAATTTCATTCACAGCTCGATCGACTTTCTCCTGACGCAATTTCACCATCAGGTGATGGTTCTCCGGATCGTAGTTGACGTTACCGGTGATGTGCTGCTTCTCGATACCCCCGATGCGATGTTCAAGTCCTGGTGTTCCAGGGATCGCATACGGACGAGCAAGCGTCTCTTCGTCGCGTGCGTAGGGCATAAACGTCGTCGGGTCTGTTGCAAACCTCACCTCAATCTTCGGCAACGCGCTGATCTCCGGAATCTCCCAGGGCTCAGCGCCATTCGCCAGGTAGCCATCAGACAGATAGAACACCGGCGACATGTACCTGAAGGCTAATCGCACAGCTTCAATCGCCATGTGAAAACAATCCGCTGGAGTTGCGGGCGCTACTACGATTGCCGGGCATTCGCCATTTCGTCCCCAAACTGCCTGGAACAAATCAGCCTGTTCTGTCTTCGTAGGAAGTCCAGTTGAAGGACCGCCGCGTTGGACGTTGATAATCACCAAAGGCAATTCGGTCATGACCGCCAGGCCAATCGCTTCCTGTTTCAAGGCGACGCCTGGACCTGAAGTACCCGTCAATCCAATCTGTCCGGCAAAGCTGGCGCCGATTGCAGCGCACACAGCAGCAATTTCATCCTCAGCCTGAAATGTCCGCACACCAAACGTCTTGTGTCGCGACAATTCATGGAGAATGTCTGACGCAGGCGTAATTGGATACGAACCGTAGAACAACGGACGTCCTGCAAGTTGCGACGCGGTGATGAAACCAATCGCAGTCGCTTCGTTACCAGTCAGTTTTCGATACTTGCCCGGTTTGATCTTCGCTTTCTTGACTGTGTAGTGCGTCGTAAAGACTTCTGTCGTATCGGCAAAGTTGTAGCCAGTCTTCAGAGCAATCTCGTTCGCTTTGCCTACTTCAGGGTTCTTTGAAAACTTCGCATGGATCCAGTTGAGTGTATTCTCCATTTGCCGGTCATACAGCCAATAGAGAACGCCAAGAGCGAAGAAGTTCTTGCAGCGATCAATCTCCTTACGCGACAGCTCGACATTTCCTTTCAACGCATTCATGTTCAGCGTTGAAATCGGAAGCTTGTGTACGCGATACCCCGCAAGCGAATTGTCTTCCAGTGGATTCGACGCGTAATTGGCATATTTCAAATTCTCCGGTGTGAAGCCATCGGTGTTGACGATCAAAGTGCCACCTTCTTCGAGATCGGGAAGGTTCACTTTGAGTGCGGCCGGGTTCATGGCGACGAGAACGTTTGGTTGATCGCCCGGTGTTTTGATGTCCTGGCTCGAGAAGTTCAACTGAAACCCGCTGACGCCCGGCAAGCTGCCGGCAGGAGCACGAATTTCGGCGGGGAAGTCGGGTAGCGTTGAAATATCATTGCCTGCAACAGCCGACGTGTTGGTGAACTGCGTTCCCGTTAGCTGCATACCGTCGCCGGAGTCACCGGCAAAACGAATCGTTACGGTCTCAACCTCTTCCTGGTGCTTTACGATGTTAGCTTCGGGCGGTTCGATAACAGTGCTCATTTGGTTGTTAGTACACCCCTTCCAAATTGATGTTTATGTTTTGATTCGCGCCTCGACTCATGGTACTGCGCTGCGCAATTATCCACATCCACATAATAACAGCAGAGGATTCTTACGCGACGACCGATCATTCCTGGAAGCAAAAATTTTACTTCGGGGAGTCCTGGCGGTGATCTCTGGCGGAAACCCCCAACTCGACCTCTGCCGGGAATTCTAACAGCAAAGAGCAGACCGCGATAGTAGGCAGCCTTTGGAGTGCGACGGCCTGCCGTCGCTTTGTTACACCGCCATGTTAAGACCCCGGTTGGACGTTGTTGCAGTGACAAGGCGACGGCAGGCCGTCGCACTCCAAAGTTACGCTGAGCGACCACTTGCCGCAGGCGAGATCGCAGCCAGTTGTGAAATCACGCTCGGTAGAATCCGAAGGGTCGTTTCAATCTCGTCTTCAGTGTTGTAACGTCCAACTGAAAACCTGATCGAACCTTGAGCGCGGGAGTACGGAATGTTCATCGCCTGTAAAGTTGGCGACGACTCGTGCGTGGCGGAATGACAAGCAGAGCCGGTGGAGACACAAATTCCTTCGTGGTCGAGGCGCGCCAGGATGCTCTGACCGTCGATATGCTCGAAAGAGATGTTTGAAGTATTTGGTAAACGCTTTGTTCTATCGTCAACACCATTCAGATAAGCTTTCGGAAAGGTCTTGAAAATCTCATCCTCAAGATGGTTGCGCATCGACTCGATTCGACTGTGATCATTGTCCATTCTCGCGAGGGAACAAGCAGCGCCAAGTCCGACAATATTTGGAACTGCGGAAGTTCCTGCTCGTCGTCCTTCTTCCTGTCCTCCTCCAACAATGAACGACGGTATTTCCAGACCCTTGCGAACGTAGAGCGCCCCAATTCCCTGTGGTGCGTGGAACTTGTGACCTGACAGAGCAAACAGATCAACATCGATTGCTTTCAAGTCAATCTGAACCTTTCCGACTGCTTGTACGCCGTCAACATGAAACACGGCTTCCGAGTTTGCTCTAACAATCTCGCCTATTTGCTTCATCGGAAAAAGAACGCCAGTCTCGTTGTTCGCGAGCATGATCGAGACGAGCGCCGTGTCGGGTCTCAAAGCAGCACGTAGTTCGTCGAGATCGAGCTCACCGTTTTGATTTACACCAAGCCATGTCACTGCATAGCCATCCTGCTCGAGCTGGCGACACACATTGCGCACGGCTTCATGTTCGACAAGAGTCGTTACAACGTGTTTCTTCTCCGGACGACTCGCGAGGACACCTTTGATGGCCCAGTTGTCTGACTCGGACCCACACGATGTGAAAACAATTTGCGAAGGATCGGCGGCGCCGATCAGAAGTGCAACTTGTTCACGTGCGTGTTCAATAGCGCGTTTCATTTGACGCCCTACCGTGTGGCCCGACGAGGGATTACCGAAGAGGTCGCTTAGATAAGGACGCATCGCTTCCAGCACTTCCGGGGCGACGCGCGTTGTGGCGTTGTTGTCTAGATAGATCATCGTTTCCTCTCGGTCTAGTATAGGACCTATACGACCTATAGGACCTATTCACTACTGACCACTGATTCAAGTATCTCAACAATCAAAGGCTGACACGATCCACAGCCACCGCCGGCATTACAAGCCTTGGTGACCTCCCCAACACTCGTCAATCCGCGCTTCTTGATTTCGGATTCAATAGTCCGCTCGGAGACAAAAAAGCACGTGCAAATCAGCGCTTCGTCACCTGCCCACTCGTCTCGCGTCGCGTTACTGTATTCTCGAATCGCCTGCAATAAAACATGGCAAGCCAGGTCAATACAGTGCATTTGGTTCTCGCCTGCATTCAGTTCCGTCAGAAGTGCCGATCTGGTGTTTCCAGCTGCAGCGGCGTCGGCGGTTGACTTGCCAACGACGCGTTCGGTCAGAATCGAAAGTGATGCGATCAGAAACTCACAACCAATAGCGCGGAATCTTGCGTCACAGATGTTTTGTAACTCATCTACCTGAAGAGAGACACACGCCGAGGCTCCGCAAACAAAGGATCCGCTTTGAGCCTTGAAGCAAGGTTCTGCTGCGTCGCCCACATGACGTGGATTCAGAAAGTGTTCGCTAAGTAAGTCCAAAGTCGAAAGGTCAAAGCCAAATTTGTCAAAGCCTCACCGATCAGCTACGCTTCAACTACCCTATGACAGAACTGAACGAACAATTAGTACTAGAAGCTCTGCGACAAATCAAAGACCCGGATTTGCATAAAGACATTGTTAGCCTCGGCTTCATTAAAGATCTCCGTATCGAAGCTGGCAACGTTTCATTCCGAATCGTACTGACGACGCCCGCATGTCCTGTTAAAGCTGAAATGGAAAGTGCAGCTCGCGAGATTGTCGGTAGTTTGCCCGGTGTCACCAACGTCAAAGTAACCATGGATGCTGAGGTTCCGAGAGGCAGAGGGCTTGGCGAAAAGGTAGTCATCGAAGGAATCAGGAACATCGTGGCAGTGTCGTCAGGAAAGGGCGGGGTTGGCAAATCAACTGTCGCCGTGAACCTGGCTGTATCGCTGGCTCTTGACGGCGCCCGCGTGGGTCTGATGGACGCGGATGTTTATGGCCCAAACGTACCGATCATGCTGGGGGCGAGCGACGCTCGGCCGGAAGTCGAAGTAAATAAGCTCCTCCCGATCGAAGCGTATGGTGTGAAGTTAATGTCGATGGCGTTATTGCAACCGGGTGACAAGCCAATGATTGTGCGTGGCCCGATTTTGCATGGTCTCGTCAAACAGTTTCTCAGCGATGTGAAATGGGGAGAGCTCGATTACTTGATCGTCGACATGCCGCCTGGAACTGGTGACGTTCAATTATCACTGGCTCAGCTGGTTCCGGTTCAAGGTGCGGTCCTGGTGACAACTCCCCAGGACGTAGCGATTGCGGATGTGCGTCGAGCTTTGCGAATGTTTGAGACCGTCGCCATCCCGATTCTCGGGATTGTCGAGAACATGAGCTATTTCGTGGCGCCTGACACGGGCAATCGATACAACATCTTTGGTGAGGGCGGCGGTGAACGATTGGCCAGTGCCTACCATGTACCGTTCCTGGGAGCGATACCCCTGGGCATCGAAGTTCGCGAGGGCGGTGACAAAGGAGTGCCTATTGTGGTGAGTCAGCGAGACTCCGCTCAATCGCGGGCCTTTCGCAAAGTAGCAGAGGAAGTGGCGCGACAAGTCTCAATTGAGGCGATGAAGCCCGAACTTGTCGTTTTAGGCAAAGGACAATAAACTATTGCCGATTTTCGATTGCCAATTGCCGATTGTGTGGGAATTCGGAGTCGCTCAACAAATCGGCAATTGGCAATCGGAAATCGGCAATGATCTGAATTATTAAAGAACTGGAGATACTATGTCAGCAACAACAACGCCGGGTGTGAACCTCAACGTCACCGAATCAGCGGCAAGTGAGATTAAGAAATTTATGGCGAGCGAAGAAGGATTGCCCGAAACGTCTGGACTTCGCGTACGCGTCGTGCCCGGTGGATGTTCGGGTTTTCAATACAGTTTGAATATTGAAGAAGAGTCGCGCGACGGCGATTTCGTGATCGACGAAAAAGGCGTCCGGATGTTTGTCGATATGTTCAGCGCCCAATACCTTAATGGAGTTGAAATCGATTACGTCACCGGCGTTATGGGTTCCGGTTTTACGTTCAAGAACCCGAACGCGACCGGCAGCTGCGGCTGTGGTTCTTCGTTCACGGCGTAAAGACACATAAAACTTTTCGATGACAGGAGACGGGAGCAGTCCTGTCTCCTGTTGTTTTTACCGCCAGATGGAACTAATTCAAGCAACAACTGAAGAACAAATCGAAGCAGCTCGAGAGCTGTTCAAAGAGTATGCAGCCGGCCTTGCCATCGATATGTGTTTTCAGAGTTTTGATCACGAGCTGCAAACCCTTCCTGGAAAATACGCGACACCTGATGGCCGACTTCTGCTGGTGTATGCAAAGGACGAGTTGGCCGGTTGTATTGCACTTCGGAAACTGGATGACCGCACCTGCGAAATGAAACGACTATTCCTGCGTCCCGAGTTTAGGGGTAAAGGATATGGCCGCACCATGATTGATAAGTTGATCGAAGAGGCCCGCGAAATTGGTTATCAACGTATGGTGTTAGACACGTTGCCGGGGAAGATGGACGCAGCCATCGCGCTCTACAGGGAGCTAGGGTTTGAAGAAATCCCTGCTTACTATTACAACCCGCTTGAGGGCGCGCTCTATCTGGAGCGGAATTTGTCCGACGGACTTTAGTTTGTCGCGCCGGTGACTAAGCCCGCAATGATTCTTGAGGATCGCGCTAATTCAATCGGGCCTTGATTTGGTGCATCGACAAACTAAAGTTCGTCGGACATAATCCCCTCGCTATTCAACAAACAACTCGGGGTGAATTACTGATGCCTAAGATCGTGGCGGAGACTGCCAATGGAGTGATTGAAACTGAAGGACCAGCAGAGAAGAAGTTGGTGTTGGTGATCGAAGATGCTGGCGTAGACATCCTGCATCGCTGCGGTGGTAATGCGCGTTGCACTACTTGTCGAGTCGAGGTTTTGGAGGGTGATCCCGGTGAAATGGGTGAGCTCGAAAGAAACCGGCTCGCGTTGGAGCAAGAGCTCGGGCCGAATGTGCGACTATCCTGCCAGATTCGAGTTGAACAAGATCTGAGAGTGCGAGTGATCAATCAGGCCAGCGTGCGCGGAATGGATGCGGGACCACGGCCGTTGGATTAAGGATGAAGGATGAAATCCCACCGCTTTACGTCGCGGTGGTCTAGGTGTAATCTTCGCTTCGTAATTCCAGTCCTAAAAATAAGCCGGGCATTCAGCCTGTTAAGCTTGAACAAGACATCACGGTGACGACCGATTTCACGGAGGACCTATGTTAATTGAGTCAACTGTTCATCTCCCCGTCAGTCTGGCTGTGCTGCAGAGTTTGTTTCACTGGCCTACCACTGGTGATGAGATCATGCGCGCTGGCTTTCGATGGTTTCACTTCGTAGCAGGCATTACATGGATTGGACTGCTCTACTTTTTCAATCTCGTCAATGTGCCGTTTCAAAAGGGCCTGGATGCTGAAACGAAGAAGAAGGTGAATCCGGATCTGCTGGGGCGCGCACTTTGGTGGTTTCGTTGGGGAGCTGTCGTTACAGTTCTGGCCGGACTTGCTTACTACGCCATGTTCATTTTGAAAGCTGACGTGGTTAATGCCAACAATATCGGTCACGGGAATGTTAATTTATGGGTTGTCTTTTTCGCCTGGTTGACCTATCCCATCGTACTTTTCGGGATTGAGTTCTTCATTATCAAGAAGGTTCCTGGGGTGATTAAGGACGGGCGCATCTTTGCGGTTGTGATGATAGTCCTCGTTCTGTTCTTCAGCTGGGCACTGACTCGTTACTTCACAGGTATGTTGTCGGTGAATGGCGAGAGCTTTGCGAGTAACAAGACCTACTCAATCGGTATTGGCGGAGCATATGGCATTGTGATGATGCTGAATGTTTGGGGCATTATCTGGCCGAATAACAAACGCATCCTTGCTGCCACGGCAGGAACTGGTCCAGCTGCACCACCTGAACTCGCGCGACAAGCCTTCATCGCATCCCGAACCAATGCGTGGCTCTCACTACCGCTGTTGTTGTTCATGGGAACGAGTCACGGCGACTGGATAATTCTAGGTAAGTAAAAATGCTAACGCTCATGGAGTGCGGGGAATGGCCCCGCGCTCTATGAGCCTCACAAACTATTGAGTTGCAAATAATGAGTTCCTCTCCATCCTCCACACCTTCTTTCGTCTCTGCTCACTTGCGATCTCGTGTGGTGATCATCCTACTGATCACAGGTGTTGTCGTAAATGGTTTGTCCATTTTATGTTCGGCACTCGTGCTTCAATTTCCTATGCCGACTGAGGGCCAGGACCTTGGTGATGCCCCAGTTGGGTTCACCCTTGGCCTCTTCATAATAGCAATGGCGCTAATATCCGTTGTTGTTTACCTCTCAACGGTGGTTGCGTTTTGCATGTGGTTACATCGCGCTTACAAAAACCTGAGCGCATTTGGTGCGTTTAGACTTAATCATTCGCCTGGATGGGCCGTGGGAAGTTTCTTCGTACCCTTTGTAAGTTTGGTTGTGCCCTATCGAGCGGTCAAAGAAGTTTGGCAAAAGAGTGTCCCACCGGAACAATCACAATTAGGTGAGCCTTCTCCTCCTGGATGGTTTCCAGTTTGGTGGTTGTTTTGGTTGCTGTGTACATGGGCAGGGAATATCTCACTCAGAATGTCTTTCAACGAGAGTGTGTCGGAGAGTACGTCAGCAATCGTTTCAATTGTTGCCGATTTCCTTGCGATCGTGGCGGCACTCTTTGCTTACGTCGTGATTGGCGATATTGATGACAGGCAGGAAGAAACAGCGCGCACGTTAGGGCTTAAAAATGCTGCAGGCCCTCCGCCTCCGCCAACCTTATATGAGCCTGTAGGCCCAGTAATGAATAATATTTCGAATTTGTGACCGCATTGTTCTTAAGGAAGCTCTGATCAAGTACGACAAGTATGTCAGCCTGTCGTGGTTCCGGTCGCGTTTTGCTTCACACCGCCGACAGGCTAACAGCCTGTCGAACTTACACAGTAATTCCGCAGCCTCTTCACTGATTTGCCACACTCCCGCGGGATAGTTGAACTCCACGAAATAATGTTTACACAAATGGAGGTACGCGCATGAGTTCGACGGGCAGTTACAAGGCAAGACAGTTTAATCTCAGTAACTTGAAGGGAATATCAGATCAAACCCTCGAGATGCACTTCAAGTTGTACGAGGGTTACGTGAAGGAGACGAACAACCTAACGACCAGAATTACAGAATTCATCAAGGACGGAAACGTGGATCAGGAAGAGATGCCGGCTTATTCTGAACTGACCCGTCGTCTCGGTTTTGAATACAACGGCATGGTCCTGCACGAATACTACTTTGATAATTTGCAGACCGGTGGAGGCACAGGTGATCCAGCCAGGAATTCACAGTTCGTGAAAGCAGCCGAATCAACTTTCGGCAGTTACGACATCTGGAAAACAGACTTTGTCGGCATAGGCAAGATGAGAGGAGTTGGTTGGGCGATTTGCAATCAAAATCCGGCGAACGGCCGCATCTCGAATCACTGGATCACGCTTCACGAGACGGGCAACGTTGCTGGATTCAACCCGATACTGGTCATGGACGTTTGGGAGCACGCGTTCCTGCTCGACTACAAACCTGCAGAACGTCCCAAGTACATCGAAGCTTTCTTCTCGAATATCAGCTGGGCAGAAGTTGAAAAGAGACTAAAGGCGAACCTGGGAACACAAACTGCGCGCGCCTAGACCAGAAAAAAAGCTATCCGCAGATTACACAGATTTCGCAGATTCTTTTTAGACCGCCGAACGTTCGGTCTTTGAATCTGCGTGATCTGTGTAATCTGCGGATAGTCGTTTTCGTTACTTCTGTGGCAGCGGTGGCTTGGTCAGTTTGCAATCCACTGAAAGCGACCGCAGGAAGTTCAATAAGTCTTCACGCTGCTCCGGTAAAACTTTGCGTGGTTCCAGATTCTTCTTATCGAGATGCTCGTTCGGTTTGCCGCCGGCCAGCATGATATCGAGGGCCTCTTCCAGTGTCTTGGCACTCCCATCGTGAAAATAAGGCGCCGTATTCGCGATGTCTCTTAGTGTTGGCGTCTTGAATGCACCGGTATCTTCAGGCTTGTTGGTGACTTTGAATCTGCCAACATCAGGTTCTTTGGCATCCATCCCGATCCCAACATTGTGATATTGCTGATCGGTGAACAAGACACCGTCGTGGCAATTGTTGCATTTAATTGCCTGAAAGATATTCCAGCCTCGAAACGCGCTCTGACTGATTGCGCTATTGTCGCCGGCTTTCCAGCGATCCCAGGCCGTGTTGCCACTGATGATCGTTCTTTCAAAGGCAGAAATTGCTTTGACTACGGTGTCAGGGGTTGCGTCGCTGTGGAAAACGCTTTGAAATTGGGCTTTGTATCCCTGCAGCGCGTTTAACTTTGCGACAATCTCGTCTGCCTTGGCTCCCATGTTTGCACCGGTCCAGGCGGCCAGCGCCTGTTTCTCAAGCGAAGGACTGCGGCCGTCCCAATAGAATTCCTTATGATAGCCGATGTTCCACAACGTCGGACTGCTCCTCGTCAAAGTCTTATTGCCCGCGCCGATTGCTTTCGGCAAGCCGTCAGTTAGACCATGCTCACAGACGTGGCACGAGTAACAGGATCTCGTACCGTCAACGCTCAGCCGTTCATCAAAGAACAGCTCACGACCCAATGCTACTTTCTCTGGAGTCATTGGATTGTCAGGAGGAATAGACATTGGTTCATATGTCGTCAACGGTGCCGGTAACGGTTGAATGTCCGGCTTGAACTCGCCGGCAGTTTCCGTCGCATTCTTTTTGCAACCTACGATGAGTGCGGCGGCGAATAAGAGAAAGACAGCCAGGGATGACAAGAGTTTGGTCTTGCTCATGAAAAGACGTGCGAATTAATGCGGTCGCTCCTCCATTCTTTAATTTTTTAAATTTGGCGCGGATTCTTACATCGGGCGGAGGAAAAGTCTAGAGGTTTCGGCAGTCGAGTGTTATAGGTCCTATTGGTCATATAGGTCCTATTGAATTTGATCCATGGCGCACAAAATGATTCACATCTCCAAAAGATCACGCCTTCTTCTTGCATTGCTTGCTCTCATTATTTCCTCTGCGTGTGCGGAGAAAGATGGTGCTCACACCACGGTGATCACTCGCGTTCCGGCGCCTCCACACCAGGTTTTGAAGATCGTCTCAAGGCCCGACGCAAGGTTCCCCGAGCTGTTATTGCCAGATTCACCCGCGGATATTAAAAAACCGTTCTTAATCCTTAACCTGGCAAAAGGATCCAGGTTTCGTTTCGGTGAAGACGTTCCGATCTCATTTCTCGTAGAGAATGCCAAACTAAAAGGGGACGGCGGCGAGTTCAGGATCCGTTACATCGTGGATGATGATGAAATGCAATGGCGCGACACGGCGGAAGCATTTTGGCTGTCAGGCTGGTTACCGGGAAAACACACTATCAGAGTAGAGCTCATCGGTCCGGATGGCTGGCCGTACAAAAATGGAAACGCCAACATCGTTACGCGAGAGATCAGTGTCGAGCCATGAATTCCACCAACGCAGTTGGTGGATCGTTCATACCCAACCTATAAAACAGCAACTATTGAAAGTAGGGGGTAATCCCACCAACTCAGTTGGTGGATTGTTCATATCCGACCTACACCGCCACCTAACCGATTTAACTAAGCGTTCCCAGAGCGATACTTCTTTTCCGAGGTAGGGTATGAACCATCCAACCGACTGAGTTCGGTGGGATTCCCAAAACCTGCCGGGGACTCGATCAGTAGGCCACGTATTAACAATCCACCAACTGCGTTGGTGGAATTCTGACTTTTAGGCCAAGACATCACAAGGCACACATAGCCTTAACTCATATCGAAGTCTCCAAACACAGCCGCATGATCTGAAGCCGAGTGAATGGGTTTTTTTATTTCAGGAAAATGCGGAAACTTCGTTCCGGTGGTGCCCGCAAAGATCCCTTCACGAAAGACACCACCCCCTGTCACGCGATTGAACAGTGCGGGTGAAAGCATCATGTAGTCGATCTTGTTACTTGCCGTGCACGTTCCAAACGTTCCTGGAAACCCGCCGTCATTAAACTGCGGATGTTTGAAAATGTCTTTCAGGTCAGTATCGTCGATCAGCGGCTTCAATGGATCACTGTCGGGGGTATCGTTGAAGTCTCCCAGCACCGCGATAAAGTCGATCCCCTGCGTTTTTCTCAGATTGTAGATTTCTTTTACGCGGTTCGCCTGAATCTTGCGACGCGCATTCGACTCAGCCTGTGACCCAAATCCTTTACTTTTGAAATGGTTCACGAGTAGAAGCACCAACTTTGTATCGCTTACGCGAACTAAATACTCAGGACAGTCTCGACTAAAGATCGTTTTCCCGTCGAGAGCATCGTCAACGTGACTAACGATGGATTGCACTTCGAATCCAGGTTTTGTAAACAGGCCAACATCAATGCCACGGTCATCGTTGCCATCGATCAACATGATCCCGCGATACTTCGCATTGATCGGTTCGAGAAGCTGGTCGTTGAAGTGGCAGAGTGCAATTCGATCTTCGGCTTCGATCACGGAAAGTATGTCAGGGTTGACAGTTTGAATGACCTTGGCGGTCATTTGGGTGGCGATCTCGTTAACGGCTTCCTTTTTGAGTTCGAGCCAACCGATCCAATCGTCGCGACCTTCAGCGACTATTTGCAGACCTGAATTCGATCTTTTCAGCAGATGCCCATGGTTCTGTCGGAGGATCACGAATTTCGATTCATCACTATTCTTGAGGCCGAGTGTTTTGAGTGAATCGATCATCTTCTGTTTAGTGGCATCGGTATAAGTCTCCTTCGCAATCAACTTGTTAAGCTTGCTGAATTCGTCGAGAACTACTTTACCCTCCGACCAGGTATCCAGGTTCATTGCGCGCGCTCGTGAGAAGAGGTTTTCAACGTTGAAGCTTGCGATGCGCATATACTTTCCTTTCGATGGTAGAGTCTTATAAATCTTTCGGATCGTAATGTCCTCGATCAGTCAAGGTCACTTACGGTTCGTGTTTGGTGCGGTCGTGGCGAGGGACCGCAAGAAGGTGAGCCGGACCTTATAGACGGGTGCGCGGACTGTCAACGGAAAATTCGCACGGCAGTGTACGACAGGCTGTTAGCCTGTCGCAGGTTGGTTGGCACCACTTTTCAATCGCTCCAGGCCCCGGGACACCGACAGGCTAACAGCCTGTCGTACAACTTAAAGCGGAAATTTTCCTGGCCCAATGGTATCTCGAACAACAAACTGGCTTGAACTTATCAACAACGCTTCAACGTGCACGCGTTGTGAGGGAATGTGTGGCCGTAGTGCTGTTCTTAGCAAACACAACGGCAACGTCGACGCCCGGATCATGTTTATCGGCGAAGCACCGGGACGGAAAGGCGCGGATCGGACGCGCATACCATTCTCTGGTGATCAATCAGGCGCGAATTTCGATCGATTCCTGCGTTCAATCGAACTCAATCGTGAAGAAATTTTCATTACGAGTGCGGCACTCTGTAATCCGCGCACTCCATCCGGCGCGAATCGACGACCGACCAAAAAGGAGATCGCCAATTGTTCTGACTTTCTCCAGCGCACAATCGACCTGGTGAACCCGCGCGTTATCGTGACCTTGGGATCAGTTGCGCTTGAGGCACTGAAACGCATTCACTATCATGAATTGAATTTGAAGCAACACGCGGCGCACATCCACAGTTGGCAGGGAAGGTTGTTGGTGCCGATTTATCATCCGAGCCCACAGGTGTTGGCTTCGCACAGACGTGACGAGCAGCAGATGAAGGATTATCAGGTGGTGGCGAGGGCGATTAGAGCGTGTGGTTTGAAAAATAGGTCCTATAGGTCCTATTCCAATTGAGAACATGCAGGATTCCGCTTATCAAGCAGTCCGTGGCGGTGGCGCCGGGATCATCGATCTGAGTTCGCGCGGCCGTATTAGTGTCGGTGGCTCAGAGGCCGTGATGTTTCTTAACGGCCTCATCACCAACGACATGAAAACCCTTGAACCGCTCAGCTGGATGCCGGCTGTATTTCCAAACGTTCAGGGAAGGATGATCGCTGCTGTCCGAGTCGTTCGTTTGCAGGATGAAGAAAACAGTCCGAGGTTCCTTCTCGACACCGAAGCGGCGACACACGCGGCGGTCCTTAAAACCATTGAACGATTTACGATCGCTGGTGACTTCAGAGTTGTGGATATAACCGGCGACACTTTATGTTTCTCCGTTCAAGGCAAACAGGCACTCTCCCAGGTTAGGTCGGTATTTCTCAACGATGAGCCGCCACACAATGGAGTGGTTCAAACCCCATGGAAGGCAGCGTCTGTAACAGTCATCCGTGCGAGTCATACAGCGGAAGATGGTGTAGACGTATTTGTGGATCGGGCCGACGGCTTCGAATTGGTTGAGAGCTTCGCAAATGCTGGTGTAGTTCGTGTTGACCCAGAAACACTTGAGACTCTGCGAATCGAAGCCGGCGTTCCGCGGTTTGGTATAGATATGGACGAGACGAATGTGGTGAGCGAGACCAATCTTGACGACGCTGTCAGCTTTACTAAAGGCTGTTACATCGGACAGGAGATCATTGCGCGCATCAAGTACCGCGGGCATGTCGCAAAGAAACTTACGGGACTGACGCTCGAAGCGAAGAACGTACCAGCTGCAGGCGCGGCTATCAGATCGAATGACGGAAAAGATATTGGTCGTGTGACGTCGGCAACGCTCTCACCAAAACTGGACAGTGCGATTGCATTGGGCTATGTGCGCTATGAATATCTGGCTACGGGAAGTCAGGTTGTGATCGGTGAAGAAGGATTGGTAGCGAAGGTTACGGATCTCCCATTCGTGCGTGGGAGTTGGTACAAAATGTCCGACGAACTTTAGTTTGTCGTGCGACGGTACGCAAAGCTAGAAAAAATTGAAGTACGTGAATTCGACCGACGACAAACTAAAGTTCGTCGGACAATTGAGGGTACTCGATCTGTTTCAATGTCTGAGAGTAGCGACAACAAATTGAAGCCTGACGATCTTGATTACGAGCAGGCGCAACTAGCTTACTCGATCATCGAGAACTTGATTGAGCACACACGTGTCGTAAGCGATCTGATTGCGATGATGGCGCAAGTGCTCGACGAAGACACGACAAAGGCCTTAACGCAAACACCTACCTGGACTGCATATCTCGATAGCCGCCGTTCGATGGAAAAGACTCGTGAGGACGTGGAGAAGTTTGCCGAGGTGCTTAAACAACTCAAGCGGGAAGAGGGATCTCAGATCTCAGATCTCAGATCCCAGAACTCAGATCTACCGGAAGATCAAAACTAATCTGGGATCTGAGATCTTGGATCTGAGATCGTGTTCACACACGTGATCAAGTTCATAATTCCCCACCGGAGTTTCTTGACCGAAGTAACTTCAAATCCTGCCTTCCTCACGTACTCAACCGTACGACGATTTAAGTGATCACCAAATAAAGGCACAGTAATCAGATTCCCCAAATCAAAAGCTAGTCCGAGAAGTCCATCTGGTCTGACATGCTCGAGCAGTGAAATGTGTCCACCGAGTTTTACAACGCGTCGGAGTTCTCTAAAAACCGATTCTGGCGATTTCACTGAGCACAACACTAGTGTTGCGAGTGCACTGTCGAATGAACCGTCAGCAAAGGGAAGCTGTTCGCCGCAACTTTGAATCAGGCATACACCCTCTGGCTTCTCCTTCTGTACCGCAATTCGCAACATCGGAGTGCTTGGTTCGGTTGCGACACCGTTAGTGTGCGGGTCATAGAACTGAAAATTCAATCCGGTGCCTGCGCCCAACTCCAACCTCCGGCCACCAGCAGGTAAGGCTTCAATTGCCTCTCGTCGGAGACGCTCCAAAAACTTTCTTTCAAGAGGTGCAATCCTGGTGTCGTAATGAGGTGCAAGACGATCGTAGCTAAACAGCATTACTTTGGTTGACTCAAAACCGTCATGATCACTTTGCGTTCTCGCCCCCCATCAAACTCACAAAGGAAGATACCCTGCCAGCGACCGAGCAATAACTTTCCATCGGAGAAGGGAACGGTCACAGATGGTCCGGTCAAACTAGCCTTTATGTGTGCGTCGGAGTTTTCTTCGCCGTGTCGAAAGCCCATGCCGTGTTGAGGAATCAAAGTACGCAACGCGTGAAGCATATCTCGCGGCACGTCCGCGTCGGCGTTTTCATTCACTGTGAGGCCTGCCGTTGTGTGTTGGACATAAAGCACAACGACGCCATCACGCGCACCTGACTCGCGAAGTTTGTCGGCAACTTGATCGGTAAACTCAACCAGTTCTTCGCGGGTGTGTGATCGTACTTTGAGTGTGAACATGA
>DATDFV010000241.1:0-12021 GCA_036522415.1 Pyrinomonadaceae bacterium | reverse complement strand
TCGACCGTCTTCGCGTTCCCATTCTTCGTGCTGGCGCTCGCGCCGCAACTTGTCTCGCAATTGCCAAAGTCAGGTGGGTGGCTTAATGCAGTCAAGGTCGTAATGGGATTGCTTGAGGTAGCGGCTGCGATGAAGTTTCTTTCGAACGTGGACCTTGTGTGGCGCTGGGGAATGTTCACGCGCGAGGTCGTCCTGGCAAGTTGGGTAGCAGTGGCGGCGCTTATCGCCTTCTACCTGCTCGGCAAGTTTCAACTCACATATGACGACGGGGTGGCCAAACGCATCGGTGCGCTCCGCCTGATGGTCTCGCTGATGTTCCTATCTTTGGGTTTCTATTTACTAACCGGTTTGTTTGGCGCGAGGCTCGGAGAATTGGAGTCGTTCCTGCCGCCTGCAACCGAAGGCTCCGCGCTAGCCGCGTTCGCGAACAGCGGCAGCACCGCGGCGAGGACGGGCGAGCTAAGCTGGATTAACAATGATTACGAAGGTGCGCTCAAACAGGCGCGCACCGAAAACAAGGCCATGTTCATAGATTTCACAGGCTACACGTGCACGAACTGCCGATGGATGGAAACCAATATGTTCCCGAAGGGAGCGGTGCGAATGGAGTTGGAGAAGTACGTGCGCGTGCGTCTGTACACGGATGGCGAAGGTCAACCCTTTGAAGGCTTTCAGCAGATGCAGGAGGAGAAGTTCGGTACGGTGGCTTTGCCCCTGTACGCAGTGGTCAGCGGGGACGGCAGCATCCTCACGACTTTCCCGGGCTTGACCAGAAACGAGGCCGAGTTCGTAACATTCTTGAAGGTAGGTCAGGCAAAATTCGGGCCCGTCTCCGCCAGTCTCGTAAGGTCCGAGTAGGGAACCCATCGAAGTTGGGCCTTGGGATCTGAGCGGGGCAAGCCACCCTTCCTACCTTCAAATTTACCTCATTAGAGTAAACAATCGGACGATCTCCATACGAACCGCAGTCCTTTATATATAGCTTCCCTAAATAGAGCTTATCTAATCGCAACCCTTAAGTCAGCGAAGCACATCATGATGAGATTTTCGCAAGCCAACGAAAGCGATAGTCCCAGCGAAGGCCGGCCAACGCTAAGCAGAGTAGCTTTAGGTACTTCCATAACTTAGGTTAGGGAAGCGCTGAACGCCCGGCGCTTCAGATTTCGAGTTCAACAGTCATAAGTGAAGACGTTCAATTCATCGTGAACCATCACCGTCTCGTACCTCAAGTTCGTCACATAAACAATTCCTCTTGATCCAACGCATTCCACATGGCTTGCAACTCGGCGCCCGTAAGATCCGACGTCGACGCACCATTTACCTGTTGAGGTAACCCACTCTTCAAACAAAGAGTTGTTCATTCGCTTTCGTTCTTCCGGAAGGATCATCCTGGCCAACACTTCAAACGCATCCTGGGTTACCGGGATGACTCGCAGCCCGGCTTCGGTCTTGCTGCGTCGGATTGTTAGAGTGTCGTTCAGTAAGTCGATGTCAGACCAGCGTATACCTTTCAACTCGCAACCTCGCAGAGTTGTATTGAGAACGAGTATCGCGGCGAAGTAAGCCGTTTCCCACTCGGGCTTGAGCGCCACGGCTTCAAGTAGCGCTGACTTCTGAGACGGAGTGAGAGCGCGGCCGATGGTCCGAGGTTCTTTGAGTGGCTTAATGTCATCAGTGAGTGGATACCAAAGCTTTGCCCGTTTGAGAATGCGGCGCAGCACTCCGACTTCCAGTGTTCCCTTTCGTTGACAACTTACAATTTTCCGTATATAAGCCACGCGTCCAGAAAGTATCTCAGGGCGGGTCGCTTAAGTGACTCGCCACACACGTCAGTCGGGTCCGCAAATTCACACTTGCGGATTTTCAGGTTGGACTCTCAATCACTCTCTAGTCCTCTTTTGGACTATCATCAAAGGAGTCGAACAATGAAGACCATTCACTTTTTTCTACTTCTCACGGCTGTCAGCGCGCTCCTACTCATTGCAGCACCCAACACTTCGATCATTAAAGCAAAAGCAGCGCCTACAGTTGATGACATTGGTGCTGAGGCGAATAAAGAACTTGCTGCCGTCAGACGCGCGACAGCAAAATATCACGACATCGAGCAGGCCCTCGAGGATGGGTATGTACAGGCCACACCTTGTGTTGAGGGCGAGGGCATCCACTACCGGCGAACAGATGAATTTCCCGACGCGTTATTAGACTGTGTATTCGATCCCGAGAACCCGGAAATCCTACACTATGTTCCCAAGCCCAATGGCGAATTACAGTTAATAGGTGTGGAATACCTCGTACCAAAATCCTGCCCAGGCTTGGCGACGCAGCCACCCGAGGGTTTCAGCGGCGACGCGGATGAATGGGAATCTGAGATCGGTGGTACGGTTTGGGCTTTGAACGCGTTCATTTGGCAGGGAGTTCCCGAAGGTGTTTTCGCGTTTCGCAGCGCCAAAATTCACTGTAACTGACAATTAGTCAAAAAAGGAAATGAGATCACTCGACTAGCAAGTTTGCGCGACGGAATTGCGAGCCGCGTAAGTCTCGTTCGCCCTTGGTTAGTGACAGTAATTTCTTACTCCTTTTTGATCTTGCCTTGACGAACAGATCCGGTGTCAGATTTTGACCTGCGTTCTAACTTGAACCGCCCGTTTTGATCAACCCAGATGGTTACATGTCAGAACCATCCGAGTAGTTAACCTCTTGTCCCGACATTCCTCAATAACTGATCTGAGAAAGGTGTTTATTCTATGAAGATCAAAAAATGCAAAATCCTAATCTTGTTCCTCACCCTCATCGCTATGGGTATTGTTGTCCTAACGCCAAAAACGAATGCGGGCAGCAACTCTCTCGATACGCAACTCGCCGATCTCCTGAGTCAAAACGGATTCACCGGTAGAATTGGTTCGTCTCTTGAGCAGAGACTAGGACGGAAGATTGACAATCAGCTTGCAGATCTAGGTCGTAACCTATTCCACGACACAATCGTCGGCCTGAATGGTGACAATTCATGTTCGGGCTGCCACGCTGCCACGGCTGGATTTGGGGACACGCAGTCCATCGCGATTGGCGTTGAGAATAACTTTATCGTCGGCCCACATCGTGCGGGCCCGCGCAACCAACGACGGACGCCAATGGCTGCGAATACCGCTTTCTTTCCCAACCTGATGTGGAACTCCAGATTCGCATCGCTTTCATTTGATCCATTTGATAATAGTCTGGGCTTTATGTTCCCACCGCCTGAGCAACTTACGCTGTCAGATAAATCTCACCTTTTGATTGCCCAGGCGTTTATTCCTCCTACAGAGCGGGTCGAAGCTGCGGGGTTCGTTTTTCCTGGCGACAACTTCGCTATTCGGGATGAAGTGATTAGGCGCATTAATACTATCGCCGAGTACCGCAAACTCTTCGGCAAGAACTTCCGTGAAGTGAAGGCGGGAGCTCCAATCACCTATGACATGTTTGCCAAGGCTATCGCCGAGTTTGAGTTCACCTTGGTTTTTGCTAATGCGCCGATTGACAGATTTGCGCGCGGCGAGAAGAACGCGCTCACCGATGACCAGAAGAGCGGGGCTCTACTTTTCTTTGGAACCGCCAACTGCGTCGCCTGTCATGCTGTTTCAGGAAAATCAAACGAGATGTTCAGCGACTTTCGTGAACACGTCATCGGCTTGCCGCAAATCGCTCCACAGGTTGGCAATCCGGCCGCAGGCAACGTGGTCTTTGATGGTCCGGGACAAAACGAGGACTTCGGTCTCGAACAAATAACCGGAAGTCCTGCTGACCGTTACATGTTCAGGACGTCTCCCATTCGTAATGTCGCTTTGCAGCCGGCATTTTTTCACAATGGCGCTTTCACTCGGCTCGAAGATGCGATCCGTTTCCATCTGGATGCCGTAGGTCAGGCCCCTCTTTACAATCCGACCATAGCAAGCGTGGCCGCAGATCTAAGAGGGCCAACTGGGCCAATTGCGCCGGTGCTCGCGCGCATTGATCCACTTCTGGTCACCCCTCGCGTACTTTCGAATACTGAGTTTAATCAGCTTGTAGACTTCGTACAGAATGGTTTGTTAGATCCGCAAGCGAAGCCCGAGAATCTGCGAAAACTAATTCCCGCGCGCGTGCCGAGTGGGAGACCAATTCAAACGTTCGAGTAGAGTTCCAGATCTGGAATACTAGCGGCGCTGAAGTTCACGACCCAAACGTTGATCCAAGGCAGGGAAATATCTGTCGTGGCGTGAAAAGGGGAGGAGCGCCCAGAGTTTCAAGCTCAATCCACCGAGTGTGGTCGAACGACTTACAGCTTCCAGCCCGCACACGTCAACTCCCGGTCAGAGTTGTGCGGACGAATTGCGGTCAACGGAAACGCTATCACTGTGATATAAGACGCGCACCTTGGTTCTTTCTCTCGGGAATTTCCGCTCTAACGTGACGGCACAAACCTAAGCAGCTGTCACTCGGTTCGAAGAATAGCCAGTAACCTTCTCGTCCTTTGGGGACGCTTTCAACAAGGAGAAACCATGAAAACTTTTCGCGTTGGTCTAATTCTCTTCGCGCTTGGCGCTCTCTTCATTGGCGTGCCGTCAATGATCCGGAGCACATCCGCAGATAACGTCTCGGCCGCGGCAAACAAACAAATTGCCCAGGCTCGCCAGGCAACTGAGAGGTACCACGACGTCGCTAACGCCATCGCAGATGGATACGTACCTATCGGATGCGAGGACGTGGGCCCCACTTACGTGAACTTTGACTTGGTTGATTGTACCTTCGACATCGATCATCCGGAGGCACTTCATTACATTACGAAAGGCGACCAACTGCAGCTAGTAGCTGTGGAGTACGCCGTACCCTTTGCTTGCACTCCAGATACGGCGCCAGAAGGGTTTGCGGGAGACGCCGACGTTTGGCTACACGGCGAAGGAGAAGGTGGCCCACCCCTATGGGCACTGAATGTCTGGCTTTGGCAAGGAAACCCAGATGGCGTCTTTGCACACGACAACCCGAACTTGCCTGAGTGTCCAGAGGAGGCATCTTTGCACGCACCAGCTCCTAGCGCAGATAGATTCGTTGGAGCGCTAGAGACTAGAAAGTAAACGCAAGAGCCATCCTATTGCCTTAATCGCGTAGGAAAAGAGAAAGATTGAATGCCTATGCTCGAGTGCGGAGAGAGGTTAGGGTGTGTGCTTTGGGGTGTGTCTTCAATGACATTTCTTATGCCGGTCCCGTTCGTAGAGCGGGACGCTTTCCAAGGAGCTACCTCGCCTCAAAAGTCCACAACTTTACACCTAAAGACCTCGAACGCGCGCGCAGGGCTGCGAGAGAGTGTCGCGTCACGTGTGACGAAGATTGTGACGCAACCCCTTAAAAGTTGCATAGAAAAGCACTCAGTAGCAAGGAGTGTCACGACCGCTGATTATCGACGTAAAGTTATTGGGACGTGAGAAGTTGTATGCTACTTGGTGCAACTCAGTGCCAATCGGATTAAAGAATTGACACGGTAGGGGTTTGGGGTTCAAATCCCCACGCGCCTACCAATTCTTTCAACAACTTAGCCTCACCAGCTCAATTTTCCATTGGGCCAGATTACGCCATGTAGCTTGCTTTATTGGGTCTCGCTATTACGCATCCGAAACTTCAGTTGGATCTCGACGCTGGCTAAGACCGGCTGCGCCGCGTATGTGGCTTATCGCACAGACGTCCATTCTTTTAGGATGTTAGCTTGTTTGTAGTCGTTCTAGACAACATCACTCGCGACACGCCGGATTAGGCCAGCCACCTCATTCTTGTGTCGTTCGTTCTTGCCAGGCAGCGGGAACGAAGATGACAGATGAAAGCAATCACCAAAACAACACGTCAATATTCCCCAACGAATAGGAGAAACATAATGAAATTCAATCGCGCATTAGTTAGTTCGCTGATCCTTTTAATTCTCACAGTAAGCGTTGTCGTTGTAGCAGAGGTCAACCGTCCGTTTCGTAACGGCTCGGTATGGTCCATCAGTTTCATAAAGATGAAGCCAGGCATGGAGACCGCTTACATAAATTACGTCGCCGGAGATTGGAAGCGGGAGCAAGAGGCGCTGAAAAAAGACGGGCAGATTCTTTCCTACAAAGTGATCACTACCGAGGCGCATGGTTCAAGTGATTGGAACATCATGCTGATGACTGAATACAAGGATCTGGCAACAAGGGAAGCCAACGAAGACAAAGCCGACAACCTGGCGCAAACAGTCATCGGTAATGACGAGAAACAAATGCAGGGTTATAGGGATCGCCTCCAAATCCGCGAAGTTCTGGACATCCGCACCGCACGCGAAATCGTTTTAGAACCGAAGCGGTGAGTCACCGCTACAGCAAAGGAAAAACACATTGAAAAAAATGATCATGATTCTGGCGATTGCAATTGGTACGTTATCGATTGCGTTTGGTCAAACGAAGATAGCGAGCGACTCAAAGCTTAAGGGCCAAATCATCGCGCTCGAGACAGCAGGCTGGGAGGCGTGGAAGAATAAGGACAGTTCATGGACACGGGATAACGTTACAGCAGAGTTCTTGCTGATCAATTCTGACGGTGTTTCCAATAAGGCGCAGGTCATTAAAGCGACGGCCACCGATTGTGAGATCAAGGGTTACTCGCTCGACAATTTCAATTTTGTCACCCTGGACAAGGACTCGGTGCTCATGACTTATACAGCGAAGCAGGACGGAGTGTGCAATGGAAAAACTATTCCAGCGAACGTTCGCGCATCGGTGGTCTATGTAAAGCGAGGGGCCAAATGGCTTGAGTCTCTATATATGGAAACGCCGACTGCTCAATAACCTTGGTTCTCATCGCATGAGAGGCGCTCATCAATTTACGGTGAATGCCTTTTAGTTATGGAAAGCTATCCATCGACGTCGGGCTGAAGAACAATTCGGTCCGTCGTCGAAACGGAAGCCCAATGAATCCTCGGTATAATCTCTCGAACGGTCAAACGGCTGTACCGCTTTTCCTGTGAGATAGCCGGAATTGCGATCAGGGAAACGCTCAGGATAAGAAGGACGCAACCGAAGAGTAAGTTGTGCCGGTCCAATTCCGGACCCGTTCGCTTGTTCAGCAACTGCGTCAACAACCCTGCCAAATTCCGATGAAACAATTTCCCGTTCAACCAGTAGAGACAAGCGAAGATGATGTCAATTCTCGTCGAAACACCAAAGAGTTTCTTAGGCCAACCGCCCACGAACTGGCTTGTCTAATTCACAGAATTCCCGGAGCGCGCTCTTCTTCTGTAACGGACGAGCGAGCAAACCGTTTTGCCCGTTTGTTGAATCGAGGATCGTCTCTGGAGTAACGCGTTGGGTGCGAACCTATATTGACTGACAGATTATCTGTCCGGAAAGCTAGGCGGCGTTTGTGTGACACATACGTCGGAGCAGACTAGCAAGCTCCACAGCTTCCTGGAACGGAATTTTATATGAGGCTCATTTTCCCAGGTGATAATCGTCACTACGGAAAGTGGCTTCAGCGCCTCTTGCTAGCCAGGTATGGTCTAGTTTCGAGATGACCACTTGTTTGCTGATTTCTGTGTTTCGCAACGAACGCAGTGCACTACGCTCGTCACCGGGAAATCTGTCTGAAATTTCTTAGTGGCCATCGCCAGGTCTTCCCCAGTAGATGGCAGCTCAATTCAAGTCGGAGCTATAAATGTACTCTAGAGTTAGTAGCGGCCAAGGTATGTGCGCTATCACGCATACAGGAAACGATCTGGATCAGAGGACAATCGCGTTAACACCTTAATTGAGAAATTCGTCGCTTTCCTCTTGCTGATAATGTATCTAAGCTATTCATTACCTTCGACTACTTGAAGATGCTATCGAAAGGTGGTAGCGATTTACTGCGACGCTTTTGGAACTCGCTGATCCAAGATCGAACCGCAATGGACCACTTGTTTGCGTCAACGCGGGGTTGGACCTGGCGCGGAATCACCGACACTTGTTTGTCGTTTTTGATGATTTTGATTTTGTGTCTTTTATGCATCACTGCTCGGTTTCAATAGGACTGCGTCGCTCAGAACCTTAGCTCGGTTAGTTTTGATCCGATTAATACAAAAACAATGCTTTTTACATTCGACATTTCTCTCCTAGCTTCTTGCGTGGCCAAATCTGGAAATCAGTGAACGGCTTTAGAAGAACGTATGCGAAAGGGAAGCTACTGGTCTTATAGCAGCGGAAGATATTAGGGTCTGTGCGATAACGCGCTTAGCCCAAGCGCGGGCGGAGTCAATGGTTATGACCTCATACTTCATCAGTTCGAAGGTTAATGTAATACGAACAGTTGGGATTTGATGTCAATCGCCGGTTGAACGCATATGCGGTCTGGCGCACAGACCATCGAAGTCGCTTCACATAACATTCTTCCAGCGTCTGGTTTAGAAACGAGGAAAGAGGTTTATGAGCGATCTGTTTGCCATGCAACGAGCGAACGGCGATTGGTTTGCGCTTAACTATCATGGACGTCTGCGCGTGCCAGTATTCCATAGCGTTCATGACGCTATGATGGCCCGTTTGCGTAACTTTGGATTACTACTTTTCAAGCCCGTGGTGCTCGATGCACATTTTCTCAAGGAAATCATCCCCTTACCCGGCGAGGATCAGGTGGACTTTTGCGTGGTTGAGAATCCGTTTACCGGTTTGGAGTGTGCAAACACTGTGGGACGCACAGAGCTTGGCTTGCTAATCCTTCCTTCCGATGAATACGAAACCGGAGGTCTAACTGAAAATATTCTTGATGCTCCGTAGTTCGTGCCCGACTTCGAGAGTGACAGTCAAGCGCTCTTCAATGGAGAGTGTCGGAGCTGTCTTCACGACTGCGCATCTTTAGCTTCGCCTCAATGAGCTTTGACATTTTGAGGGCTTCCGCCTCTGTGTGTGCAATCGCAATGGGCGCGTAACGGCAAGTTCGTCCATTTACTGCAGCACGGAGATTACTCTTTAGGATTGCACCAAGGGCTTGGATTTGGAGTACCTTTTGCCTTGCATTCCATTCAACCACGAACATTTCGTTGATATCATTTATTTCGATCGACATTACATCCCTTCCTTCAGTCCAATCGGTTCCTTATGTTCGACAAGTCTTTCGTTTCTCGATGCGCTGATTGATCCGTCGTTATCAACCCGGGTTTTTGGCTCTCACTCTAAAATCTTGAGGTCTGGTTCGGGCAGTCGCTGCTGTGACGCGGATGCTTGGAACTCGTTCAGCGTAATCTTCATAAAATAAGAGTTGTGCTATCAAATGCCCTTTTCTCCCAATTGCGGAAAACAACATGTAACACTTCCTCACAAGGTCGAAGCTCATCGTCTCACGCCACGCCTTGAGCCTCCTAAACTGAGACTGGCTTGAACGGTATTAGACCTCTCTTCAATTCCTCAAGTGCGATGCTCGTATTCCTTCGCTTTAGTCGATCGGCTACGATCCGCGGCTGTGCACCCAGTAAGAGTTGCCTGCTTCTGTGGGTTGCCAGGATAACTAACTGAAATCTGGACACGATACCCGGCCACTCCCTCGGTGTCGTATTGTTACTGCTCACTTCTACTATTCCAGCCATTCTTTATATCCCTCCCTTAAACCGATGTGTGTTGCCCAGTCAGCACTGCTGACCGGATGAAACCAGACTTTGCTGCAAATCTCTGCGAATATCTTTCCGAGTTTTATTTATTGTCATTGCTACCGTGGTCAGCGTTTTCCTCACTGGCTACGTCTGTAGTAGAAATACATTATCGCGAACATGACAGCTAAACTTTCAACGACTGTGATTAGAATAAGTATTTTCATAGCGCCGCATCTCCCTCTGGTCTCAATCGAAGCACGGTGTTATATCGCCGTGCTTCGCTCCGCCATCGGTCCTACCTACCTCCGACCACTCGCACGAATTGTTAATTCTGTGCCGACCGGCAGCTCGAGGTTGTCTTTACCCTGAATAAAAACCGTACCTGCTCCGCCTGCAGCGCCAACGATCCCACCGATCGCTGCGCCTTTCCCACCGCCGGCAATGGCGCCGATGATGGCGCCGATAGCGGTGCCAATACCCGCGCGTTGGATTGTTTGTGTGGTCTGGTTGCTGCCTTGCGCGCTTCCTTCGTTGTCAACCTTGACTGCGTCGCCATTGAGCAAGCGCACATTCCCGAGAACGCCGGAAAATTTATAAGTCTGACCGTTCCTTAACCGAATCCGGTCGAAGTTGAGCGACATCCCTGACCGGCCAGTTAATCGTCCTCCCTGATCAACACTGCCCACCCTGCCCTCGATAACTGCCCCCTCGAATTGACTCGGATCGCGCACGGTCATCGTGAACAGGTCACCCTGCTGCGACAGCTTTGTGGTCAAATCATTGTTCAAGATGGCGACTAAAGTCTCACCATCTCGGACGATGAATTCACCGCTGTTCGCAGTGGCGTTTGCCAGAACAGGCCTCGAATCGTTATAGATGTTCCACTGCGCTACATCGGCGGTCCGGTCATAAACACTATCAACGACTACGGGTTGAGTTAGTCGGTCGGAATAGATCTGCCGCCGCACCAGCAGAGTGTTGTCGTTTCCACTTGCATCGAAAGTGACATTAAAATCATTCTCTTTGTAACCGTTCGAACTAACTACTAACTGCTCCCCACGAAGAGTCGCCGTTACCTTGGTCCATCTCCCGTCAGAAACTTGTTCCTGACGCTCGCGGCCGTCCGCTTCAAAGGTTGATTTTGGCGCTAGCGAAGAGGCTATACTCATCGTTACACCGCGGCGCTCGATCGTGAGCAGTTCAGGAGACTCAAGTCGCGGCAAAATTTGGTCGGCTACTGCTTGGCGTTCGTTCATAGGTAGATTCTGAGTTGCACGCAACGCCTTATGCAGCGGGTTGTCACTGCGGGACGAGTCCAATCTAAAAGTTCCGGTCAAGCGATTCGTGCTCTTGTCTCCAGACGATGAAATTGGGATGTTTCCCCAACTCGGCGCTAGGTCATACGCGGTCGCCAGGACGCTTAGATCCGCGCGCAATGTCGCCCAATCGCTCTTGGCGCGGTCTGTAAGTGGGTTGTCGCGCATGAAATTGTCGAGGGGCGTGGCCTGGTCGAGCAGGCGGCGAACGTCGTCTGTCACTAACTCTCTGGCATCGAAGCGAATGCGTAATTGATCGGTCGCCTTTTTGAAGCCTCGAAGAGAATCATTCATGATGCCCTCGCTTCTGGTCCGATCGTAAGGTCGTTGAAAAAAAGCGTTAGTAAGGCTTACACGAAATGTGTCGCCGCCGTTCTCGACCCGCTGAATTAGCTGATTGAGTTCGCTCTCGGACAGTCGGAATGATCCATTTGCGTCAACCTTCATCGGAGTTAGTTGGTTCCATTGCCAGGTGACGCCATAGGCACTCGCCAGCGTGTTCAGATCTGTTCGAACCGATGTCCAGTCATTCTTGACCCGAAGGTTTAGGGTGTTTTTAGTAACGAAGCTATTGATGGGCGACGCCTTTTGTAGGATGCTCTCGACATCGGCCGCAACCGCAAGCCGGCGAGTGAACTGATCTCTGAACTGCTTAATAGCGAGCTCAAAGCCGGATTCGAACTTGCTTACGTCATTTTGAGGCCGCGTTTCGTCGACGCTTCCTTGGACCAGTGCCACATTGAGACTGTTGCCGAACCTGCTCGAGCTTCGTTCAAGTCGTTCGAGCAGATTGCCGACCTGACGAGTGTTATTACGGATAGTCTGCGGCTGCGCCTGTATGCTCAGGCCGATGACAATTGAAAACGCTAACAGAATGAACACGGAAACAAGGCTTTTTAAGATCGACATTCTTTTTCCTTCACTTTCTAGAGCTTGTACCAAGGTTTTCCAAGCACACGTGGGAATACCTAAATTGCACCTGAGAATCCTATAGTCTGATAGATGGAACGGCTGCGGACTCTGAGAGAACAACTTCGTCGGCCTCTCTGGAGAATTACAAGGCGGCTCAAGAAGAAGGTTGCTGACCCGATCCCGGATGTCGAAACGTAATTTCGAAAGGAAGCT
>DATDFV010000240.1:0-10140 GCA_036522415.1 Pyrinomonadaceae bacterium | reverse complement strand
TTCTATATATTAAGGACACGCTCTAAGGCGTGTACTCGTATGCGCCTATGTCAATCGCGCCAAAGACAGGACGCGCCTGCGCTGTGCCAACTGCATATGCCGTGTGGAGCGGCGGCAAAAACGCAGGTGGAAATAGTGGACTAATAAACGGATGTCCCGGCGGACTTGCCGGCGCACCGTTTCCCGCATTAACGAGCGGACTCGTCGCGATTGGACGGACGTCGTAGGTGCTGATATTTGTAAACCCTGGACTCGCGCCAGACACTGTTCCCGTCCAGGCGGTTGGAATCATCGCCGAGCCAGTCGTTACCCAATTGTTGGTTCCTGTGCTGACTCGACCTGCGACCCAACGAACACGCGTTTCCAAAACGATTTTGTCAATTGCTGCACCACCAACTCGGAAGAACACGTTGTTGTGCATCTCGAGGCTTTCAATGCCGTTGAAGATTTCCACGCCCGGACTTGTTTGACCCTGGCGAAGAATGAAGGTGTTGTTTACGAATCGGTAGCGACCATCTGTGTCACCGGTTCCATCGCCACCTACGCGGGCCATTCGTGTACCTTGAGTTGGGATGTGCTGAAAGACGTTGCCAACAACATCAGAATCCTCGCGAGCCGTGTCGTGACTGACGTTCTTGTTCCCGTGCGGATCGGGACCAATCAATTCTATTTCGCCATAAAAGCCACCCGAGACCCAGTTGTAGTAAATCTCATTACGCTCAGCGCGGCTCTTAATATTGTTACCACCGTTTTGATCGTGCAGATAACAGTACTGCATTCGGAAGACTGAACCAGGATGAGCGAACTCATCCGTCGCCATGTAGACCGGATGTTGTCCTGTGCCATTTCCACAGTGATAAACCTCGACGTATTCCATTAGTAATGATCCTGAATCCTGGTCAGCGCCGAGTATTCCGTGGGCCGGACAGTCATGGACAACGCAATCACGCAAAGTAATGTCGTGAGCGTGGTGATAGATTCCGCGAAAGCTTCCACCAGTGACGTCGAAACCTTCGAAGACATAGTGATCAGACAAGCGAAACTCAACAGTATTGGTGCCGCCTGAGATCACTGGTCGCAATCCGTTAACGCGGATGCCTGTGATCGTGATTTTGTTCACGTCAGTACCGGGCCGAGTAAATATCAGGTCGCCTGGATAGGTCGCGTTTCCATCGACTTGAACAACGTCGCCGGGGTTAAGTAACGGTGCAACATCCTGCAACTTCGTAAACGTTCGCGTTGGACCCACTTGATAAGTGACGGAATATGCGCTACCGCAACAAACCATCACCAGGACCAGTGTAACAATGAGGTGTTTCATAGATTCTCCTTCGTTCGCGAGGTCTAAGCCGTTTTCCCTGGCGATGCTGTCCGATCGTCGATCAATCTTGGATGAAGTCAGCATCACCTCGATGTCCGACGAACTTTAGTTTGTCGTGCGTCCAGTTGAGGTTCGCTAATAAATCAGAGATCGTAACCCAACGCACGACAAACTAAAGTTCGTCGGACATCGAGGTGGTACTGACTTCATCCAAGTTTGAGTTGATGCGAAGAACATCGCCGCTATCTCGTACTCTGCGTCGCGATCGCTTGAGCGAGTTTGTAGCGAGCACGTTCGTAGTCATTTCCAGTTTCGGAAAAACCTACTGCTGGACCTGAGTCGGAAAAAACACGGGGGACCACTGATTGGAGAACTTCGTCTACCAAGGAATCGAGTTTCAGTTTGCGTGCGAGTGTCAGATACTGATGGTCCTGCAAACCACGCCGCAGGTTTGCAAGTTGGATGGTTGAGATCGGTCCACGTATTCCCCGATCCTGATCCGGGTGGAGCTTGTCCTCACCGGGATACATTAGAACGCCGTCGCCGTTGATGTAACCCTGATCGGCAATCGGCTTGTTGGGCTGTCCGCGGTTGTCGAATGTAATTGGATTGACCCAAACGTTCTGCTTTCTTTCACCCACCTTTTGTCGATTGTGTTGCCAGTGCACACCATGCCAGAAGAAATAATTGTCAATACCGTGCTTAAAACACGCCCAGATGGTCGCTCGAGGATCGGTGGCTGGTGAGTCAATCACAATCGCGCCAGCCGCCGGGCGGCCACCGTTGTAGATCCAATATTTTCGTCCCCGTGCTCGTTCTTCATCTGCTCGTTTGATGTCGTACCCAAGGGGACCGGTATCCCAGATGTCAATAGAACCATCGAGGTCTTTGACGTAGTGTTTTGTCACGAATGTCCGAAGGGCTTTGCCGGGGCCTGGATTTGAATGGATGTTGTCGGCTAGTTGACGGATGTAGTTGAACTGCGAGCGCCCCGGTTCATCGGGGAGGTAGAGAAACGTAGTGGCATTCGGAAAGTTCTTGCTCAGAAATGTAATCCACGCATCAGCTTCGCGCCAGGCAGCGGAACGATCGTCGAAAAGTTTTCCGGGACCGTAGAAAGTGCGCGGGATAATCTGATTACCAACGTTTTGACCTGGTCCTTCATATCCTTTTGATTGAGAAAAGTCGGTGCCGTCAAAACGCGCATGAGCTGCTTGCGCGGTTGCCTCGTCGTACGCCTGCACGAGTTCAACGCGTTGTCGGTGCGCAAAGCGATGATACTCAGCATCCAAATCGCGGCCTTGATAGAGCCGGGGTTGCAGACTCTCATAGTAGATCATCGCCTGCATGCTGTTTTGGTCGGGGAGAGTGAAGTCAAAGAGTTCTAATTCAATAGGGATGGATCGCTTCTGACCATCGGCTGTTACGGTTATGGAGCCGGTGTAGATACCAGCGGCAAGATTCTTAGCGGTGTAGACCTCTATCCAAATCGCTTGATTTAGATCGCCAGCTATCTTTAGCGGCAATCCTCCTCGTTCAGCGCGAGCATTTTCAGGAATCAATTGAACGGGTTTCCAGCCTGTCGGATCTTTGGGGGCAGCGGGCGAACCTTGTTGATAAACCCACTCGGCACGTGAGGCCAACTCCACGTTCATGTAGTTCACTGAGAATAGTTGAATCGGACGTCCGACGTAGTTTGTAGGATCTATCGTCGGAACGGCGTAGCTAATCTTTTCTTTGCCTCCTTTGTGCACTAACTGAGGAAGGTTGACATTCAAGCGGTTAACGCCATCTTTGTCGGCTTCGACGATGAGTTGAAAAGCGATGATCTCGTTGCGTGCTCCGAAGATTTTGACTCTATGACCGTCCCACGCAGAGTTCGTTTGCTTGTTTGGATTGTTTAGATCGTCGCGTTCGATTTTTTCGCCATCGTTGACGGCCCAGATGTGACGAACGGAGGCGGATGTGTTGGGGACTAAACAGAGGCAGCAAAACATTACTAGAGCCACGCGATCCATCATGCGAAGACGGTGTGATAATCTCGAAAATGTCAGCTTCATCGTCCTTTTTGAACTAACTCTCTGCGCTTCCTCTGCGTGCTCAGCGTCTCTGCGGTTAAGATCGGATCCACATTTTTCAACCGCAGAGACGCAGAGCACGCAGAGAAAGCGCAGAGAGTTCTAAGCAGTCACTTCTCAATTACTGACACTGGTTCAACCGCAACTGCTCGAGATCGAGTTTCGTCCGACTCAGTCGGAACTCGTCCCGCAGCAATGAACGCAAGCCCCACAAGCGTTGTCACAACGGCATAGATTCCAATAATCAATCGATCTCGTCCGGGTGCACTCGCGACCACCAAAAGGAAACATGCCAACCCCATTCCCGTCGTGACCTTTCCAACCAGACCGAGTTGACCTCGACCTGACACCCCCGTTGCTCCCAACTCAGTTGCCGTATCAACCGGAGTTCGCAATTTCGCGAAGAACGCATCGACTCTCTGCGCAAACTCCCCAGTCGGCTTTAGTAAGAGCACAGGAGTAAAAAACGCTATCGTCGTAGTGATCGCGGGAATGCCAATCAGATAAGTCTCGTTAAGCCCCATCCCCCGATATCGGTTCAAATAGAAGTTAACGAACAGTGAAGTAATCGCGCCGACAACGTAAGCGAACACTGCCGACCACCACGGTCCACCTCTCGCAAGAAAACCGTAGAGAAGCGGAAGACCCAGAGGGATAAGGAACATCGATTCGAGAATAAACAGCAGAGTGAAAATTCCCGTCGCACCTTGCGCAAACAGAAGCGCAACACAAATCATCACTAGCCCGACGCCGAGTGAAGTGATACGGCTCGCTGTCAGCATGTGACGATCTGATGCATCTCGCCTTAGATATCCTTG
Source organism: Pyrinomonadaceae bacterium (assembly GCA_036522415.1). Classification (GTDB taxonomy): domain Bacteria; phylum Acidobacteriota; class Blastocatellia; order Pyrinomonadales; family Pyrinomonadaceae; genus PSRF01. Next base: position 5,923 of record DATDFV010000240.1, on the reverse strand, counting down.
ATAAAGATCCTTTGCGAAAATTCCGGTGATGATGTGATTGTGGGCCGACAAAGAGGCCATGGACGACGCAAGCATAGCGGCCAGGAGTACACCGATCATTCCCGGTGGTAAGACTCTCAAGCCCATCGCAATGTATGCAGCCTCGGAAGGTTGTTTGAGTCCGTTCGCAGCAGTGCCAAGATCCGGAATTGCGACACGTGCGATTAAAGGCGGAAGATAAAAGATGACACTTCCGATCGTAAAAAGAATCATGCAAAGCACTGCGATCCGCTTGGCAGATTGTTCGGTGTCAGCGCAAAAGTAACGTTGCGCATTCCCGAAGTTGTTATAGCCAGTGGTTTGCGAAATCGTATAGACGATCAGGAACAACCAACCGTATTCGCCCGTGAATGGGTTGAAGTATCCCTGAGGTGCGTGAGCAACGAAGTTACTAAGGCCGCCCACGTTCGCTACGGACAGGACCATCAACACACAGGCAATCGGAAACAGAAACATGAATTGAAACATGTCCGTAAAACAAACCGCCCAGTAGCCGCCGAGCACCGTGTAACCCAACACCACCAAGCCACAGATGATCACGAGATACTCGACTGGAATGCCCAACGCGATCGACATAAAGCTCGACAGGGCAAAGAGGCGTACCGATCCAAACATCAGCTGACTTGGGCCAGTCAGCCATGAGAACGTCTTGTGGGTTCCTTCTCCAAAACGACTCCGGATGTACTCAACAACTGTCGTTACTCGTGACCGTCGCCACGCCTGAGCAAAAACGATATAACCAAAAAAGAAAGCTGGAACCGCGAGCGCCATGAGGAAGACACCGATCACTCCCTGTCGATACGCGAATCCGGCGCCACCAGTGAATGTCCATACCGAGAAACCGGACATGAACGAGGCCATGCCCGCGACCCACCACTCGACGCGATTCCCACCTTTCAAAAAGTCAGCACCGACGCGCATAAACCGCATGAAGTACGCGCCGATACCAGCCATCAAAAGGAGGTAACAGACAAGCACCACGTAATCGATTACGTGAACTGAACTGTGCATGCTGTTCTCCTTTTTGGGTTTTTCTCTGCGTAATCTCTGCGTTTTGTCCGACGAACTTTAGTTTGTCGAGCGCGCCATTCAAGCAGTTCGGTAAATCAGCGACCCTGCATCCGACGCACGACAAACTAAAGTTCGTCGGACAAAAACGCGGTTGCACAGAGAAGAATTCGCGTTAACTCAAAAACTCCGCTGACACTGTATCGACGAACAAATGCGCGTCGGGATGTGTGCGCAAGATCGATGCTGGACAGGTCGTGCTTATCGGTCCTTCCACCGTGTTCTTGATCGCTTGTCGCTTCGCCGGTCCCGGCGCGATCGCAAATAATTTTGGTCGTGCCATTAGAGTAGGAATGGTCAACGACAAAGCATTGCGTGGAACTTCGTCCAATGTCGCAAACGCGCCGTCGTTCACTTGCTGGTTTCTACAAACTTCATCCAGCTCGACTACTTTCACCGCTTTCGGATCGTTGAAGTCGCAGAAAGGCGGATCGATGAATGCGAGATGTCCGTTTTCTCCAATTCCCAGAACCGCGAAATCCGGCGGATTCTCCTTCAACAACTGCGCATATCGATTTGCTTCTTCAGATCCATCTGACGCATCGCCACGCAAGCCATGGAATTCGCCAAACGGCACTTTGTGTACCAGGCGATCAATCAGGAACCGGCGAAATGATTGCGGTGCGTGTTCATCCATCCCCAGGTATTCATCCAAATGGAATCCTGTGACGCGCGACCAATCGATGTCCGGCGCGGCTGCTAAGCTAGCTAGAAATTCGTTTTGTGATGGCGCCGAAGCGAGTATTACTGTTGCCTTACCGCGATCTTGAATAGCGCGCCGGATCTCAGAAGCGATGACCGCTGCCGCTGCGTTTCCCATCTTCGGTCGCGATTCGTAAACATAGACGTTGAGCTTGTCCGCTCGAAAATTCCGCTGCAGCCCGTCTCGCACCGCAGATGTTGATTCCATATGCCTCCTAACGATCCCTCTCTGCGCTATTTGTCGAATCTCAAATCCAAAGCACGCTGAGAGGAAGAATAAATCTTCAAACAGAACAAGTAAGGAAGGGCGGTTTACCCCCGCTGCCTCCAATTAATGATCTTTGTTATTTGCAGCCAGCGGGGGTAAACCGCCCTTCCTTACTTGTTCTTTTTTCAGCTTCATCTTGTTCATTACACAGGTCCGCTGTGGCGTAATTAAAAAGGGTCGTTACCACATTGATACAGATACCGCGCAGAGAAAACCTTTACCCGACTTCCGGACCAGCAATCGCGACGACGAAGGGTGACGTTTTTTTCGTTGCGGCACCCACACTCATCCGAATCAGATCGCGCTCCTTCACAAAACCACGATCAGCCAACACGCTCACTTGCGCACTGCATTCGCAGTTGAAATCGATGTAAACGCGGCTGTCGCTCATTCGCCCCAACATCTCATCGATCAAACTTTCAGCTTGTCCAGGGTCAGTCGCCACAACCGGTCCGAGATAGTTCGCCTTTGTCCCTCGTCGTGCCAGCGCGTATCCGCCAAGCTTGCCCTCGGCAGAGTGTTTCACAACTGGCGCAATGGTCGCTTCGTCCATCAACGATTGAATCAAGCTCGAACGATCCGAACCGAAAGCTCGACGATCCAGATCCATTAACTCGCGCTGCACGCCAGCATTCATGGTGGCGGCGGTCAACTCGAAATGGGTCCCACCGCTTCGATCGTTGGACGTCGATTTGATAGTTCCAACCCACCGTTCAACCAACGACTCCACGGCAAAACCAAATCGCTCGTAAACCGGCTTTCCTTGTGCTGTCGCATCCAGCTTAACGGTCGCGACTTTGCCCTTTAGATATTCGAGCGCGGTTTCCATCAGTTTAGTTGCGATTCCCTGTCGCCGATTTTGAGGATCGACCAACACCATGCCGACCCATGCAAGTTGGTCTTTGTAAGTAGTGGTCGTTGTGGTGCCCACTAGCTCATGATTCCTGATCGCCGCGAAACAACCGGCTGGCTCGAGTCTGATAAGCCGGCGCCAATCATCTTCTGTTTGATTCCATCCCGCTGCTTCTTTGAGCTTCATCGCGGCAGGAATATCTGATTCAAACAACAATCGGATTTCAATGTCCTGGACCAACTGCATTCCTTAACTCAAAGCCGATACGTGTTCTGCCAACACGTTATTCGACGGTTCCATACAAAACTCAGCCATCTGCTTGATGTTCCAATCAACGGACCAATCAAAAACTCGACGTAGATGGAGCAGCCACGCAAGGAGTCCTTCTTCAGGATGGAAATACAACTCAAGCAGCGCACGAGCGGTCTTCCCACCGGTCTTCATCGTGTATTCGCCGCTCGGCAACTGAAAGTAGGTATGCATCTGAAAACTACTTGCTCCGCACAGAAGATATTCAGCTGCGATTCGTCCGGATACGATATTTCCCGTGGCGCTAATCGGGAGTTTGCAAACGGGGACCGCACCTTGTCGCTCCAGCAAACGCATACGACGCAGAATCACCAGATTGCGAGCACTCAAGTCGGGGCCACCATAGGCAATACCGCGTACACCATCGAATTCTCGATTGGGATCAAAAAGCCGATTCGCATAGACGAGAAAATCTGGCAGATCACTGCCTGAACAGTTTTCATTGACGGTGCGGAGCATCTCGAGCTGAAAATCGTCATCAAGAATCGCATTGAAGATTTTCAAGCCGATGTTCACTGGTGATGGCGCAGCTGCTCCTCTAATCAACGACGTAACGCGCGTTAACCACTCAATAATCATCTCGGCCTGCGCGGCACGATCTGATCCGGCGAGCGTAGGACTAAAGTCCTTTTCAATCGGCATTGCCTCGTCGGAATAATGGCGAAGCCAGACTTCCATCAGACGTCTTGTCGTGTATTCATATTCGCCGACTTTCCACTCGCCTTCACCAGCGCGGGGCAAGTGGTATTTACAAGAAGGCACCACCAGAACCGACGCAGGTACCGCGACAGAGAGCGCTTCATCAAAAAACTTCAAATACTCATCGAACGTGTCGTACCAACCTCGACCCTTCCAGGAGACGGTCCAGCCCTGCGTCCCATCGTTTCCGATAATGCGCTCGACAACCATCCGCGTCTCTTCAATAGCCCACTCGCTCATGGACTGCGCACCGGACGCATCTTCAGCGATAATCGACTTGAGTACGACAAAACCGAGTCCGTCTTCGCAATCTCGCCTCACCTGCGAAGTGTTCAAAGAAAGTTGACCAGATCCTTTGCCAAAAGGATTCTTAATCGGATGATTCCCGTACTCGCTACCCAGATCGATTTGATACTGTTCCTTAAGGTAACTCTCCAGAGAATCGGGTAGACCGTTTTGAAAGCGCGCGTAATCACGCCGCAATGCCGATCGCTGTGCCGCGTCAATTTCGGGCTGACCTTTTAGAAGCGAGTACATAATCAAGTACGACAGGCTGTCAGCCTGTCGGCGTCAAATTGGGACCATCTAATGAGACTATCACCACGACAGGCTGACAGCCTGTCGTACTTACCGGCAATCAACGGTTAGAGTGTTCAGCACTCGTGCAATGTCCTCGAGCTCATTTGGATTTAAGGGCGGTCCCCACGGATCGTATGTAGCGTCTCCCGGAATGATTCCGAGTTTCCCAAGCGCAAAAAGAATTCTTCCGATGTAACCTTCCATTGGCTCTATGAACAAAACTTCCGCGATCCTGTCGACCTCCGCAGATAATTCAAGAAAACTTTGTGCATCCCGTTCGATGTGTGAACTGACAAGTTCAGCTTGTAGTTCAGTACAAACTGCGCCCATCCCGATCAGGGCAGCAGTCGCGCCGCGCAGCAAGCTGTATCCGAGAAAGCGATCTTCACCCGTAATCAGCAGTTTCCCTGGATGATGAATCTGGATATAACGGGACACATCCTGATAAGTCATTACGCTATCCAGCGTCGCCATCTTGATCCCTACGACGTTTGGCAGAGATAACAACTCATCCAGCACATCAAGGTTGTAAGAAATGCCGCCGGCCTCTTCATACAGGTAGAACAGCACCAAAGGGACTCCTAACTCTGCGAGGCGTGCGTGGTGCTCAATGATCAGCGCGTCTCGAGATGGAGTTTCCTTCAACGATGAAGGCGGGTAGACGAGTAGTGCGTCAGCACCAGATGCGACGGCCCTTGAAGCCATCTCCAGCGTTTCCCTGGTTGCTTGTTCTTTGTTTCGACTTCCAACCCCGGCAATCAATAGTTTGTCTGAAAGAGCTTCACGCCAGTTTTCAATAACTTGTCGCGCGATCTCTTCACTCAAGTGCAGTCCTCTTCCGGTATGCGCCCAAACAGCAACTCCTGCGATCGGCTGCGTTCGCATGTAATCGACGTAAGCCTTATGTGCTGCTTCGTGGAATCGATGTTCGCGATCAAACATTACCGGAACAGCCGGAATTAGCCCGCCCGCGAGCATTGCCTTCAATCGATCTGTGTTGGTTTTCCCTTGAGACATGTCAGCCCATGTGCGGAACGGAGAGCAGACTGTTCTGGATCAACGTAAGCGCGCCTTTAAGACTTGGACGAACCTCGAAAGCGGACGGTCTGATGGCAACACCATGAGAACGAGGTGCCAGCAAGTTACGTTTGGTCTGCTCAACAATAATCGGCTCGATCACACCCCAGACTTTTGTGATTTCGCCTCCTATCACGACAACCTCCGGATCGAGCCCGTTGATCAGGCCAGTGATTCCGATACCAAGGTAACGAGCTGTTTCACGGACTGCCTCAGTCGCCGCTGGGTCTCCTCCATCCACTAACTCAATCAGCTTCCGCATCGTCGAGACACGTTTTCCGTTGGTGTTACGCAATTCTGCGTAACGCTTCAACGTTGCCTTGTCCGAC
>DATDFV010000239.1:0-7240 GCA_036522415.1 Pyrinomonadaceae bacterium | reverse complement strand
CTGGGGGGACTTTTAGATCTAGGAGGGATCTGGATCAAAGCATTTCCCGCAACTTTTCCTTCGTCACTGCTTCCTTCGGTGTCTTTGCTCCTCCGTTCAACCAGTCATGAATCTTACGCATCGTTAGTGTATGTACAACCGAACTGCGCACTTCGATCTCCAACCGGTTGCCTTCGCGTGGCTCACAATCGTGCTGCCGAAACACTTTAATTCCCAAAACGGCAGCTTCATACATACTGTCAGCTTCGACTTCCACACTGTGCCGGATCCCGGATGTATCGACGTATGAGACGACGCAGGTGGCCATACACCGCAGAATACCAGTTCGATTTTCGGTTGAGGGATGTCCGATCTGCGTGAGCTTGTCGTGTGATTCCAAAGCGGGAGATTGCATAAACAATGCTCGATCTGGTCCTTCTGGCGACGCACGACAAGCTAAAGCATATCGGATATAACACGCCGTGAAGTAAATATTAGAAAGACAACAAAGTCCTGACAGCGCTGATTCCGGCGCAAAGCTTACGATGTGAGTTGCGATGGCGACCCAGACGAAGGATTACTACGCTGAACTAGGTGTTAGCCGTACCTCGACGGATGATCAGATCAAAGCAGCATATAGAAAACTCGCCAGAAAACATCACCCCGACCTAAACCCTGGTGATAAGGCTGCCGAAGAACGGTTCAAAGAACTCCAGCAAGCTTACGACGTCCTTTCCAATCCTGAGACTCGAAAGCTTTACGACCAATATGGCGAAAACTGGAAAGTTGTGCAGCAAACTGGCCAGGCACCTCCACCTAACTGGGAGGGTTTTCGTCAGCAAGGACCGCAACAACAGTCCGGCGGCTTCGATTTTAGTGGTTTTGACTTCCGCGGATTTCGTCCTGGCACGACTGGCGAAGGTTTCGACATCTTCGAAGAGCTGTTTGGGCGATCAGGTGGTACACGGCAAACTGGACCGCATCGGGGACGAGATGTGGAAGCTGAACTCGAGTTGTCGCTCGAAGAGGCCCACACGGGCGGAAGGCGGACGCTTCAGTTGCAGTCAGCTGAGACTTGTCCGACCTGTCATGGCACAGGAATGGTCGGCGAAGGTCAAGTATGCCCCACATGCGGCGGTCAAGGTCAGATACTGAAACCGAAGACGATTGACGTCAACATTCCGGCCGGAATGCGCGATGGTTCAAGTGTGCGTTTGGCGGGACAGGGAGGTGCAGGATTGAATGGTGGTCCGGGTGGAGATTTGTACCTCCACATACGGCTGAAACCTCACCCGAAATTTAAAGTGGAGGGCGACGATGTTGAAGTGGAAATGGCGCTCGCTCCGTGGGAGGCCGTTTTGGGAGCGCGGATTCAAGTTCCTACTATCGACGGAAGAGTTGAAGTGAACGTTCCTCAAGGAGCACAGAGCGGACAGCGATTACGCCTTCGAGCACAAGGACTGAACAAGCGTAAGGGTGGCAGAGGCGATGAGTATGTACGACTGAACATTCGAGTGCCGAAGACCGTGACCGCTGAAGAACAACGACTCTATGAAGAATTGAAACGGCTATCGACATTTAATCCACGCGCTGGCAGCAAGGCGAAAGGAGTGTGAAATGAGTGAGCAGTTTATACGAGTCATTGATTGTGACCTGGAACAGCCGCTGACACTTGCGGATGTGGCGGAGATCGTTGGCGCTCGACCGACTTTGATTTCGCATTTGGTTCGCGTGGGTGTGTTGGAAACAATCAGCGATGAATCTGAAGAACCATTGCTTCGCACTCGTTCCGTCCTTCGGCTACGTCGAATGGCAAGACTGCGACGAGATCTGGGCGTGAACTTTGCTGGAGCCGCCGTCATCCTGGATCTCGTGGATCGAATTGAAAGATTGAATCGAGAGATTGAGGAGATGCATTCGCGGAGTTCCTGATCCCCGAACAAGAATCAAAGAACCCTCAGAATGGATCAGGCTTCCATTCTTCAACCGCAGAGACGCAGAGAACTCAGAGGTAACGCGGAGAAAAAGCGGTTATTACTTCGTGCTGACGGTTGGGAGCTTTTTGAGTCCTTTCTTCAGCGCGTCTCGCAGTCGATCAATCGCCGTCGTCGGATCGCCCCTAAGCATCGGATCGGTATAGAGCAGCACCTCACCATTTCGCGCATCCACGACGCCAATCTGTAATCTCAAGTACGCGGGAACTCCGCCAACGAGCATAGTAAAAGCGGTCTTCCCTCCTGTCAGTTTCTTTCCCTCGCCACGAATGAAGACTATAGCGTCTGCGCTCTTTTCCAGATTCAGGTTCAGTACCTCATCACCCATGGAAAAGCGTCCCTTCTTAACGTCACTTCGTTTCTTCATGATCCTCGGTAAGAGGTCGTCAAACTTCGTCTGAAAATCAGCGACGTTGTACTGTTGAGAATTGCCATCGTTGGGTGTTGGGTTGGCACTTGGTAACGTCGTTACCTGTTTTTCCTTCAATAAAACTTCAGCGATCATCTTTTCCACGCGCGCGCTCAATTCGTCAGATTCGGCGGCCATTCCTTCCGGCCCCTTCATGCTATCGCGCACGACATTGACTTTCGCTGGGAGCACAACGACATTTCGAATTGTAGTTTCCTTTTTCGTGATCTTCGGATGCAGATACTGCGCGTGGAGTGATTGGGAACTTACTCCTGTGAACAATAATGTCGTCAGCGAAAATACGAGAGTGCGAAGGTTTTTTTTATTCATGAGTCAATCGTTTTGGATTTCACACTTTAGAGTGCGGTGGCTGCCATCCCTTTGTAATCGCGGTCGATGAAGTTTCCGCTAGGACAAAGCGACGGCAGGCCGTTGTACTCCAAGGGTCAGGGTTTCTTCAACGCTTCAATGCGTCGTTGAATTCGTTCACGGTCCTGGGCAGAAGGCGACAACTCGACGTATTTCTGATAAGCAGCCACAGCATCGTTTGGTCTTCCAAGTTTTTCGTAAAGCATGCCAAGACCTCGATGCGGAAGGGGCACCGGATTCTGAGTATTCAGCGCGCGCAAGTACAACTCTTCCGCCTTCTTTTGATGTTGCTCCCAATTCTCCTTACCCGCCGGCGTTGCTAGCAGGTCGCGCTCCTCCTCTTCTATCGTGCGTTTCTCGCGTTTTTTCGCAGCATCTTTCATGGCACTGTTTGTCAGTTCTCGTTCCGTTAGCTGCGGCGCCCGCGGACCAAGATTCCGATAGGCCTCTGCCAACCAGAACAGATTTTCTGAATTGGGATCAAAGTCCACCAGACGCTGAGCGAAATGGACCGCCGAACGAAACCGACCGGCATTGATCGACAACTGAAGGTTGTGACGCATCACTGGTGCCATGCTTTGAAAATACGCCGCGCGCTCTCGATTGAGTTCCATCTGAGGAGTTACTTTGTCAGCACGAGCGCCAAGATAACTGCTGAGATACTTAATTCGCTCATCAAGCGACGGATGATCGTTATAGAACAATCGGATGTTTTCACCTTCGAGATCTTGATCCAGCAGCTTCATCACCTGGACCATTTCCTGCGGCGCGTATTCAGCGCTAATCATCATGTCGATGCCTTTGATATCCGCTTCGCGTTCAAGATCACGGCTGTAGCCGTACATCGTGGCAACCATAATGAAAGGAGCAACTGTGGTCACTGCCATGATAACCGCCCCAACCACACTTATCGGCGCAACTGAGCCAACCGCAGACATTATGTTCATGGTCAGGAATTTTTTGCGATTACTACGATTTTGCAGATACGTATGTCGTCGCATCACGTGCGTGAGTTCATGCGCGATAATCGCTGCCAACTCCGACTCGTTATCGAGCAAGCTTAACAAGCCTGTGGTTACGTAAATCGAACCGTTCGGGAGTGCGAAAGCGTTTGGCTGCGGGTCACGCAGGGCGCGGAATCGCCACGAAACTTTTTCTATTACCAGATCCTTTGGAACCAGTAATTTTCCAATGCGCATCAAATAACTATTCGTAGCCTCGTCTGCCAACACAAGCCCATCATGTTCCAGCTTATGATCGAGCAGATCTGACTGTTCAAGTACCTCCAGATCAACTTCGCCGAATTTAAACTCTTCATTGACTGGCGGAGGCGTTGCTTCTACAGGCGCAGTTTTCTTTTGCGCAATCGCCACGGGTTGGAACGTGGTGAATGCCAAGGAGAGGCAAAGCGCCGCAACAATGAATTTTGTGACCTTATGGGGGAACATAAAGTATTGCTTTGAGCCAGCGGGAGAGCCGGGAGTTGAGACTTTCTTAGAATTCGTCCGAATAGTCAAGATCGTCGAAGACGTTCTACGGACAGAGACCCCTTCACATTCACTCGTGAGCTCTTCAGTCGGAGCGCGGCCGTCCTCGGCCGCCCCCGTCGAACAGTACCCTGCCAAATTGGAAACGAGCACCGCCAACTCACAAACCTTCAATAGGCAACGCAGATTCGCTGTTCGAGGGGGGCGGCCGAGGACGGCCGCGCTCCGGCAGAAGAGCTTTCGTGTGTTAAGGGGGTTTGGGGCTTCTGTTCGATGGAGGCGCTTTACTGGCTCTGCCTGGTTTGACTTCAGGACTACATTCTCTTATTAACTGTTGACGATCTCCCTGATCGGTCCGGAACTTAAAAGTTGGTCCTAATACACTTCTTCAGTCGGCACGTCTGGTTAATCGTTGCCGGTGGTGGAGTCGGCGTTCTTGGCCGATATCTACGACTCTACATTCGTCATACTCACAGTCTAATTCCTCGTGATCCAACTGTGGATCTTCTGCGACTTTACCCATCGCATGGCTACAACGCGCATGCTCTGGTGAGTATCAGCCCGAGAATTCGCTCGTGGACCTGTTCAGGAATTGAAGGAGCCGTTGCCTACAACGAATTTGGTAAAGCCTGGTTAGTTCCGGGCGATCCTTTATCGAGTGACGAGGATCTTGAGGAAGTTTGCCGCCGCTTTATGCAGCAAGCACATGCGGAAGGTCGTGTTGTCGGCTTCATGCCTGCGACCCAGCGGTTCGCCCGACATAGCACTGCGCTGGGACTCCGCGCGATCCAGATCGGAGCGGCCCCTTATTTTGATCTGGCAACATGGGCTCCCCGTGGTGATCGTGCCAAGAAAGCTCGAGCTGGTGTCAATCAAGCACGCAGGGCCGGTGTTCGGGTGAGCGAAGTCTTCAACGTCGACGAAAAACTGGTCCGAGAATCAGCGTGCCTTCGTAAGAGTTGGTTAACCACGCGAAGAAGTCCTATCAGATTCGAATGGCTTTTCTCAGTTGATCTCTTCCAACACAAAGATAGAAAGAAGTATTTCACTGCCCGCGACACAACCGGAACACTTGTTGGCTTTCTTGCGGCAAGTCCGATTCCCGCACGTGATGGCTGGTACCTTGAGGATGTCTTGCGCTCAAAGGATGCACCGAATGGAACCTCCGACCTTCTTGTTGTTGAAGTGCTCGAGTTATTGAGGCGTGATGGCGCCAGGGTTGCGACGCTTGGGACAGCGCCGATGGCAACGGAGGGCACAGTTGATCCGGAAATTCACATCAGCCCCATGCTTACGAGAGTGGCTCGGATTCTCGCAAGCTGTTTTTCCCTCTTTTACAACTTCGACGGAGTGAGACGTTTCAAAGCCAAGTTTGCGCCGAGTTGGTGGGAAAATGAATACATCCTCGTGTCACAGGAGATCACCGCACCCCCGCGCATCATCAATGCGTTTGTGAAAGCGCTCGTACCGACTGGCCCATCGACATTGATCGTACAACAGGTCTCTCGAGCGTGGCGGCGCATTAATGCTACTGAGCAAAGACGAATGAATCTGTCCAGCAAGAGCGAACCGTCTCTTTCTGACGCGGATGCGATGCCCTATCAGAGGAAGACCGTAGAGGTGGATGGCCTGAGTCTGAATTACGTCAGTGCGGGAAAAGGCCGGCCAGTTGTCTTGATTCACGGTAATCCGGGTTCACATGAGGACTACACACTGGCGGTAATTGGAAAACTGGCTGAGTCTTATCACGTCATTGCCTTCGATCGTCCTGGGCACGGCTACAGCGAGCGATTGGAATCTGTGGAAACTACTGTTGAAGTTCAGGCCGGGATAATCTGCGAGGCGCTTCGTAAATTACAGATCGAAAAGCCAGTGCTGGTAGGTCACTCATGGGGCGGTTCGGTAGTACTTGCGGCAGCAATCGCCGACGATCATGATCTTTCAGGCATTGTCTTACTTGCGCCTGCAGCATATCCCACGGTCAGCATTGAATGGTGGTCGCTGTTACCTCATGTTCCGGTCCTGGGCAAGTTGTGTGTTAAGACGCTGACGCCGATCATTGGACGTTCCCTGGTGAAAGAGAGTTTGAAGGAGGCATATCATCCCCAGGATGTTCATGATGATTACGCGGAGCGGTCTGCCGAGATGTGGACCGAGCCGGCTAAAATTAGAGCGTGTGCTTACGATGAGAGAACTTTGCGCTCGAGTCTGAAAGCCATTAGTCAACATTACTCGCGTATCAAGATGCCCGTAGCAATCGTCACCGGTTCTGAGGATCGCATACTCGAACCTGGCAAACATGCGTACCGACTTCAGAAAGCAATCAAGCATTCGAAGCTTGTAGTGCTACCCGACACTGGCCACCAGCTCCCTCAAACGCGACCCGAGGCTGTTATTTTTGCGATCAATGAAGTGTGGCGTGAAGTAGAAGTCGGAATCCCGAACATTTCGGGATAGCATCGGGTAGGCCGGTCCAAGTCGTCTAACAGAAATAAGAACCTCCACCATCGATTTGAGCTTGTTGAATTCATTTGGCAAGAATTCGGAGCAGTGTTGGAAACCGACAGAGTCGAAAAGATACCGCTGTCAGAGGCTGTTACTCACGTATTGGAGGAGTGCCGCACGGTTCTGCCCGGCATACAAGCCATGTTTGGTTTTCAACTCATCGTGGTGTTCAACCCTACTTTCCAGGAGAAACTTAGTGCGGTCGAGCATGGGCTGCATTTGATTGCTATCGCTTTGAACATGATTGCAATCGCAATGATCATGGCGCCCGCAGCTTACCATCGTCAGAAAGATCCGCAGTCGGTTAGCGAAGATTTGATTGTCATTGCGACAAGATTGCTTCTGTACTCAATGTTTCCGTTGATGATGGCATTGGGCTTGGAGTTTTTTCTGATTACACGAGTAATCACGAACCATCTCATGCTTAGCATTCTCCTCACGGGATCGTTATGGGTCATCTTTTCGACGCTCTGGTTCTTACTCCCCCGACGCAGAAA
>DATDFV010000238.1:0-6516 GCA_036522415.1 Pyrinomonadaceae bacterium | reverse complement strand
CCCGGCGATTCTAGCAACTAAAACAACACGCGAACCACAACTAATCTGAGTTTGCTGTGTATACGAAGCAGAGGGATTTTTCAGATGAAGAGAGAGTAGGCGTGAGAGGTTAGACTCGCTCGTCCCATGAGCGCAGCCGTTATGTACCAACCAGTGCATTCTCTAATTATTCCGAAGTTGCGAAACAGTATGACCATCGCCAAAGAGTCGATACTTGTAAGTCGTAAGGCCTTCGAGACCAACTGGACCACGTGCGTGAAGTTTAGAGGTGCTGATTCCAATCTCCGCACCGAGTCCGTAGCGATAGCCGTCAGCAAAACGTGTCGAAGCGTTGTGATAGACGCCGGCAGCATCAACTTCATCCATGAACCGCTTGGCTGCCTCTTCGTCTTCCGTCACGATCGACTCGGTATGTTTTGAACCGTATTGATTGATGTGAGATATGGCTGCTTCGAGCGAATCAACAACCCTAACTGAAATTCGTAAGTCAGAGTATTCAGTCGCCCAATCTGTTTCGCTGGCCGGTAACACCTTGTTATTTGGCGCATACGCGATGGTATCTTCACAGCCGTATACAATCACACCAGCGTCGGCGAAGGCCGACAGCATCTCCGGCAAGAATAGAGGCGCAATTTCAGTATGGATGAGCAGAGTTTCTGCAGCATTGCAAGCCGCCGGATATTGGACCTTCGAATCCAAAGCGATGTCTAACGCCTTCTTCAGAGCCGCAGCTGCATCCACGTACACATGACAAATACCTTCACCGTGACCAAGGACGGGGACCCTGCTGTGCGACGCGACGTATTGCACAAAATCTTTCGATCCGCGTGGAACAATCAGGTCTATCTCATTCTCGAGTGACAGCATCTCAGCTACATCGTCGCGCGAGTGCAGCAGATTTAAAGCGTCATATGGAATCTGAGGCAAGGCCGCAAAAGCATGCCGAAGAATTGAGACTAGGGCCTGATTTGTGTGCAGTGCCTCAGCACCACCTTTCAACAACACAGCATTACCAGACCTCAATGTGAGTGACACTACTTGCGGTATTACGTCCGGACGAGATTCAAAAACGATCCCAATGACACCAAGTGGACATGAGACTTTTTCCAATCGCAACCCGTTATCTAAGTCTGCTGTCATAAGGACGCGATTGATTGGATCTGGAAGTCGCGCGACTTGCCGCATCTTGGTGGCCATTTCCGCAATCCCGCGCTCACTAGTTTGCAATCGCGCAAATAGTGATGCCGACATCGCTCCCTGCGCCACTTGAATCCGGGCAGTCTCACAATCTCGAGCGTTAGCCGCCAGTATTTCCCCTTTTTGCTCAAGTAGCGCATATGAGGCTTTGATTAATGCGTCTCGCCTCACTTCGTCAGACAGTGTTGCCAGCACCCGCGAAGCATCACGCGCGCGCCGCGCAAGAGTTGCAACAGTGAAGCCTTTAGTTTCCGATGGTCCAGTCATTTCTATTTAAAACGAAATACTAATCATTCAATACTATATTATTCCTGGTGACCAACACTCTCGCCTTCACTTTCCCCGACGATGAAGCTGCCGTTGCAATCATTGTCTCCGCCTCATGGCTCGGATAGTTCGCAATTCCCCTGGCAAACTCACGGCCTTGATGATCAACGATGCTTACAACATCCAGCGCCTTAAACTTCTCCTGTACACTAATCACACCCGAAGACAGAAGACTTGCTTTTCTTTCCAGAATTGCCTTCCGCGCACCAGGATTGATTACCAATCGACCACGCACCCCCGCTGCATACTTAATCCAGCGTCGCTTCCCTCCTAAACGCACGTCAGAAAAGAAGGTGGTTCCAACCTGCTCGCCAGCAAAAATCCGTTCAAGTATTCTCGGTGTACCACCATTCGCAATGACGGCAACCCCACCGGCACGCATCGCAATCTCCGCGGCTTCAAGTTTCGTCAACATTCCGCCCCGCCCACTCACCGACGGACCAGATGCCAATAACGTCAGGTCATTTTTCAGCTCAGTGACAAACGGAATTACAGAACCTTCCTTATCAATAACGCCCTCCACATTCGTCAAGATTATTAAGGCATCCGCCTCAAGCTTACTCATAATCAAAGCCGCAAGCCGATCGTTGTCACTAAAGATCCGACCGCTCCGACTATCAAACAATTCAATTTCAGCCGTTGACACCGTGTCGTTCTCATTAACAATCGGGATTATCCGAAGTTTCAACAGCCGCTCAACTGTATGACGAAGGTTTGCATAACGTTTACGATCAGCAAAATCATCTTCGGTCAGCAGCACCTGGGCAATCTTAACGTCACAGGAACTGAATGCGGCGTTATATAAGCTCATCAGCAGACTCTGACCAACGGCAGCACACGCCTGGCGCAATACGAGATCACTTAAACGAACGTGATTCACACCCAATTTAGCGCGACCAAGTCCAACTGCACCCGACGAAACGAGAACGATCTGCCGTCCTTCAGATTTCAGTGAAGCGAGTGACGCAACGATGGACTTTAATTGTTGGGTCCGCGCCGTGCCCTCATCTGTAGTAACAGTACTTGTGCCAACCTTAACGACTATTCGCCGCGCAGCTTGTAATTTCTTGAATGATCTCTCTGGAAAATCTTTATCCATACACTGTTATGTAGCAAAGAACGAACGAAATCTGAAACGAAGTTCCCGTCCTTTGAGGTTTAGTGATCGGCAATTACACTTGATTCGTTGCGGGAATCGCCTCAAATTCAGGTTTGTTGTTTAAGACATGACGAATAACGTTCAGAGCGTCGTCCAGTTCCCTACCCGCGAGTTGTAATCTGGGGGGACGCACACGCGCGCTTCCCATCCCAAGTTCTTGTTGTACTAACTTAATCAGCTGCACAAACTTAGGAACTGTATCCATTCTGAGCAGAGGCAGAAACCAATTGTAAAGTTTTGCGGCCTCTTTGCGCTCACCGTTCATCGCGTACTTGAAAAGTGCAACTGATTCTTTCGGCAAGGCGTTGACCAACCCTGCAACCCACCCAACAGCTCCTGCCGCGATGCCTTCAACAATTGCATCATCAACACCAACAAACATCGCCAATCGGTCACCAACCAATTCACGAATCCACGTGATTCGCCGCACATCGGTGCTTGATTCTTTCACCGCCTGAAAGTTCCCATGCTCACGACTCAGCTCGGCAATCTGCTCCGGCAGGTAATCGGTTCCGTAGGCAATCGGATTGTTGTAGAGCATGCATGAGAGGTCAGTCGCCCGAAACACTGCCTCAACATGTGCTTTCATCTCACGCCAATCGCTCTTGTACACATAGGGCGGCAAGACCATTAGCCCACGACATCCCATGTCGCTCACCTTTCTGGTCAACTGAACAGCTTCCCTGGTGCTCAACGAAGCGATTGCCGCCACCACCGGCACGCGATGTCCGACCGCATCTATTATCGTCTTCAACAATGCCTGCTTCTCTTCGAGCAATAGTGTCGCACTCTCGCCGAGTGAGCCTGGCGTGATAATCCCGGTGCAGCCGTTATCGACTAACCACTTTGCATGCCGCGCAACGAATGCATGATCAATCTTCAGTTCATTATCAAAAGCCGTCGTTATCGCAGGCATCACACCCGCCCAATTCATTTCCATCTATTTTCCCGCCTGCAGCTTAATTCTGATTCGTTTTCTTCTGTGCAAATTTGTGGCTTATCTCGTCCTGATATCCATTCCATCTTCGCAAAGAATCTGGCAGCTCCGCTGTTGTGCCTGACCATTAATCGTGAGACGACATTCAAAACAGATCCCCATCCCGCACAATGGTCCACGCGCCTGCCCTGTGACTGACGTCCGCAGCCAACTCTCACCAGCATTCATCACGGCCGTTGCCACCGAGCAGCTTCTTTTTACAGCGATCTTAGCGCCGTTGACAGCAATTGTGATTGTGTCCGACATGAGACAAGCTATTAATGTAGTGGTCCGCAGGTCAGGAAATCTGAAATGTGTCACTCCAAGACTTTCTTGCGTTTACTGCAAAATGCTCGCGCAAAGCCTGCAGATACCCCTTGACAAGTTGTACAGAAGTTCTGTACGTTTTTGCCGTCAGTTTAATTCGTCCTCTCCATGGTATTAGAAACCACTTACACTAATGCACGCGCTCACCTGGCGGAACTGTGCCACCAAGTAACAAGAGATCGCGAGATTGTGCGGATCACACGTCGTGGGGGCAAAGACGTCATACTCATTTCGGCTGATGAATTAGCCGGATTAATGGAGACGGCTCACTTATTGCGCTCACCTAAAAACAGGCTTAGGCTCCTGTCGACTTTAAAGAAGGCTCATAAAGGCCTAGGTCATCCTCAAACTGCGGCTCAATTGCGACGAGAAGTTCAGCTTGGTGAACCGAAAATCAAAGCAGCGAAAAAACGCTGAACCTCAACTTCACAAAGAAAAGAATCGGAAGGTTTGGGCAGCTGTCTTTCATTCCGAATTCCGCGAAGATTTACGCTATTGGTTTGTTAAGAATCCTCAAATTGCCAACCGCGTAATGGATCTCGTGGAAGCTGTCATCCTTGATCCCTTCAACGGTATAGGAAAACCGGAACCTCTGAAGTACGACCTCGCGGGCTGCTGGTCTCGCCGAGTTACTCAAGAACATCGTGTGGTATATCTAGTTCAGGAGAATCGGGTAGATTTTCTACAGTGTAGATATCATTACTAGTATGCCAGGAGTGCAAGCGTCCCCGCATGTGCCTGATGAAATCTAACCGCCGAAAATGTTCAACTTCACAATACGAAATCCCAAAATAGATAGCAGCTGCGAAATTTCCTAAGTGCTATACAGGAAACAAGCGTCCTGAAGGATTCGGTTGTTGTTCACTGACCCAACACCATCAGCTCAATCCTCGACGCCGCGCTTCGTCGATGAATCACCTGCTCCGTCGCCTTTTTGAAATCTTCCGTCTTCGCATCCGGTATCTGAACAAACGTCTGCGGGTTGCGGTCGATCAACGGAAACCACGAGCTCTGAATCTGCACCATGATCCGATGCCCCTTGCGAAACGTGTGATTAATATCGGGCATCGTGAACTCGAGTTTCGCAACCTTGCCTGGAATTAACGCCTCTGGCTTCTCCCAACTATTTCGAAACTTCGCACGCATCGGCCACCCGCGCAGCAATTGCTGGTATCCACCCATACGTACCGATGGCGGACCTAACACTCTCTTGTTCGTGACTGCAACTTCGTTATCCGGATAATCGTCCGGATAGACATCAATGATCTTCACTACGAAGTCAGAATCCGTGCCGGTCGATGTCACATATAACTCAGGAGAAATCGGACCTGAAACAGTAATATCATCTTCAAGCGCTGGCGTTTGATATGTAAGCACATCTGTTCGGCGCGCAGCGAACCTTTGATCATCCACCATGTAACGTTGGGGTACTGCAGTAGCGATATAGTTTATGAAGGGCACGGGTCGCGCAGGATCACTCACGTACTCATCCAAACCTTCATTCTCACTCGGAGGTTCGAAAGACAAACTGCCGGAAGAATGCAAGTACAACACTTTCGATTGTGCTTTGCTTGGTGGCCAGCTGTCGTACTTGCGCCACACGTTTGTGCCGGTCTCAAACACGTAAGCATTTGGTAAGGGCGAGCCTTTCCCTTTTAAGTAGTATTCAAAGAAAGGAAACTGGATATTCGTGCGGAAGAATTCAGAGGTCTTTGCCGCGAACTGGACGTCACCCAGATGATCACCATCATTTGAGTTCCAACCACCATGCGTCCATGGTCCTTCCACAAGCATGTTTGGAGTAGATGGATTGTTGTGCTTGATTGCCTGAAACGTTCTAATTGGCCCCGCGAGATCCTCAGCATCAAACCAGCCACCTACAGTCAATACCGCACAACGAATATTGTTCATGTGCCGGGAAAGATCTCGCTGCTTCCAATACTCGTCATAAGTATCATGAAGAATCTGATCGGTGAAGAGAGGATTCGAGTCGTTGAGATAGAGCTTGTTCAGATTTCGCAGTGAACCAGCTCCGAGGAAGAACTTGTAACCATCTGGTGTGACAAAGTCGAATGGCAGTGTTGCCTTGGGCGGTGAAGGCTCCAGGATGGGCTTGAATCCGGTATAGAAACCAAAGTTCGCAGCCAGCATGAATGCACCACCATGATACGCGTCGTCTCCCATAAACAGATCGGTCATTGGAGCTTGAGGTGATGCCGCCTTGAGAGCTGGATGTGAATCGATAATGCTCGCCGAGGTAAAGAAACCAGGATACGAAATTCCCCATATGCCAACCTTGCCGTTGTTATTTGGAATATTCTTTAACAGGAACTCGATCGTGTCGTAGGTGTCAGTACTCTCATCAACGTCTTTCATCGACTTCTTGTCGTCACGATGCGGACTCATCTCAAGGAATTGTCCCTCTGACATATATCTGCCACGCACATCCTGAAACACAAATATGTAACCAGCCTTCTCAAAATCTTCTGACCACGCCAACTTCTCTCGATAACGATCAACTCCATAAGGC
>DATDFV010000237.1:0-36788 GCA_036522415.1 Pyrinomonadaceae bacterium | reverse complement strand
ACTCTACCAGCAGGTCATTCTCGACCATAACAAGAAGCCACGAAACTTTCACAAGCTCGAATCTCCGAGCCATACAGCTGAGGGGCATAATCCTCTTTGTGGAGATCAGTTAACTGTTTACTTGAAAGTCGAAGACGATCAAGTGAAGGATGTTGCCTTTGAAGGTTCTGGGTGTGCAATCTCTAAAGCGTCGGCAAGCATGATGACTCAGGCTGTGAAAGGGAAGTCACGTCAAGATGCGGAAGAATTATTCAAGGAGTTTCACTCGCTCGTCATAGGTGAATTGGATGAAGAGAATGACGAGAACCACCTGGGGCATTTGAAGATCTTTGCTGGCGTCCGCGATTTCCCGGTTCGAGTGAAGTGCGCAACTCTTCCCTGGCACACACTTCATGCGGCGCTCAGTAAGAAAGAGATCGTTTCGACCGAGTGAGTATCACCTTTGCTCTCCAGTTTCGCCGGGTTCATTCGGGTATTAGTCATCGAACAGAAGTTCCTTAGCTGTATACACGGAAGCTCTTCTGTCGGAGCGCGGCCGTCCCCGGCCGCCCCCTTCGAGTCTCGGTCGCGACTTTCTCGAACCACCAAGTTATTAACAGGTTGAGGATGAAGCAGGTAGGATCTTCCTACATTCCTTCATGGGCTCTATTCGACGGGGGCGGCCGGGGACGGCCGCGCTCCGACAGAAGAGCTTTCGTGTATCCGGGTTAGGAGCTTCTGTTCGATGGGCTGTCTTTTGTCAGCCCTAGCGAATAGTTAGTAAGTAATACTCCAAGTGCCAAACGGCACCCACGGATTACCTCCGGTGCGTTTCACAGTCACATCAATGTTCGATCGCGGCCCAGCACCCGGAACGGTTGTCAAAGCTGAGCCGGTTCTCAGGAAGTAGTTATTTGCAACACCGCCAATCGTCGCCGCGAAATTACTATTTGCGGCGGCGTCGTTGTACCAAAGCCGCGCAGTTCCATTCTTGTTCGGGCTGCTGTTGGCGATTCGCACGGACAATCTAATGCTGAGTGTGTCGCCAGTTCGGAAGCCAGATGGACCAACCTGACTGATGTTGATTGCCTGGAGTAGAGCGGCATTGAAATTAACGGCCCCCACATCTGCGTCGTCTAGTTCTCCCGATCCAATCAGCTGCACGCCGTTCCTGAATACTTCAGCCAATACATCGAACTTCGTGCCGACGTCGCCACCCTTATTAACACCGAGCCAGAGTTGGGCTGGCCCGAGCGAGGTTACCGGCTTGAGCTGCACTGTTACCGTGATCGAGCTCGATGTCGTTGCTTGTCCATCGCTAACCGCGACGCTGAACGTGTAGTTCGCGTTCGCTTGTGCCGCACTTGGCGTCCATGAGAAGACGCCTGTACTGGGATTGATTGAAGCACCGAGAGGCGCTCCCACAAGCGAGAACGTCAAAGTCTGCGCCGGCAAATCGACATCAGATGCAGACGCAGTGAACGTCAAGTTTGTGCCATAGACGACAGAAGCTGAAGGCGGTACTCCGCTGAGCACCGGTGCGTCGTTGACCGGATTTACGGTGATGTTGACGTGGCCAGTTGCCGTGCCTCCATGTCCATCCGAGACCATGTAGGTGAAACTGTCACTGCCGTTGAAGTTTGCGGCTGGCGAGTATTGAGCCTGACCACTGACAATGGTGACTGACCCATGCGAAGCTGTACCAACACTCTGCAAGGTTCGTGTATCGCCATCGACATCCGTATCGTTTGCTACGACATTCACCGTTACTGACGTGTCTTCATCCGTTGTTCCCGAATCATTCACCGCAACCGGATTGTCGTTGACTGCATTGATTGTAACGTTGACGTTGCCCGTCGCGGTGCCGCCATGCCCGTCTGAAACAACATAGGTGAAGCTGTCGCTGCCGTTGAAGTTTGCTGCTGGAGAGTATTGCGCCTGCCCACCAACGATCGTCACCGAACCGTGCGAAGCGGTGCCAACACTCTGCAATGTTCGTGCGTCGCCATCGACGTCGGTATCGTTAGCAACGACATCGATCGTGACAGGAGTGTCCTCGTCGGTAGTCGCTGAGTCATCAACTGCAACGGGATTGTCATTCACTGGACTGACGTTGAGGTTGACAGTTCCGTCGGCACATTGTGAATCAGAACTGCCATTGGTGGTTCCGTTGTCGCACACCTGATAAGTAAAGCTCGCCGGCCCATTGTAATTAGCCGCAGGAGTGTAGGTGATGGTTCCATTATCTAACGACACGGAACCATGGGTGTCTGCTGTCGAGCTGACACTCGTAACAGTCACCGTTTGCACACTCTCATTCGCCGGACCTGCTTGATCGTTCACGGTTAGATCCGCAGCAGAGATCGTCAAGGCCAAATCTTCATCCGTGGATCCAGCATTGTCATCGTTGGCGGTCGGAGGATCATTTACTTCAGTCACAGTAATGCTGACGGTGGAAGTATTCGAATCATGACTGCCGTCGTTGACTTTAAAAGTGAAACTATCGGGCCCGTTGTAATTCAGATCGGGTTGGTAGCTTCGGTTTTCATCCGAGCCGGTCAATTGACCGTGTGCTGGCGGATTGACGATCGAATAGGTTAACGGTCCGCCCGGACTGACCGCAGTTAGTGTTATGTTTGTCGAATTGTCTTCGGCGGTTGTTACAGACTGGCCCGAAGTGCCTGGCGGATTGGTTCCGTCTGTTCCTGCCTCAATTGCATTCTGAATCGCATCTGGAACATTCGAGAAGAAGTTGTAACCCGTTAGCTCTTCGATGTGATCGACGGTTGTCAGATAGTTTTGCCACGGATCATTTCTAATGCCTTGCTGGTTGGGCATCAGAATAGCGATCGTTCGTGTAGCCGCGGTTACGCGAGATACATCGTTGTCGCCAATGGGAATGACGAGCACTACTTTCCAGGTGTATTGGGGAACTGATACGTGACCCGATGCGATGGTGGTCGTGGTACCTCCGTTCGAGCCGCTGCCACCGACACCAAACGGTCCGGACACGATGTAAAGTTCGTTATTCTGCGGTGAGGTAACAATGCTGCGCAGGTAGTTTTCAAACGCGGCCCACGGGCCCTGATTGTTATCCGGAGCCTGTGGCACCATGTTACTCATCAGGTACGTTTCCTGATTGATGGGAATTCGATTCTCATTATCGCGGTCGGCATTTGGTGTCATGTGTCCGCGATCGAAACCGCTACCAGAATAATCAGTCGCCTGCACGCGATACCATTCGGGCGGCACTGCCGGATCCGGTCTGAAGGTGTCGAACCTGGTTAGATTGCCGAACCACGCCGGCTCGAGATGCCAGCTCACCCAATTTGGTGTTCCTTTATCGCGATTGTACGAAAGCGAATAAGTGGGCTTCTGCATTAAGTAGTTATCGAACTGATTCGAATCGGCAACTGCATTCGATGGATTGCCCATGGTCAAATGAACACTCGGTGGATAGGGAGCCGGATCGCCGGCACCCACTACTGAGAATGTCCAGCTGTAGTCCGACGGTGGAGTGTCAGTGTTGGGACCCGAGTCGTCAGTATCCTGATCGTGAACATTGTCCTTATTGACGGTGACGGTGCATTGCTGTCCAAATCCAAAGTTCACATTTGGAGTGATGACGTAGGTTTTGAAATTATTGGAGACGACTACTGTCGCGTCGTTGTGTGTGGTCAGATCCGCGCAAGCGATGTTGTACCAGGCACCGACGACGTCTACTGGTTCCGTGAAGGAAACGGTAATGCTTGCGTCATGAGGAATGTTGAATCCGTTTGATGCGGGATCAGTCGTTA
Source organism: Pyrinomonadaceae bacterium (assembly GCA_036522415.1). GTDB lineage: Bacteria > Acidobacteriota > Blastocatellia > Pyrinomonadales > Pyrinomonadaceae > PSRF01. Next base: position 33,012 of record DATDFV010000237.1, on the reverse strand, counting down.
ATACATTCGGACCGAGTTCGACTATAGCCGCAGTTCGTCTTGGATTCACTGCGCCGATCAGCAGATCGTTGCTGTTATTGTTTGTATCAGCGCTGCCTGCGCCCTTTCTTAGCACTGACACGGTATTGTCCCCAGCTGGACCCGGTGCGGGCGCCGTTCCTTCGTAACAGAAGCCAGCGGTGGAGGCATTGCTACCATAGCCGACGAAGTCCACGAGATTAGGATCCGCAAGTGGACACGTCCCACTCAGAGGCTGGAAGCTACTGACCAGTGCCACCTTGCCGGTGCTTCCACTTAGATTGATCACACCTTCGACATTCGCCGCTGGTAAGTCAGCGCCAACATTTCCATTCGACGCAAGTTTGACCAGGTAATACTCTCCTGCGCCGATCGTTCCACCTAATGGTTGCTTGTTGCTACCCCAGCCACTGCCGTTAAAGGCGGAGTATTGAATGCTCCAGCCGGTCAGATCGAATGCGCTGCCTCCTGTGTTATAGAGTTCAACGAAGTCGTTCTTATAAGTCGCATTGGAGTTACCACCGCCGCCATAGATCTGACTGATTACAACGTGATCAGACGAGGGAGGTGGTTGAAGAACAGTGATATTAATTGTTGTGTTGGCCGTTCGAGATTGAGCATCGGTGATTGTTACCGGCAACGACTTCTGACCGGGAGTTGTTCCCAGAGCAACGGTGGCCAGATAAGTAAAGCTATTGCCGATTCCGCTGAATGATTGACTTGCTGATCCACCAATCGAAGAAAGATCGGCAACTACTGCGATGCCGGTGCTGGTTGGGTTTGATCCTGGCGTGACGTTGACCGTCAAGGTCGAACTATCGCCCGGTTGCACACTCGCCGGGTTCGCAGATCCAACCCCGCCGAACAAAGCGCAGTTGTTAACGGGTGATGACGTGTTGCGCGGATTCGGTGTTCCGGTGTCGAAGTCGTCAGAGTTGTCATTGGTGTCCGTACAACCATCACCAGCTCTTAATACAGCAGTCGTGTTACTTGGGGCAGCAGTAGGTCCAGAGCCTTCGAAGCAGCTTGCTGTCCCGCCGAAGCCTACGAAGTCAATGATGGATGGGTCGGATGGGCATGCGTCTGTCAGGGCACTGGTAGTGTTAACCAATGCTACCTTACCGGCAGTAGCGCTCATTGCGATGGTTCCGGTGACATCCGGTACCAGGTTAACTGTTCCGCCAACGCCTGCCCCCTCTTGAACAAGAAGATACTGTCCCGCTGCGAGCGTTCCTGTGAGTGGCGTCACCTGCCATGAACTACCCGTTGCGCCAGCATATTGTACTGACCAGCCGCTCAGGTTTATTGGTGCGCCGGTATGATTAATCAGCTCGATGAAATCGTTCTTGATCGTTGCACCACTGTTGCCACCACCACCGTAGATTTGACTGATGACAACGCTTCCAGGTTCGGCAGGAGGGCCAGCCGCGGTGAACGAGAAGGAGGCGTTGGCCGTCATGTTGTCGGGAGGATCGTTAGCGTCCTGATCGGAAACCTGAGCCGCAAAAACTGTTACAGAGCATTGATCGTTAGGGGCGAAGTCGCTATTTGGATCGATCGTGAAGGTGGTTGGTCCACCAGTAACGTTTGTGTCCGCGACTTGCCGTGTACCACTCGTATTGCATGCTATTTGGAACCAGTTACCGGTGACATTGACTGGTTCGCTGAACGTGATCGAGATGTTGGAATTGGCGGCGACATTAGTTGCACCCGTAGCTGGGGTCGTTGTAGAGACGGATGGTGCGGCGTCACCACCTCCAGTCGCGGTTATCGAAAAATCATCGATTGCGAGACCGTCATCCGATCCAGATGCATCAAAACTGGCCCAACGAATCCAGAACGTTGCGCCGTTCGGGATGCTTAAACCGGAAATCGTATTTGTGATGATCGTTCGATTTGCACTCGCGTTGCCATCGAGTGCTCCGAGCGTGCCAGCGGTAACCGGTGCTGTGAAGTCGAGCGTGTTGACGTCGATGTAGCTTCCACTACTGAGACTTGTGGCATTGGTGCTGTACTGAAAATCCAATCTGTCAACCCGGCCAGTCGCGCCTAATCGCCACTGTTCACCCGTATAACTTATCGTGAGCGAGTCAATCGCGCTTCCGGTGTTGTTGATGAATACGGCCCCGACCGTCGGCACGAGACTACCGCTTTGAAGTCCGCCAAACGCGCGTTCGGTGCTGCCTGTCGCACCAAAGCTATAAGTATCACCGGTAGCCGATGAGCCGGTTCCAGCGGTGTACGTTGTGTTCGCGTTCGTACCGGATTCAGCGAAACCCCATCCGGCGGGCGTTGTACTGGAGGTTCCTGTGGAGGCGAGAGTATCGAAGTTCTGTGTTACTGCGGTATTGAAACTGGAAATACTAATTGGAGTAGAGGTATCGGCGGAAACGTTTCGGTTAAAGCCAAGAATAAGTATTGAGATAAATGAAAGAACAACAAACGACGCCAACAAGCCACGCCAATGTTGACGAAAAATCAAGCGGAATGTTTTTGTGAAATGGTTTGTAGGTGTGAACGTGGCCATAATCCTGCGCATACGTAATCCTCTCGGTTTCAATCGATTTCAGACTTTCCGCACTTTGTTGAGAGGAATACCGGTGTGAAAACTTACGAGGCCGGTAGGTGGTTGGGAGCCTTTTACCAATTCCCAAATTACAGGTCAAGCAACAATCGTGTTTGCGAATAAAAGTTATTCTTTTGTTAACACCCCATTCAAAAGCGGCTGACAAGTGACTTTCCTAAAGGCATAATGAAGACACGGAGGAACTCCCTGGGACCTTGCTTATTCACTCCATAGAACTGCGCGAAATTCGCCTTCCACTTGTTCACTTCTTCGAAACTAGCTTTGGACGCACAACCGAACGACGGATCGTCCTGGCGCGTGTGACAGACACAGACGGTTCGGATGGTTGGGGTGAATGTACTGCCGGTGAAGAACCATTCTATAGCGATGAATGGACGGATGCTGCGTGGGCGACGCTCCGTCACTTTCTTACGCCGATGGTTGTAGGCAAAACCTTCGATTCCGCAGCTCATGTTTCTGCGCTGATGAAGCCTGTGCGTGGACATCGCATGGCGAAGGCGACAATCGAAAATGCGTGCTGGGATCTTGAAGCCAAAAGTCTGCAGGTTCCCCTTTGGAAGCATCTGGGTGGCACTCGTTCGGAGATTGCTTGCGGAGTGTCCATCGGCATTCAGGACTCGCTCGAGATTCTGTTGGAAAAAATCAGAAAGGAAGTCGATGCGGGTTATCAACGAATCAAGATCAAGATCAAACCAGGGTGGGATTTGAAGGTTATTGAACGAGTTCGTCGGGAGTTTCCAGACATTCGGCTGATGGGGGATGCAAACTCGGCATACACGTTAGCGGACGTACCACTTTTTAAGGAGTTGGATGGATTCAATCTGATGATGCTCGAACAACCGCTGGCGCACGACGATATTTTCGACCATGCAAAGTTGCAACGAGAAATTCAGACACCCGTTTGCCTGGACGAGTCGATTCATTCAGCAGCCGACGCCACTCACGCGATTGAGCTGGGCTCATGCAGGATTATTAATGTAAAGCTTGGTCGCGTGGGTGGTCACGCTGAGGCTAAACGGATTGAGAGCCTCGCTCGTGAAAACAATTTGCCGATTTGGTGTGGCGGGATGCTCGAGTCTGGTATTGGCCGAGCTCACAACATCGCGATGTCAACTCTCTCCGGCTTCTCTTTACCCGGAGACGTTTCAGCCAGCGCCCGCTACTGGTTAGAAGACATCATTGAGCCTCCCGTAATTGTTAGCAGTTCCGGAACGATCAAAGCATCCGAAGCGCCGGGCATCGGATTCGATGTGAACTTGCCACGGATTGAGTCGTTGACTGTGCGCAAAGAAACGATTCGAACATCAACAGCCTTCGTCTAAACCTAAATGCCTTCAAAAGTCATCTCTCCAGATCTCGCAATTCGGTTGCTGACTGTCTTCAGGTCGCGGCAGGAAAGTATTGAAGCGTTTATAAAAACACTCGTTGAGATCGAATCTCCGTCGGGTGATGAAGCTGGAAGTCGAGTCGTCGTGGACAGACTTGTCAGTGCGGCAAATGATCTAGGCTGTGTTGATTCCATCGAGCGCAGGGTGGTGCCGGCGTTTGGCGAACATGTGGTGATTCGTAGTTTTTCCGAGTTCGAAAACTCAGGACAGATCCTTATTATTGGGCACACCGATACGGTTCACGAGCGTGGCTCAGTTGAACTACGACCCTGGCGGAAAGAAGGCAATCGCATTTACGGGCCAGGTGTATTTGATATGAAGGCCAACTGTGCCTTAACGATCGAGATCTTGCGGACGCTTGTGACTCTTCAACTCAAGCCGCAAAGAGCTGTCACGATCATTCTGACCTGTGATGAAGAAGTCGGAAGTCAGAGCGGATGGCCGTTGATGGAACAACTCGCGAAAAGAGTTGATACGCGCTGTGCGTTTGTATTGGAGCCGCCAGCGCTCGGCGGTTATGTAAAGACCGGACGAAAAGGAACTGGAATTTATTCGATTCGCGTTGAAGGCAAAGCTTCGCACGCTGGACTTGAACCCGAAAAAGGCGCAAGTGCAATTCTCGAGCTCGCTCGGCAGACGCAACTTCTTCATTCAATCAACCGTTCGGGATCTGGAGTCTCCATAAACGTAGGTGTGGTTCATGGTGGCACTCGCTCAAATGTTGTGGCGGCTGAAGCAGAGGGTGAAATTGATGTTCGTTTCTCCACTGAAAATGAGGCAGAGGAAGTGGATCAACTTTTGAAGAACCTTCGACCGATCGATGAACGCGTAAAGCTGTTTGTCTCTGGAGGAATCAACCGTCCGCCATTGGAACGTACAATCGCGGTTGCTGAGCTCTTTGAAATCGCCAGAGCGATTGGGAGTATGATCGACTTTGAACTTGGCGAAGCACAGGTTGGCGGTGCGTCGGATGGCAACTTCCTCGCGGCAATGGGAATCCCCGTGCTCGATGGATTGGGGATAAGCGGCGATGGTGCACATGCGGTTCATGAGCATATCTTGGCGGATGATATTGCGGTTCGGGGGGCGATGATCGCAGGATTGATCTTATCGGTTTGAAATAGGACCTATTCGATCTATAGGACTTATTCATCTGATCACACTCTAATGCTAATTTCGACCTGGAACGTCAACTCGATTCTCGCTCGCGTGCCGAATGTAATACGGTGGATCGATTTGGTTAAGCCTGATGTTCTGTGCATGCAGGAAACAAAATGCACTGATGACAAATTCCCTCACGAAGTATTTGAGGAGCGAGGTTATCAATGCCAGCTGTTTGGCCAGCAGTCATATAACGGAGTCGCGATTCTGACGCGTGGAAGCTGTGAAACTAGCCACCGGGGTTATCCAGGGGATGATGAAACTGCACAGTCACGTTTGATTACGACGACAGTTGAGGGAATGAGCATCGTCAACGTCTATATTCCAAACGGCCAAATGGTCGGGTCTGAAAAATTCGCGTTCAAATTAGATTGGATGAACAGGCTTCGTTCGTTTTTTGACGAACACTATCAAACGAGTTCGCCGGTACTTTTGTGCGGTGACTTCAACGTCGCCCCAGAGGAGCGTGATGTCCACGATGTGCGCTTGTGGCAAGGTCGGATCTTGTTTAGTGAACCGGAACGTGCCGCTCTCGAGCATATCAGGAAGTGGGGATTCACTGATGCCTTTCGTTTGCACACTGAAGCTGGAGGGCACTATTCATGGTGGGATTATCGAGCCGGAATGTTCCGACGTAATATGGGGTTGCGAATCGATCACATTTGGATCAGCGAACCATTGATGAAAAGAAACTTAAGGACATGGATCGATATCGAACCTCGCAAGTGGGAGAAACCTTCCGACCATGCTCCCGTGGTTGCAGAGTTTGAAATCTGAAGAAGTTCATCCGCAGATTACACAGATTACGCAGATTTCTTTGAATTGAGTTGAGAGCCTTTCCCCTCATTAAAAAAATCTGCGTAATCTGTGTAATCTGCGGATGAATTCAGTTTGACGTTAACTCAGCAGTTTTCTCAGTAATATCCTTCTGCGCCCATTCATTGTCGCGGCTGGCCTCACCTGCCTTCGACCGTTTGGCGGCTTTCATCTTCTGCACCAGATCCATGTGCGTTGAAAAGTAGGGAAGACTCTTGCCTACCATCTCCTCAACGGACTCGAATCCTTTATCGGTCATGAACTTCGTAACGCCTGCATTCAATTCGTCTACCATCTTCACACCTTGAAGCATAACTCCAGTACAAATCTGCACCGTGGAAGCGCCGAGTAAGAAAAACTGCAGAGCGTCGTGCGAGTTTTCAATACCACCGATCCCACTAATCGTTATCTCCTCGGGAAGTCCAAGGGCCAGCTGGCTGACCATTCTTAATGCAATTGGTCGCACGGCTTGACATGAATAGCCACCAGGAACTGCGTGACCTTCGACGGTGGGCATCGGTCGCAACGTTTCTAGATCGACACCAATGACAGACAGAATTGTATTGATCGCTGAAATACCAACGGCTCCGCCACGGACGGCAGCGATAGCAGGTTCGCGAATGTTTGTGATGTTGGGAGTCATCTTTGCCCAAACAGGAATTTTTGCGACCTCGGTGACCCAACTCGTTACCTCTTGCGTCAAGTCAGGATGTTCACCCATTTCCGAACCCATCTTCCGTTCGGTCATTCCGTGTGGGCACGAGAAATTCAACTCGAACGCATCCACGCCAGTATCCTGAACCATTTTCGTCAGCTCTTGCCAACGACTCTTTTCATACTCCTCCATTATTGAAGCGATGAGGACATTGTTTGGATACTCTTTCTTTATTTCGCGAAACTCCTCAAGCCAAACTTCGATCGGACGATCGGAGATCAACTCGATATTTTCAAAACCAATCACCTCTCCGGTGGAACGCGAGCGCAACTTCCCATAACGCGGCACAACGTTAACGACCTTAGCCGACTCGAGACTGACAGTTTTTGCTACGGCGCCGCCCCATCCAGCGTCGAATGACTTGGCGAGCACGCGTGCGTTGGTCCCTGGCGGACCTGACCCCAGAACAAACGGATTGGGAAACTTGATGCCGTTAACGGTTATTGAGAGATCCATCTTTAACTCCATTTCAGATTGTTCTCTTCTCTGCGCTTCCTCTGCGCCCTCTGCGTCTCAGCGGTGAATATTGGGCAGGGCTACTTCAACCGCAGAGACGCAGAGGACGCAGAGGAAGCGCAGAGAAGAGAACAATCTTAATAATTTCAGTCTGCTACCAACGCCCCATAACTATCCGGGCGCCGGTCGCGGAAGAACTGCCAGGTGTTTCTGACTTCGCGAATTTTGTCGAGATCCAAGTCTGCAACGATCAGCGCATCTTGATCGCGAGGAGCTTGTGCGAGGAACTGACCGCGCGGATCACAAAAATAACTCTGCCCGTAAAATTCTCCTATGTCCCACGGCTGTTCATGACCCACGCGGTTGATTGCCCCGATGAAGTATCCATTCGCTACCGCGTGTGCGGGCTGCTCGAGCTTCCACAAATACTCTGAAAGCCCGGCGACGGTTGCGGACGGATTGAAGACTATTTCTGCGCCATTCAATCCAAGTGCGCGTGCTCCTTCTGGAAAGTGACGGTCGTAACAGATGTACACGCCGATGCGAGCAAAGGCGGTATCAAAACATGGATAGCCAAGATTGCCAGGACGGAAATAAAACTTTTCCCAAAAGCCCGGATTCACGTGCGGGATATGGTTCTTACGATATTTGCCCAGGTACTTTCCATCGGCATCGATCACGGCGGCAGTGTTGTAGTAAATACCCGTGATCTCCTCCTCATAAATCGGGACAATGATCACCATTCCGTGTTCTTTGGCGATCTCCTGCATCAAACGGACAGTCGGACCATCCGGAATACGCTCCACAGCTTCGTACCAGCGCGTCTTTTGTTCGGCGCAAAAGTACGGTGTTGTGAAAACCTCCTGCATACAAATGATCTGCACACCTTGTTTTGCCGCCTGCTCGATAAAGCCGAGATGCTTTTCGATGTTGAGGCGCTTGATCTCTTCGATCGGTGCATCGGTAGGCGCGGCGTTAGTGCACTGGATAAGTCCGCATTTAACTGTACGTGGCATAATTTATTCCTTTTATGTCGCGACCTGAGCATTCTGACGGACAGTTTATAGCATTGCGGCGCAACAGTTATCTACAAGAAAGGGTCTTTCAATGTTAGTCCGGAAGGTTCGGATGGGCCCCTAAAAATAGAACAAGTAAGGAAGGGTCATTTATCCCCGCTCGCGCCAAACAATGATCTCTCTATTTTGGGATCAGCGGGGGTAAACCGCCCTTCCTTACTTGTTCTATTTTGAGGATGCCTTTTTAATTCGCCCACCCAAAGACCAAAACTAAGATTATATCGGTTCTGGCGGCATCGCTTTCATCAAGACATAGTGCGTAACACCAGCCGCACCAAATCCGACAAACCACGCATAAGCGTACAACGACTTCAGCGATGGCACGATCAGACCGATCCATGCGAAGGTACAGCCAACAATAGTGGCGATGATTGCCCGCCAGTTCCAACCACTGTTGTACGTGTAAGTGCCCTCGCGCCTGTATAGGTCGCCAAGTTCGAGTCGCTTATTTCTGACAAGCCAGTAGTCGACGATTAGCACGCCGGCGATTGCTCCCAGTCCTCCCGAATAACCGACCAGCCAGTCAAAGATGTAGCCGGACGGATCTGCCAACAAACGCCAGGGTCGCATGAGAATTCCGATAATGCCTGTTATTAATCCTCCGGTTCGAAACGAGATCCATTTAGGAAAAGCGTTTGCGAAATCATTCGCCGGCGAGACTACGTTGGCTGCAATGTTTACCGCGAGCGTTGCCACAACCACTGTGAACATTGAGATGGCAATGATAACCACGCTTTGAAACTGTCCGACGAGTTTCATCGGATCCCACAACTCCGACGGTTTCATGTGTGGATAGATCACAACGGCAGCCGACGTGATGATCACCCCCATCGCTGCAAAGACTGTCATCGTTGTTGGAAGGGCAACTATCTGACCGACAGCCTGATCACGCTGGCTTTTTCCGAAACGTGTGAAGTCAGGCATGTTCAACGAAAGAGTTGCCCAAAAGCCAATCATTCCAGTCAGCGAGATGATAAAGAGCGGCCAAAACTCCGCGAACGAATGAAACTTACTTTGCTGATTCAGCAGATAGCCAAGACCGTTTGCTTTCCAAATAGCCCAGGCCAACAGGAGTGCCGTCATGATCAGTACAAATGGTGCCGCCCAGTTTTCCACTCGCCTCAACAGATCCATCCCACGATAGATGATGTAGATGTTGAAACCCCAGAAGATCAAGAACGACAACCACTCAGTCGGCGTGTGCCCGCCTACCGGCCCACCCAGCAGTGTTTGCCATCCCGGAATCACGGCTCTTAACAAAGTGTGCAGTGCCTCTCCTCCGATCCACGCTTGAATGCCAAACCAACCGCAAGCGACCAGGGCACGCATGAGTGCCGGAACATTGGAGCCGTAAGTTCCATACGCGGCGCGGGCGAAGATCGGGAAGGGAATGCCGTACTTTGTGCCGGGATGTGAGTTGAGCAGAATTGGTATTAAGACAATGGTGTTTCCGAGCAGGATGGTGATTAATGCCTGCCACCAGTTCATGCCGGAGCTGATCAATCCGGATGAGAGCATGTAGGTTGGGATGCAGTGCGCCATGCTGATCCACAGAGCGGCGTAATTGTATGTAGTCCATCGCCGACCGGAGATTGGGACCGGTGCCAGATCGAAATTGAAGAGGGGACTGTGGCTGATTGAGTCTAGTGCTTCAGGTCGAAGTTCTACTCGACCATCACTGTGTTGAATTGATTCCGAGGAGGATGACTCTGGTTGTTCAGTCTTCGCGTCTTTTGAATAGATTGGCATAGGAACTTTGCTCTTGCTATAGGTCCTATACGTCCTATAGGTCCTATCTATCTCTTACCCTAACGACTCATCGAATCCTGCATAAACTTGTCAATGTCGCTATGCAGTTTCGCCAGCGACTTCTCGTCGATGTACATCATGTGACCCGCTTCGTAGTAATTCGTCGAGAAGTTCTTGAGCAGGAGCGGATCGATGCTGATGTGATTGAGTGTGTATTCAACTGCGTAGTACGGCGTCGCCATGTCGTAGTAACCCATCGCAACAAAGACTTTGAGATACGGATTTTTTGCCAGCGCATTACGCAACGCGGTGCTGGTGTCTACGTAGTTATTATTGGTTCCCCAGTTCCAGGGGCCGATGCCGCCGCCCAGAATGTAGTACTCGAGATCCGTTTTGTAACCCAGTTCGGAACGGACGTAGTTGTTGAATGTTGAAGTATAGGGCGGTCGAATTGCTGCTTCACTTGCGTCGTAATCCGTACTATCAGTCGCCAGGTTCGAATCATAACCTTTGAATCGACTATCAAGTCGCCCAATCGATCGTCTCTCGGTTCGCAATAGTTCTTTGCGGAAGAGGTTCAGGTTCACGCGAAGGTTCGCATAGTCAAGGAACTTCGGATCAAGTCCTGTATAGCGAGCGAGCTTGTTAATAGCGTCCTGACGTTCCTGGGCTGATAGTCTTGCACCCTTTTCAAGTGCCGTCATGTAATCGCCTGAGGCAAAGGCTTCTGCTTCTTCTACGACGCGAGCGACCGGTTTCGATTGCAAATCAGGAGGAAGCTTTTTGTGATACCAGGCTGTGGCAGCGTACGAAGGTAGAAATAACTCGTAAGGCAGATCGTTTCCTGATGCAAACGCAGTTGTCTCGAAATTCATTATTGTCGAGATAAGCATTATTCCGTTAAAAGCGATGCCGCGATCAATTAGATAACCAGATAATGCCGAAGCCCGCGTTGTTCCGTAGCTCTCGCCGGCGAGGAACAATGGGGAGGTCCAACGCTCGTATCGAGTTAGATACATTCGAATGAATTCTCCGACCGATTCGATGTCACCCTGAAGACCAAAGAATCGCTGACCGAGTTCAGGACGCGCCGGGCGGCTGAAACCAGTTCCGACAGGGTCAATGAAGACAAGGTCAGATTTCGTTAACCATGTTGCCTGGTTGTCCACCAATTCATAAGGGGGCGAAGGCATAGTTCCATCGGCGTTCATCTTTACTCGCTTCGGACCGATGGCTCCCATGTGTAACCAGACTGAAGCAGAACCTGGACCGCCGTTGAACGAAAACGTAAGTGGACGCTTCGGTCCATCGACAACATAGGCGGTGAAAAACATGCGGGCCTCGACTTCACCGTCACGATTTTTTATCGGCATCATTCCGGCCGTTGCCGTGTAGTTAAGAGTTTGTCCACCGACTTGAATTGAGTGTCTGGTAACAACTGGAGGTTCTTCGGGAGTGGGAGTCGCTTGGGGCTGGGCCCTTCCGCTGCCTTGTTGGTTAGGTTGCGGTGATGATTGCGGAGTAGGACTGGGTTGCTGTTGACCAGTGAACTGCCCTTGACGTTGACCTCCGCCCTGAAAGAACAGAGCAAGTAGAAGGATAGATGCGAGCATGCAGAATTGAGTCTCCGTTTGGGGAATTCTGGAAAGGCGTTTCAGGCGTGCGAATAGTAAGCGAAGCGGATCGACAGGTACAAGCGTTTTAATCTGCGGACTAAGAACGTCGAATCTGCGCGGCCCAACCGCCACCCGAGGCGAGGTGGATCTTTAGTTTGGTTGTTTTGGTAACCGCGCTGCTCGTCTTCTTGTAATCAGCACCCAAACGATCGGAGTTCGCGCCGTCCTGATAAGCCGTCATTTGAAAAGATCCCGCCGGTAAGAATGAGAGATCGAGCTCGAGATCACGCGGCGTCCAATCAGTCATGGCTCCAATGTACCAGTCGTTGCCGTGACGTCGAGCAACAGCTACGTAATCACCTGTCTTCGCAGCCAGCACTCGAGTCTCGTCCCGGGTAGTCGGCACGGAACCAAGTAACTGCATTATTTCCGGCTCCTGCAAATAACGTGTGGGCGAATCTGCCAACATTTGAAGCGGTGCTTCATAAACAACATACATGGCGAGTTGATGACAGCGCGTGCCCGGGCTCATTGGACGTTCGAATATGGAGACGAAGTTCTTTTCCAACCCACTGTTCACCATCGCGCCGGGCGTGTAATCCATTGGACCAAGAAACATTCTGGTGAAGGGTATGGTCACGTTGTGTTCAGGATTTGAATACTTGCTCCACTTGTTTTGCTCGAGACCGCGCACACCTTCTGTGTTAACGACGTTGGGCCACGTTCGCATAAAAGTCGCAGGACGAATCGCGCCGTGAAAATCAAGCAGCATCTTTCGCTTCGCCGCTTCACGACACACCCTCTGATAGAAATTCATGACCGGTTGATCGTCGCGTTGCATGAAGTCGATCTTCAATCCTTTGATGCCCCACTTCTCGTATTTAGCGAAGGCGGCATCGAACTGATTATCCAGCGTCTTCCAGATCACCCACAGAATGATTCCCACATTCTTTTGCTTTCCATAGGCGACGAGTTCTTCGACATTCATCTCAGGAACAACTTCAAGGACGTTGCCGAGTTTGTACCAGCCTTCGTCGAGAATCACGTAATCAAGGCCATACTTCGATGCGAAGTCGATATAGTACTTGTAGGTTTGAGTATTGATGCCTGATTTGAAATCGACGCCCCAAATGTTGTTTGCGTTGTACCAGTCCCACGCAACTTTGCCCGGTTTGATCCATGATGTGTCCTGAATCTGTGAAGGTTTCGCGAGCAGGTAGACGAGTTGATTCGTGATTAAGTCGGCATCGGTTTCCGCGATACCAAGGATGCGCCAGGGAAATGTGCGTGTGCCTTTGGTTGCTGCAATGTAGTCCGCGGTCTCGGCTACTCTGATATCTCGATCGTTACGGGGATCCTCTTTTAGCGGGTAATGTGGAAGCGTTCCAGAGAGACTGTTATCGCTGTTTCCATGTAACCACAGTCCTGGATAGTCATCGACGTCTGATTCAGCCACAGCGACGTTCATTCCATCATTTGTTTGAACAACCGCAGGCAAACTGGCCAGCGAGGTGTTTGGAATATCTTTCAACGTGAGATAGAGGAACTCGCGTTCGTTGTGAGAAAAGAAGCTCTCTTCCTTCGGATAATACACGTGATAGTTGTCGTTGAAGTTGAAACTCGCCTCCTCGTTATAGACCTTGACAATAGGCGCTGCTAAGGTCGTCTCGAATCGATAAGCGATGCCTTCGTTGTAAGCGCGGAACACAACGGCGTAATTGCCCGCCATCTCAAGTCGCAGTTCTTTGTAGGCTTCACGAAGCTTTGCGGCTTTGTGTGGAACAGGACAAGAGATTTCCCGATCGACTGAGCCTGGCTTAGACGCTGTGACTTTAGGATTGAGACCTAGAGTTGTGTGATCGATGTCGATTGAGAGTGTGGATTTGGTGATGATGGGTTTGCCATTCACGAGAACGTCGTACGTCAAACGTTCTCCGGTTTGGATGTTGAGTTGAATGTGGCTGTTGGGTGAGGAAAGAGTGTAAGCGCTCGGATCCTGTGCAACTCCCAGGATTGAAAACCAAAGTAACGAGGTCCATCCGAGGACAACAATCAAAGCGAATCTGAATGGTGACATTCAACTCTCCTTAGGCAACAACCAAACTTGGATGAAGTCAGTACCACTTCGCGGTAGCGGGTGGGTGCGCAGCCAATATCAAGTGGTCAAAGCAAGCTGCGCACCCACCCGCTACCGCGAGGTGGTACTGACTTCATCCAAGCGCGTCGCAAAGAATACGTAGACAAGTGTCAATGGCTCTCGCGCGTCACGTCGACACCGCTGCCGCCAACGAGAAAATCCAGGTCGGCGCCACGGTCAGCTTGCATCACATGCTCGTAATACAACTTGTAGTAACCTCGGTCAGATGGTGGCGCCGGTGGTTTCCAATCAGAGCGACGCCGCGACAACTCCGCATCATCAACATGCAAATGCAATCGTCGCTCTTCCACATTCAATTCAATCTCATCACCATCCTGAACAAGCGCGAGAACTCCACCAGCCGCAGCTTCCGGAGACACGTGCAACGCCACGGTGCCGTAGGCGGTTCCACTCATGCGCGCGTCAGAAATTCGCACCATGTCTGTGATGCCCCGCTTCAGAATCTTTTGCGGCAGCGGCATGTTTCCGACTTCCGGCATGCCCGGATACCCTCGCGGCCCACAATTCTTCATCACCATCACACACGATTCATCAATATCCAGATTCGGATCATCGACCCGCGCATGAAAGTCTTCGATAGTCTCAAAGACGACCGCGCGCCCGTGATGTTTCATCAATTCTGGTGTTGCAGCTGATGGTTTCAACACTGCTCCGTTGGGACATAGATTCCCACGAAGCACTGCGATACCGCCTTCTCTGGTGAGAGGTTCTTCTCGATGTTTGATGACATCACGGTTGTAGCAGCGAGCACCCGCGACGTTTTCGCCAATTGTTTTGCCGTTCACTGTTAATGCTTCGCGATGAATTAACTCCCCAAGATCTTCAATCACCGCTGGAAGACCGCCAGCGTAATAAAAGTCTTCCATTAAATACTTGCCTGAGGGCATGAGGTTCACCAAACACGGCACGCCGCGGCCGAGTTGGTCCCAATCGTCCAAAGTTAGATCCACTCCAATCCGCGCTGCGATTGCCAGGAGGTGAATCACGGCGTTTGTAGAACCACCGATTGCGCCGACAACTCGAATAGCATTTTCGAAGGCCTTGCGCGTCAGGATCTTCGACATGCGCAAATCCTCGTGGACCATTTCTACTATTCTTTGACCAGCCACGTGCGCCAGCGCATAACGACGTGCGTCGACGGCGGGAATAGCAGCGTTCGTTGGCAAGCCTATGCCGAGCGCTTCGACTACACTCGCCATCGTCGATGCAGTTCCCATCGTCATGCAATGACCGGCCGATCTGTTCATGCAACTCTCAGCTTCGAGGAACTCACATTCGCTCATCAAGCCAGCGCGAACTTCTTCACTGAACCGCCAAACGTCTGTTCCGGACCCGATGTCGCGTCCTTGAAACTTTCCGTTCAACATTGGTCCGCCCGAAATCATGATCGAGGGTATATCGCAACTTGCAGCGCCCATCAGTAGTGCAGGAGTTGTCTTGTCGCAACCGGCCAGCAGAATCACCCCATCAAGTGGATTGGCACGAATAGATTCTTCTACATCCATGCTGACGAGATTCCGGAAGAGCATTGCCGTTGGTCGCATCAGAGTTTCACCCATCGACATCACAGGAAACTCGAGCGGGAAGCCACCGGCTTCATAGACACCGCGCTTTACGTGATCAGCTATGGTGCGAAAGTGTGTATTGCATGGCGTGAGTTCCGACCATGTATTGCAAATGCCGATAACTGGTCGGCCATCGAATAAATGATCAGGGCGTCCCTGGTTCTTCATCCAACTGCGATGAATGAAGCCATCGCGATCTTTTGATCCAAACCATTTACTGCTGCGAAGTTTCATAGAAGTTCTTCTCTTCGTCTCTGCGTCCTCTGCGTCTCAGCGTCTAAGTCGATAGGGAACCCCAATTGAAACGCAGAGACGCAGAGAGTGATCATGCTTCCTCTTTTCGAGTTGCTCGCAGTGACAATATCAGAAGTGAAGCGATGAATGCAGACGCCGATAGATAAAGGAGACCCGGGAAGTACGATTTATTTCTGGTGCTCAAGTATCCGACGACATAAGGTCCGACGTACCCACCGAGGTTCCCAAAAGAGTTTATCAACCCAATTGCGGCCGCTGCGGTCGTTCCACTTAAGAAACTGGTTGGGAGTGCCCAGAAACCGGGAAGGTAGCCCGCTGCACCCATCGCGGTTATGCAAAGCATCGCAATGGCGAGCACAGCATAATTCCCAAGTACGACACTCATGACCAAACCAAAACTGGCGGTCATCATTGAAAGTGCCGTATGCCACCTGCGCTCTTTGGTTTTGTCTGAGTGCCATCCGACGATCAGAATCGCCACGAAGGAGAAGCAGTAGGGAAGAGCAGCTACAAAGCCAACCGCAAGAGTGGAGAGACCGGACAAATTCTTTACTATCGAAGGTATCCAGAAGTTGAGTCCATAATTCGCAGTTACCATGAAGAAATAGGCCAACGTTAATAACACGACCTCACGATGCCTGAAGGCCTGAAGAATGCTGAGCGTGTGTTTCGCTTGTTTGACCTTTATCTCATTCGCCAATGTTTTCTCGAGCCACTCTCGTTCATCTCTGGGTAACCACTTTGCCTGTTGAGGCCAGTCAGTGAGATAGAACAACGTGACGATTCCGAGAATGATTGCTGGCACGCCCTCAATAATGAACATCCACCGCCAACCCGCCACTCCCATCCAATTTAGTTTCAAAAGCAAGCCAGACAAAGGAGAGCCGATCATATTCGACACGGAAATCGCGGTCATCAGAAACGCGACTGCCTTGGCGCGATCCTGATAACGAAACCAGTGACTTAAGTAGACGATTATGCCTGGAAAGAATCCAGCCTCTGCCGCTCCGAGCAAGAACCGGATCAGGTAGAACTGGTTCTTTGTTTGAATGAAACCCGTGAGCATGGCCAGGATGCCCCACGAGATCATAATCCGAGCAATCCAACCACGTGCGGTCCATTTTTCAACCAGGATCGTTCCGGGGATTTCAAGAAGGACGTAACCGAAGAAGAAAATACCCGCGCCCAGGCCGATAACCTGATCGGTAAAGTGCAGATCCGCTTTCAGGCCAAACGCAGCAAAGCCCACGTTGACCCGATCCAGATAAGCGACAACATAGAGGACGAACAGATAAGGCAGCAAACGCCGCGTGACGCGCACACGGCAGCGTGAGGCGACGGTGTTTGTGTCGGATGGAATGGACGCTACGGCCATCGATCTGGAAAGCTAGTTAACAGGATTACAGGATTTTCAGGATGAACAAATGAATGCGCGTTGTCACTCAACATCTTCACGCGATGTGTGCACCTTGTGTATTCACGTACACCGCGTAGAGTGACTGGCTGGCAGTGATGAAAAGTCGATTTCGTTTTGGACCGCCAAAACAAATGTTGCTCGCAGTTTCAGGTAACAAGATCTGACCGATGCGTTCACCCTCTGGTGTGAAGATATGGACTCCGTCGAAGCCTTCTCCGCCCCAACCGGCACTCGCCCAGATGTTGCCGTCAATATCTGCGCGCACGCCGTCAGTGCCGCCGAGCAATACTCCTTTATCGGTCTTCAGACTCATGCTTGTAAACGGCCGCTTGTTTTGCAGTTTCTTTCCATCAACTAGATCCCAAACCGTTACTCCTCCCGGCGCACCGGTATCGACAACGTAGAGCTTTTTGTAGTCAGGTGAAAAACAGAGGCCATTTGGCTTTTTCAACTCGTCGATAACCATCGCGAGTTGACCGGTCTTCGTATCGATTCGATAGACGGCTTCTTTGATCACCAGTTCGCCCTTGTTGCCTTCGTAGTTTCCCATGCTGCCGTAACCTGGATCTGTAAACCAAACGCCGCCGTCAGGGTGTACGACGATGTCATTTGGAGCGTTGAATGGTTTGCCTTGCCATTTGTCCGCGAGAACAGTGACTGTGCCATTGTGTTCGTAACGAACGACGCGTCTCGTCGCGTGCTCGCAAGAAAGTTGGCGTCCTTCAAAGTCGAACGTATTGCCGTTGCTATTATTCGAAGGACTGCGAAAGGCGCTGACATGGCTGTCTTCGTTTAGCCATCGATGCTGAACATTATTTGGAATGTCACTCCAAACCAGGTACTGACCGACACCATTCCACGCCGGACCTTCAGCCCACAACATCCCGGTGTAGAGTCGTTGAATTGCCGCGTTGCCTATCTTGTATTTTCCAAAGCGAGGATCGAGTACCACTATATCTTTATCGGGATATCGAACCGGAGGCGCGTTCTGACTGTAGTCGCGTGTTTGACCCAGACTCGTTGCGGCAAGTGCGGTAGCGAGAGTGCTTCCGATGAAAGTGCGTCGTCCCAACTTGTTAGATGGATTTTGATCCTCTGGCAAGGAATAACCTCCTCATTGAAGAGTAGATCAAGACGAACTTGAACCACTCAAGACGAATTTCCAAATTTGAGACGGGTTAATGCTGGTAGAAAGGCCGCTAGCTTAAACCGAAGCTGATGTATTGCACAATTAATTCTTCGATCGCTTGAGATAACGCAAGGGTGCCCAGGCACGAACACCCTTGCCTTCGCTCTTCGGTTGCTGGCCGATAAGTTAAAAGATGAATTTCAAGGCAAGCTGGCCGATCCGCGGATCCATGGCGGTGCGTAATCGACCGAAGTTTCCGTTGCTTACTGTCGAGAAGTTGTTCACAGTGCCTTCATCGGAAAGGAAGTTCACTTGATTGAAGATATTGAAGAATTCTCCTCGCAGTTGCAGCTTGTAGCGCTCCGTGATGGAGAAGATCTTAGATACACCGATATCCCAGGCATAGAAACCAGGGAACCTAAGACTGCCTTTGCCAACGTTGCCGAATGTGTTCTTAATCGTCGGATCGTTTCCTGGTTTGAATGCTGCGGGGTTCAACCACAGTTTGCACGAAGCGACACCGACACAGGGTCCCGATGTGTAAGGATCGATCCCGGTAAACGTTCCGCGATCCTGGCCGATGCCTGTTCCGGAGATATCCGAGCCCTGCGTTATCGTCATCGGCCTGCCGGTCTGAGCCTGGACCAAACCGCTGAGTTGCCAATCGCCCACCACAGCGCGCACGAACGAGTTGCGATCCTTAAGACTCGGGAGTTGCCAGATCCACGAAGCCACGAACCGATGCTTGTGATCGAACTCTGATGGCCCATAGTCGAAACGATGCCGGTTGACGTCATCCCAGGGCAAAGCAGACGATGTGTCGAAGCCGGTAACTCCTGCGCGTGGTGGCAGATCGTCCAGACTTTTTGCCCAGGTGTAATTAGCAAGTACCTGAAATCCTCTTGACATTCGCTTCTCAACGGACAGCTGCAAGGAGTTGTAAATACTGTTGATGTCCTGAAGGTCTTGCTGAACGGTGCTGAAGAGTGGTGCGCCCGCAATCGCATTCAGACGCGTTGGTGTCGAAGAAGTTGTTCCAACACGTCTCGGATTAAGGTTCAAGGTTTCAGTCAAATGAATGCTTCGCGATCCGACATATGCAGCTCGTACGAGAACATTTTCCGGCAGCTGCCTCTCTAACGAAAGGTTCCAGTTATATACGGTTGGAGGTTGATACTTATTTACCGGGTCCCAGCTCAACACAAAGGTTCCCAAACCGAACTGGATGTTGCTAGCCGGCGGATACGTGAATGGGAACGGATAGTTTGCACTCTGATTGGTACATCCCTGCAAGGCCTGCGTCGCCGGTAGCGTGCAGAGTGGATCGTTGAATGTCCCTGGGTTCACGATACCGGTACTCAGCACGAACTGCGGACTAAATGGTGTCAAGTCAGCGAAGCGGTTGTTGATGATCCCGGGAATACGCGTGTCGTAGAAGATGCCAAAGCCGCCTCGCACACTCGTCTTGTTGTCACCCAGGATGTCGTAAGCAAAACCAAGACGAGGGGCGAAGCTGGTGTAGTTTGGCCTGACTCCATCCTTCGGAACGAGCGGATCACCCGGAAAAAATACGCCTGGCGGTGCATTTGGAAACTGGGTTGAATGTACTCCCGCGATCAAGCTTGGTAACCGAAATTGTTCCTGCCGGCCTTTTATTTCTTTCCATGGCAACGCCGGTTCCCATCGCAGGCCCAGGTTCAACATTAATCGTTGCGAAACTCTGAAGTTGTCCTGCAGGTAAAGACCCATGAACGTGTTGCGATTGTTTTTGAATTCGCCCGCGCCTTGACGGAATGCAAGATTGCCGCTGTAGTCGCTTAGCTTTCCGGCAAGGAAGTTTGCGAGCGATGAGAAGCTGAATTCTGCAGGCTGAAAGAATTGATTGAGAAGATCGACCTTGCTTCGTTCAACAATTCCTCCGAAACGCAGATCATGTTTTCCGACCACCCACGTTACGTCATCAGCCCAGGTGAAATTGTTCCTGATGAAGCTCGCTTGAGGATTGTCTCCGAAATTAAAGACGCCATTGATGCGGACCTGTTGAATGGCTTTTTCGGGAGATTGAAATGGAAGCTTAACTCCAAAAGCCGTCACGTCGACCGCATCGCTGGAAGGTCCTCGCGTCGCGTTCTCTGGCGCATAGCTGAAGCGAAAGTCGTTTATGAAGGCTGGGGAGAAGACGTGTGTCCAGTGTCCGAGGTAGTTTTCTGACCTTATGGTTGAACCATCGGAGTAAGTCAACAAGTTGTTGGGATCAAACACCGCATTGCGCTTAAAGTGGTCGTAGAAATAACGAAACGTCACCTGGTTTTTGGTTGAGAAGGAATGATCGATGCGAGCAGTAATCTCACGGAAGTCTTGTTGATCCGGCCGAGTAAAAGTCAGCGTGTTGAGATTTGCGTTGCCAGTAGGCGTTCCCAGTGGAATACCCTTAAGGAGTGCGACGACTGACGGGTCCGTGGCATTTGCGCGCGCGGCGGCGCTTGGCACACTTGCTGGATTCGCCGTTAGGAAATTCCTCTGAATAGTCTGTTGATAAGCGGCGAAGAAGAAAGTGCGATCATGGATGATTGGTCCTCCGAAAGTTCCCCCAAACTGGTTTCGCTTAACTGCGTCCTTCGTGACCGCGTGCCACGGTCTTGCGTTTAGAATCGAGTTGCGAACGAATTCAAATGCGTTTCCATGAAAATCATTTGTGCCTGACTTTGTAATCACATTAACCACACCGCCGGCGTTTTGACCGTATTGAGCGCTGTAGTTGCTCGTTTGCACGCTGAACTCCTGCAGCGCATCGGGCATGGGAAACGGTTGGTTAACGTTCGTGTACTCGTCAACATTGTTACCGCCGTCGAGTTGGTAACTGACCTGGTTCTGCCGCGAACCATTTGTAACGATTGCTACGGCCCCTGGAAAAGTCTTAGTTGCCCCTTGCAGTGCACCACCTGCAAAAGTGCCGGTCGGACTGGCCGGGTTGGTTGGATAACTTACCGTGCCGGCGACCAGTAGACTCAACTCTGCTGCGTTCCGACCATTAAGCGGGAGTTCTGAAATGCTTCGTTGCTCGATAACCTGTTTCAGCGTTGGAGTAGTAGTGTCGACTAACTCGCCTGCTGTTGAAACCGATACAGACTCGGAAACTGCTCCAACTTGCATTTGCACGTTGACTGTCAACGTTTGATCGGCAAGCAGGGTTACACCTTTCTGGTCGTAGACGTGAAAACCTGAGGCCTCGACAGAGATGTTATAGACGCTCGGTCTTAAAGAACCGAGCACGTAGTAACCACTGTCATCACTTTGGGCTGTGCGGGAAAAGCCCTTTCCTGCCTCGATGGCTGTTACCTTTCCATTCGGAATAACCGCACCATTGGAGTCTTTTACCGTGCCCACAATGCTGCCCAATCCCTGGGCTCGAGCCAGGCTGGCGAACGTCAGCAGACAAATCATGCCGATGGCGACCCGCAGGCTGCGCGACCTGATTAATTCGGTTGGCTTGAAAATGTTGTGAATTTGCCGAGGGGAAGTCCGGATTCCCGATACTGTTCTCCGCACTTTCATAGCGTCTCCTTCTAAGCGTATGGGCCTTGTTAGAGGACCGCGTTGGAGTTAGCAATCTTGTGTCGCGGTCTACTTGAAGTTGCAGTTGCCACGTAATCAACGTCCTACGTTGGATTCGCAAAGAATAAAAGCTAATTGTTTGACCAGCAAGGGCAGCTACAGACTGATTGGTTAAACCATTGTTGCTAGATTCCGCCTTTTACCATGCTCCCACGTCCCAGGTCAATGTTTTTGTTCATAACAGGAACAAATTCTTTTCCAATTTGTTTCATTGACTCTTTGAGTGTGTTTTAGTAACTTGCGAGCGCCAGGGTCACGCGGTCTGAATTCGCTGAGCTGTAATGTCAATTTTTTCTCGGGGTGTCGAATGGTCAAACCATATCGTAGCGATATGTCGGCAGAACGAGTAGTTGAGGCCCTGGAGCGGCAATTGTCAATTGGCATTGTGAAGCCGGGTCAACGCGTGCCTAGCGAAAGAGACCTTGCCGGTGAGCTAGGGGTGAATCGGGCTGACGTCCGAAAAGGCATTCGTTTCTTAAGGGCTATAGGAGTGGTCGAGACAAGGTCAGGAAGCGGAACTTTTGTGACAAGCCAGCCTCCTAACCTGGAACTTGAAGCGTTAACCCTCTTTGCGCCGCTGCAGAGTTTCAACCAACGAGAATCGTGGGCTGCGCGTAGATTGCTCGAGGTAGGCCTCGTTGGTCTCGCTGCGAAAAACGCTTCGGGAGACGACTTCGCAATGATCGCCGAAGAGGTAACGGAGATGTACGCCTCGTTAGACGATCGCTCTGCGTATCTCCGACACGACATTCGTTTTCATCACGCGTTGGGTATTGCGGCGAAGAACCCGGTTCTCTCTACCTTGAGTGATATGGTTTCGGCGATGCTCTACGATGTCCGTAGAGAAACCGCTGTTCGCACCCAGGATTTGCGGCAATCAGTCGAAATGCATCGCAAGATTTACAACGCCGTTCGCTCCCGACGCGAGGAAGAGGCGAAGGCCGCAATGTCGGAACACTTGATCCGCGCAGAACACGACGTCAGTAAACAAGAGTTCTAACTCAAATAATCTGGAGTCCTGAACCATGACGAATCCCCGTCTGCTACTTAGCCTGACATTTGTCATTTGCGTAAGTACTTCGTTTAGCTTTGTCAGTAATCGTGCGTTCAGCGCTGTAAACCAGGACGGTAGCGTTGGAGTCTTTGACGTTCGCAGTTACGGCGCGAAAGGCGATGGCCAAGCCCTGGATTCGCCTTCAATCAACAAAGCAATCGATGCCGCGGCGGCAGCGGGTGGTGGAACCGTGCGTTTTCCAGCAGGAACTTACCGATCATTCTCAATCCGACTTAGAAGCAATGTATCGCTCTATCTTGATCAGGGCGCGACAATTCTTGCAGCGGATCCGAAAGATGGCGATGGCAAGTATGACGATCCTGAACCTAATCAATGGGACCAATACCAGGACTTTGGACACAGTCACTGGCACAACAGCCTTATCTGGGGTGAAAACCTCGAAAACATTTCGATACTCGGGCCGGGAAAGATTTGGGGTAAAGGACTGGTTCGCACGGGTAGTCAGTCACGCACCAAAGAACAGAACGATGCTTTGGGAAATGCCCCTTCAGATCCGCGCGCTGGGCCGTTCGGTTATCCGAATCCACGCGATGCCGTAGAAAAGGGTTGGGGCAATAAATCGATTAGTCTAAAGCTGTGTCGCAACGTAATCATCAGAGACATCACGATCTTCCATGGTGGCCATTTCGCAGTTCTGGCAACAGGTGTTGATAACCTCACGATCGACAACGTGAAGATAGATACCAATCGTGACGGAATCGATGTCGATGCGTGCAAGAACGTGCGCATTTCAAACTGCACAGTCAACTCGCCTTTCGACGACGGCATTTGTCCGAAGAGTTCCTTTGCGCTTGGTTATGCACGGGCAACTGAGAACGTAACAATCACAAATTGTCAGGTTAGCGGCTACGACGAAGGGACACTTCTTGACGGAACTTATAAGCGCGAGTTTCGAAACGCCAACGGCACGTTTAGTCCAACAGGTCGAATCAAGTTTGGTACTGAGTCGAATGGCGGCTTCAAAAACATCACGGTATCCAATTGCGTGTTTGACTATTCGCGAGGCCTGGCGCTTGAAGCCGTAGACGGTGCACTGCTGGAGGACGTGACCATTTCGAATATCACGATGCGCGACATTAGCAACTCGCCGATATTTGTCAGGCTTGGATTTCGCGGTCGTGGACCTAAAGCTACAACTACCGTAGGTGCGATTCGCCGAGTAAACATTAGTGATATTGTTGTTTACAACGCCGATCCAAAGTACTCGTCGATCATCAGCGGAATCCCAGGACATCAGATTGAGGACCTTCGTCTCAGCAACATCAGAGTGTACTCGAAGGGGGGCGGCACTAAAGAGCAAGCGGCTTTAAATCCTCCCGAGAAGGAGGATACATACCCTGAGCCGACGATGTTTGGTGAATTGCCGGCCTATGGTTTTTTCATCAGGCACGTTAAAGGTTTACAGTTGCGCGACGTTGAGATGAATTATTTGAAAGAGGATTTCCGGCCAGCGTTTTGGTTGAACGATGTCAATGGCATTGAGTTTCTGCACGTTAAAGCTCAACACTCGATGAGTGTTCCCATCTTCGATCTCAGGAACGTCACCGATTTCAGTACACATCAATGCTGGCCTTTGGCTGATACGCGCCTCGAGAAGGTTGAGAGCAGGAAGTTGTAGTTAGTGTTAGTTCGTGTCCAGAATCGAACAAGCCAGAATCGAACAACTGAGGAAGGGTGGTTTACAAGCGTTTTAATCCACAGATTACGCAGATTACACAGATTCCTTTCAAGAAAGCATTAGGTCAATTCGTTTAAAGAATCTGTGTGATCTGCGAAATCTGTGGATTAACTTTGTAAACCTCAGCTGTTCGATTCTGGCTTGTTCAATTCTGGCCTACCGTCCTGAAGCACTGATCGCGCTTACCTGGCGGTCTGACTCGCTATATCATGATTGAGAAGAGCCGGTTGTCTTTGTCCGAATTGATTTAGCGTACCATGAAAGCAAACAGTGATTCCGAACGAGCGTTGCGCAAACGTTCCGAAGAGAAGTTTGCGAGGGCCTTTCGTTCAAGCCCTGTAGGTTTGGCAGTGACGCGTTTTTCAGATGGGACCTTCCTCGAAGTTAACCAGGCAACGATGTCTTTCCTCGGTTACGAACAAGACGAAATGATCGGTAAAACAACCATGGAACTCGGACTCTGGCCCAAACCAGAACAGCGGCAAGCACTGCTTGATGATCTAGCGCGCAACGGTTCTGTGCGCGGGCTCGAGATAAGCTTTCCGACAAAGCAGGGGACTTTGGTCGTCTGTGACTACTCTGCGGAACTGTTTGAGCTTGAAGGAGAGACCTGCGTGCTCTCGGTGCTCCTGGACATTACTGAGCGCCGCTACATGGAACAGGCTCTGAAAGCTAACGAGGAGCTTCTGCGCCTGTTTGTGAAACATACCCCCGCCGCAATTGCGATGTTCGATACTGACATGACGTATCTGCAGGTCAGTGATCGATTTCTTACTGACTATGAACTCGAGGGACAGAACATAATTGGCAAGTGTCACTACGACGTATTTCCAAATCTTCCTGAACGTTGGCGGGCTGCTCATCGTCGGATTCTTGACGGCGCTGTCGAACGTGCAGAAGAAGATCGGTACCTGGCGGCAGACGGCAGCGAGGGGTGGTTACAGTGGGAGAGTTTGCCCTGGCGCAAAGCCAATGGAGAAATTGGCGGGCTGATTCTGTTTACTCAAGTCATTACTGAACGCAAGCGTGCAGAGGAAGCACTCCGGGCGTCGCAGGAACGACTGCGAGCGCTGTCAGCAAGAATGCAATCAGCGCGCGAAGAAGAGGGCACTCGCATCGCACGCGAGATTCATGACGAACTGGGCGGCGTGTTAACGGGTGTCAAATGGGAACTCGAACGAATAGAGAATGGTTTACGGAACGTAGCCGGCGATGCGGCTATCACAGATTTGCAAAGACAAATCGGTTCAATAACGAGCCAGATAGAATCAACGATTGATAAGGTGCGACGAATTTCTTCAGAGTTGCGCCCGGGAGTTTTAGATGATCTCGGGCTGGTCGCGGCAATCGAATGGCAGGCACAGCAGTTTCAAAGACGAACTGGCGTTAAAGTTCATTGGGAAACAGAAGTGGAAACTGTGAGCGTAAGTCGCGATGCTGCTACTGCAGTCTTCCGGATTTTTCAGGAAGTTTTGACCAACGTTCTGCGACACTCAAGCGCACAGAACATCTTTGTGAAACTGAAACAGGTCGATCATAAACTAGAGCTGGAAGTGGTTGATGATGGGCGAGGCATTACCGACGCTGAGAAAAAGAACACGACGTCTCTTGGCTTGTTGGGAATGAAGGAGCGTGCACTTTTGGTTGCTGGAAGCGTTAGTATCGCAGGAATACCTGGTAAGGGAACGACGGTAGTTGTAACAATACCGCTAAAGATGACTGGCGAACCGGAAAGCATTGCATAGAATTCTTATCATCGATGACCACGATGTGGTGCGTGAAGGTGTAAAGGGACTGTTCGGCGCCGGCACCGCTGAATTTGGCGAAGCGCCAACTGGCGCGGCCGCTATTGATCGAATTCGAGAACGAGATTGGGACATTGCGGTCCTTGATATTTCATTGGCGGGTCGGAGTGGTCTGGACGTTCTGAAAGAGATCAAACAACTTCGCCCGAAACTACCCGTCCTGGTTCTGAGTATGCACGCAGAAGAGCAGTACGCGATGCGTGCCTTCAAAGCGGGAGCGGCCGGTTACATCAACAAGGCAAGTTCAAGGGATGAGTTACGTGATGCGATTCTCAAGGTAATCAATGGCGGTCGGTATGTGAGCTTGTCGATGGCCGAGCGGATGATGTTTGACTTCTCAAATTCAGACAAGCTTCCGCATGAGCAGTTGTCGAATCGGGAATTGGAAGTCCTCTTATTGATTGCATCGGGTAAGACGGTCGGAGAAATTGCCGACGCACTTTCTTTAAGTGATAAAACAATCAGCACGTATCGCCGGCGCATTCTCGACAAGATGCAATTATCCACGAACGCGGAGCTAACGCACTACGCGATTAGGAACAGGCTGGTGGAGGGAATTTGAGGCGGATTGCCGATTTCCGATTGCCAATTGCCGATTTGGTCTTTGGTTTTTGGTCTTCGGTCTTAGTTGTTCGAATGGCTTCGGATCTAAGAGCCGTTGAGTTCTAAGACCTAAGGCCCAAGACCAAAGACCAAATCGGCAATTGGCAATCGGAAATCGGCAATGATCTTACTGTGGCGCGATCTGGTATTGCTCCAGTTTTCCATCCGGCATTTCGTAAGTCCAGGCCCTGATCGAACGTTGCGCAAATTTCGCTCGATAGTTCCGATAGACCATGCCGCCGCGAAGGCCTTGTGCGGTTTGAGTAAACTCCTGAATCTCGCCGAGAGGCGCGAGACCGGTTGAGAAGTCCTTCAAAGCAGCCTCAGAGAAGTAAGCGTTTGCATTGCTGGTAAAAAGCGATCGGTCGATCTTTCCCTTTTGAAGTCCCTCGAGAATCTTGCGAGCTTGCGCGGTTTTCTGCGGTGTTGTTGGATCATCCACGCTGAAGAGCATGGGAACTATTCCATGAGCTATTGCTGAAGCGGCGCCCGCCGCATCCTGATTGCTGAGTGCAACTACTGCTACTCCATCGTCAGGAAAAACGACATTTTCAGCGGTAAAGCCGGAAACCTCGCCACCATGGGAAATCGCACGATGCCCGCCTTCCATCCCGACTGATAGACCGAGTCCGTAACGAGTGCCTATGCCATTCTTCGTTTGGACTTCAGTTTCCATTTCTCGATAGGAATCCGGTTTCAATATTTTTCGATTGATGATCGAAATATCCCACTTTGCTAAATCGGACGCCGGCATCGCCAATTCGCCTGCCGCAAACAACCAACCCGGACCTTCCTTTGGCGCAGGACGCAATGGCCCAAGCCCATAACGAAGATAGCCGACCGCGTCAGTTTCACCCAGTCGATGCTCATCGATATTAGCGACGCTCTTCATATCAAGTGGCACAAAGACTCGTTCGCTCAAAAATTTCAACAGAGGCATTCCACTGGCCTTTTCAATGATCAGTCCGGCGATGACGTAGTTTGTATTGCTGTACTGCCACTTTGTTCCTGGATCGAAGTCCAATGGCTTGCGCGCCCATAAGTCCAGGATCTTTTGTGCGGTAACAGGCTCGAGCATCATCGGCATCACGTAATCCTGTGGCCAGTAATCCTGATAACCAGAGGTGTGCGACAAGAGTTGTCTGATCGAGACTTCGTTTGCACGTGTAAGATCTGGAATGAATTTGGCGACCTTGTCATCGAGCGAGAGTTTACCCTCCTCCTGAAGTAGCAACATCGCCGCAGCGGTGAACTGTTTACTGATGGAGCCAATGCTATAGCGCATCTCAGGTGCTGCGTGTTTGCGTGGGTCGAGATGCGCATCGCCATACGCCTTCACGTAGACCACTTGTCCGCCGTTGACCACAGCAATCGAAGCGCTCGGTACTCCGGTTTTGTTAAGTGTTTCGGTTGCGAGTTTGTCTATAGAGTCCTTCGTTTGCTGAGAGAGTTGTGCGTGAGCGACGAAGGATACGGTGAACACCAGAAGGATTGCAGGGATCGATTTGCGCATTGGATTCTCCAATGGGTGAAATGGGATTGAGCAAACGCATTATAAGACCTCCGAAACAATTTGCAGTCAGGAAGGGGGCCAAGCGACCAAATGTGAAACAAGACCAACCCGTCCCTGAGCGCGCCCCCGCCGATTGCAGGCCCCGGCATTTCTATTCAGTTTTCAAAAACTCCTGACTACCAAAGGGCTTGGAAACTGCGGGGGCGCGCTCAGGGACTGTTGGTCTTGTTTCATGTTTGGTCGCTTGCTCCCTTCCTGACTGCGCATTCTATTCAGGCAAAGAAAAACGCGGCCGATGTCTAAGCATCGTCCGCGTTTGGAATACCGCTGTTAACTGAGTCTACTGTCCAATCGGAGGATCGGATGCGGTCGCTGGTTGGGTCGCGTTCACATGCGTGGTGATGGTGTCAGAGTCAATGTAGTAGTGGTTCTTGCCGGTGGCTCCGACTCCTTCGGATACCTGGGGGTCGGCATTGATTGTGTAGCCAGGCTGTTGAGATGGGGTTTTGGGAATGACCTTCAGCGTGAAAACATAACCCTCCACAACCGGAGTAGCGCCGTCATATCTGGCGTCCAGCAGGTTTTCCTTGCGCATTTCTTCGAACGTCCCAAAACTTGAACGCTGATGAGCGTTGTAATAGAGCATTTGCTGCTCGGCGATTGTTCGCAGACTCTTAACGGCAGCCGCTTCATTTGCAGCCTTGACCGCAGCCTTCCAACCGGTCACACCAACTGCGATGAGGATCCCGATAATGGCGATGACGATCATCAACTCGATAAGTGAGAATCCGCGCTGATTTCTGTCTCTTCTATTCTGCATAAAGCCTCCTCGAACCTCTTACACGAAAGCGAATGACTACGGTTCCTGTTTCCTCCCGAAGGGTCCGGCAATTCAAACGGGTGCAGTCTACTACATGACAGGGCCAGTTTCATAAGTAAAGGGAAGGTCCTGGGCCTTTGGCCTTTGGTTTAGGTCTTCGCATCGCGCAGCTACGAACGCCAAAGGCCAAAAACCAAAGTCCAAAGACCGAATGTCCAGCCAACTTTTCCGTGCGACCCATGCTCTTAGCATGTAGAATGCAGGGAAATTTGATGCGAAATCTCGAGCCAATCAGCACCGAACACGTAGCAAGCGCCAATGCGGTCGAGCAAATCGAGCGGCTGCAGCAGGCTGTCGAAACCGTCATCAAGGGCAAGCCTGAAGCAATCCGACTTGCCATCGTCACGTTGATAGCAGCAGGACATTTACTGGTCGAGGACGTTCCGGGAGTAGGTAAAACAACTCTGGCTCACGCCCTTGCCAGAGCCCTTGACTGTAGTTTTCAACGAATTCAGTTTACGTCAGATTTACTTCCTTCCGATGTGATCGGGTTGTCTGTCTACAATCAACACAGCAGCCAATTTGAATGGAAGCCGGGGCCTGTATTTGCGAACGTAGTGCTTGCAGACGAGATCAATCGAACGACCCCGAAAACCCAGTCAGCACTACTCGAGGCTATGGCTGAGAGACATGTGACGGTCGAAGGAACGACTCACAACTTGCCTTCGCCGTTTATAGTCCTGGCTACCCAAAATCCGATTGAACATCACGGAACTTACCCTCTTCCGGAATCACAGCTTGACAGATTCATGTTGCGTCTCCGCATCGGTTATCCCGCACCGGCTGATGAGGAATTGATTCTTAGAGACAGGGAATACGTTGATCCTCTCGATGAGGTTGAGCCGGTAATGAGCGCCAGTGAGGTGAATGAACTGCAACGAATAGTTGCGACTGTTGCAGTCGATGACTCGTTAGTGCAGTACCTCATGCGAATAGTGGCAGCGACACGAGATTCGGAGATGTTGGATCTTGGAGTAAGCCCGCGTGGAACTCTCGCATTGTTTCGCGCTGCTCAGGCTTTGGCACTGACTGAGGAGCGAAACTTCTGTATTCCTGATGATATCAAGCGCCTCGTAGTTCCGGTTTTCGCCCACCGCATTGTGGTCAGTTCACGTTTTGCCTCGTCCCTCCGTCGCAGCGAAGAAGCTGAAGCTGTACTGAATGAACTGTTGAAAACCGTCAGTGTGCCGCTGTGATGTCCGATATGCTTTAGCTTGTCGTGACGCAACCAATACGAACGATCGGTTAATCGAGAGAATTTGTTGGTTACGTCACGACAAGCTAAAGCATATCGGACATCATGAAATCCCGCTCCACGTCAGTTACGCGCCTCGCTCTAGGAGTCCTGTTGGTTCTGGCGGGTCTGCTCTCGGCTGTTGTAACTGTCCTGGCCCGACGCGAAAACGAAAACACGCTCGCCGGCGCTGCAGCCGCACTCTCGCTCGTGATTGCCGCGCTTCTGACAATATTCATTGTGCCCCCACTGGCGCGCTCGGCAAGATTGGAAGTCGCAAACTGGGACATACCGTTTGAACCCACGAGCGGGGGTGGCATCTTTTTCATCATTATCATCGTCGTCGGATTCGCAGCCTGGAACACCGGCAACAATCTTTTGTTCATGGTGTTCTCACTCCTCTGTTCAACCTTATTCGTTGGTTGGATGACAGCTAGAGCTTCTCTCAGGGACTTGACTGTGTCGGCTCGGTTTCCCGATCACATCTTTGCTGGTGAAGCCGCGCCCGTGATCGTAACGCTGCGAAATACTAAACGTGTGCTTCCATCCTTTTCGATACTCGTCGAAGCACGCGGACCAAACAGCGAGCGATCGGGGCGAAGCAAGCGTTATCTCAAGAGACTGTTGGCATATTTTAGTTACGTGCCACATCGGGCAGCAGCCGAGCAGCGCGTCGAGCAGCTGTTCCCGAAACGTGGTCATGTGCTGATCGACGGCTTTGAGTTGTCAACTCGGTTTCCGTTTGGGTTCTTTCGCAGACGTCGGCGATTGCGTGCTCGGAATGTGGACATCGTCGTTTATCCGAAACCCGAAGCGATTAGTGATGAGTTACATCTGCTTCCGATGTATGCGGGACGCCTCGCATCCGTTCGTCGAGGCGCGGGTCACGATCTGTTTTCCATGCGGGATTATCAACCGCAGGATGATTTGAGACACATCGATTGGAAAGCTACAGCGAGAGTGCGAAAGTTAACGGTGCGAGAATTCACTTCGGAAGACGAACGCCGGATTACGATCGTTCTGGACACTCGCTTACCGAATCAGGCGGACGACGCATTGTCCGAACGATTCGAAAAGGGAGTTATTCAAGCGGCGTCCCTGCTGAAACATTTCGTTGACGAACGAACGGAAGTCAGACTTGTGTTAGGTAATGAAATCGGCGCGTTTGGTTCTGGCATCGAACATCTTTATCGGTGTTTGCGAAGGTTAGCCTTTGCGTCACCGCTGGGTGACGAAGACACGCCAGAGATCGAAGCGGCATTGAAAAACAGTTTGGGCCGTGATGTGGTCGAACATGACTATGCCATTCTTTTGACCGCCGCGGCACCCGGATCAATTCCGGCGAATATCTGGCGCACCAGCCACGTGATCTATCTTTAAATGTCCGACGAACTTTAGTTTGTCGAGGCGTGGCAATTCAGAATCATAATTTTTTGCGCAACGTTGAATTCCTATCTTAAATCGATTGGCCCTCTATAAAACACCGGTCGTGGAACCGCCGCGCGACAAACTAAAGTTCGTCGGGCATTCCGCGCAATCTATCGCTTACTCCCAGGCGGCGATCATCCTGATCGGTCTCTGTTTTATTTTCTCTGGTGCAACCGGATTGATTTACGAAGTGCTGTGGGCGCGCATGTTGGGACTTGTATTTGGGGCCACGACGCTCGCTGTCAGCACTGTGTTGGCCGCGTTCATGGGAGGACTCGCGCTTGGCAGCGCACTCGCAGGACGCTTGTGTTCCCGAATCAAGCGGCCCCTGAGTGCTTATGGCTGGTTGGAAATTGGCATTGCCATTTATGCGATCCTGGTGCCGTTACTCTTTCGATGGGTAGACCACTTGTCTGTACTCATCTGGCAAGAGTTTCAGCCAGGCTTCTTTATATTCAGTGTTTGGCGGTTTGTCTTGTCGTCCTTGTTACTGCTTTTTCCAACAACCCTGATGGGCGCGACATTACCTGTCCTGTCCTCTGCTTTGCTTAATTCACTAGGCCATGATTCGCGTTCAGTAACAAAACTCTATGCCTGCAACCTGGCCGGCGCGATTCTGGGGACTGTGGTCGCCGGGTTCGTGCTCCTTCCAGTTCTTGGCGTTCGCCGGACAATTTTCACGGCGGCAGTCATCAACACAGTCATTGGTCTTGCTGCGGTAATTGCTGATCGCCGAACCAGCAGGACTCAGATTGAAGGCGCCGCCGAAGATATCGTCCAGGGTTCACGAGAAGTAACTGGAAAGACGTTCTGGTCGATGTGTGCATTGGCATCAGGCTTCGTCACGATTAGTACTCAAGTGGCGTGGACACGAATGCTGACCATGATCATCGGTTCAAGTACTTATGCATTCAGCATCGTCGTTGCGCTTTTCTTAATTGGACTGGCACTCGGAGCATGGATTATCGGCAGGAAAGATCAGTCCGTAAACTTGCGAGCCACAATTCTCAAGGTCGAAGTTCTGACTGCAGCGAGTTTATTTGTCAGTCTGTTCATAGTGAACTTTATCCCATGG
>DATDFV010000236.1:0-23339 GCA_036522415.1 Pyrinomonadaceae bacterium | reverse complement strand
TCCGCAATCCAGACCGATACGTTGAACCTTCTCAAAAACAAGATCCGTTGCAACGCCAGAGCTCTTCTTTGGCCATGCGACCCAAATCATCCCATTGGTCTGCAGTTTGTTAGCCAGGATTGGAAACTGTTTGGCCAGCGTCTGTTCGCGATCAACAAACAGTAGAATCAAGTCCAATGGGCCTTTTAGTCGCGTCACAATCGCTGCATTCTCCGGCAATGGACCGAGAACTTTGGTGAAGTCGTTTGGAGCGTTCACTAAAGCGATTCGTTGGTTTGGTTTGACGCCGAGTTTTTTCGGAAGAGGGGTGCCAGAATAGCCTGCCATGGGTTTCTCTCATTTAGATTTTGGGTTCTTAAGTCCTGTGTTCAATTTATTTCGCACTTCCCGCAACACTCTCGGAGCGAAACGCGGTTCATGCTCACGAATAAAAGCCTGAACGCTCAAGGGATCGCGCTTTGCAAGTTCACGCAACGCCCATGAGAGTGCCTTGACGACCATGTCGTCGCGATCGTCGAGCACTATCTGACAAATTTGTAAGGTCCGCGCGGGTTCACCTCGTCCGCCACGAGTCTTGTTGTTGAGCGGGACGGTGCTGACGATTGCCGCGCGTCGCCACCACCGGTCTCTGGAACGCGCCCAGCGACTTATGAGTGAATCGGATATCTGATGTTGTCTCCAAACGGGTCCGGAAAGAAAACACGCGAATGCATCGACAGCGCCCCAGCTGTCTATTCCATTTCCCAGCTTCTGAATCGTTCTGGAATTCAGACTATGGAGTGTGGCGGGATGATATTGAACTATCTCATAGGCGAAGAACCGTGGAACGATTGCACGTCCGTTTAAGTTCATCGCGAGTTGAAGAACTTTATCCGGAGGAAGTTGTTTGAGTCGTTTTGAAGACTCGCGACGAAGTTCGCGAATCTTGGCGGTTGAAGGCTCCGTTATTGATTTGAACTTTCGCTCAATATCAAACTGTAACTCACTCAGGTCAAGATTTGTATTGAACTTCACTTTGACTATGCTTAGTCTCATTCTCACCGGGCTTTTAGCCCGGTGCTAAGGTTGATCATGATTTCTGGGAACCGTTTCAACGGTTTTCGATGAATTGCTGCTGGAAAGACAAACCGTTAAAACGGTTAACCATTTCCTGCCATCACAATCACCGGGCTGAAGCCCGGTGAGAATGACAATAAAACTTTTAGACAAAAATAAGTTCACCAAAGTCGCAAAACCTTCCACCACGCAAACCCGACGATCGTCCAGACCGCAATAGTCAGAAACGAGACGATCAACCCAATCAACCACCACGTTCGCTGCGAGACGTAACCGGCTCCAAAGTAGATCGGCGATGCGGTTGTACCGTAGTGAGTGACTGCAGCGCCCAGGTTGGAAAAGTAAGCAAGTGACAAGATCGCTAAATATGGCGGTGCCCCGGCAGCAAGGATGACTATCAGAAACGGTGTGTACATCGCAGTCGCATGAGCAGTGATACTTGCGAAGCCATAGTGGGCGTAAAAGTAAATTAGCAACAAAACAGCGAGCGCCAGCCACCACTTCCAGCCGAGCGTTATCGTCGCAGCGGCTTCGGCAAACTTTTTGGTAATCCCTGTTTTGCCAAGCGCCTCTGCCATTCTTACCAAGCCGCCGTACCAGATGAAGACGCTCCACCCACCTCGTTCGCTAATCAGATCGCCGAAATTGAGCACGCCGGTAAGCAACAGAACCGCGATGCCGATCATTGCGACAGTCGCGTAATGAAAC
The DNA here is from genome assembly GCA_036522415.1 of Pyrinomonadaceae bacterium. Taxonomy (GTDB): domain Bacteria; phylum Acidobacteriota; class Blastocatellia; order Pyrinomonadales; family Pyrinomonadaceae; genus PSRF01. The sequence continues at coordinate 21,575 of DATDFV010000236.1, read as the reverse complement.
CACGGACTAATCCACAACGCCGCGACAAAAACGAACACCAGCAGCATCAGCCATTCTGACCATTTCGGCTTACCGAGCTTTGCGAGTTCCGTCGAAGCAAACTCAGAAGCGGCGGGGGTATGTTTTATTTCGGGTGGAAAGATTCGATAGATGAGTAACGGCACAAGGACGAGACTGACCAAAGCGGGTAACAACGCGGCCGTTATCCAGCGTGCGTAAGTAATTTCGAGGCCCGTCACGTCCTTCGCAAGCTTCGCAATAATTGGATTTGAGGCTTGGCCGGTCAACCACATCGCGCAGATCACAATGTTGCCCTGCGACACCGTGGCCATCAGGAAGGCTCCCAGACGACGGGCCGAGGCACCGGGTCTCGACTCGTAAGCCTCAGCCAGACTCTTGGCTATTGGATAGATGATTCCCCCTGAGCGCGCGCCTGTTGATGGAATGACTGCGGCCAGCAACGCTTCGGTTGAGATGAGGGCGTAGGCCAGGCCAATCGAGTAACGGCCAATCGCCTTAATAAATAACAAAGCGATTCGTCTTCCAAGGCCGGTTTTGATCATGCCTCGTGAAATAAAGAAAGCCGCCAGAACTAACCAAACAACTGGATCTGCGTAGCCGCCTAATGAGTCTTCGATTGTCATCACGCGAAATGCAGATAACGCGGTGACACCAAGCAGAACCATTGCTCCACCCGGAAGCGGACGCACCATTGAGCCGGTTATGGTGGCGGCGAAGATTGCTAGTAGACGCCAAGATTGACTCGTGATACCCGCGGGAACTGGAATCAGCAGGATTCCGAAGGCAACCCCGAGGACAATTCCCCAGCGAAGTAGCCGGCTTCGAGTCGAAATGTGATCTGGAGGTTCGTTATCAGGGGTCAGCCGGGTTGGTTGTTCCACGTAATCGTCCTTGGGTTTAGGCGACGATATTTAATGACGTGGATACTACCAAACTTTTGGGCTTCGTTCTGTGTGCTTAGTGCTTTGAGTTTTCCAGCCGCTGCTAAGAACAAAGTACAAAGTACAAAGCCCAAAAGGGCACCTGCGTTCAAAAGTGTCTTGATCTACAATCCAAATGCCTGGGTACTCCCGTAAGTAATTAGCGAACCCAGCGACAAATGTATGGAGTCTAACGAGTACGGTTCGAGATGGAAGAAAAGATCAAATCAAGTGAAATCACGGATAAAACGACTTATCTGAATCGCAGATTGTTCATCCAGGCGGCGGTTATGGCTGGGACGGCAACAGCCAGCACTTTGCTTTATCGACGATTGAATCCCAAGGCAGTTGAAAAACCCGCTGGTGAAAAACTTCAGGAAGTGGCGAAAACTTCGACTGCTGACTCGGCGAGCACGGGATTCCGTGTGGACGACAAGTTAACTCCGCTTCAAAGCATCACGAACTACAACAACTTCTACGAGTTTGACACTTCAAAGAGCGGGGTGGCGTACGCTGCTCAGGGTTTTGTGACTAAACCCTGGGCAGTGTCGGTTGACGGTCTCGTCAACAAACCAAAGGTCTTCGATCTCGACGAACTCCTTAAGTTTCAACAAGAGGAACGAATCTACCGGTTGCGTTGTGTTGAGGGATGGTCAATGGTGATTCCCTGGATAGGTTTTCCGCTAAACAAACTGCTCGAAAAAGTAGAACCAACGTCGCAGGCTAAGTACGTTGCCTTTCAAACACTGCTCGACCCGAAACGAATGCCTAATCAGGGCACCGGCATTTTAAGCTGGCCATACGTCGAGGGATTGCGTCTGGATGAAGCAATGCATCCACTCACGATTATGGCAACAGGCCTCTACGGCGAAACGCTCCCGCCGCAGGACGGCGCCCCAATTCGACTCGTTGTGCCGTGGAAGTATGGCTTTAAGAGCATCAAGTCTGTGGTCAAAATCTCGCTGGTCGCCGACGAGCCGCCGACAACATGGAATATCGAGGCGCCTGATGAGTACGGGTTTTATTCGAATGTAAATCCGAACGTACCGCATCCGCGATGGAGTCAGGCAACGGAGCAGCGAATTGGCGAATACGGGAGACGCAAGACATTGTTGTTCAATGGCTATGGCGAACAGGTGGCCAAGCTTTATGAGGGGATGGATTTGGTGAAGAACTTTTGATTTATCGGTCTTTGGTTTTTGGTCTTTGGTTTTCGATTCGCGCTCGATTAAAGGCCAAAGACCAAAGATCAAAGACGCAAGACCACATGAACAACACTCGCTTTTTCAAGTTAGTCATCTTCGTCAACGCGCTAGTCCCGCTGGTTCTGTTGCTCTGGGACTCTTATCACCATAACGTCGGAGCGAATCCTCAGGAGTTTGCCATTCGCACGACGGGAATGATGACGCTTATCTTTCTGACAGCAACGGTTGCCCTGACGCCACTCAGAAAGACGTTTGGTATTAATGCACTCGTCAAAGTCAGGCGGACGGTCGGACTCTTTGCATTCTTTTACGGGTCGCTCCATTTATTGAGTTATATCTGGCTTGACCGGCTCTTCAACTTGTTGAGCGTCACTCAAGACGTGGCACGGCGACCGTTCATTCTCGTCGGCATGACAGGCTTTCTTCTGATGGTGCCTCTCGCGATTACGTCAACCAACAAAATGGTAAAGCGGCTGGGTGGGAAACGATGGGCATTGCTTCATCGGCTTGTCTACTTTGCGGCCATGGCAGGTGTTATTCACTTTTGGCTGCTGGTTAAATCTGACACGCGACTGCCATTAACGTTCGGTTTTATTGTTGCACTGCTGCTCGCCCACCGCTTGTTCGTGCGATTTGCTCCAACTCAGCCACCATCAAAAACAGCGGGACTCTTCCCGAAATAAGATTGAGCCACAAACTCCAAGGATGAGACGGATCTGACTGTTTGAACTAGACTGATTTGTGTTATCTGTGTTCATCAGCGGCTTAAAACGTTTCTTCCTATTTCGCCCTGAGGATTCAACATGTCACAATCCGTCGAACGATTCTCCAGTCGTATCGCCGACTACATCAAATACCGCCCTGGTTATCCGACCGAGATCGTCAGACTTATGAAGAATGATTGCGGACTCGGCACTGATTCTGTCGTCGCTGATATTGGCTCAGGGACCGGTAAACTCACCGAACTCTTCCTAGCCAATGGCAACGTCGTGTTTGGTGTTGAACCGAACGCCGGAATGCGTTCGGCCGCTGAGCAAATCCTCGGCAGCTTTCCAAAGTTCAAGAGTATCGACGGAAACGCGGAATCGACCGGTCTTGAGACCTCGAGCGTTGACTTCATTACGGCTGGACAAGCTTTTCATTGGTTCGATCCTGACAACTTCAGGTTGGAAGCCAGGCGGATCCTGAAGGCGAAGGGTTGGGTGGTCATTACCTGGAATGCCCGCAAGCTCGTTTCGACTCCGTTCCTTGAAGACTACGAGCAACTGCTTCTGACCTACGGAACTGACTATCAGGACATTCGTCACGAAAAGGCGGAGGAGCTAATGCCGCAGTTCTTCGCGCCAGGAGCTTGCCAGGTTGCCGTATTTCCGAACGCACAGGTGTTTGACTTCGAGGGATTGAAAGGTCGTCTGCGTTCATCGTCTTATACACCTGAGCCGGGGCACGCAGGATTCGAGCCCATGATTGAGGAAGCCAGAATTGTTTTCGATCGCCATCAAACTGAAGGCAGTGTGATTTTTGAATATGATACAAAGGTCTTTTACGGACAACTGTGAAGCAACCCTATGTCTGACGAAAGAAGAAGCAGCGCAAGAAAAACCGTCAACCTTGTCGTTAAGTGGGACTCGTTGTCAGGTAGTTATGAGGCCAAACTTGAAGACATCAGTCTGGGCGGCTGTTTTATTAACACCACCGGCCTGGCGGATTTAGATGAAGTCATGAATCTGGAAGTGCTGCTTCCTTCGGGTGAGTGGTTACCACTGAAAGGAACCGTTACGACCTCTCAACCAGGAATCGGCTTCGGTGTCGTATTCTCTTCATTGACTGATGAACAGACACAGGCCGTGGAAAAACTCTGCCGCGACACTTACTGAACTGCAGGGTTCTGGATCAAAGCAATCGCATGCGCAAGCTCGCCACGTGTAAAAGAGTTTTGGGGCCGGAACGAAGTGTCTGCCTGAATAAAACCTCTCGAAACTGCCACTGACACGTAACCTCGCAATTCAGCTGGAATCGTCAGCGCATCAGCAAACGAAAGCGGTGTGTTCGCCTTTGCTTCAGCCTCCGCCTTTAACCCAGCCGCGCTCACCATTGCCACTGCAGCCACAAGACGCGTAACCCCCTCAGTCGGGCGGAACCTTCCCCCCTTCACGACATCCGTGAATAACGCCCCGCTAGGCGAGGCCTGGGCAGTTTCCACGAACGCCATCGTCGGCAAGTCCCGTACATCGTTGTAACTCGGTGCACCCGGCAAATACTGAGGCACTCGAGCACCTAAGACCAACGCCGACGCCAGGTCCGCCCGACTGACAACAAACTCAGGCCTAAACTTCGAACCAATAGGCCACATGGAAAATGATCGAAGAATTTGGTTCACATCGGTGCGCAGGCTTGTGCTTAGCAAACCCGCATCCGAAAGCTTGCCGTAGTTGACGCGATTAAATTGCACGACACCTGCAAAGTTTTGAGATAAACCCAGAATCGATCCGTTCTTTACCCGGATTCGCCATGTGCCTGCGGTTGGTAGATTCAGGACAACCCGCTCGGTTTTCCCGGTCAGGCCGGGTAGATTGATTGAGTTTGACTGAGCGCGCAGATTTCCAGCGGAATCGTAAACGTACAGACCGAGATCGCTCACGCTCCACAGCGGCCCCCAACCTATCTGCACCGTCGCAAAAACGGTGTCTGCCGGAATTTGAACCGTCGTATCAACCGAACCGCCAGGCAAAACTGTGCCAGAAAATGTGGACAATGGGTCGTTGAGAAAACTTACTTGACCGCGATCCAGAGTTGAACGCCAACTCCCGAAGTCTCGTGATGAGAAAGCTGCCTGGAGTGCGGCCGCATGGGCATTGAGCATTCCTGCGCCAACCTCGTGCTCGTAGTAAGGCGCTAAAGGCGTCGCGGTGCGCTGCAAAATATCGCGAACGTTTGCCGGAGTGAGATTCGGATTTGCCTCGAGCATCAACGCGATCGTTCCGGCAACCTGGGGAGCCGAAAAGCTGGTTCCACTTGCAGTCGTGTAGTAAGGCAATTCAGAGAGCGTGAGTCGTTGTGCATCCGCGTTTGCGAGTCCGGTTGCACCTGTCACATTCAATACTCCAGATCCTCGCAAGCTGACGACGTTGACACCGGGAGCAACAACCGTGGGCCTGAACAAGGCACTTGCGAAATCGCCTCGTGACGAGAAACTTGCAAGTCTTCCCAGCGTGTCGGTCGCGCCGACACTGACTACCCACGGGGCAACCGCATAAGGATTCAACGTGTGTTGTCCTGGACCGGTATTGCCGGCTGAAAAAACAACGTTAACTCCCGCGTCAGTGAGCATCTTCGTCGCCACGTTCACCGGATCGTTGACGTCAAACACCGTATTCGCAGAGAAACTACAGTTGACCACACGAACATTCAGACTTGGATTGGCGAGCAAGTAATCAAGACCATCCAGAACGTACAAGAGTGTTAAATCACCGGCATTTAGGCCAACCAGATTTGCGCCCGGTGCGACGCCTTTGAATTTCCCGTTGGAGGCTGCGCCACTTCCGCCAATCACTCCCGCGACGAAACTGCCATGCCCATAGACCAGATCAGTATTGGGTAAGTTGGCAGTACTGACTGGGTAGTTGAACCCCACGCCAAGGCTTAAGGTGTCAGCAAGTTTTATGTTCTTCGTGACGCGACCAGCAATGTCTGGATGAGTTGAATCGATGCCGGTATCCAGAACAGCTACCGTGACTCCACGACCCGAGAGCGCTGTGCCATTTTTGGCTATCAGATCAGTATCTTGCCACGCGCGATCGACTCCCGTTGCCGACCTTACTTCTGGTTCACTGTTCAATTGCAGCGTTCGATTTCCGTAGATTGACCTGACGTTCGGTAATTTCGAGGCAGCGATAATCTGTCGACGTGTACCGGTCACCATAACGACAGGCAATGCGCGAAAACGGGTTCCACCGAGAAAACCGATGTTCCTCAGTTGTGTGATGTCATCATCGGTGGGCCACTGGTGGTAAACGATCGCTGCACTGACGTTGCTGTCGTCAGTTAACCGGTTCAACGTAATCGCCAGTTCCGGATCTACGCTGCGCAAGCCTGTTGCTGACGCTCCAGTGTTCACCAGTGACGTCAAAGCATCTACGCCGGTGTCTGTAATAGAGTCGGCACCGGTAATACTGATGCCGTGCGCATTGGCTACGACGAGCAAATCAGCACCCACCAGGGTCAATGTGGTTACGGGGATTGAATAAACAGTGCCATCTGCGCCGGTGGCCGTAATTCCATCGGCGCCGGAGATGGTTATGCCGTCTGCTCCCGTTGCGGTGATTCCGTTGGCATTCGCAATGTCACGGGAATCTGCACCGGTAGCAGTTATGCCGTCCGCGCCCGTGGCGGTAATGCCATCCGCGCCAGTTGCGGTAATGCCACTTGGGAAACTAATTTGGATCGCATCTGCCTGGTAAGTTGTGCCGTCCGCTCCGGTCGCCGTAATACCATCGGCTCCGGTAGCGGTAATTCCATCAGCAGTGTTGATTAGAAGCGAATCCGCGCCGGTCGCAGTGATTCCGTTGGCGCCTGGATAGGTGTATCCGTCCGCGCCTGTGGCGGTGATTCCGTCCGCTCCGGTCGCTGTAATTCCATCGGCTCCGGTTGCAGTGATTCCATCGGCTCCAGTAGCCGTTATGCCATTCGGACCGAAAGTTACGATTCCATCCGCACCCGTCGCGGTAATTCCGGAAACACCGGTGAACTGAACCCCGTCCGCACCAGTCGCAGTTATTCCATTGGACCCAACCACAGAGATTCCTGCGAAGATTGGTCCAGCGTTCAGCAGCAACACCAGCGAAAGCGCAACTATGCTGCGGCAACGATCTGTAAGACTGGAAGTAAAGAATCGAGACTTGAGCAAACTATCACCTCAGTCGGGTTTATCGGCGCAGCATGCTAGGGGTTGGCGCGGGGGCGATGTTCTTGCTAAAGCTGGAGCCCCGATGCTTTTCGGCATCCGCGCTGTGTCGGTCGGGCGAGCTTTTCGGCATCCGCGCTGTGTCGGTCGGGCGACACCGACAACCATCTGCTCCATTCTCAATTAGCGCCTCAAGAATTGGTTCGTATTCTAGGTTCACTGCCCTACCTATTTTGTTGCGTTACGCTTGTGTTTTCCTAAGAAACTCGACGCAACCGTTCATTCCTGACCGATTAGGTCTTGATAAATCTTCCTGGTTTCGCGCCCGGGCTCGACCCCTAGCTCACGCTGCAACAAGCGTTTCAGAGCTTCATACTGGTCCCTGGCGGCACCGCGATTGCCCATGTTTACGTGAGCCCTCATCACTACGCAGTGAATGTCTTCTCGAAACGGATCCTCATGAAGAATCTGCTGGGCCAGTTGCAGAGATCGAGACCACTCCTCGCGCTTCTCGGCCACCGCCGCCAGCGATTCCAATAAGTGAAGATACTGTTCCCGGTAATAACTTCGTTGCTCATCCACCCAGGGCTCGTAACTTCCCTGCGCAAAATCGCCTCTGTAGATCTCGATAGCTTGTTCGTAAGCCTTGATGCAATCGTCAAACTGTCTCGCCCGCCGCGCGTTCTCACCCAACGCAACCAACCGATCAAACTCCTCAATGTCAATGCTGTAAGAGAGTTCCGGATTTAACTGGTAGTCGCCATCGCGATACAGAATGAAATTCTGTTTAAGAGACTTGTTGCTGTTCAGGGCCTTGCGGATGTGGGAGATTGTCGGATGAAAGTTTTTCTCCACAACGGCCAGATCGGTCTCGCCCCAAAAGGTGTCAATGATTGTGTCTTTTGACGCGCGGCGATGCCGGCGAGAAGCAACGAAACACAAAATGTCTCGAGCACGACGAGTGACCCATGCATCAGGCGCCAGCGGTCGAGAAAACTCGCGGAAGATTTCAACCGGACCGAGCATATTGATTGTGAGATCCGGCACCGGCTCAGCTTGAAGCGTTAGCTCTGAACTTACCCGGACGGTTTCGGGCTTGGTTGTCACTCTCTCGGCAAGTTGGCGTCTTAGGTCCGAGGGCAACAGTTCAGCAGCTTCTTCCGTCGCAAACAATTCATGACTGGCAAGCGCTTCGCGTCTCAGCCAGTATTCGTAATCAAATCGCAGTGCCAAATCCACAACCCGACGCAGACACTCGATCATCTGCGGTTCATTACCTAATCGAAGCTCTGTCACCGCTCGTGCTAAAGATGCCTGTGCTTCGTAGTAATAAAGCGTATGGTCATGAAAGTAATGTTGGGCCTGGATCAGATCGGATCGCGCAGCATCAAAGTCTCCCTGCGCTATCATGATGCGAGCCCTGCTCAAACTTGCGGTATGAAAGCCAATCTCGTTCGTAGCGAGGGGACGCGCTTCAATCAGACGCTCGATCTGATTTCGCGCTGCAACCGCATCGCCGACCGCGAGATTCAACAGCGCTTGTTCTTCGATTAGCTCTGTACGCGCGAGATTGACGCCTGCTTCGTCATATGCGCGAGCCGCTCTCTGGTAGTACTCGTTGGCTTTATCAATCTCGCCCCGCTCGCGGTAAAGATTTCCGTAAGTCTCGAACGCGTCTGCTCTCGCCGCTATGAGGTTGAAAAGTTGACATCGCTCAATGGCCTCGTCCAGGTTCCGCTCGCATGCCGCAAGGTCACCAAGGTAGAGGTAACAGTGGGCCATATTGAGATGCGCAGTTGCCTCCTGTGGCATTGGAACCTGGTTGCCATGTCCCAACATGCGTCGAAGCCATCTGAGAGCTTCGCCAAAATCACCTCGCATCATCGCCGGCAGTCCCAGGTTATGGGTAATCAGCCGCACGTAGCGTTCATCGTTAGCTTCCTGAGCCAGTTGCAAGGCGCTTCGGAACTCAACTTCCGCACCCGTCCATTCGCCAACTGATACCAAACACAAACCTCTGGTGTTGGCACTTTTCATCCGCACCGAACGGTCGTCAGTTAATTCCAGCGCCCGGTCAACGAACTTTAATGCCGACGAATAATCGCCTTCGCGACGGGCGAGGGTTGCGAGCGAATGCTGTGTTTCCGCCTCTCCTTCACGATCTCCAAGTTGCTGCAAGAGCGAAGCGGCTCGTCTGAAGAGTGCGCGGGCGGATTCGTATTCCCCGCGAAGTCTTGCGACTTCCGCCCGGTGAACGATCGTTCTGGGATATGCTTCGGTCACCTCCGCGGGTAAGAGGTCCGCCATCGCCGCGAGTGAGTTCAAGGCACCGGAAGAGATCCACTGAGCGCCTTTTTCCGAAATCACTTCTGCCGCCCTATTGAAGTCTTCGGCCCCTAACAGATGTCTGACTGCCTGTTCCCACAAACCACGTTTCAAAAAGTATTCTGCGTAACGCTGTTGTTCAGCAGCTACTCCGCTTCTCCCGATCTCGCTGCGCAAGCGTCGTCTCAGAAAACTTTGGAACAAAGGATGCAGCCGATACTCTTCGCCACTGCCATCACTCGCGACTGTCATGAACACGTTGCGACGGACCAACACCGGCAGGAGACGTGCGCAATTCATCTCTTTGAACAGTGCGGCACAGGTATCGAGTTCGATGTTGTCAAGCAGCGCGATCTTTAACAGCAATTGTTGAATTGATTCAGACTCGTCAGTGAAGACTTCTTCAGCGAAGTAGTCGAAGATGTCGCGTTCTGACTGTCGTAATACATCGACCAGATCAGTTTTACCGTCCTGCAGGTTTGCAACTGTTTTCTGAGCAACCTGGCGCACAAGCTGTAAAGCCGTGATCCAGCCATGTGTGCGCTCGCGATATTCAACAAGCTGCTCGGCAGTGAGTTCCAAATCAAACACCTTGCGAAACAATTCGCGAGTCTCTTCGTCAGTAAACAGAAGTTCTGAGCGATCGATTACCGACGCCGGCGTTTGAGAACGCAGCCGAGCCAATGCCAACGGCGGCATTTCGCGGGAGATCATTACGATGTGAAGAACGTCTGGCAGGTAAGCGAGTAGTCTATCCAGAACTGCATGAACGGGAGTGTCCTGCCCGAGGTGATGATAATCATCAAGCACGACGATGATTTGTTGCTCCACCCGTTCGAGTACTTCGTTAATCAAAACGTCTACAGCCCGTTCGGGATTTTGTGCGAGCTCGCCTGAGGCTTCTCTAAGATAGGCAAACATCGCGTTGCCGAAGTCGGGAACGACCTGCTGAATGCCAAAGCTCAAATAACCCAGGAACACGAATGCATCGGCGTCGGTGTGGTCGAGCTGGTACCAAACGAACTGGCGGTCCTGTGTCCGCAAGAAATCTGCGACAAGGGTTGTCTTACCTGATCCGGCATTTGCTGTCACCAGGGTCAGTGGATTGGTCAGGTTTGTAACTAGTCGCTCAATGAGTCGCGGTCTGGAAAGTAATTCCGGCGCGGGTCGCGGCAGCAGCAGCTTGGTGCGAAGAAAAAAGTTGGGTCGAACGGTGGCAGATTGCTGCTTTGCTGCCACGAGCGAAGCGGCTGGAGGTTTACCCTGTCGGGTTTTCGATGGCATTACCCTTTGCCTCTGGGTCTTGTTCTCGAAGACCCGAAGATTAGCATAGGGAAATCCCGGTGCTCCACCATCTGGCGAAGTACCGGAAGAGGTTGCGGGGCGGGCGATGTCCTCGTGCGAAGCCATTGAAATGAACGTCTCAAACCAGGGATGTTTCGCTTCGCCTGGCTCCTTCAGCAAAATGCAACGTTGCCGCCAGATCCGAAAGTGAGGCCGCACGGCCTCGCGAGTGTTCCATGGCAACGGCTGCCTGTTCACGCGTTAATCCGTAGTGCGCAAACAGTGTCAGTGCTTCCTGTGCTGAAAACAGAAGCATCTCTTCATCAATCACTGACAGCGTTTGTTTGGAGCGCATCCGCCAGAAAGATGCGGGCGGCATTGTGCGACTCGTAATGATTACGTGGACATCCGCTGGTAGTAGTGGCAGGAGGCGCCTGAAAAAAGGAACCAACCACTCGGCGTCACAGACTAGATGCAGATCCTCAATCACGATTAAGAGCGGATGGGCGGATTGAAGTTGAAGTTCATAAAGAAAGACGTCGGCCAGTGTTGGAATCTGGTGTATCTCGAACGACTGCTCTATCAGCGAACAAAGTGAATAGCTACCAAACCCTGGCCGATTCGCGTGAATGCTGGAAATAAGGTACTCAAAGAAGATTCTCAGTTGCGTCTCGGGCGCATCGACCTTGTACCAGGCGACACGGCGGTTACACTGATCGGCAAAATCGATCGCCAGAGAGGTCTTTCCTGAACCTGCCCGGCCAGTAATGATCGTTGACGTGCAGGAACGGAGACTTTGATCGAGCAGTGCCAACAGACGTGGTCTTCGAACACTGGCAGTAGGTGATGGCACGGCTATTTTCTCCGTTATCAGCTGCCACTGACTTGTATTGGATTCGATTGGGAATTGCTTGTTCGGCATGGGGTTGTCGTTCTGAGACTTTCTTTTTGTTTGTAGCCAGGAGAGGTTGAGAAATTCTTGAGGTTTTAAACACGGTTGGACTGGGCAGGCGGGAGCAGGAGCAGGAGCAGGAGCAGGAGCAGGAGCAGGAGCAGACAAGATTGTAATAGGTCCTATTGGTCGTATAGGTCCCATTCTTGCCAGACTGCTCCTGCCTCCTGCTCCTGCTTACTGTTCTGCGCTGCCTACTCGTCTGGCTTTTTATCGTAGAAGAGAATTGTCAGGGCCAGTCCCAGGCCAGCCAGAGCGGCCAGCATGAACAAGATCATTGCGAGGCCCGGATATCCGAAGATTCGGAATGACGTCTCAACCCGCATTAGCATTGCCGCACCAACAATCAAAGCGGCAACGACCAAGCCCAGGGTTATACGATTAGCGATTTTTTGCAGCCCATCCAGCACGACCTTCTCATCGATCGCGTCGACCTTAAAGCGAATGTCGTTATTTCCAATAGCATCTAGAATTCGGTTGACTCGCGATGGTAGTTTCTCCGCAAACTCCTTTACGTCAACGGCGCCCGCCAATAAGTTACTTGGCGAGATGCTCCGGATGATATTTCGCTCCAGAATCTCGGTCGCGCGCTCGCGGATGATGACATTCGGATCGAACGAGGGATCAAGCGAGTAAACGACCTTATCCAGGTTGAGCAAAGTTTTAGCAATCATTGTGAATTCGGAGGGAAGCCTGAACCAGCAATCCGCCGAAATCCGCGTAATCTCGAGCGTCACCTTCCCGGCGTTCAAGCGACTCAAGACAGCATCAGCATTGTCTGCAACGAGGTCACCCACACGCCGAGTAAATGCTGTCCTGTCGAATCCCTCTTTGGGTTGACCCATTTTGATCGCGGCCTCAGCAGCGTCGTCGCCTCGGCCTTCACTAATTGCCAGAAGCAGTCTGAGTAAATTGTCTTGAAATGTTCGAGTGACCCGTCCAACCATTCCGAGATCCAGCAACCCAATTTGATCGTCTGGTGTGAGAAATACATTTCCGGGATGAGGATCGGCATGAAACAGTCCGTCGATGAGCATCTGCTTCAGGTATGCGCGAAAGAGTTCATTAGCAAGACCAAGAGTGTCTATTTCCAGAAGACGGAGCGGACTAAGCTCGGTAATCTTCTTCCCAGGAATGTAGTCCATTGTCAGGACCCGAGAAGTCGTGAAGTCTTCGACAGGGTCTGGAATGACGATGTTCTCAAACTCATCCAGATTTTCCGCAATCGCAATCAGGTTCTGAGATTCAACTGTAAAATCGAGTTCGCGCAGGAGACTCTTTCGCAAGTCGGTGAGCATATTTGCAAATTCGTAACGCTTGCCGAGCTCTGTGTGTGCGTCGAGAAACTCTGCTATTTCTCCGAGTGCCTCCAGGTCATCAACGATTAACTCCCTGATATTCGGTCGTTGGACCTTCACGACAACTGAGCGGCCGTCTCGCATAGTCGCCCGATGAACCTGCGCCAGCGACGCTGCTGCGATCGGTGTTGGGTCGAAGTCAGAAAAGGCTTTTGAAATTCTGACACCCAACTCACTGGTGACGATTCTTTCAATCTCTTCAAATTTGAAAGGTTCAATACGGTCCTGAAGCCTCGACAACGCTTCAAGGTAAGGCTCTGGTAACAGATCCCCACGAGTGGAAAGAAGTTGACCAAGCTTGATGAAGGTGGGACCGAGCCTTTCTAAATCGGTGGCTAATTCATCTGCTGAGGCGGCAGTTGCGGATTCAAGTTGTCCCGGCAAAACGCTCTCTTCCAACCCGGCTTTGCTAATCAAATCGGAGCGACCGTATTTGATCAGCAGCATTGCTACATCTTTGTAGCGTTTGAGTCGATCCGGTTTTAGAAGAAGCGCCATGGCCTAACCCCTGCTCGCTATGGTCAAAACCTGGTGCGAGATACTCCTGGTCAGATTTTTAGGACCAGTTGTTGTCGGGTTAGCAACAGAAGTCTTACAGAAGAGTCACGCGGGGTTTGGTCCAATGAGAAGTCCAAGTCGAAAGTCCACGATATTCGAGGCCGCAGTTCGACTTTCGACTTTGGACTTTCTACTTTGGACTTTCGACTTTCTACTGAGCACCGGCTCCAGTCTTGGTCTTCGGGGTAGCAGCCGCGCGGTCAATCGCCGCGCGCAAACTGTCTGCGCTGAGGGTTCTCAACATAACGCCGTTGATGAAGATCGTCGGCGTGCTTCCGACACCGTACATCTCACCGTCGCTGACATCATGCTGGACCTCTGCCGCGTAAATGCCCCGGTCAAGCTCGCTGTCAAACTTCGCTCGATCAAGACCAAGCTCACTTGCATACTTCTTCAACGAGGGCACGTCGAGTGCTTTCTGCCGCTGAAATAACAACGCAGCGTATTCAAAAAACTTGCCCTGTGCCCGCGCCGCGTTGGCTGCTTCTGCGGCTTTGCGCGCCCATTGGTGCAGGTTCAGGGGGAAGTCACGGACAACAAAATGCACCTTGTCTCCATACGACTTCAGTACTTCATTAAGTACGGGATACATCGCGGCGCAAGCAGGGCACTGAAAATCAGTGAACTCAACAATCGTTACAGGTGCACTGGCTGGACCAATCGATGGATCATCGTCCATGCTAATGATCTGAACCGGTTCCGCTGGTTCGCTGATAAACCACTTTATCTGTGCATTCTTTCTTAAGCGATCGGAGAGTGCTTTTTCCAGACGCTGTCGATCCTCGTTTTGGAGGTAGATAGCTAATTGATTACGCACTGACGGCAAATCACCAGTGATGCGCTCTTTGTTTTCGTTATAGAACTTCGCCACCTCATCATCTGTAGGCGTGCGAACCTTGTCGCTGATTTCGGTGCGAATGATTTCTTCCGAACCGATCCCCTTTCCTTTTGCCTCAGCCAGCAGTAACTCGTTGTCCACCAACTGATCCACTTGTTGCTTTTCGATCTGGTACGTTTCCAGCTGAATTTTGTAGACGATTGGCTTTAGTCTCTCGATCAGTTGGGATCCCTTGATCGGTATGCCTCCCACGGTGGCTAATACAGTCTCATTTGCAAGATTCGGAGTCGCGACATCCGCCAACATCAAAACCGGCACGGCTTTGCGCAGGCGGTCCACAAGGTCATCAGCAAGTTTGTTCTGAGCCTCGTCATGCAGAAAGGCCTGTATTTGAGTGTTTGCGGTTGCCAGATCCGCTCCCTCGAATTGCGCTTTGTTCTGATCAAAGAACTGTTTGACTTGAGCGGCAGTTATAGCCGGGATTCGTTTTGTGACCTCGAGCTCATAGAGTTGATGTGTGGTCACTCCACGCCGTTTGGCTTCCATCTCCAGAAGCGTGGTGTTGATTTGTAGATCGAGGACGTTTCGTTTCGCTTCCACAATCCGGTCAGCAACACCTTCGACCTGTTGTCGAACTTGTGGATCCAAATCAGCCGTGCTGAACGTCTGACCGTTCACAACAACAATCGGGACAGGAGGAAGCGGCTTAGCTGCCAAAGGCGTCGGATTATTGGCTGTTTGTGGTGTTGGTGTCGGCTGCGACGCGGCCACTGTTGGTTTTGGGCGAACAGTTCCTCGTCGAGTCTTTTGGGCAAGAGAAACGGAGGTCACAAGGATGAAAACAAGAAGTAGAGGGCCAATTCGATTCTTCATAATCACGCTCAATCGACTGTCGATTTGAAGGAGTTAATCGATAATAGAAGAACTGTTGTTAGAGCACAAATACAGCAATAGCGCTGCCTTTGGTTAGGTCAGCGCTACTGGAAAACAAAATTGAAAGCTGAGGTTTCAGTGGAAACGGATGATGCTTTTGCGACGGTGTTTTACCGGTGTTCGAATGGCCAGCAGATCGCTATGACGTCCATTCAAAATAAACGCCAGGCCCTGGTGCGTCACGCGAAGTAAACGAGCCGCGCGCGTAACACTGCCTCCAGTTTGCTCGAGCGCTGCCCGAATCAATTCACCTTCGTACTTCAGCACTTCGTCTTCAAGAGACAAACCTGTCGCGGGAATCGAGCGTTTGTTCGCCAGACTCCCTGACAATACTGTTCTGGCACATTCGCCGAGACGAACCTTCAGACCTTTATTCTGCGAGTTTGTAAGCAACGATTCGGCGGTTCGGTAATACTCCAACAAAACGTCCGAAGAGAGACTTGTTCCCAATTCCTCGATTGCACTCAGTGAGGCAATTCCACCTCGTTCGGGATCGCCCGCGCTTCTCGCAACTTCAATCGCCCGATCTAATTTAGTCTTCGCTGCTTCGTGTTGTTGAATACGAGCCAGCGCTCTTCCGTGCGTCGTCAAAGCTTCCGCGAGGATCGTTTGCTCACCACCTGCGGTTAAGTTACGAACCGCATTAGCAGCAGTCTTTTCGGCTTCAACGTTTTTGCCTTCAAGGAGGAATGCTTGCGCACGGGTGTCATCGCAGTTGGCAATAGCGCCATGATCACTCAAGCTCACAAACAGCGAGCGCGCACGACTGAGATGTTCGTTTCCTTCCTGGAAGCGTCCTAAACTGGCAAACAGAAATCCAACGTTGTTCTCAACTCGTGCCTGAAAACGTTTATGGCCCGCTTGCTCAAAGTGAAAACTGGCGGCCGCGAATTCAACTAAAGCATTGTCAATGTACTCTTCGCGATTCTCTGCCAGACCAAGACTCTTAAGCAGTGTTGCGTACGAGTTATGAAACTTTCCTTTCAACGCGTGGTTGGAGCTTTCCGCAAAGAGCGGCACTGCTTGCCTGTAAATACGCAAAGCTTCGAGATCTCGAGTTGCAAGGTTTTCGATGATTGCGCTGTTCAATAACGCGCGCAATCGCTGTTCACTTTTCAATTCACCCAACGTCTCAAGCACATGCTTGAGCGTCACCCGACCTTCATCAAGTCCACCTTCGCGCAAATAACAGATGGCGAGGTCAACGCCCGCTTCGGCCGTCTTTTCAGTTAGACCAAGCTGTGCAAAGCATGATGCGCTTTCGCTGATTAGATCCTTTGCGAGATCCTGACTGCCGGGAATCTGCTTTGCGGCACCTAACCACCCAGTCAACGTGCCACTGCGCAACAATAGTTCCGCTTGCGCTTCAGGAGCCAAACTATCAGTAGGTGGTCGCTCTCCTATTCCATTCCAAAAAGGCCTCAGCGTTTCAAATGCCTGCTCAAATTCACCGGCCTCTTCCAGGCGTTTTGCGAACTCACATAGCGGAAGCACGTCTTCCGCGGTTCGCGAGCCAGCCTCGTCTGTGACAATAAACGGTTTCTGTAACTCCATCTTAAAACTCCAGTTTTAGATATAGGTAAGGAACCTTGCAAGCCTCTTGATTGACGGATATTATCATAAACAACCAATTATCGAGCTTGGTTGCACACACCCTCACGGCTTTGACTACAAAATCTGAGGAGAAGATCAATGAAACTTGTCAAAAAGTTCGCACTTGCGGTGCTATTTGTGTCCGTCCTGGCGGTTCCAACCTTGGCTGGCGATATGACAACACCGGGCAAATCGGAGCCACCACCGCCGGGGAGCACTACGACTACCAGCGAAACCGCTGAAACAGCCCCAGGAGGAGCCACCAGTACGACTACCGATGAATCCTACCAGCTGGCTTATGACGGCTTGATAGCCGTGCTGGGACTGTACTAGGCACAATCAATAACTAGACTTCTATTCCATGATTGCCGGGCCCAGCGGCCTGCGGTCCTTGTGTGTGCAGGTTCGCTTTCGCACGCCGAAACCCGTTTGAGAGGGCGGTGACGAAGAGCATCCTAACTCCAAGGCGAATCTATGGCAATAGCGATCGGCGATTTGCCGTAGACCACGAATAGCCCAGAACTTCAGGTCTTTCTCTCGTTGGAGGCCGGCTGCTTATTCCGAGCCGGTTTCGCCAGCCAGTCTTTTCACAGTCTCGAGAGTGTCGATCTCATTGGGCGCTTTGTCAGGTCGCAATCGTACAATCCTGGGAAATCGAAGGGCAAAGCCGCTCTTGTGCCTCTTCGATGGTTGAACTCTATCAAAAGTAACCTCAATAACTATTGATGGTTCAACTACTCGTACTCGGCCGTGTGCGAACTCTTGAAGTGTGTGATGCTGGAACCATTCCGTGAGTTCGATAAGTTCGCGGTCCGTCAAACCCGAATAGGCTTTACCGATGTTCAAGAGCTCGTCCTCTGATTCAGATCGGCGGACCGCAAATGTGTAATCGGAAAGCAGGCTCCTCCGCTTGCCATGTCCCACCTCAACGGCAGTCACAACTACATCGAGTGTGGCAATCGCACGCTTGAGCTTCAACCAATCACGACCTCGTCTCCCCGGTTTGTAAACAGAATGCGGACTCTTGATCATCAGGCCTTCATTGCCGCGATTACGTGCCTGAGTAAATTCATTGTCCAGGCTGGCAGCATCAGTGAACAACTTGCCCTCAGACATCCTCAAAGGTCCGTTTTGCGGAACTATTGTTTCCAGGATCTTGCGGCGCTCCGCAAGCGAGTTGTCTATCAAAACGCGTCCGTTCGCGAAGAGCAGATCATAGGCAACCAGAATAACGGGAACTGCGACGAGCAGCTGACGGCCCACACTCTTGCGACCGAGTCTCTTTTGCAGTTCACTAAATGGCAGAATGCCGTTTTCGTTCGCTGGAACGATCTCGCCGTCGATAACGACGTCTACAGCCAATTCTCTTAACGGTTGGACCAACTCCGGAAAGCGGTGAGTAATCTCGTCCATCGTTCGCGAATAAATAGCGACTCGATCGCCTTTTGCGTGAGCCTGCGCCCGAATACCATCAAACTTATCTTCAACTAAGAATTCATCCGGCATTGTTCTGGCGATATCGCTCAAGTCAGCCGCCGGCGTTGCTAACATGAATTTAATCGGGTGGAAGAGCCGCATATCCACGTTGTGGAGGTCTGACGCTCGAGCACGTACAGCTGTTTCGCCGATGTCACCCAACAACATGTTTGCATTGGCAACATCCGTAAGCGGCTGATCGAATGCACGCGCGATCGCGTCTTCAACCAGGCCTTCACGCAAGCCGATTCGCAAATCTCCGGCAAGTAATTTGATCAGGTATTTTGCTTCGAGTGGTGTGGACCTCCGAATTAGAGCAGTTAGCAACGCTGTCTTGTTCTTGATGCCGCGTGTATCACTAAGGCGAGTAATCAGCGATTCGGTTTCAACGAGAGTTATGGTGGGCGGCTGATTTTGTGCGGCTTCTTTGACGATTTCCTCGGCGAGTTCGCCGGGGTCGCCTAACCGCACATAGCGCGGATAGAGGTCCTCGCCACTAAACCCTGTGGCTTCACTAAGCGCAGCACTAATAATGCTGCCGCCAACATTCGTCGTTCGAGAATCTGCCTGCGCAAACTGCTGGCCTGCGAAGTATCTGGTGGCGCGATTCAGATCCGGATCGGAAAGCTTTTTGAGATACCCACCCAATATCGCCGCCTTCTCAAGTTTCCTGGTTGTTGCTGCGATTGCTTCAGCCGTTTCGGCAAAGCCCTGTAGCGTTCCTGTCTCCTGCATAATGAATCTCTACTCGATATGCTCGGTTGCCTTCTGCTTTTTCATTGTGCGCGATACAATCCATTTCGTGAACGAACTACTTTCATCCGATTCCGCAGGAAGGCAAAGGCATAATTGTTAGCACTAATCCTCGATTCACTTGGAAGCACTGAATTGCTGTTCATCCTCGTGGTCGCCCTGATTTTCTTTGGACCTCGTAAACTGCCGCAACTTGCCAGGTCTATGGGCAAGAGCATGGCCGAGTTTCGCAAAGCGTCCGAAGACTTCAAACGGACATGGGAACGTGAAGTTGCACTCGAAAGTGCCCGAGAACCCAACAACTCGACGTCCGAAGAAACTCAATCAACTGCGGGAATTGAACAAGCCGAAAATCATATTCTTCCGGAACCTGCGAACCCCGATCACGTAATCGCCCGCCAGAATCCATATCAACCGATCGCTGCCGCCGAAGAAGTTCCCGCTGCAAATGATCAACCTGAACCAATGCGCAAACACGACTGGCTGTAAATGTACCTGTAATGTCAGCACTTCTCAGAGCTCTATCCACGAACAAGTCTAACGAAGAAGAACTCGGTGGTCAGATGTCATTTCTGGAGCATCTGGACGAGCTCCGCCGGCGTTTAATTCACTCATTCATTTTTGTCTTCCTGGCTGCATCGGTGTCCTGGTTTTTTGCTGATCGTATATACAACTTTCTCGCCATTCCGGTTGAGCGGGCGCTCGCGGAAGCACAGCGAACACAAGTACCAATAGCCGGCCAGGTAGGAAATGAAACGATTACTTCAATTGCCGCCCTCAAGGAGAACGACGCAGGCCGCTACGTCTTTGCTCAAGAAACGAAATTAGGCACCAGCCTAATTCCTGCCGGCGCTTCCGTGATGGCGCGTGTCGTCAAGGATTCTCAAGGTAAACTCGGACTCTTTACCGACGAGGCACTGTATTCGGGCACTACCGTCATTCCCAAAGGAGTTCGACTGCCAACGGACCTTGCCGCTAATGACGCTTATTCCGGAGTTAATGACAAACTGATCGTCACCAGTGCGCTGGAACCGTTTTCACTCTATGTCAAAGTATCGCTTTACGCCGCTGTTTGTGTGTCGGTTCCCTTTCTGCTCTGGCAAATCTGGGCTTTCGTATCACCTGGTCTTTATCCTCACGAGCGCGCCTACGTGACCCCTTTTATTGCTCTTTCATCCATCTCATTCGTAATTGGGGCGGCATTTGCTTACTACGTTATCTTTCCGCCGGCGGCTAAATATCTGCTCGGCTTGGGTAGCGACTTTCGCCTTCTGCTGAAGGCTGATGATTATTTCGACTTCATAATTATCGTGATGCTGGGTATGGGTGTCGTGTTCCAGATGCCCGCTATAACTTACGTTCTGGCTCGCATTGGCCTGATAACCGCCCGATTAATGATCCGGGTATGGAAAATGGCCCTGATTGTGATTCTGATTGCGGCGGCCGTCTTATCACCTACGAACGACATACCCAACATGCTTCTTTTTGCGGCCCCAATGTTGGTTCTTTACGTCGTCTCTATTTTTGTTGCGTGGATTTTCAATAAACCAAGGACAGCCAGCTGATGTCCATAACCAGTCAAAGTTGCCTATGTTTTAAGGCGTTTTGGGGCAACGAAGGTCAGCATCTACCGCATCTTGACTGTATTCTTTGGAGGATCTTAGAATCCGGGGTCTCCGATCGTTGTCCGACGTCAGTCCGTAATCACTGAATCGCATAAGTCTTCATAGGAGTTTCGAATGTCTTACCAGAAAGTCGCTCTTCGTCTGGCTCTGATTCTTAGCCTATTTGCCTCAGCAAGCTCGTTCATCGCTGCCCAGGATTCCCAGGACCCAAGTAACAAGCCTCGGAATGTGAAACCTGAATTAAAGAAGGCTTACAAGGACTGGCTAGACAAGGACGTTACTTACATCATTACCGACGAGGAGCGGAAAGCTTTTAAGAAACTGGCGACCGACGACGAGCGTGAGCGATTCATTGAAGAGTTCTGGCGGCGACGAGACCCGGATCCTGACACTGACGAGAACGAATTTAAAGAAGAGTATTACGAGCGCATTGCATATGCGAACGAACACTTCGCCTCTGGGATTCCGGGTTGGAAGAGTGACCGTGGACGCATCTGGATCATGTATGGCAAGCCCGACGAACGTGAGACACACCCAATGGGTGGCTCCTATGAAAGACCCAGCTATGAGGGAGGAGGTTCGACGAGTACATATCCCTTCGAAACCTGGTTCTATCGCTATCTTCCGGGCGTTGGTTCCGGAGTCGAGATCGAATTCGTTGATCCAACGGGCAGTGGTGAATATCGAATAGCAAGAAATCCAAACGAAAAAGATGCGCTGTTGATGGTCCCGGGAGCTGGCCTTACTCTCGCCGAACAGATGGGATTATCTGATAAGGCAGATCGCATCTCTGGCGTAAACGGAATTGGAAATTCTCAGTATCAACGCGAG
>DATDFV010000235.1:0-54115 GCA_036522415.1 Pyrinomonadaceae bacterium | reverse complement strand
GTTTCCGGCTTCGTCTAGATCTGCATCGGGATAAATCATTGTCGGAGGCCCATCGTTTGTCGTGTTGAAGATGTAAAGGTAGCCATCACTGTTTGTTTCAAGCAGCACGCGAACTCGATCGCCTTTCTGGAAGACCCTTGAGGGATCAGTACGAACAGCTAATCCATTGGAGTCCCGCATGAACAATGTTAGCCCCAGGCCAAGCCGTTGCGCGTTTACTGGTGCGGGCTTATTAGAGTTGTTAGGGGTGCTCGCGTTTGAATTCTTGTTGCCTGAGTTGGTGTTCTTGTTATCAGCACTAGACGGGTTTTTATCCGTTGAAGGCCGGGGCCGTCTGTGACTTGGACGAGACGTCGTGCTTGAAGAAGTTGCCGGCTTATCTTTGGGACGCGAAGTCAAAAATGCACCGCGAACATCTTCCTGATCCTGATCGACGATTGGCAGCGCGCTGATTGCTATTGCCACACAAAGTAAACCAAACAACGGGACTATCACTTTCATAACTGACTCTCCTTTAAAACAACGTCGAACGGCGTTGCGTCTAGTTGTGTTGAATTCTGATCTCAAACACGATCGGATCAGACTGCTTATCGCCGTCAACCTTTACTTGGACAAAGGGCGTTTCATTGTTTGAATCATCGCGTTCCATTACTGGAGGCTTTTGCATGTGTTTACTGACAAATTCATTGAACTCAGCCAGTTGATTTGCCGGAAGTGGATCCATCGTGACTTGCGCGCTCAGGAACGATGGGGATTCGAGTTTCGTCTTAGAGAAAACTACTGTGAAGCGATCGGTTCCGGGTTTCTTATCGAGACCTAAAAGCTGGTCTCCCTTTGGAAAACTGAACTCTCTTCCCGCGGTGACTTCGTTCGTGGAGAGACCGGTTTCTGGCGATGGCTTCGTGGTCAAGAAAGCGGTCGTCTGATTACCTTCCCCGGGTCCGAAAATGTAGACGAATCCAGCTTCGACAAAAACAAAGTGCATTTGAAACGATTGGCCCGACGCAAGCGGCACCAGCCCTGCAACCCTGGTTAACTTTCCACCACGTGTTGGCGGTTCGAGCATTAACCAATAACGGCTGACTTCTCTCGGGGCAGCATTCGTCGTTGCCGTCGTTCCTGCCGACACCGTCGCTGGAGGTTGCTTGAATTTTCTGTAGATAAAGAATCCGGCTACACCAACACCCACGAGAAAAATTAATATGACTGCGCCAATTATCAATCCCACCCCAGTCTTCGCACGTCGTGGCGGAGCAGGAGCAACAATGGGCGGCGCCTTGGGCAAGGTTATGCTTGAATCCGTGTGCCGTAATTCGACTACCGTGTCCGAAGGCATTCCTGGCTGTGGTTGTGCTGCAATTACAGGCTGTGGTTTTGCCTCAACCGATGCAGGTGGACTTGTTGCGGAAGAGCCAGCGGGAACAGACGTGGCCGACGCGTCCAGTCCAATCACTGTTGGCGCATTCACGTCGGAATTCGTCGGCTGCGACCGTGACTCCGCGATCGTTTCCGCAAATTCATTACTAGATAAAGATGTTGCCGGAAACGAACTCGTGTTTAAGCCTGCCTTAAGTTCACTAGCGAGCACAGCAGCGGTTGGTTGTCGATCGGCCCGATCCTTGGCTGTCGCGCGTTGAATAGCTTCGCTAAACCCTCTGGGAACTGAAGGAACAACTTCGTGGAGTGGCTTGGGTACAGTTGAAACGTGTTCTCGACGAAGTTCGTGTAACGTCTTCGCTGTGTAACATCGACGGCCTGCGATCATTTCGTAGAACACTAGTCCGAGACTGTAAATATCAGCACGTCCGTCGATCTCCATATTCTCGTCGCGCGGAATCTCGCCCCACTGTTCCGGCGACATGTAGTACGGCGTGCCTAATACCTGGCCAGCCATTGTCAGCGCGGTTGTACCCCCAGTTTCGGCGCCGGCGATTTCGCGCATTTTCGCAATGCCGAGATCAAGCAACTTTACGACTGGACCGCCATTTCCAGTCGGCTTTCCAATCATGATGTTTTCAGGTTTCAAATCACGATGAACGACACCCATCGAATGCGCTGTGTCGAGCACACTCATGATTGGTGTCAAAATCTCAAACGCTTCGGCCGCGGTAAACCGGCCGCGATCCTTCATCTCTGCATCAAGCGTGTGACCTTCAACATACTCCATCACCATGTAAATGGTGCCGTCCGCCGCCGTCCGCAGATCGTAAACTGTGACTGCATTCGGGTGGCGAAACCGACGCGCGGCTTGTCCTTCTCGACGGAAGCGACGAAGCCATTCAGCGTTTGTACGCACTTCAGGCGGTAACACCTTGATAGCAACACGATCGCCAAGCAGGATGTGTCGACCACGATACACCGCGCCCATTCCACCCTTCCCCAGCAATGCTTCCATCTGATATTGGCCGTCAAGAACGGTATCCACCAGAGAAGATGGATCAGCTTCGAGGACCTCGCCATCAATCGTGCAGAAGCTCACGCTGTCGTCGTATTTTGCTTTGCAGAGCGTGCAGTATTTCATTCGGGGCTAAGGCAGCTTAGTCTCAATTTGGACGGATGTGTAGCCTTCATCCAAACTGGGGACGATTAGTCTAACATAGGGCAGGAGCGTGGGATCAGAGGCAAGTTATTCCGAATAGATCTTCCTGGCGTAATCTTCCACCATTCGATCGCTGTTATACTCGGGACCCAATGTGGCAATCGCTCGCTTCATCATCGCAACCCACCTGCGAGGAATGCCCGAGTTATCTACGTCGTAGTACAACGGCATCACTTCCTGTTCCAGCACGCTATAAAGCGACTCCGCATCGCTCGCATCAATTGCCGGAAGATCATCAGACTCGACCCCGTTCCCAATCGCGAAACCGTTAGTTCCGTCATAGGCTTCCAACCACCATCCATCGAGTATCGAAAGGTTCAATCCGCCATTCATTGCTACCTTCTCACCACTCGTCCCTGATGCTTCAAGCGGTCGCCGCGGAACGTTTAGCCAAACATCAACGGATTGCACCAATTGACGAGCGATCTCCTGATCGTAATCTTCGAGGAACACTGCGCTCTGTCTTACGCGAGGGTCGTACTTCCATTGAGCAAGTTGTTGTAAGACGCGTTTGGATCCTTCGTCCTGTGGGTGAGCTTTTCCTGCAAACACAAACTGCACAGGCCGTTCCTCGTCATTGATCAGTCGTAACAGGCGCTCAGGATCAGTTAACAACAGATTCCAACGTTTGTATCCAGCAACTCGACGCGCAAATCCGATGGTCAACGCTTTTGGATTGAACATCGTCTTCGCCGCGTCAATATAATCAAGCCTCTCGCCCGCCGCCCGGCGCGATTGAAACGACCGATCCCGTAAGAAAGCTACCAGGCGCTCTTTCAGCAGCGAGTGCGCAATCCACAGCTCTTCATCAGAGATCCGCACAACAAGCTCTTGCCAGCGCGTGCGATCGCGCAATTGAGTCGACCAATCGCCACCGATGTAGCGCTCGTAGAGATAACGCAGCAAAGGCGACACCCACGTTGGCGCATGTACTCCGTTTGTAATGTATGTAATCGGGATTTGATCGGCAGTTTTGTCTGGCCAGAGTTCTTGCCAGAGAGCTCTTGAAACTTCACCGTGTTTCCTGCTGACACCGTTGGTGGAACGACACATCCGTATCGCGAGCGGCGTCAAGCCAAAGCGCTCTTCTTTGTTAATCGGATCGACTCGCCCCAGTGCAAGCAACTCGTCCTGAGTAAGGCCCAGTTCATTCAAATAATCAGAGCCAAAACAACGAAGCACCAACGGGGAATCAAACTCGTCATTACCAGCCGCCACGGGGGTGTGAGTTGTAAACACGCATTGCGCACGCACCGACTCACTGGCTTCAGCAAATGTCTTTTTCTCTTTTTGAATAACTTCCCGGGCGAGTTCCAACGTTAAAAATGCTGAGTGACCTTCGTTGAGATGGAATACGTGAGGAGTAATATTCAAACGCCGCAGCAGTCTGATACCGCCGATACCCAGTAACATCTCCTGAACGATTCGCGTCTCACGATCGCCGCCATAAAGATGCCCTGTAACCCATCGATCAGTCTCTACGTTTTCCGGAATGTTCGTGTCAAGCAAGTACAACTGAACATGACCGACATCAGCACGCCAGACTTGCGCTAACACATTGCGCTCGCGAATCGACACCTCTATTTGCAACGGCGTGTTGTCAGCATTTCGAACAAGCTGAATCGGCAACTCCGACGGAAACGTTTCCCCGTAATGTTCTTCTTGCCAGCCATCCGTTCGCAGTCGCTGAACAAAATATCCATACCTGTACAACAGACCAATCGCGATCAGCGGCAAACGAAGATCGCTGGCAGACTTTAAGTGATCGCCGGCAAGGATTCCCAAACCACCGGAATAAAGTGGTAAGGAGTTATGTACCCCAAACTCCGCACAGAAATACGCGACAGGACTCTCTGTAGTGATCTTCGCGGCCCCTTCTTGTGGCCAGCGTGGAGTGATAGCCATGTACGTCTTGAAGAGGTCATCGATTCGCCGGATACGTTCAAGGTAAACCGGATCAGTCGCTGCTTGCGCTAATCGATATGCAGAGGTCTTCGCCAGTAGTTGCCGCGGGTTGTGCTCGCACTCTTCCCAAATCTCGGCATCCAAATCTCGAAACAGACTCGCTCCGTCAGCAGACCAACTCCACCAATAATTCCAGGCCAGTTGTCTTAACGGCATCAGTGGTGCTGGTAAATCCGGATTTGTGACGGTGGTCTTTTCGATTTCGGCTGTATCAATCATTCAGTTGTTTGGGTCCCGAACAATAAAGTACTAAGAACATAAACTTTCCTAAAACATCGACGAGTCTCTATAAGAGGAAATTTCAGCCGGCCGCAAAATGGGAGAGTCTACTCGAAGATCTGGTATTGCAGAAATACCCGGGCGTCCCGCGGCTGAAAGAATACAAGACGAACCTGTTGGACGACGTCGTTTGCGGCAATCCAATTCTTTATCGCACGGGACGAAACCGCTGCGGCCTCTTCCCTGGGATAACCAAAAACTCCAGTAGAGATTGAAGGGAATGCGATCGAAGGAAGCTTGTGATGGGCCGCGCAACTTAACGAATTTTCATAGCAGTTCGCCAATAGTTGTGCATCCTGCTCTTTGTTCCTGCCATAGATCGGGCCAACAGTATGAATAACATATTCAGCCGGAAGATTGCCGCCGGTCGTTATGGCCACCTGACCGGTTGGAAGACCCTGGGGGTACTCAGTCTGTCTCAGGCGTTGGCATTCTTTCAGGATCTCTGGTCCACCTATTCGGTGAATCGCGCCATCAACCCCGCCGCCACCAAGCAGCGTTGAATTGGCAGCGTTAACAATAGCCGAGACGCGCTGCTGAGTAATATCACCAACTAGTACAACAATGCGTTCGCCGAAAAACGTCGCTTCTGCTTGCCCTTCCATCTGCTATTCGTCGCTGCGTGGTTCTGCTCGAATTTCGTCAAACATATCTTGACGACGTAAGGCTTCCGCAACTCCCTTCGCCTTGTGTTCAGTCAACGGGTGTTCAGGGTCGATGCTGGCGATTTCAAATACACGGTCATCAAGCATGACAACTCCGAGCGATCCCAAAGTGACACCAGGAGCGATCTGGATCTCGTCCATGTTGTGAATTCGAAAGCGTCCGGTTTGCTCGACCCAATCTTCAATGAATGGGTCGCGCAGCGCGTGTTCGGCTTCGGATTCGGAAAGATACGCGCCTTCAACGATGAGACAATATTCGCGCACTTCTTTTCTGTTTTTCGTGAGCGCCGTTATTGGGCCAAAGCTGCCGGCAGGCTTGTCCGACGAGGTCAACTTTACCACCAGCGTTTGATGAACGCCAAGCATTCGCGTCACACTCGGATCCCAAATAGGTCCTATAGGTCACATAGGATGTATTCGCGAGACTGACTGCATTCAGGTACAAAGCAAGACACCGCCGAGTCATTACACTCGACGGTGTCTCCAGTTGTGGAATGGATACTTACGATGCTTTCGCGTACTGACGATTTAGTGCTTCTCTTAAGCGGTCGAAGTACGAGTCGAAGGTGACAAAACCAGTAATTCCCTGGAAGAACGCCTTGCCACCAGTTTCGTCGGCTAACCGATTAAGCGAACTTTGACCGTAGCTCGCTGCCAAATGGCTATGACTCGTCAACCCAACCGACGGTGCATAGAAACTGAAAACAGAAACATTGCGTCGCTGTGCTTCTTTGATCACGCGCTCCAGATCCAACGTTTGCCCTGCGGCAGTGGAATCGAAACCTCTGGAGATATCCAAACCATCAGATACCAATAGGACAGCCTTCGCGTTGCCACCACTGCTCTGAAACTTCTTGAGCGCTTCCAGAACTTCTACGTACGGATTGTATGGCGCACCGCTGATACTGGAAACTGGCATCCGCAACGAGCGGGCCGCCTTATCCAAATCTGAAGTGAATGGCTGGCGCACTTGCAATGCTCCAGCTGTGATGTACCCAACCATTACGCGCGATCCACCCGGCAGGGATTTAATGAATTCGCGAGTTACACCCAATTCGTTACTAACCTGAGATACCAGGTCGTCCTGAATCAAGACTGCCAGGTCCAAAGGCTCAATACCCTGCAATCGATGGCGGTCGTTTTCTGTTGAAACCGACTTGGCCGATGCTATACCAACACTTCCAATCACAAACACAATCGCTACTAAGAGCGACACAAACTTGCGGCAATACATTGTCTTCCAACGCTCCAAACTATCTGAAAAGTCTTGTACTTTCAGATGCCCAAACTCGAAAGAAGGATGGCCGAACAGCACATGCCTGTACTGAATTCGAGGCACTTTGCGTCAACTTGCTTTGCCCTTGACGGTCAGATAAATTAGCCTCAAAACCACGGAACACATCCCGCCAATAGATCAAAAGTTCTTGTTAACGCGGATGGGTATCCTTCGCCAAAATTCGCATGCCTGAAAGGAATTCAACTTATGAAAGTCTATCCGACTGAATCGATCCGAAATCTGGCTGTCATTGGACACGGCGACGCAGGGAAGACGCAGCTGATCAGCTCTCTTCTCTACGTCGCCGGAGCAACACCACGCTGGGGAAAAGTTGATGAAGGAACCACAGTTACTGATTATGAAGAAGATTCTATTGCCAGAAAAATTACTCTGAATACTGCAATCGCACATCTCGATCACCGCGATACAAAACTAAATTTTATCGATACTCCTGGATATGCTGCTTTCATTGCCCACGCGCGACCGGCACTACGAGTCGCTGATTGCGCGATCGCCGTTGTTGATGGAGTTAAAGGCGTCGAAGTTCAAACCGAGAAGAGTTGGGCTTACGCGAACGAGTTCCTGGTTCCTCGAGTTATGGTCATCACCAAACTCGACAAAGAGCACGCAGATTTTGGCGCAGCGCTCGAGAGTGCTCAGAAAACTTTTAGCAGGGCCATCATTCCTTTCACCCTGCCAATCGGGAAAGAGAAAGATTTCCGTGGGGTGGTAGACGTCGTGCACATGAAGGCGTACGAGCTCGGAGCAGATGGTCAGGCGAAGGAGATCAACATTCCAGCGGAGGGCAGGGATATCGTTGACAAAACACGCGAGCGTTTAGTGGAACTCGTCGCTGAGTCTAATGACGCATTGATGGAGAAATACTTCGAACAGGGAACACTGGACGAGGCTGACATTCTTCCGAACATCAACAACGCAATCGCGCAAAGCAAACTGTGTCCTGTCTTCGCCGTTTCCAGCATCACGCACGTTGGTCTGCGCGCACTCTTGAATGGATTGGTTGATTACGCACCAGATCCAGCTCATCACGAAGCAGAGTGGGGCAAGCCACTCGATGCAGGTCCGGATGCGGAGCGAATCGGAAGAAAGTACAGTGACAATGAACCGTTCTCGGCTTACTGTTTTCGCACCATCGCTGATCCGTTTGCCGGCCGAATCAACGTCTTCAAGATTATCAGCGGCAAACTTCAAACTGATGCCACCGTATTCAACTCCACTCGTGGCTCTGCTGAACGTCTTGGTGCGTTGCATGCAATTCAAGGAAAACAGTTAGATAAAGTTACCGAAGCTCATGCCGGAGACATTATCGCCTGTGTGAAGTTGAAAGAAACGCAAACAGGCGACACGTTGTGCGACAAGAGCGCGCCGATCGTTTATGACCCCGTTGAGTATCCCGAAGCTGCAATCGCGTTCGCAATAGAACCAAAGTCTCGCCAGGACGAAGAGAAGATCAGCGCTGCCTTACACAAGATTCTTGAAGAAGATTCGGCGCTTCACTTCACGCGTGACGCTCAGACAAAAGAATTTCTGTTATCAGGTTCGGGTCAAGTTCACGTGGAAACCGTAGTGGAGAAACTCAAGAAACGATATAGCGTCGAAGTTACTTTGCACCCGCCAAAGGTTCCGTATAAAGAGACGATTACGCAACGTGCTGAAGTGCAGGGTCGTCATAAGAAACAAACTGGCGGACGTGGTCAGTTTGGCGACTGCAAGTGTGTGTTTGAGCCACTTCCACGTGGGGGAGGCTTCATCTTTGAAGACAAGATATTCGGCGGTTCAGTTCCCCAACAGTTTCGTCCGGCCATTGAAAAAGGAATCATCGAAGCCGCTAAGTCGGGAGCCATCGCTGGTTATCCGTTGGTCGATTTCAAAGTACAACTGGTCGATGGTTCATATCATCCGGTTGATTCGGATGAACACTCGTTCCGAGCTGCAGGTCGAAAGGCATTCCGTGCGGCGATGGAGAAAGTAAGGCCGTCGCTGCTCGAACCTGTGATGGACGTTGAGATCGCAGCGCCCCAGGAATACAGCGGCGATATCATGGGTGACCTGAACTCAAGACGCGGACGAGTTCAGGGCATGGAGACGAGCGGGAAGAATCAGCAAGTGATCAAGGCACAGGTTCCCATGGCGGAGATGCTCAACTACCAATCAACCCTGAACTCAATAACTGCAGCCCGAGGTTCTTTCCACATGCAGTTTTCACACTACGATCCGGTTCCGGGACAACTTGCACAAAAGATAGTTGAGCAGTCGAGGGCAGAAGGAAGGATCCGGGGAGGAGAAGAGGAAGAGTAAGGGCAAAGCAGAAAAACCTTCATTTCTCATTGCTCATTTGACATTTGTCGTTTTCCATTTGATCGATGAATTGGTCGGATACGTCGGATACGTCGGATACGTCGGATACGTCCAATGTCAAATGAGCAATGAGAAATGAAGCTTTTTTTCCGCGGCCTGCTCCTGACTCTACTGCTCCTCCTGTTCCGGCTTTCTCACCCTCGCGGGCGCAATTGCGGGTAGAACCTTGAATCCTTCTGTGACTGTGTAATCGGCTGGCACCTCGAACAACGACTTTGCTGGTTCTGTGCGATTGATATTAGTTAACCGGTAAGTTGTCTCGCCCGTGCGCGGATCGTTGTGGCGAGTCATAACATCCACTTGCAGTTCCGGTGAGTACCATCGTTCACTCACAATCTCGATCGGCCGTTCGTTGCCGATCTCGCCGGCCGGAATCGTGATCGTGACGCGAGTTCCCTGCGCTTCGACTCCCTCAATAGTTTGTTTACCAAGATCTTCCTTGACCGCATTTTCATTGGGTCCTCCGCGGCGAAACAGGAAGACACCACCACCGCCGTCGTCTGTCTGAATCTTAAAGTTAAACTCACCATTCTGCTTTGTCGAAGGTTCAATGGCAGGCGGAACTCCTGGCGGCAGGGTCTTCAGCACAGCGCCCGGAGGAGGTGGTTCCTCAAGTTTGAATTCGAATGCTTGAGCGTCTTCAATTGTACTTGCTCCATCAGCTGTTTTGAACTTTAACTTAAGTGGGACGCTCTTATGGGCAGTCTTCGTTTTGGAGTCGAGCGAATAACTTACACCAGCCACGGGATCGTTTATGAAGATCGTTCGTAATGGTTCGCCACTGTCACCTAATACGCCAAACATCTTGATTGACACTTCGCGCCGCGTGCGTCCATCACTATCTCGAGACAACGCATTCGTACTCCTATTAATGATGCGATTTCCGTCGCCAAGTGTCTGAATTGTTTCGGTGACCGCCTGGGCTGAGTACGGGGCACCCTTTACCACTTTCCCGCCAAAGTTGATTTCCTGATCCATGAAAAAAATATCGCCTCCGGGCACTGGCGGTGGGATACCATCCTGTGTTTGAAATACTCGTTGCTTCACCACAACTCCCTGAGTAGCAGGTTGCTGAGCAACGGTTGCGATTGAAACTGCAGCGAAAATTGCCAACGTTCCAGCTGCACGAACGGCTAATACTCTTTTCATTTTCGTCTTTCCTTTCAGGCTTTGCCTGGATTATTGCGACCTCTTATCCTGAACAAAACGTATTGCGTGAGGCACGCCATCAACACCCAACAGCACGTCAGCTTTAACTCTTTCGTTATAACGATCCATGTTTACGGGAAGACCAAAGCTGGCCATGGTTGTGCGTGGTACTTCAACGCGCACAATTTGCCCCCCGTCCTGCAATAACGCTGGATTCAAGTAACCGAGCGGCATGAAGTCAGTTGCTACTTCGTTGCTTGCGTGATTTGCCACTGTATTGTCAGCCTTGTCCGCTTTGAAGTTTTTTGCCTGTACGGCACGAGGGCTGAGGTTTCGCTTCGGCTTAGGTTGCGTCGAAACATTAACTGCATTACTCGGCTTGAGAGCAACGTCATTCTTACCTTCTTTGATCTCCATAGGTACTTGCGGAGTTAACGGCCGCACTGCGATTTCATTCGGAGGTTTGTTCGAGCTTCTCCAAACCACCGCCACCAGTCCAAACACAATTAATAGGATCGCAGCCACAGCAGTTAACCAATAAGGTCGATAGCTGCGAGTGGGTGTTAATGGCACCACAATCGAATGCTGTCGAAACGAAGCGAGTAGGCTCTGTTCCGTTGCTTCTGACGCCTGCAAAGAGTTCATCTCGACGGCCACCGAATGCAGTCCGCGCGTAAGCATCTCTTCATCATGGAGCCGCAACGAGCAGCTCGAACACTCCGCCATATGAGCTCGAGCATCACTCAAAACATCCACTTCCATCATTTCGCCTCGCGCCAGATCAGCGGCAAGACTCTCAAACTTTTGACAATTCATGCGAAACACCTCGCAGACTCTACGACCGCAGAACTCAATACTTCTTCTTCTTTGTTAGGGCGCAACTTTGCGAGCAGCAATCCCCGGGCTCTGTGCAGTCGCGAGCGAACTGTACCAATAGCGCAACCAAGTATCTCCGCGGTTTCCCCGTAACTTAATTCCTGCAGTTCGCACAGTACAACTACTTCACGATACCGTTCGGGCAAACTCAAAACTGCGCGCCGCACGTTATCGATCATCTCTGCCTTCGTTAAATCCTCGAGCGGATCGGGCTCATTGCCCACCTGGTCAAATGGCTCATCGTCTTCACCATCAGCGAACGGAACGGTCAATTGGTCGCCTCTGAATCGACGAAGCACGTAATTGCGAGCGACTCCGAATAAGAATGAACTGACCGAGCCCCGATTGGGATCGAAAACGTGGCCATCCTTCATCAAGAAAAGGAAAACGTCGTGCGTAACGTCCTCGGCCACTTGCTGAGAACCAGACATTTGCAGAGCAAATCGGTAGATGCTCGGATGCCTTCGTTTGTAGAGAAGTGTGAACGACTCCTCATCTCCGGACATCATCAGCCGAAGCAGTTCTGCGTCAGTTAGGTCGGTCTTTGGCTTCATTCTTTCCTGACTATAGTACCGGTGAAGTCATAGGTTATTCGCCGGAAGACCACCGAAAGTTCCACAATATGCGACCGATTTAAATTCTCGAGTTAAACCGCTCTCGAAATTCCGGGGAGTTCTGGCGTAAGTCGCTCCAATCCTCAAAAATATCGGGATTTTGAAGCCAAACGGCCAGCCATTGAACCATCTCCCTCGCGACTTCGTTTGGCAGGCGAGCCAGCTGGATCTTCCATTCCCGAGCATGTTCAACAACGATTTGCCAATGTGCTTCGTCTCCCTCTGACAAAAATCTTACCCTCAATGTTTCCAATCGCTTCATGGAACTGATGGCGTTATCGACTGTCTCGAAATCTAATTCCAGGAGGTCAGGCGCTTTATTGATTTGATCTTCACGCCACTTCGAATCTGCAGCTAGAACCTCCGGATGACGCAGGGGAACGTGATTATCCGCCAGCGTCCGAGCGATACGAGCGGGACTATCGAGCACGTCCAGACTGTCTGACAGCCGCTGTTGAATGTAAATGAGTTCGCGCTCGCCCGCAGATTCTCCAGGACACTCTTCCCAAAGCATAAGGATCAAGTCCTCTTTTCTACTGGGCCTGTTTTTTGGGTTGTTCATCGCTAATGGGGCAGGCGTATGGGACCTATGTGACCTATGTGACCTATTACGTTAAACTCTCAACGCACTTTATCTCAGTCTAACGAGAATCGGGTATGTCCCTCAAAATTTCCGTCGTCCTCTCAGTCGCTCTTCTGTTGGCGCTCAGCTTTTCGCTTTCAGGACAACAGAGTTTCAAGATTGCGAAGATCGAATTCGAGGGCCTCAATCGGCTTTCTCCAGATGACATGATCACCACCAGTGGACTCAAGGTTGGTGAGCAGTTTGACTTGTCAGCTCTTGACGCTGCCGCACAGCGCCTGGTGGATAGCGGCTTTTTCAAAAACGTAGCCTACCGTACTCGCCCTGTACGAGACCAGATAACCATAACCTTCATCGTTGAGGAATCAAAAGTCGCTACCTCCCGCGTCATTTTTGACAACTTCATCTGGTTTAACGATACGGAACTGATAGCCGCAGTGCGGCGCGACGTGCCATCCTTCTCGGGCACTGCACCGGATAGTGGCGACACGGTTGAGAGAATCACGAAGTCGCTTCAAACCTTCTTACACGAACACCAGATCGAAGCAACCGTTTCCTACATGGCCTCGCAAGACTCTCCTGGCAGTCTTTCTCAGGAACACGTGTTTAGCGTCAATGGAATACCAATGCCAATATGCACCCTGCACTTTCCAGGCGCTAACAACATCTCCGAAGCCAGGTTGATTGAAAGTTCAAAATCACTGATTGGTAATGATTACTCGAACAAGTTTGTCAGTCTGTTTTCTATGAACACTCTGCTGCCACTTTATAAAGAGGTTGGTCAACTCAAGGCGGCGTTTTCTCCTCCGCTGGCGAAACCCGAGTCGAGTGCAAACTGCAAAAGTGGGGTTGAGCTGACCCTTCCGGTTGACGAGGGTGTTATTTACAAATGGGACAAGGCCGAGTGGTCCGGCAACACCGCACTGACCGCACAGCAGTTAAGCGATCTCCTCGGAATGCAAACCGGCCAACCCGCAAACGGAGTGAAGATTGATAAAGCGTCGAGAGAGATACAGAAGGCTTACGGACGCAAAGGTTATTTGATGTCGTTTGTTCGAAGCACGCCAAACTTCGACGATGGTGCGCAGACTGTCGCTTATCGAATGGAAGTTCGAGAAGGTCCGCAGTTCCACATGGGCCAATTGATTACCAAAGGCTTTCCAGAAGCCGTCGATAAGAAAATACATGAGCGCTGGACCTTAAAGCCCGGTGATATATTCGACGATGGATATTCGGGGGATTTCTCAAAGAATCATCTAACAGAATTGACGCGCCCGCTATTTCTCGAGAGGCGCGAACAAAACAAACCCGCTCCGCATCTCAAGTGGGACAGAAACATAAACCGAGCAGCTCTGACGGTAGACCTTGTTTTGGAACTGACGAACTAATTAAGTGTCGAAAGTCCAATGTCCAATGTCCAAAGTCTTTCGACGAAACGAACTATGACTGGCGATCCTCAATCACGGCCCAATCAAACCAGTCGAGACGCAAACAAAGTCCGCGCCTTTTTCGCCAACGTTCAAAGGAAATTTGGCGCGAAACCCTTTAAACCTCATCGCATCTTTGCCGGCGCTCATGCTCAAACATTAGCCGCTTATGCCTGGCCACGACGCGGGCGCCTCAGTACAACCGTTGTTGATGATGAAAAACGACTATTCGACGTAGACCATGGAGTGCAAGTCCTGGCGCAATGTCGTTGGCAGGAAGATCGCAATGAACATGGCTCGGTAGTTATTTGGCATGGGATGGAAGGATCGACTGATTCGGTTTACATGTGGTCGACAGCCGACAAAGCTTTCAGATCAGGGTTCAACGTTATTCGCGTCAATTATCGCAGCTGCGGAAATACGGAGCACCTCACACCCACGATCTATCACGGTGGCATGAGCACTGACCTGGCAGTAGTCATCGATGAACTTATTCGTGAAGGCTTGAAACGGATCTATCCAATTGGCTTTTCACTGGGCGGCAATATGGTGTTGAAACTGGCCGGGGAATATGGTGAAAACGCGCCGGCCGAAGTCATTGCAACCTGTGTCGTGTCACCTTCGGTGGACCTCGGCGCGAGTAGCAGACTGATATGCAAGGGTTCAAACTGGCTCTACCACCGTAACTTTGTTCGCAGCATGAAAGCGCGCATTCGGAAAAAGAATCTGCAGTATCCAGAGCTCTATGACGTCACGAAACTCGACCAGGTAAAAACAATCCTGGATTTTGATGAACTGTTCACGGCCCGCGCCCATGGTTTTGCTGATGCCGAAGACTATTACTCCAAAGCGAGTTCGGTGCGAGTCGTCGATCAGATCCGCATTCCAACTCTCGTCATTCACGCAGAAGACGATCCGTTTATCCCTTTCCAGCCTCTGCGCGCGATTAGCTTTACTCAAAATCCCTTCCTGCTCATGGTCAAAACAGAACGCGGTGGACATGTCGCATTTGTGGGAGAGGTCAGCGACGCGGAGGATCGTTTCTGGGCGGAGAATCGCGTTGTCGAATTCTGCCAGTTGAGCGAAAACTACTTCTGAATCCCCCAAGAACCAGAAGCTGTAAAAAATAATCAGCGATCTCGGTGCTGGGACCGCAGGCGGTCCCAGCACCGAGGTCGCTTGATTGTCGGAAGACTATTTCTGAATTTGTTTGATAAGTCGAAGGGCGTGATTTCGCGCAATGAGCGGAATATGTTCATCAGTACTTATGTCGCGCAGCAGCGGGAGCAATTGAGTGGGATCGGATAGACCGTTTCGCTTGAGTAGCGACTCCATAACTTCCATCAACTTCGGGGCATTCAGCGGCTGATTCTCACGCGCAATTGAAATATCGAATACGAGGATGACCTGATCGGCCAGGCGTCGATATTCATTGACGAGCCCTGAAGCATTTTCATTGTGCGTCCAGTTGAATTCGGCGACGCGCTTTCTATCGCCTTGCTGCATTCCAATTCGCATGGTACCCAGATGCGAAAAATCCTGGCTGGTTTGATAGTTCGCCTGCGAGTCGAGGAAATTAAGCGCCGTCCAGTACGAAGTAATTCTGGCGAGCGCAGCCGGAGAAAGCTCGATGGGTTCCACTACTGGAACATCCTCATTCATTCTTTCGAAGGTAATGGTCCCGTGGCCAGTGGCGTCATGTTCCAGCACGATATGTTTCACAACAAAGCGCGGCTGCGTGAACTCATAGGTGTACTTAACTGAAGCTGCAGGCTTTGAAGGCGTATCAGCCGCGGTTGATTGAACCGACGGTGATTCGGGACGGATATTGTGCTTTGACGAGGTATCCTGCGCCAAAGTGAAAATCGCCGCGCTCAAAGTGACAAGCGCGGCGGGGAGTCCTTGCTTAACTATTGAAAACTTCTTCACTCGAACTTTACCGACACTAACTTCGAGACGCCCGCTTCTTCCATTGTCACGCCGTAAAGAGCGCGGGCCATCTCCATTGTCCGCTTGTTATGAGTGATAACGATGAACTGCGTGTCAGCGGACATCTGAACGACCTTATCAGTAAAGCGTCCCACGTTCGCTTCGTCAAGTGGCGCGTCGACCTCGTCCAGTAAGCAAAACGGTGCGGGCCTGTAATGGAATATACCCAACACGAGGGCCAGGGCGGCCATTGCCTTCTCGCCACCCGACAGCAGCAGCACATTTTGGAGCCGCTTCCCTGGAGGTTGCGCGACAACATCGATTCCGGATTCCAGTACATCGTCGGCATCGATCAAACTCATTTCGCCACGGCCGCCGCCGAATAACTCCTGGAACAATTCGCTGAAGTTCTTATTGATCTGTTCAAAGGCATGCCGGAATCGCTCGCGCGACCTACGCTTAATCTCTCGCAACGCCTCTTCGGTCGAAGAGATGCCGTCTATGATGTCCTGCCTTTGAACTGTCAGGAATAGCAAACGCTCCTCAGCTTCGGCCAACTCTTCAAGAGCCATCATGTTGACGCCGCCGAAACCCTCCAGACGAGTTCGCAACTCTTCAACACGCTGGTGGCTTGTATCAAAATTGAAGTCTTCAGCTAACACTACTTCCTGAGCCAGGTCGTCCAGCGACTGGCCTAACTCTGTCTGGCAATTCTCACGCACAAAGGTTTGGCGAGCCTGGGCCTCTGCCTTTTGAACGTCGAGATTGCCGCGTTCGTCGCGCACTTCAGCCGCACGTCTGTTTAGTTCCGAAAGTTCCTCAGCAAGCGCATCGGCGCGGGATCTCGATTCTTGCAGCTTTTCACTTAGGGCAGCTATCTCCTGTTCCTCTCGCGCCTTGTCGCTGTCCACTGAACTTGCCTTTTGTTCCAGGTAGGCAATGGACGCGCGTAATTCATCTGTACGTCCGTTCATCTCCGTCAATTCAAACCGATGTCGCGCAACTCGAGCGGCAAAGTCCGCGAGTTCACTTTCCACGCGCCGGAGCTCCGCACCAGTTGCCCGTCTGCGTTCAGCTGCCGCTGCGGCTGCGGCGCGTTGTCGAGCCAGCGCCTCGCTCTCGATCTCGGATTCGCGTCTCAGGTCGGCCAACGACGCAGAAGCCTTGATGACGTTATCAGCTGAAGCCTCTCGGGCAGCTTCAGCACCTTCTGCTTCCTCCAGGGCACGGGCGCGCCTGTCGCTGACCTCGATGCGTTCGGCTTCTACGCGTTCAGAATCTTGTCCAACAATTCGGAGATGTCGCTCAGCGCGCTCGATCTCCTGATCAAGATTGGAAGCTGTTAGCTCGCGTGTCATTGCTTCGCGCTCTTCACGGCCAATTGCCTCGTTTAGAGTTACGACAGCGTCTTCCAACTCAACCAAACGATTCCGCGCAGACCTGTTAGCTGAAGTCGCAATTTCCACTTCCCTGCCAATGGCTTCGGCTCGCGTTTCGAGTTCTCGTAGCTCGCGCTTCAATGCGAGGAGACCGGCGCCTTCCTCAACGTCACGCGCGTCTCCTGAGTTGAGGAATTGACCGCTGGCGATCCAGTCGCCATTAAGCGTCACATACATTTCACCGTTTGACAGTGACCTGGTCATGGCCTCGTCAAGATTGGCAGCAAGCCGGGCGTTCATCTTGTGAGGCAGTGTTCGTTTGAGAACGGTTATTAACTGTTCAGGCGCGCCAAGCAGATCGCAAATACGTAAATCCTCGACAATCTCGTCAGTCAAACTGAGAGACAATGTCGAGCGTTCTTCCAGCTTGCAAGTCAGCGTGTCTAACTCTTCGCTGCCGCCCTGAAGACCGGCAACGAGAAAGCTCGCTCGACCGCCATTGTTTTCCCGGAGCCACTTGGCTGCGCGGATCGCATCATCGGGTGTAGGTACCACGATGGCTTGCAATGATGAACCAAGGACGCCTTCGACAGCACGTTCCCATTTCGCATCGACATTTAGAGCGTCTGCTAAGGTGCCGATGTAATGAAAGTTCTTGTGTGTTTCCGAAGGAGTGAAAACGAGTTGCACTGCCGGGGAATAGTAAGCGCGGCGTTGATCGAGTTCCTTCAAACTTTCAAGGCGATGGCTGGCGCGCGAAAACTCCTCTCGAAGTCTCGTCAGTTCAGCATCAGTATCACTGACTGCTTCATGACCGCGAACGACGGCATCAACTGCCGATTCGCGTTCGGCCTGCAATCTAACAACTCTCTCGCGAGCTTCCGCTAACTCTTGCGCAAAATGCTCTGCCTCGAGTTTTCGTTCAGTATGCTGGGTAGCAGCTCGTTCGCCTTCACGGGCAAGACCGTCGGCTTGTTGAGACAAACGATCGAGAGTTCCCTCGAGCTGTCGAGCAATCTCTCGAACCCGCTCTGCCAGTGCTGTCTGCGCCAACAGATTCGAACGCGCATTTTCGATCTCCGCTTCGGCTGCAGCCGCTGCCGTTAGACGTGAAGCATACAATTCCTCGGCAAGATGGAATGACCGGGATGTTTGATCCGCTTCTTCACGCAACTTCGCATCTTCACCTTGCAATCGAACACACTCTGATTCGATCAGGACTAATCGCGCGGTCAGGGCTTCAATCTCAGCAGTTACCTCATTTTTTCGTTTCTCGATATCTGACAACTGCTCTTTTTGGTAGATGCACTCGCGCGCTTGCCGATCTCGCTGTAAAACGGCTTCCGCTGCTGCTGCTCGAACGATCGTTAACTCGTCTTCAAGATTTCTTGCTTCCTGAGTAGCACGCTTGGCGTCTTCTTCACCTTTGTTCAATTCGGCGGCAATGCCAACTTCCAACTCACCAACTTCATTGAGCTTGCTCCGTGTCTCCTCGAGTACAGCAGTGAGCTTTAGATCCTCGGCGATATAAACCTGTCTCAGAAGTCCACGTAACTCCTCGCGCAGGACTCCGTAGCGACGGGCCTTCGCTGCTTGTCGACGAAGACTGTTCACCTGACGATCGATCTCGGAAACGATGTCAGTAATTCGAGCCAGATTTCCTCGCGCCGACTCCAGTCGTGCTTCCGTCGCGCGCTGGCGAACTCGAAACTTGGTAATACCGGCGGCTTCTTCAATGATTGTTCGCCGATCCATCGGCTTAGCGGAAAGGATCTGGCCTATTCTGCCCTGCTCAATGATCGCGTAGTGACCACCAGCCAAACCGGTTCCTGAAAAGAGATCCTGGATATC
The DNA here is from genome assembly GCA_036522415.1 of Pyrinomonadaceae bacterium. Lineage (GTDB taxonomy): Bacteria > Acidobacteriota > Blastocatellia > Pyrinomonadales > Pyrinomonadaceae > PSRF01. Next base: position 35,144 of record DATDFV010000235.1, on the reverse strand, counting down.
ACGCAATCGGCAAATCTTGTCGTTCAGCAAGTATTCGCTTTCACCGGACCTGTAGAGCCGGCGAGTAACCGACACCGCCTCGCCAGGAGCGAACTCGAGCGCCAGGTTACGCCTGCGCCAATGACGTTTGGTGGCGTGTCTAGGTTGTGGGGCTTGAGTAGCTGACTCGTCCTCAGTCGAGGCTGTGACGACAAGAGGATCACTGCTGGCATCTACTCCGTTAATCTCAGCAACTTCGGGCGGCGCCTGACTCTCGACAGGAAGGATCTCGTCCAGCGTAACCAGCCGGTCGTCGATCTGCTCGAGAGTTGAATCGATATCCTCGATGTCCGGTTCATGTTCTACCGTCTCATCGCGAACCAGGTGCATAACGACTTCAGCCATGCCACTTGGAGGCCGGTTTCGCGACCCCTGGAAAATGACATCCTTCATTTCACCGCCACGAAGGTGCTTTACGCGTTGTTCGCCCAGCACCCAGGCAATGGCGTCGGCGACGTTGCTCTTGCCGCAGCCATTCGGTCCGACGACGGCAGTTATCCCGTCTCCGGTGAAGATTATTTGTGTGTAGTCGGCGAAGGATTTGAAACCGGTAATTTCCAGGCGTTGAAGTTTAAACATGCGCTAGGTTGCTCTGTTGTAGGCCAGCCTCGCGACCTGAAACCCGGTTCGAGGGGATGCGTGTACGGGAGGCCAATATAAGTGTCAGCCGCTTAGAATGTCAACCAGAACTTGAAGTGACCATCCCTTAAGTTAAGTCAACAGCAAGGTTAGTTCTGACGCTTAAGATTTTCCGGCGCCGCGGCTAGTGGGGTCTGGCCGGTCCGACGCACGTACAGGAGGAGCTTGACGCCGGGTCGAAGGACAAATGCTTCGTCGGCAGCACCGGAGGGGACTACGGTGTATAGACTGCCGAAGTTGGAATCCATTTCCGCCCGCTGGTCGTCGGACGCGATGATAATGGGTTCATTTGTGGGGGTCATGCGGCCATAGTACCCAACACGGCTGTAATGCCGGAGATACCAGGGAAGCGGCCAATATTCCCTGGAGACGATGGTGATACCAGTGCGTCCACCGTCCGGTCCCTGTTTGGCAATCCGATCGATTTCGCCAACCAGTTGCTTGGTCTCGCGCCTGGTATGGGCATAAACATAGACGTAATACTGATTATCGTTGTCGTAATTAACGAAATTGAGGTCAACCGTTTGATAGCCCCCGATGAGAATTGCGGCGATCAGGATTATGACTGGCAATCGCAGCTGGCCTTGTTCTAATTCAAAAATGCGCTGCACCGCATAACCCGCGATGAGGGTTAAAGGTAGGATAAAGTTCAGGGCTAACCACGGTGTCTTGTAAGGAACCAACGAGTAAGCAGCAATTAACCCGAAGGCCCAGAGCGCACTAAACAGGGCGAACGAGTTCTTCGGCTTGAAGACTACAAACACGGCGCCCAATCCCCCAAGGAATAGAGACGCAGCTTCTTGTTTGGTCAACCAGTACAAGTAGGTTTCCGGAGGATGGACATGGGCCTCCTTGCCCGTCTTGCTCCAAACCTTAAAGGTAGAGAGAGCATCGTAAATTCCCTTCGGATAATTCTGGAAGAAGGAGGTATACAAGAACACATTCAAGGTAACGAAAACGATTACTGCAAGCGCAATCCACAAGGCGAATGACGTTGGTCCGCCCAGGTCCTCCACAATCTCGTTCAGAGAGCTGGCGGAAATTCCACCTCCATTAGGAATCAGCAACCTTCGGTAGACTTCCGTAGAGATTAGAGCAATCAGCAAGACTCCTGCAGAAATCATTGCCGTTTCTTTTGTCGCAAATAGCATTGCGGCTGATGCCGATGCGAGGATGAGGTAAAGAGGTTTGTGACTCTCATAAAATTTCAATCCCGCTATGACGATTCCCAGCGTGAAGAAGACAAACAGAGTCTCATGGATGAAGTATCGCGACAGATAAACCGCGCCCGGAGAAATCGCGAGGAGCAATGCCGCACTCAACGTTGCGACCGTCCCCAATCGGCGCCTCAGCAGGAACACCAGCCAAATCGTTCCGAGCCCGAAAAGTGCAGGTACTAATCTGATTGCAATCGTACTAAGGCCGTAAGTCTCACGCGCGTCGATCCCAAAGAGCAGGCGAATAGTCCACGGGATAAGGGCTGTGATGTAGTACAGCGTGGGGCCGTGATAATTGTTGGGATCGTAGGTGTAGTGCCCGTCACGAACCAAACTGAGTAAAAAGTTTCCATTGACGCCTTCATCGTGATGTAGAGGTACAAGGTTTAGATCGAAAACCCTGAGAACGGCGGCAACGATGAAGATGCAGATCGCAGCAATTCGCCAGGTGCGCTCCGGGATGTCGAAGTGGCGAGATTCCTCAACTCCACTTTCGCCTTTTCGTTTTTTTCTAGTGCTTGATTTTGTAGAGCTGGTACCCACCCACGTCTCCCACTTTTTCGAATTGAGAAAAGAACTGCTCATTGACTGGCATTACTAGTTTTTCCAAAGGACCCACCACCGCATAATCAATGTCGTATGTTCTTAGTAACTGTTCGGCGCGCAACCCACCAGAATAAATTGTTTTGACATCGTTCTCCCTCTTTGAAAATTCTAACCCGTGCGTCCAGATGTGGCCTGGGTAACCCATTAACGATTTGCGGCCGGTTAGAAACACTGGTTCATTATGCACTGCAGCGTGAACAATCAATGCCCGTGGTGCCGTTTGACTTTTAACCAATTCTGCAAATTGAATCCCCGATTGATCAAAGATTTCGTACTTCGCTGACCGCATGGCTATCCCCGCTACATCGAGGCCTCCCGCAAGTATGAGGCAGACAAATAACAAAACCGCTGCTGCTCGTCTGACAGGATTGTCCTGCCACAACCTGGCCAACAACAACGCGACAAGAGGCGCTGAAGCAACCCACCAGTAGTACAACACCTTGATGTTGTCCCAAATCCAGGGAGCCATTTTCAGGAAGTTCGGCACGATGAAGCAAAGAACAAACGGCAAATAGAAAAGCAGAAGTCGTCTGTTAACGAGGTACTCTTTGCCGCGAAAGAGTAATGCCGTCAGAAGAGCTGGTATGAATAGACCAGTATTCTTAAACCAAAACCAGAGCGGATTGTCTGCCCCCCTGTCCCAACCAATTTCCCATGCAAAGAAGCTACTCGCACGCACTGCGCTGTGTGATGTGGACCACCACAACTGTGGAATCGCAATGACAGAGGCGGCAGCAAAGAACGCAAACCAGTCGCGCCAACGTCGTTGGATCAAACCCAAACAACTTCCCATCGCCATGACGACGACGAAGCTGTGTGCGTGCGCGAGTGGCAATAATCCAGCAGCAATTCCCGCTGCAATCATTCGTCGCCAAGAAGAGGCCGTCATTGATTTCTTGCCGGCTTCTGATGTCTGCTTCGACGTCTTGTTGGGCTTCTTTCCTTTTGTCAGACGTCCCTCAGCTTCTTGTTTTTCCGTTTCACCATATGTGGCAAGCCACCATTGCGTGAAGACAATGATCGCGAGGGGCAAACCCATTAAAAATCCCCTCTGGGGAATCAACAGCGCTGAAATGGCATTACCCCAGCGCCAGGTTGTCTCCGGAATCACTGTGAATGACGGAGGCAGATCGCGGAAAACACCTAACAGCCCGTAGTCATTTTCTTTAGCCTTGTTTAAAAGAAGAACCCAACCAAAGCCTCCATTTAATAGAACCAACACCGGAGTGATAACCGCGGCAAGCTTGTCGCGCAGCATGACTAACGCCCAGCGATGTAACAGCCCGACAAAAGAGATCCCGAGAACGAGATTCTCTATGAACATCGACTGACGCAAGTCAGCGCCGCAACGCACAAATAGCGCAGAAGCAAAATCTGATAAGAACGGATAGGTAAACCTGATACCGGCGTACGTGGGATCTTCAGGTGGAAAGTTGTTGCCGTAGGCAAAGCTCGTTATCACGCTCAAGTGAAATGGAAGATCCCCAAAGTTGTTTAGTAGTCCCGTACTGATACCGTCTGAATCCTGAATCATTGCCTTCGCAAACACACGCCACAGAATCAGTACCGTCGCCGTGTAAAAGACGATGTATCCAGTGGTCAACAGATCAGGCTTGGCTATGTAGCGCTGAAAACTTCTTGAGGCACGCTGAAGATCTGACTGCAATCGTTCGAAATACGAAGTTCTCAAGACCAATAAAACAGGGATCGAACAGATCAATGCAGCGATTAAGACAGTCAAGGTCGTTAGTCCGAACACCAACGCGAGAACAAACCCGATCAAGCTTAAAGCGGTTATTCCTAAACAAGCGCCGGCACACGCTCGGGCAGCGAGTGGTGATGTCTCATCGTATAGGTAAGTGGCGATGGTGCCGCTGAGAACTACAACTAAGAGGAGTGTGATCGAAGCAATCATTCAATTGGGTTCGAATAAAGCCTGGAACGCAGCAATGATCAGACGCAAACGGGCAGATTATACGGTAAGCCATTGTTTTGCATACGTCAGGTGAATAAGTTAGTTTGTCTGGCTAGAGGCACAGTACATGTTAAGAGCGGGCATTGTTGGTCTACCTAATGTTGGCAAGTCCACTTTATTTAACGCGTTGACCGCGCAGAGTTCCGCGCTGGCAGCAAATTACCCATTTGCAACTATTGAACCGAATGTCGGAGTCGTGTCGGTTCCTGATGAACGACTCGAGCCGCTGGCAAAACTGGTGAAGACTCAGGTGATCGTTCCAGCCTCCGTTGAATTTCTCGACATTGCTGGCCTGGTTAGAGGCGCTTCCAAGGGTGAGGGATTAGGAAATCAGTTTCTGGCAAACATTCGCGAAACGGACACTGTCGTTCAGGTGGTCCGTTGTTTTGAAGACGAAGGTGTGGTGCACGTCGAAGGTAAGGTTGATCCAGCTCGAGATATAGAGACGATTCAGATCGAACTGGCGCTGGCGGATCTGTCGACTGCCGAGCGCCGCCGTGAGAAGGCGCAGAAGGCATTAAAGGGTGGCGATAAGAATGCTCGCGCTGAAATTGCAGTACTCGACAAACTTCAACCGGCTCTCGAAGCGGGTCGTTCCGCCAGAACGGTTAGCCTGACCGACGACGAGAAAGAAATCGCTCGAAATTTCTTCCTGCTAACAACCAAGCCAACGATCTATGCGGCGAATGTAGACGAAGCGACTCTTGCTGATCCAAACAATAGTCCGCTGGTCAAATTCGTCAGGGAGATCTCAAAAGACGAGTCTGCAGAATGCGTTGTCATCTGTGCACAACTTGAAGCCGAACTGGTTGCTTTGCCACCCGAGGAACGCCTTGATTATTTGAGTCATCTAGGTGTTTCGACGAGCGGAGTCGATCAGCTGATTAAGAGTGCTTATCACTTGCTCGGCTTGATGTCATTTCTAACGGCCGGCGAGAAAGAAGTGCGGGCGTGGACAATTCCGCAAGGTACAAGAGCTCAGACCGCAGCGGGAGTAATTCATTCGGACATTGAGCGAGGATTCATCCGGGCGGAAGTCGTTAACTACGACTCACTGATCGGGGCGGGATCATATGCCGCGGCTCGTGAGAAGGGAGTGCTCAGACTTGAAGGCAAAGAATACATCATGCAGGAAGGAGATGTAGTTCACTTTAGATTTAATGTGTAGCAGGTTCGAGCAGTCAGACGACCTTATTAGTCTCTCATTACTGCGTCTTTGAGCTTTTCTCCAGCCGACTGATCCGCTCGTCAGTTTTCCAAAACAGATCCCGAAGCTCACGAAACCCCTCGCGCATTTCGCGGTTGGTTTCCTGGATTTGGCGATCGGTTTCCTGGATTCGTCGATCTGATTCCTCTCTGAATCTTCGGAGACCATCTTCATTCTTGATCTGAGCGTTGATAAGAATATTGATCTTTTCATCAACTTCGCGAACACGTTTCCGCTCGCGCCTTCCAGCACTGGTGAAGAGAATGAGAATTCGTTCGATTCGGTCGAGTCGTTGGTCAGTAGTCATTCGTTTTCTTCCTTGCGAGTGAGGTTGAGTATAACAGCAGCATGATGACCTGAAGGCCGAGCCAGGTCAAGAAGGACATGGATGATTAAGTTTTGTGAGGTTAGTCAGACCATAACCGAGCGACGCTACCGTCGCTCGGTTGTCAGACACGTTAGCGCAGCAGGGCACGAATTCCAACGAGGATCAAATAACCAATCGCTAATACGACAGCGACCTTTATCAGCAGGATCGCCAACCCGATTAGCAATCCAATGATACCAAATGTTATCCCCACCAGCTTGAACACCACCGGTGCCACAACCATGAAAACAAATAGACCAAGGAGAATCATGCCCACGATTCTCAAAACATTTTTTGCGTCTTTCATCGCTTATCTCCGCCTTCCTCTTGCCCCCAATTTATCGGCCTTATCGTCCGCAGCCAGGTATACGAAGTTTTCAGCGCCGGCGTTCCGTTGAAGATTTCGCATGTTTTGGCCGGTAAAGCACCAAAATTTGGATACCAACCAACGGATTGATGAGTCGCCTGTTTCGATCTTTTCGGCGATAATTATACATACTTTTTTTCATTATGGATGCCTGGGAATCCAGAAGCCTGTTTAGCACCGATACGCCACAGTCTGCGAGCGAAGGCGCAGCACCGCTGGCGGACAGGATGCGACCGCGTTCCCTCTCGGAATTTGTGGGACAAACCCATCTTGTTGGAGAAGGACGGCTGTTACGCCGCCTGATAAATTCCAAGGGGGTACTCCCATCAATGATTCTTTGGGGTGCGCCCGGCACCGGCAAGACGACACTGGCGCGCTTGCTGGCCAACCAGAGTGGCCTGCGATTCATTCCACTGTCCGCCGTGTTCTCCGGCGTAAAGGACTTGCGTGAGGCCATTCAGGAAGCTCGCAAATCCGCTCGCTATGGCGAACGAACCGTTCTCTTTATCGATGAAATTCATCGCTTTAACAAAGCACAGCAGGACGCTCTGTTGCCAGCCGTCGAAAGCGGCACGGTTACGTTAATTGGAGCGACTACCGAAAACCCATCCTTTGAAGTTAACAGTGCCCTTTTGTCACGTAGCAAAGTTGTCGTTTTGAATCAATTGTCGGAAACCGAGATCCAGACCATCCTACAGAACGCTTTGCAGAATGCAGAACGCGGACTAGCGAACTCAAAACCTGAAATATCCGATGAACTACTCGAGAGGGTGGCGCACTCGTCTGGAGGCGACGCGCGTGTAGCCTTAACTGCCCTGGAGCTCGCTGTCGAAGCCACGACACCAAATCAACAAGGCGTCAGGGTCATAACCGAGGAAACAATAATCGAGGCACTCGGCCGCGCTCAGTATGCCTACGATAAGGGCGGAGAGGAACACTACAATCTTGCCTCAGCACTGATTAAATCGCTGCGAAACTCAGACGTTGATGCGGCACTTTACTGGCTGGCACGAATGATAGAGGGAGGCGCCGATCCAGTATTCATCGCCCGACGGCTGTGCATCCTTGCTTCGGAAGACATCGGATTGGCTGATCCACAGGCGATGGTACAAGCAGCTGCAGCCGCAGACATTGTTCAATTGATTGGTTTACCGGAGGGGTTGTTTCCGTTGGCGCAGGCCACTATCTATCTTGCTCGTGCTCCCAAGTCGAATGCCGTTTTGAAGGCATATCAAGCTGCGTTGGCAGATGCTGAAGCGACGTCTCGAGAACCAGTGCCTCTTCATCTAAGGAATGCCCCGACTCCATTGATGAAGCATTTCGGATACGGAAAAGACTATCGCTACGTGCACAACGATCCCGCTGCGCAGCAGGAAATGGAGTGTCTGCCTGAAAAACTGCGAGGTAGAAAATACTTTCAAGCTGAATCAACGAACGAGGGTAAGACTTCAGATAAATGACGACTACAAGAACGGAAAAAGAATTAGCCTTCCTGCATGACCTCTTCATCGCTCCGGATTGGGGTGAGCGATTTGCTGAACTGATCGACGAGCATGTCGTAATCCCAAACGAAGGAAAGGTGCTTTACATTGGCGTTGGCACGGGCGGTCATGCGATAGCGCTGCACGAACGTTCGAGCAAAGGGATCGAGTTTCTTTGCCTTGATGAAAACCCGGAGTGCCTGGAACTGGCTCGAGCCAAAGCAACTGCCACCAGTGATTTGGCGCGATTTCGACAAGCCACGTTAGACAATTTGGACTTAGCCGACAATCACTTCGATGTTGTCATCGGCAATGCTTCATTGGTTCCGCAAGATCGCATAGCAAAAATGTTTTCGGAGATGGTCAGAGTTGCAGCACCTGGGGCACAAGTTGCCTTAACTTTACCCAGCGCCTCAAGCTTCGGCGAATTTTTCTCAATCTACTGGGAAGCGATGCATAACTCAGGCTTGATTGATCACGAATCAGATGTCGAACATCTGATTACGGAGTTACCTGCTGTAACTCAGATCGAAAAAATGGCTGAGGAAGAAGGTCTTAGTGAAATTGAATCCTGGACAAGAATCGAGGAGTTTGATTTTGATACGGGCGAACAGTTCCTGAACTCACCCCTCGTCTCTGAGTTTCTCATGCAGGAATGGCTGGCGACAGTGCCGGACGAGGCAAGAAATAACCTAGTGGAAGAGTTGTCGCGGCTAATCAACGAAGAACGTCATGAAGCGGAGTTTGCGCTCTCAGTTAAGGCAACCCTGGTCCTGGGTCGAAAGACTCACACGCATTAATCGCTAACGCAACTATTCTTTCAGGTCCTTGCGAGGTTCCTTCTCGCCTTCCTCAAGACCTTCCTTGAATGCTCGTTTGCTCTGACCCAACGCCTTTGCCAATTGCGGCAGCCTGGTTGCTCCAAAAAGCAAGAAGATCACTACCGCTATTACAAGAATTTCCGGAGTGCCTAAGCCTCCGATTGCAAAAATCATTTGACTCATATTTCTCTCTTTCGAAAAGTCGGGGTTGTCGACCGGTTACTCGCCATTGTCCGATTCGTAGAACAGATACTTCCTCCACGTTTCGTCAGCGCGACCCAGATATCTCATGATCTGCCGGTTCACGTGTAATGAAAATCCACGAGGCCTGCGCAAAAGATGCATTCCAGATTCCTCAGGAGTTCGGTTGCCCTTCTTGTGGTTACAACGCTTGCAGCACGCAACCAAATTATCCCACGCAGACTCACCACCGCGCGAGCGCGGGAGCACATGATCCAGGGTTAGCTCTGAAGGAGGATATTGCCGGCCACAGTACTGACAGGTCGAATGATCCCGCAGCAAAATGTTCTTGCGGGACAAGGACCGTCTCTCAAATGGGATATGAATGTATTCGGTGAGCCGAATGACTGACGGCGCATGTATTGAAAGCTTTTGGGAATGCAGCATGTGACCGTTGTGCTCTTCCACCCGGGCCACACCTTTGAAGATCATGACAACTGCGCGCCGTTCGGTGCACACATTAATAGGCTCGAACGAAGTATTCAGGACTAACACCCTGCCATTCATACTGAGCCTGATATTACGCGAGCCTCAAATAGAGTGTCAAAAATATGTTGCATTTGGCTTAACTCTGGCGTCCCCTACCGAACCGGACGAGCGGCAGTCAGCACGTAAACCGCCGCCGCTCCGGCCTTTAATATGGCCTCCGCACAACTCGAAGCAGTCGCCCCGGTTGTGAGCACATCATCAACCAATAAGATGGTTTCACCCCGGACGAGTGTTGGCCTTCGAACTTCAAAAGCATTTACCACGGTATCCAACCTGCCTTTAGCATCCAATCCGGCCCGATACTTGTTCGCCGCCTTCAGCCTCACCACACTGTTCTCGTCGATCATGATTCCTAACTGCGAAGTGATTGCATGTGCCATAAGAAGCGCCTGATTGAAACCGCGTTGTAGTTCTCGTTCAGCATGCAACGGAACCGGAATAATTCGTGTTGCCGTATTCAGTGGAGACCGCCTGGCAACGGCAACGAGCAGTTTCACAAGATGCTGATTAAGGAACGGCTGACGCTTCAGTAGAAGAATGGATTCACGGAGGGCGCCTTCATAAAGACCGCAAGCTCGTGCTGCCTCAAATTGTTGGCTGTCACAGCGTCGGCAACGAACCAAAGTCGCATCATTGACTCGCAGCCCGTGTGTAACAACCCCGCATTTCCAACAGCATGTTTCGGTGCCTGTAAAAATGCGAGTACTCTTCCAACAATCAGTGCATGCGGGGATCAATTCGCGGCGCTCGACGCTGCGGCCACAAATTGAACATGCTTGTGGATAGATGAGGGTAAGCAGACCGTCGTAAAGCTGGTCGGCAACGTTGGTGAGGAACGGTGCAGTTATCATTGATCAAGTTCCATTTCTCAGTTGGTCATTTCGGGATGTCCGACGAACTTTTGTCGTGCGCTGCCCTACACGCTCTCATATTCTATTAGACGGCTTGAACGCGCGCACGACAAACTAAAAAGTTCGTCGGACAACCGCAAATGACCAACTGAAAAATGATTCGGCCTCCTGAATACCCAGGAGGCCGGAAATAAAAACCGCACTACCGCGTTTAATCCTCATCGTCGCCTAATAGTCCTCGTTCCTGCAAGTCCTGACAACGCACACAGTGACGCGCCCACGGCACTGCCTCCAAACGTTTTTCCGGCAATGCTTCTCCACAATGGACACACTTGCCATATCCAGTCGTCTCAATTCGCTCGAGGGCCTCATCGATCAGATTAAGCAACTGACGATCGTTATCAGACATTGAAACCAGCAATTCTTTCGTATACGCATTGGCCGCCATGTCCGCTGGATCCTGCGTGGCTTCAGCATCTCTCTCGCGGCTATATAACTCTGCCGCCTGCACCTGACCCACAAGACCTTCACGTCGACCCAATAACTTATCGCGGAAAACTTTGGTTCGCCTTTTATCCATTATTAATTTTGATCCTCCACCCTCTTGTAATGCTGGAGTTCGTTACTTCTGATACGGTAAACCGTGAACAATTGTGTAAGCGCGGTACAGTTGCTCAAGTAACAGAACACGCGCCATTTCGTGGGTCAGAGTCAAACGTGATAACGACCAGCGCTTATCCACGCGTGTCACGAAATCCCGCGACAGCCCATGCGGCCCACCAATAACAAACGCCACCTCCTTGATCCCACTGCCCTCCCAGGTTCGAACCTGATCGGCCAGCTGCAGCGAACTCCATTCTGCGCCCTCGGGATCCAAAAGAACCGTAACGGCGCCAGGACGCAGAGCGTCTGAGATGCTGCGGGTGTCCTTATCGATGCCCGTTTTGTCTGCCCTGCCTGATTCCTTCAATTCCGTGAGTTCACATCGGACGAAATGGGAAAGTCGTCCAAAATAATCATCAATGAGAGCACGAAGCCGCGCATCACGCGTCTTCCCAGGCCAGATAATTCGAAACCGCATCGAGTCGCTTACCTAAGTCCGTATCGCGCGATCTTCTCGTACAGATTCTTTCGGCTGATTCCGAGAATTCTGGCGCACTCGGTCTTGTTTCCGTCGGTGGCTGTCAGGATCTCGCGAATGTAATCAGCTTCCAACTCAGCGAGACTGCGCGGTTGCTCTCGTTGCCGCTTCGTTTTTGCAGCCGCAATGACGCTACTCGGCAAGTCATCAACATCGATCTTCCTGGGTTTAGCAACGATGACGGCACGTTCAATGATGTTGGAAAGCTCTCGAGCATTTCCAGGAAAATCATAATGCGCGAGAGTTTCAAATGCTGCAGCGGTTATACCGCGCACCTTGCGACCATGCTTAAGAGCATAAAGACGAATGAAGTACCTGACTAATTGAGAAAGATCAGCCTCGCGCTCACGTAACGGCGGAACGTGAATCTGGATAACGTTTAAGCGAAAGAAAAGATCGACTCTGAACGCACGCCGTCGGGCGGCGTCATCGAGGTTGACATTGGTCAACGCCAAAATGCGCGCGTCCAATTTGAACGTGTTGCGACCTCCAAGTCTTTCAAATTCTCTTTCTTCGATCACTCTCAGCAACTTCGCCTGTGCATCAATCGACAGATGCGCAACCTCATCGAGAACGATTGTTCCTTTGTTGGCTGCTTCAAGCCGGCCGGGCTTGGATTCATGTGCACCCGTAAAAGCTCCTCGCTCGTATCCGAAGAGCTCTGCCTCCAGCAGGGGCGCAGGCAGCGTCGTGCAATCGATCTTCACAAATGGTTGATTTGCTCGACTCGAGTTGGCATGAATAAACAGAGCCAGGGCGTCCTTGCCGGCGCCGGATTCTCCCGTGATCAAAATAGTCGAAGCGGTTGCACTCACTCGCTCTGCGAGACTCACTGCCTCGCGCATGCCTTTTGAGCGAGCAAAGAGTTGAATCACGATTCTCTTCTCAAAGAACTGGTATCGGGAAATAGTCCCGCGGGTAGCTCTACTCGTTTCGATTCACGCCACAAACGCTCGAGGTCGTAGAAGTTTCTGGCTTTCTGTTCAAATACGTGGACCACGAAGTCACCGTAATCGAGCAGAATCCACTCCGCCGTTTTATAACCTTCCACTCGGGCCGCGGTTGAACCCGCCTTCTTCAGTGTCTCGTAAACTTCGTCTGATATAGCCTGAACCTGGCGCTCGTTTGCTCCACTCGTGATGAAAAAAAAGTCAGTGAAGCTTGCGATCTCTCGTAAATCGAGGACAGTCGGGTCGATCGCCTTCTTCTCGGCGGCCGCGTGTAGTGCCAGCACTACACGTTCGTCCAGTTGATCCGCAGCTACAGTTGATTGAGCCTGCGCGCGGGCAACGGGCCGTGGGTTCAAAGATTGTTCCTTAGCGGTTGAATTGGGCTTCATTCGGTTCCTGATAAATTGCGTATTTCTGTATGTAATCTGCAACGGACACAGGCACGAACTGTGTCAATTCTAGAAATCGTCTCTGAACGGCAAGCGAGCGAATCTGCGTCGCCGACACATCTCGCATAACGATGTCTGTCAAATAGATCCTGGTATCGTTCCCGACACTTAGCGGCTTCGCTGCACTGGGAATCCGAAGATCGACAATGCGTGCTTCCATTTCTTTCGGACCATCCAGCTCATACCCGGGTCGAGTCACGACGATGTGATTGACCATCGTTAACACTCGACTCCATTCTCGCCAGGTCGTGATCTCCGTCCATGAATCGGCGCCCATGATGAAAAATAGATCGCTTGTCTCACCACAAACGCTGATGAAGTGTGCAAGCGTGTCCACGGTGTAGCGACGATCCGGGGCTTCAATCTCGAACGTCGAAACGGCCAACTGCGGATCATTCTGCGTTGCCAGCGCCAACATTGCGTAGCGATGTACAGGCGCAGTAACGGGCCGTCCTAACTTATGCGGCGCAACTTGAGCGGGTATGAAAAGTACGTTCTCAATCTCAAAGAGCTGTGCAACAGCACGCGCGACTTCCAAATGGCCCAAATGAACCGGATCGAATGTTCCGCCATACAGGGCGAGACGGCTTTTCGCGCGCATCACAGTTACAACACTAGTTCGACCGTTTCGTCGTTCTCGGTTGCCTTTAACTCATCCAGCTTTACAACAACCGCATGTATCAATTCACGAACACCTTGTCCCGTGACTGAAGAAACTGCGTAGAACTGCCTGCCATCCTCCAAGGCGCGAGTCTTCAACGCATCCAGTCGTGCCGGCTCATCCAGCGCATCAATCTTCGAAGCAACCACAAACTGCGCTCGTGCAGCCAGGTCAGAATTGTAAGCAGCCAATTCTCGGTTGACGGTCAAATAATCAGTCACGGTATCGCGTCCCGATATTGACGAAACGTCAACGAGATGCAGGAGGAGTTTGGTACGCTCGATATGCCGAAGAAACCGATCTCCCAGGCCGGCGCCCGCGTGCGCTCCCTCGATGAGTCCGGGAATATCGGCTATTACGAAGGTGCGAAAATCGCCGATGTCCACGACACCGAGGTTCGGTTCCAGCGTAGTAAACGGATAATCAGCAATTTTTGGACGGGCGGCAGAAACGGTTGAAATGAACGTTGATTTGCCCGCATTGGGAAAACCCACAAGGCCGACATCGGCAAGCAGTTTCAGTTCGAGCTGTAAATCTCGCTCTTCACCCTGGCTGCCTTCCTGATGGTATCGGGGTGCGCGATTTGTGGACGTGGCAAAGTGAGCATTTCCAAAACCACCCCGGCCTCCACGTGCAGCTAACCAACGATCGCCATCATGAGAAAGATCCGCGAGTAAGTCACCTGTCTCCGAGTCAAAGATCTGTGTTCCCACTGGAACATTGACAATCGAATCGGACCCATCGTGTCCGGATCGATTAGCACCTTCACCATGCAGACCGCGTCCGGCAATGTGTCGCGGGTTATAACGAAGATGCAGAAGCGTATTCAGCGAACCATCAGCTACAATGAATACGTCGCCACCTCGGCCGCCATCGCCACCGGACGGGCCGCCTCGCGGAACAAACTTTTCACGTCGAAAGGCAGTCACTCCGTTACCGCCATTTCCCCCTTGAACGTGAATCTTTGCCCGATCAATAAACATTAAAATCAAAACGACGCCCAGGGCGCACGATAACGTGCTGACTCAGGCGTCGCGCATTTCTAAGGTCGAGTTTCTACGCAGCAGTTTGCTCCAAAGGATAAACGCTAATAAATTTTCCGGCCCGACCTTTGTCCTCAAATTTCACAACGCCATCAATGAGCGCGAAGAGGGTATCGTCTTTACCACGACCCACGTTATTCCCTGGTTTCCACCGCGTACCGCGTTGACGGGCAATAATGTTGCCACCCAGGACGCGTTCACCCCCAAACTTCTTAAGTCCCAACCGTTGAGATTGAGAATCGCGGCCATTTCTTGATGAGCCAACTCCTTTTTTATGTGCCATGACAGAAACTCCGTAACACGCTAGTCGCGCTGAAAACTAATTATTTACCAATCGAATCAATTTTTAGTGTCGTATAACCCTGGCGATGTCCTTTAGTTCGCTTGTACTGTTTTCGCCTCTTCTTCTTGAAAACCACGATTTTCTGATCACGGCCGTGATCCACCACAGTCGCGGAAATCTTTGACGCTTCTGAGGCTGTCGTCAGTAAGGCTTCAAGTTCTACCGAACTGCCCGCATCCGCAGATATAGATGGGACGCGAATCGTCTGCCCTTCTTTGACCAGGAATTGCTTTCCGCCGGTTTTGATTACTGCGTGTGACATATCATTTAACCTCTCAGACGCGACCAGTCGCCTTAGAAAAGTCGCTTATTATAGGGAAGCGAGCGGTAAACGGCAACCGCGTACGACGTGCTGTCAGCCGGTCGGGCCTGTCGCAACGCATGCCGAACCAGGACAGGCTAACAGCCTGTCCTACTCACGCCCGGGCCGCCGCCTCGCCTCCGTTCTTCCGGCCATTTTTAGCCAGGAAATACTCCATAAAGTTCGTCGAAATCTCGCCTGCTCGAAACCGCGGATCGTCCATGATCTTCAGGTGAAGTGGGATGGTCGTCTTGATTCCCTCGATGACCATTGCCTCTAAAGCTCGCTTCATTCGAGCAATCGCAAGTTCACGAGTGCGAGCGTGCACGATTACCTTCGCAATCATCGAGTCGTAGAACGGCGACACGCGATAACCAGAATAGACAAACGTATCGACTCGGACACCTGGCCCACCCGGCAAGTTGAACGCGGAAATGACGCCGGGTGACGGCGCAAATGTCTCAGGATTCTCAGCATTAATTCGACATTCGATCGCGTGTCCAACAATCAATAAGTCGTCCTGGCTGTACCCCAAGGTCTCACCCTCGGCGATTCTGATTTGATTACGGACGATGTCGGCCAGAGTCACCATCTCCGTCACCGGATGCTCGACCTGAATTCGAGTGTTCATCTCCATGAAATAGAAGCGACCACTCGGATCCAGTAAGAACTCAACAGTTCCAGCACTGGAGTAACCTAATTTCTTACATGCAGCAACAGCCGCGTGGCCCATCTCTTGGCGTAACTCAGGAGTCAGGACTGGAGACGGGGCTTCTTCCATCAGCTTCTGATGCCGGCGCTGAATTGAACACTCACGTTCGCCCAGGTGAATACATTCGCCATGTTCGTCTGCCAGTACTTGAATCTCGATGTGACGAGGTCGATCAATGTACCGTTCGATGTAGACGGTGCCGTCCTTGAACGCAGCTGCAGCTTCGGTTGAGGCGGTCTCCAGCGCCTGACCCATTTCTGCTTCACTACGAACAATACGCATCCCCCGACCACCGCCGCCCGCTGACGCTTTCACGATCACCGGAAATCCGATTTCACGCGCCAGCTTCAGCGCGTCTGCCTCGGACTCAATGGCGTCCGGACTTCCCGGCAACACTGGAAGGCCTGCTTCGGCCATGGCACGACGGGCCTCGATCTTGTCACCCATCAAACGAATCATGCGCGCCTGTGGCCCGATAAACTTGATGTTGCAAGCCTCGCAGATTTCAGCAAAGTAAGCTGACTCTGCCAGGAAACCGTAGCCTGGATGAATCGCGTCAACGTTGAAAATTTCCGCCGTACTAATAATGGCTGGGATGTTTAGATAACTCTGAGCGGAAGGAGCCGGGCCAATACAGGCAGCTTCGTCAGCAAAACGAACATGAAGAGAATCGCGGTCTACGTCGCTGTGGACGGCGACAGTCTTAATCCCCATCTCCTTGCATGTCCAAATGATTCGACACGCGATCTCACCGCGATTTGCGATAAGAATTTTTTTGAATTTCCGAGTGCCTGTCGCCATCAGCGTTCTAACACGTCAACGTCCAACAACTGTCGCTCAATGGAATCGAGCTTTCTCCATGAACGGTAGGTGTTGGACGTACAATCTGCTAACTCTTAATCCCGAAGAGAGGTTGACCATATTCCACGGGTTGGCCATTCTCTACGTATACTTTTACTACCTCGCCACTAATCTCTGCCTGAATCTCATTCATCAACTTCATTGCTTCAATAATGCACACGACCGTTTCCGGTTCGACGTTACTTCCAATCTTCACAAACGCATCTGCATTGGGCGAAGGCGAGCGATAAAACGTGCCCACTATCGGTGAAGGAATAATGTGTAAATCCTGATCCTCGGATGCTGCAGTTTCTGCCCGGGCGCCCGGATGCATCGGCGGGGCGGCCGCAACCGGAGCGGGCGCTGCTGGTTTCACAGGTTGAACCGGTGCGGCCTGTCCAACGGAAACCTCCGATTGCGCCATTGGAAATGTTCCTTCCCGGCGCAAGCGAACGCGAAATCCCTGTCGTTCCAGTTCAAGTTCGGCCAAACCGTTTTCCCGTAACAGCTCAATCAGCTCCTTCAGCTCATCCATGTTTACGGAAGGACTTGGCTGTTCACTAACGGCGTCGCTATTTCGGGCTCTGCCGCGTCCAACACCGCGGCTATCGTTAAGCTGCTCTTTCCTCGAAGACATCAAAGTGACCGTTTACCAGAATTGACAAAAAGTGATTAGCCCCAAGAGACTCGGTCTGCAGTGCCGAAAATCAATTGGGGCCCGTCCCTGGAGCGTTTAACCCGACGCTCCAAATAATCAAAAATAGAAACTACGATTCGTCCGAGGTCGAGGACGCTTCCGCTTCAACACTGCTCTTACTGTCTGATTTCGACTTTTTCGAACCCTTCTTTTTGGTCGCGGCAGCCTTACGCTTCTTCTCAGCTTCTCTGGCTTCCAATTCGCGCGGATTGTCTACCAGCTCTATGATCGCAAGTTCTGCCCGATCACCATCTCGGTGGCCAAGCTTCAAAATCCGTGTGTAGCCACCTGGACGATCTTTGTATCGTTCACCAAGTTCACCAAAGAGTCGCCTGAGAGCTGCCACACCCGCCGTGCGTTCCGGTCGTGCCTGACCACGTTTCCCTGTAAGCGTTGCGGCCGTCATGTTACCCGCATGAAAGAATCCGGCAGCCTGACGACGAAGATGCAATCCACGAGCTTCACCGCCTTCCGGCAAGTCCTGAGCCTGCCGAGAAAGAGTGATCGCGCGCTCCACGAACGGTCGCAGCTCTTTGGCCTTCGGCAAAGTTGTAACGATCCGCTCGTCCTTTGCATTGATCAATGACGTCGCTAGATTTCGAAGCATCGAGTTGCGATGTTCGCTCGTGCGACCGAGTTTACGATGTGCCTTTAAGTGTCGCATGACTAACTACTGTTCCTCGTCGCCTTCGAAATCTGACAGGTCGGCTCCGTCGCGTCCACCCGTACCTGGGATCGGATTACCCTGTTCGTCGAACTCCATTCCGAAGTCGAGTCCCATTCCATTGAGAATCTCTTTGATTTCGTTGAGCGACTTCTTTCCGAAATTCTTAGTAGCGAGCATTTCACGCTCTGTTCGCTGGACCAGGTCACGAATCGTACGAATGTCGGCGTTCTTCAAACAGTTGTACGAACGGACTGACAATTCCAACTCGTCAACGGAACGATCGAGCTGGTCGTTACGCGGCAACGGCGGACGTTCCATCTTGGCGTACGCGTAATCATCCGTGTCCTCTTCAAAGTTAATGAAGATCGACATGTGATCCTTGATTAGCTTTGCCGCCAGACCGATCGAGTCTTCAGGTTTTACTGAGCCGTCCGTCCAGACCTCTATCGTCAGTTTATCGAACTCGGTGTTCTGCCCAAGACGCGCCGCCTCAACGTTGTAATTAACTTTTTTGACTGGCGTGTGCACGGAATCGATTGGAATGTATCCAAGCGAGAGATCTTCGTCGAAGTTTCGATCGGCTGAGACATAACCCCGTCCGCGCTTCAGTCTCATCTCGACTCGAAGTGAACCACCTTCGCTAACTGTCGCGATGTGTACGGAAGGATCGAGAATCTCAACGTCCGCGTCAGCGTCAATATCGGCGGCCGTTACTTCTCCAGCCTCCTCTTTCGAGATCCGCAGAGTTTTAGGTTCACTGCTGTGCAGCTTAAACGGAACCTGCTTCAGATTGAGTATCACGTCGGTCGCATCTTCAACCACACCTTTGATTGAGGAGAACTCATGTTCGACTCCCTCAATTTTTACGGCTGTGATTGCAGCTCCTTCGATTGATGAGAGCAAAGCGCGGCGCAGCGAATTTCCTACGGTCGTGCCAAAGCCCCTTTCAAAAGGTTGAGCCGAAAAGCGGCCGTAGCGGTCGGTCAACGTTTCGGTATCCGCCGCCAAACGACGCGGCATTTGAAATCCTGTCCAAAGATTATTTTGATCCATAGCCATAGCGTTCTGGTCCTAATAAGAAAGCGTTCCGACTACTGTCGGAACTCAATTATTTGCTATAAAGCTCAACAATTAGCTGTTCGTTGATCAGCCGGTCAATGTCGTCGCGAACCGGCAATCCAATCACTCGAGCGCTCATCTCGCCGCCATCAGCCGAAATCCACGACGGTCGGCCGCGGCCCGATGCGGTCTGCCATGCGCTCTCCACATGAGTGTTCTTGCGACTTGAGTCTTTTACACTGATTGAATCGCCTGGCTTCACTTGATATGAGGGAATATCTACTTTGCGATCGTTCACGAGAATGTGACCGTGATTGACCAGCTGCCTGGCTTGACGACGTGAGGTCGAAAAGCCGGCGCGGTAAACAGCATTGTCGAGGCGTCGCTCGAGCAAGAACAGCAAGTTCTCGCCGGTGATGCCCTTCATTCTGGCCGCGCGCTCGAAATAGTTTCTGAACTGTCCTTCGAGGATGAAGTAGATGCGTTTGACCTTTTGTTTTTCTCTCAGCTGCTGGCCGTAACCGACCAACGCTTTTCCACGTCGAAGAGAATTCCCGTGCTGTCCGGGCGGCTGCGTACCGCGTTTCTCGATCGGACAAGCCGGCTTATAACATCTATCACCCTTTAAAAAGAGCTTTGCGCCTTCGCGACGGCAAAGGCGACACACTGCATCTCTATACCTAGCCAATTAACTGCCTCCAGTCTGTGTTAGACGGAAAAGTTTACAGGTTACGCTGTGCGTGAACCCTTCATCCTTTCGGTTATTTCATTGCCGATTTCCGATTGCCAATTTCCGATTGAACCGTATTGGAGGAAGTTCTTCAAATCGGCAATCGGCAATTGGAAATCGGAAATACGTTTACACTCTTCGCCGCTTTGGTGGGCGACAACCGTTGTGCGGAATCGGAGTCGTGTCACGAATTGTGGAAACTCGGATTCCTGCATTTGCAATCGCGCGAATAGCGGACTCTCGTCCACCACCGGGTCCTTTAACTCGCACCTCACATTGGTGCATTCCTGCTTCATGCGCTTTCTTGGCTGCCTCATATGCAGCTTGTTGCGCGGCAAACGGGGTACCCTTACGCGACCCGCGGAACCCTCTCGCTCCTGCCGATGATTGCGCGATCAGGTTACCTTCCAGATCGGTGATCGAGATCATCGTGTTATTAAACGAAGCCGCTATATGAACAATCCCATTGGGGACGTTCTTTTTCTCTTTCTTACGAAAGACCTTCTTTTTTCCGCCTGCTTTAGCCATAGATTTAGTTCTTTGTGCTTGGTTCTTTCTACTTTGTTATTCGCACCCTGGCTCAGACAAAACTCAAAGCACAAAGCTCAAAGTACAGAGTTGCTATTTCTTGCCAGGTGCCTTCTTCTTCGCAATGGTTGCGCGACGTGGACCCTTGCGGGTGCGTGCATTCGTGTGCGTACGTTGACCGCGAACGGGCAGCCCTCGACGATGACGCAGACCACGATAACAACCGATGTCCATCAAACGTTTGATGTCCATCTGCACACGCTTTCGAAGATCGCCCTCAATCTCGCCCTGCGCTTCCAGAATTCCACGAATGCGACTCAACTCGTCTTCGCTCAAATCCCGAACCCGCGTGTCTAAATTCACTCCAGCCTCTTTCAAAACAGAGTTCGATCGTGATCGACCAATTCCGTAAATGTAAGTCAATCCAACCTCAGCTCTCTTGTTTGGCGGAAGATCGACGCCAGCTACACGTGCCATTTCAATTACTATCCTTGTCTCTGTTTATGTTTGGGGTTTACGCAAATCACCCTTACCACCCCTTTGCGATGGATGATTTTGCACTTGTCGCACATCTTCTTTACTGACGCACGGACTTTCATTGCTTAACCTCGATATCTATTTATAACGATATGTAATTCGACCGCGGTTTAGATCGTAAGGCGAAAGCTCGACTAAGACCCGGTCGCCTGGAAGGATGCGAATAAAATGTTTGCGCATCTTACCCGAAATGTGCGCGAGCACTTGATGCTGGCTTTCTTCCAACTCAACCCGAAACATAGCGTTGGGCAAGGTTTCCAGCACCTTTGCCATGACTTCTATCGCTTCTTCCTTCGCCATATCCTCTCTGAGTGAATTTTGCCTCTTCTGACAAACTGCGGATAGTAGCATGGCACACTACTTGATGCCAAGCTGAGGCAGCACTATCAGTTACAAGCAACCGAATGCGGTTTTGTCCCCGCCGATTCCGCCACTCGGGTGAGCACTTCGGGGCCTTCTTCAGTGATCGCAATCGTGTGCTCAACGTGGGCGCTCGGCTGCCCATCCATTGTTACGACAGTCCAGCCGTCGGCCAAAACCTTCGTAAAATGTGTCCCCTTGTTGACCATTGGTTCCACTGCGAAAACATAACCAGCCCTTATCTTGGGACCAAGACCAGGTTTGCCGTAGTTTGGAATTTGCGGATCTTCATGCATTCGCCGACCGATCCCATGGCCCACGTAATCTCGGACAACCGAGTAGCCGTTATTTTCCGCATGCTGTTGCACCGCCCAGCCGATGTCGCCGAGATGATTACCAGTGCGACACTGCTCAATCGCCAGCTCAAGACACTCCTCAGTAATCCGAATAAGCTTTAGAGCCTCTTCGTCAACTTCTCCAACCGGCACGGTGGTCGCCGTGTCTCCGACGAATCCTTCGAGCGTCACGCCGCAATCGATCGAAAAAATGTCTCCCTCTTTTAATTTATAACCGGAGGGAAAACCGTGAACCACCTGTTCGTTGACTGAAGCACAGATTGAATACGGGAAGCCGTTGTATCCTTTGAACGTCGGAAGCGCACCCGCATCACGAATCATTTTTTCCGCTACCTGATCAATCTCAATCGTCGGGATGCCAGGCTGAACTATGCTGCGAAGGTGTGACAAGACTTGTCCGGCAAGTTTGCCGGATGACCGCATCTTCTCAATCTCTTTTTTTGACTTTCCAATAATCATCCGTACTACTGCGCAGTTATTATGCGAACGATTTCCTTGTAGATACTCTCCGCATCGCCCCGGCCATCAACGGTCTTCAGCAATCCATCCTTACGATAATAGTCAATCAATGGACGCGTCTTTTCGTCATACGTTGCAAGCCGCACACTCACTGTCTCAGGATTGTCATCGGCACGATGATCAAGTTGGGCTTGCGGGTGATTATCGCAAACGTTGTCGTTCTTCGGCGGCCGGAAGTAGACGTTGTAGATCTCATTACAGATCGGACAATTTCTACGACCCGCAATCCGCTTTTGCAGAAGGTCCAGCGGAACATCGACCAGAATCGGCACGATCTCGTTCCCTTGCTCTTTCGCCAGAGCGTTCAAGCTCTCGGCTTGAGCCGGCGTTCGCGGAAAGCCATCGAGAACGTAACCGTTGCGACAATCGTCCTGACTTGTGCGCTCTTTAACTAAACGAATTGTCAATTCATCAGGGACCAGTTGTCCCTTTAACATTATCTCCTGCACCGCGAGAGCTATTGGCGTTTGTTCATCCTCGAGCGCGCGAAAAATGTCACCCGTTGAAATCTGCGGGAGATGAAGTCGCTCTTCAAGCAAGCGCGCCTGCGTACCCTTGCCGGCACCAGGCGCACCCATCAACACTATGATCTTCGACATAAGCAAGAGACGACTTGCTATTCTTCGATAGGACGCAGAGGCGAATTAAATCAAGCTCGCCGTCCACGCAACCTGCCACCACTCCCCAGAAAACCCTCATAGTTTCTCATTACCAGTTGGGCTTCAATCTGCGACACCGTGTCCATGGCCACGCCAACCAGAATCAGCAGCGATGTGCCACCAAAATAAAACTGGTACCCCATGCCAGTCGGTATCCAGGTCAAACCTGGTGTCGTACTTATGAACGAATCCAGGAAAGGCCCAATCCAAGGCAGCCTCGCAACCTTGAAGCCGCTCAACATGAATTGCGGAACGAAGGCTACCACGGCCAGGTAAACAGCCCCTACGGTCGTCAATCGCGTAAGTATTGAATTCAAATACTCTGCAGTTGCCCGGCCGGGTCGAATTCCAGGCATGAATCCGCCGTGCTTACGCAGGTTGTCGGATACCTCTTCCACATTGAATACGATTGATACATAAAAGAACGTGAAGAAAACAATCAGCGAAAGAAAGATCAGTTCGTAATATGGATCGCTTGCGTGGAACGTTTGAAAGAACGTGTAGATCTTTGCCCACCACGTGTCTGGCTTACTTGGGTCGGGAGGGAGCGCAGCGAATAAGCTTTGCGGCATCGACAGCACGGAAGATGCGAAGATCACGGGAATCACGCCGCCCATGTTGAGCTTCAGCGGCATCGTTGTTTGTTGGCCACCGACGATCTGTCGACCAACATGTCGCTTCGCATAACTTACCGGTATCTTTCTGCGTGCGGCCTCAACGAAGACGATGAACGCGATAATTGCGACCAGTGCTAAAACGAGACCGATGATGCCGATGATTTCCATCGTGTCACCACCTCGTCCACGCTCAAACACCTGTTGCACCCCGCGCGGTAGGCCGATCACGATACCTGCGAAGATCAAAAGAGAAATTCCGTTGCCAACACCACGTTCTGTGATCTGTTCACCCAACCACATCACAAAGATTGTGCCGGTGGTCAAGGTCAAAACTGTCGTTAAAAGAAATCCCCAGGTTGGTGCTCCAACACCGTTAACCTGAAGCCAGTGCGCGACGAACCCTGTCTGGATAGCTGCGAGGCCAACAGTCAAGTACCGTGTCCACTGGTTGATCTTCTGACGGCCCATCTCACCTTCTTCCTGCAGCTTCTTAAGCTGAGGCGAGACAACAGTCATCAATTGCAAAATGATCGATGCGGTAATGTAGGGTGTAACACCGAGAGCAAAGATTGAAATCGTTCGGAAGTTGCCGCCGGAAAACAGATCGAGAACTCCGAGGAGAGTGCCCGCAACATCGCGCCAAACCTGATCGAGTCGGGCCTTGTTGATACCCGGGGCGCCAATGTGTGCGCCGAGCCGATAGACTGCCAACAATCCAAGCGTAAAGAAAATGCGCCGGCGTAAATCCGGCACATTGAACATATTGCGAACGGCAGCTAGAAACTTTTCCATGTTAATCCTTTGACGGACGTTTCCGAACTAACCCGCGATCTCTACTGCGGCGCCGCCAGCTTGTTCGATCTTCTGGCGAGCACTCTTCGTGAAGCGATGGGCGGAAACACGCAACGGCTTCGAAACCTCACCATTGCCTAACACGACGACATCGTGCCTGGCCTTCTTGATGATACCGCGATCGTGCAAAACCTCAGGAGTGATCTCTTCGTCAGCGTTGAAGTGTTTATCCAGGGCGGCGAGACTCACCTCCAGCCATTGCTTCTTGAAGATGTTAGTGAAGCCGCGTTTGGGCAGGCGACGATGAAGGGGCATCTGGCCGCCTTCAAAACCAACCTTGCGCGAATATCCCGATCGAGACTTCTGTCCTTTTTCACCACGACCAGCCGTTTTGCCCAAACCTGAACCTGGACCGCGGCCAACTCGCTTCTTTTTGTGTGTCGACCCTTTTGCCGGCCGAAGACTGTTAAGACTGATAGCCATCATCTACTCCGTTGTTCTCTACTCAACAATACGCAACAGGTGTGGGACCTTCGCTACCGTTCCGCGCATCGATTCAGTATCTGGACGCTCCACAATCTGGTTTAACTTTGTGATTCCGAGGCTGCGAACAACCGTTTTATGTTTCTTAGGCGAAGCAATGAAACTACGGTAATACTGAATCCGAATCGTGCCGCTCTTTGCGTGCTCTGCCTTTTTGGATCGCTTCTCTGCCATAACGGGATTACATCTCCTCAACTTGTTTGCCACGCAAGCGGGCCAGTTCCATCGGATCCTTCATCCGCAATAACGCATCAAAGGTCGCACGCACGACATTGTGCGGATTCGTTGAACCCAAAACTTTTGTGCGCACATCTCTGACACCCACTGCCTGCATAACTGCGCGAACCGCGCCGCCCGCGATTACTCCAGTTCCTTCCGAAGCTGGTTTGACAAGAACTCTCCCGGCGCCATACTGACCAATCAGTTGATGCGGCAGCGTGTTGTTAATCAACGGGACGCGAATAAGATTCTTCTTCGCTGACTCGATTCCCTTTTTGATCGCCAGGGGAACTTCGCGGGCTTTGCCTGTGCCAAAACCGACATGCCCGCCTTCGTCGCCTACGACCACCAAAGCCGCAAATGACAGGTTCTTTCCACCTTTAACTACCTTCGTGACACGATTGATCGAGATCACTTGATCCTTCAAATCGAGTCCTTGCGCCGGAATTCGTTGTTTCGGTTGTCTCATAACTATTCTTTAGTTTTCTTACGCGGCTTCTTCTCAACAGTTTCAGCGGGTGCTTCTTTTTTCTCTTCCTCTGCGGCTTGTACTTCGTTTTTATTCAGACCAGCAGCTCGAGCGGCATCGGTTAAAGCCTTCACGCGACCGTGGTAGAGGTAACCGCCACGATCGAAAACAACCTGCTCGATACCTTTGGCGATTGCTCGCTCGGCTATGGCCTGGCCAATTCTCCGCGCTGCTTCGACGTTGCCACCGGTATTTCCGCGCAAGTCCTTTTCAGTGGTCGACGCAGAAACCAGAGTTTGCCCCTGCCGATCGTCGATCACTTGCGCATAGATATGGTTCGAGCTCCTATAAATCGCGAGTCTCGGACGTTCAGTGCTGCCCTTCACCCTCCGACGAATTCGGTGGTGAATAGCCGTTCTAACTTCTGCTCGATTCGTGTTTGGCATCTTTCCTCATTTGCGATTGCCGATTTGTTCTGGTGTCCGACGAACTTTAGTTTGTCGTGCGGCGTATGCACGCACCTCACAGAAATCTGAGGCCTTCATTCTCACCCACGACAAACTAAAGTTCGTCGGACATCTGAAACAAATTGGCAATCGGCAACATCATTATTTACCTGTCTTACCCGGCTTCAACTTGATCGGCACATCTGCGTAACGTACACCCTTACCCTTATAGGCATCGGGCTTTCGGAGTTTGTGCATCTCGGCAGCAACCTGACCAAGTTTTTGCTTATCGATACTCGTCAGCGTCAGAGTCGTCTGGTACTGCTGAATACTTCCCTTCGTCGTAAGACGTTCCGCCTTAGCCTCAACCTCTGGTGGAAGTGGAAATTCTATAGGGTGTGAATAACCTAGCGAGAAGACGATCTTCTTCCCCTGCACGTCAGCTTTGTAACCCACACCAACAACATCCATCTGCTTGCTAAAGCCTTGAGTCACACCGAGGATCGCATTGTTAGCCAATGCTCGCGCCAGACCATGAAGCGCTGCCTGTTCTTCTGAACCGCGCTCGGCGCGCAGTTCTTCACCTTCAACTTTGAAGTTGATACCTGCAGGAATCGGAGTCTTCAGAGTACCCTTTGGTCCCTTAACCTCGAGCTCCTGGTCACGAACAGTAACGGTTACACCTTTCGGCACCGCAATCGGTTTTTTTCCTATACGAGACATGTGCTTATTTCCGATTTCAGATTTAAGATTGTCGCTTCGAAATAGGTCCTTATGTCGAATAGGTCCTATCAAAATCTCGCCAATCTGAACTCCCATTAATAAATCTGGGCCAATAGCTCGCCGCCAACGTTTTCACGCCGCGCAGCTTTACCACTCATCAATCCTTTAGACGTCGAGACGATGTTGATTCCATAACCACCAAGCACTTTGGGAATCTCAGTCGACCCAACGTAAACGCGCCGCCCCGGCGTTGATACTCTTTGCAAGTGCGTGATGGACGATGTTCCGCGCGCGTCGTAACGGAGGAAGATGCGAATCGTTCGCTTCAGACCCTCGCCCTTGATGACGAAGTTATTGATATAGCCCTCTTCTTTAAGAATGCGGGCGATTTCAAGTTTCAGCTTCGATGCCGGAATATCAACGCGCGAGTGCTTCGCCGCAATAGCATTGCGGATTCGGGTCAACATATCGGCGATAGGATCAGTCATATCTCAGTTACTCCAATTTCCGATTTCCAATTGCCGATTGCCAATTTGAAAAATCGGCAATCGCCAATAGGAAATCGGCAATGTTCTTACCAGCTCGACTTAACCACTCCAGGAATCTGTCCCTGCAGCGCTAACTCGCGAAAACAAATGCGACACAGATTAAACTTGCGCAAGTATCCGCGCGGCCTGCCACAACGTTTGCAGCGTGTGTAAGTCCGCACCGAGAACTTCGGTTTTCGTGCTGCCTTCGCAATCAGTGATTTCTTTGCCATATCTTTCTTGTGCTTTGTTCTTCGTACTTTGTGCTTTGTTTTTTGTGCTCTTACAAAGCACTAAGTACAAAGTACAAAGTTCAACTGTTTAAGTTCTAAAAGGCATCCCCATACCCTTCAACAGTGCCCGCGCTTGTTCGTCATTGCGAGCGGTCGTGACGATCGAAATGTTCATCCCTCGCAATTTATCAACCTTGTTGAAGTCGATCTCCGGAAAGATCAATTGTTCGCGAATGCCAATTGTGTAGTTGCCTCTACCATCGAAAGCCTTCGGAGAAACCCCGCGAAAGTCTCTAACTCGTGGCAGCGCAACAGACATCAGCCTGTCAAGAAACTCGTACATTCGATCGCCGCGCAATGTCACAACCACACCAATAGGCATTCCCTGTCGCAGCTTGAACGAAGCGATTGATTTCTTAGCCTTCGTGATCACCGGCTTCTGACCAGTGATTGATCGCAACTCATCCGTAGCGGTATCGAGTATTTTGGAGTTTGCAATCGCCTCGCCCATACCCATATTCACTACTACCTTCTCGATCCGTGGAATAGCCATCGGATTGCGAATTCCAAATTCCTTTGCAATCTGTGGCGCGACTTCCTTTTGGTAACGCTCTCTTAATCTTGCCGCCATTTCAGTTCCTCTGGTGTTCTACCTCTCCAACGTATGACCACTCTTCGCGGCGACTCGCATTTTGGCGTCACCTTCGCCGTCGTATCGCACGCGCGTCGGTTTACCCGACTGCGGATCGATCAACTGAACATTGGAAATGTCGATGAAAGCTTCCTTATCAACGATTCCGCCACCACGGTTGGCCTGTGGATTCGCCTTTTGATGGCGCTTAATCATTCCCATGCCTTCAACCTTGACTTTGCCCTTTGCTGGAGCAACTTCAAGCACGCGACCACGTCGTCCCTTATCACGGCCCGCGATTATCACAACCTGATCGTTCTTCTTTATTTTCGACCGCTTTGTTCCTGGCATAACTCTCAAATAACCTCCGGCGCGAGTGAGACAATCTTCATGAAGTTCTTATCGCGTAACTCGCGTGCAACCGGTCCAAAAACGCGAGTTCCAATCGGCGTTCCATCTTCCTTGATCAAGACCGCTGCATTCTGATCAAACCTGACGTAGGTGCCATCTGCACGTCGCACTTCTTTTCTCGTGCGCACAATGACAGCGTCCTGAACCGTTCCTTTCTTAATCGTTCCATCAGGTGAAGCCTCTTTAACGGTCACCTTGATACGATCACCCAAACTCGCGATCTTTCCAGTCGATCCCCCGATCGGCATAATCATCTCTACGCGACGGGCTCCTGAATTGTCGGCAACCTCCAAAGAGGTTTGCATCTGAATCACTGTCGTTACCTCCGGTTTGGGCCTTTGGTCTTTGGTCTTCGGTCTTAGTAGTGAATTGTAAATCGTGAATCGTAAATCGAAGGTTTCACAGTTAACGATTAACTATTCACGATTCACTCTTAAGACCTAAGGCCAAAGTCCAAAGACCGGAATCCCTACTTCGCAGCCTTCTGTACTATCTCAACAACTCGCCAGCGTTTGCGCGCGGAAAGCGGACGCGTCTCAACAATTCGCACTTTGTCGCCTACGGTGGAACCAAGTTCGTCGTGCGCCATAAACTTCGACGTCTTACGAACGTAACGCCGATACTTCGTGTGTCGCACCGACCGATCGACTCGCACGACTACAGTCTTCTGCATTTTGTCAGACGCGACAGTTCCGACTTTTTCCGAACGATGCGCGCGATTCTTCTTAGCCGCAGGCGCTGTAGGTTCACTTGCTGCCGGCACTATGTTGTTTTCGTTCTCAGCCATTCTCTTTCACACCCCGGCGTCGTTGCGCAACGCCTTCCTATTTGGTTGCCTGTGGACGTTGACGCGTTATCGTTTCAATTCTCGATAGAGATTTCTTCTCCTGGCGAATGCGCTTCACCGCATCCACTTCGCCAAGTGCCAACTTGAATTTCAATCGAAACAATGACTCCCGAAGACGCGCCGCCTCAGCTCGGAGTTCCTCATCACCCATGTCACGATATTTGTCTAACTCTTCGCGTCGCTTCATTACTAGATCGCGCCTCCTTCTTGATCAGCACGAGTAACAAACTTCGTTCGGATTGGAAGTTTTTGAGCGGCGAGGCGCATAGCATCGCGCGCTGTCTTTTCGTCAACGCCTTCGATCTCGTAAAGAATGCGACCAGGCTTCACGACTGCAACCCAATACTCGGGAGCGCCTTTGCCTTTGCCCATGCGAGTCTCAGCCGGCTTTTTTGTTACCGGCTTGTCGGGAAACATTCGAATCCAGATCTTCCCGCCACGTTTGATATGACGAGTCATCGCAATACGGGCTGCCTCAATCTGGCGATCGGTTATCCACGCAGGCTCCAAACTCTTGAGCCCATATTCACCGAAGCTGATCTCACTGCCGCGAGTTGCGACGCCGTTCATGCGACCCCGCATCTGCTTTCGGTGCTTAACTTTTTTCGGCATCAACATGTCGTTATTCCATTTCCTATTGCCGTTTTCCGATTGCCAATTTTAAGAACCCTCGCGGTTGAGCAAATCGGCAATTGGCAATCGGAAATCGGCAATCTCCTACTGTTCTTCTCCCCTCGACCTTCTACCTTCCGCTGCGCCTTCGCGCTCGCGTCGAGTGCGAGGCCTGCGTTCGCGTTCACCGACGCGCGTTTCATTGATCGGATCAGAGCCGGTACCACGGGCCATCGCTGCTTTTGGATCCATGATTTCGCCGCGATAAATCCAAACCTTCACTCCGATTTGGCCAAACGTCGTTTGTGCCTCAGCCAGACCATAATCGATATCTGCGCGCAGAGTGTGCAGCGGCAACTGTCCTTGAAGATGCCATTCGCTACGCGCGATTTCAGCACCATTCAATCGACCACTGACCTTGACTTTAATCCCTTGCGCGCCAAACCGCAGCGACTCTTCGACGGCTTTTCTCATCGCCCGACGAAAAGCAATACGCTTCTCGAGCTGGGCCGCAATCTTCTCAGCCTGCAACTGTGCATTCAGTTCCGGCTTGTGAATCTCTTGAATCGACACGAGCACTTCACGCCCGGTCTTCGACGAGAGGTCACTCTTGAGCTTGTCGATTTCGGCGCCTTTCCGACCAATGATGATGCCTGGTCGGGACGTGTAGATGATTATCTTGAGACGATTGGCAGCTCGCTCGATATCAACGTGCGAAACGCCAGCGCCTGCAAAACGCTGCTTCAGGTCACGTTTCAACTTGAGGTCTTCCAACAAAAACTCGCCGAACTGCTTCTTGGCGAACCAATGCGAATGCCAGTCTTTGTTGTAGCCAAGTCGAAAACCGTATGGATGAACTTTTTGACCCACAATCTTCTCCGTCTGAGATCTGAGATTTGAGATCCAAGATCTGGTTTATTCTTCCGCCTTCTTTTTCTTTGAAGCCTTCTTCGTCGCTGGCTTCTCGACACTTTCAGTCTTTTCGGTCTTTGGTGCAGTCTTCTTTGCTCTTGGGGCCGCCGCCGCGCCTCCGCGTTTGCGTCCCTTACTCTCAGCTAACTTGGCTGCTTTAGCCGGGGCTGCAGGAGCAGCCGTACTAACGCTCTTCGGTTCAGGCTTAGCATCGTTACTCAACGAGATCGTGACGTGACAGAAATGTCTTTGCTCGCGATAAGCACGACCCTGCGGTGCAGGCCTGACGCGTCGCAGATTCTTCGTCGGCCCGCGATCGACAAAAGCCGTTATGACCCACAGGTCATCAGGATCGATCGAAACATTCGCTTTCTCAGCAGCTTCATTCGCGTTGGCAATTGCCGAGCGCATACACTTCTCAACGCCTCGCGCCGCACGCTTTTTAGAGAACCTGAGAATCGCCAACGCCTGGTTGACGTCTTTGCCACGGATCAGATCGATAACCAAACGCGCTTTCTGCGCCGATCCTCTCAAATACTTTGCACTCGCTGTTGCTTCCATCCTGAGCCTCGTGAACCTCGTCAATCGTTAATCGTGAATAGTGAATCGTTCCTATCAAGCCATCTTCGTGAATCCCTTCTGAACGATTTACGATTCACGATTAACGATTCGCTATTTCGCTGGCGGCGGTGCTGCCGCGACCTTACTCGCCTTCTCTACCTTCGTGCCCGAGTGTCCTTTGAAAGTTCTGGTGGGTGCGAACTCACCTAACTTGTGGCCCACCATGTTTTCAGTGACATAGATCGGCAAATGCCGTTTACCGTTGTGAACACCAAATGTTAATCCCACCATGTCAGGCGTAATCGTAGAGCGGCGCGACCAGGTTTTAATCACGGGCGGCCGCGCGCCACCTGAGCGAGCGCGCTCAACTGCCTTCGTGATCCCTTTATCTATAAATGGTCCTTTTTTAACTGAACGAGCCATGGGACTCCTCTATTGTCGATTTCCAATTGCCGATTGCCGATTTGAAAACCCGTGATTGCCCGGCTCCAAAAACCAATCGGAAATCGGCAATCGGAAATCGGCAATATCTTTACTTCGTTCTCCGATCCTTCAAAATCATCTTCTGCGTTCGCTTATTGCTGCGCGTCTTGTAACCACGCGTCGGCTGCCCCCACGGAGTTACAGGGTTGCGTCCACCTGAGGTCTTGCCTTCACCGCCACCGTGTGGATGGTCCACAGGATTCATCGCAACGCCACGAACTTTCGGTCTCAATCCCTTCCAACGTGAACGTCCAGCCTTACCGAGCGATACATTCTCGTGCTCGATATTTCCGACCTGGCCCACCGTCGCCTTACAAACCAGAGGCACGCGACGAACTTCGCCCGAAGGCATGCGAAGCTGCGCGTAGCTGCCTTCTTTCGCGACTAGCTGTGCGAACGTTCCAGCGGACCGCGCCATCTGCCCACCCTTGCCGGGCCGCAACTCTATGTTATGAATCTGCGTTCCGAGGGGGATGTTGATGAGCGGCAAAGTATTTCCCGGAAGAATGTCGGCATCTGCACCGCTCATGATCGTCTTGCCAACTTCTAATCCGGTTGGCGCGATGATGTAACGCTTCTCACCATCGACATAGGTGACCAAAGCGATATGTGCGGAGCGATTTGGATCGTATTCAATCTGGGTTATTCGACCAGGCACTCCGTCTTTGTCGCGCTTGAAATCAATGATTCGATAAAAGCGCTTGTGACCGCCACCTCGACGTCGAACGGTGATTCGACCATCGTTGTTACGACCCGAGATTCTTTTCTTTGGTTCCAGCAGCGACTTCTCAGGTATCGCGCCAAGAGTCAATTCATCTCTCGTTAGATACGTCTGATAGCGACGCGCTGCTGATGTGGGTGTAAGTTTCTTTATGCCCATCTTGTTATTTCCGATTTTCGATTTCCGATTGCCAATTGAAATCCCGATGCCCGCCTTCAAATCGGCAATTGGCAATCGGAAATCGGCAATACTAGATCGCTTCTCCGTAATCCACCGGCTTCTCGCCCTGCTTCAGCGTTACGTAAGCCTTTTTCCACGATGGCTTCCGACCAACGTGACGAGTGCGACGCGCGCTGCCGAGCTTGCCCATGTAGTTGATCGTTTTCACATGATCAACTTTCACCTGAAAGATCGCCTCAACCGCAGCTTTAATCTCTGGCTTTGTGGCGTGCCGATCCACCCGGAATGTCAATAACTGCTTCTTGTCCTGGGTCTCTTCTTTCGCAACGAGAGCCTTCTCAGTGATCACAGGCGACTTGATGATGTCCCAAACTGTTCGCATCTCTTAGGCCGCCTCCTCTTTTTTCGTTTTACGCGTTCGCTTAGGTTTGGCCGGTGCTTCTTCAACCGCCTCTGCCTGCTCATCCTGCTTTCCGGCACCGAGCAGCTTGTCGAGTTCGTCAGCCGCGGCGCGAGACAACACAAGGTGATCGTGATAAAGCAGATCGTAGATATTCAGTCCAAAAGTATTGACTACCTTTGCATGACGAACGTTACGTGACGATAGAATCAAGTTGTCGTTGTCCAGCGAATCTACAATCAACGTCTTACCAGCAAGACCTAATGCGCCCAATGAACTCGCAAACTCTTTGGTCTTCGGTTTCTCTAGCGACCAGCCATCCACTACAAACAGGTTCCCTTCCCGAACGCGCTCTGAAAGTGCCGAGCGTAACGCACCCTGGCGCATCTTCTTCGGCATGTTGTAGGACCAGTCGCGGGGTTGCGGTCCGTGGGTATTGCCACCACCCTTCCACAGTGGAGAACGAAGAGAGGCAATTCGGGCTCGACCAGTGCCTTTTTGCTTCCAAAGCTTTCGTCCAGCGCCGGAAACATCGCCGCGGGTTTTGGTCGCGGAAGTGCCCTGGCGAGCATTCGCCATGAAGTTTCTGACCGCTGCATGAATTAGCGGCTCATTTAACGGCGCGCCAAAGACAGCTTCAGACAATTGGACTTCACCAACTTCTTCATTCTTGAGATTGCGCACCTTAACTGTCGGCATAACTAACCCTCGTCATTTCCAATTTGCCATTGCCAATCCCGACAGGTCGGGATCGGAAATCGCAATATTCTCACTTCTTCGTTGCCTTCCTAACGATAACCACGCTTCCAAACGCTCCGGGCACCGCGCCACGAATCATCAAAAGATTGTTCTCAGCATCAACTCTCGCAACGGTTAAACCTTTTATGGTGACCCGCTGGTCGCCCATATGACCTGACGAGCGGGTGCCTTTGATAACCCGTGACGGATAAGCTGAGGCGCCTATCGAACCTGGCGCGCGCACATTCATCGAACCATGCGATTCAGGACCACGGTTAAAATTGTGACGCTTGACTGTGCCTGCGAATCCGCGACCCTTGGATCGACCAATCACATCAACCATCTCGCCGTCGGCAAACTGATCAACCAACACCTTGTCGCCAACGTTGGTGGAATCGTCAGACGCGGTGAGTCGAAATTCTTTAAGAACACGTGTCGGCGGAATTCCACCGCCAGTCTTTTCAAAGTGGCCACGCATCGGCTTGGAGATGTTTTTCAACTTCAGCGGCTTATCGTCTACCAAACCAAGTTGCACCGCATCGTAGCCGTCAGGACCGGCAGCAGACTTCTTCTGCACCACTACACAAGGGCCAGCCTTGATAACGGTTACAGGCGTAACCGTTCCGTCTGGTGCGAAGATCTGGGTCATGCCGATCTTTCTTCCGATGATTCCGTTAATCATTGTTCTTTAGTTCCTGTTGATAGGACCTATATGACCTATAGGACTTATTGCCGACCAAAAGCCTTAATTTCAACATCCACGCCAGCGGGTAGATCGAGCTTCATCAAAGCATCAACCGTCTGCGGCGTCGGGTCGAGAATGTCCATCAATCGCTTGTGTGTGCGAATCTCAAACTGCTCGCGAGATTTCTTATCGACGTGTGGAGAACGCAGAACTGTCCACTTGTTCTTCACAGTCGGCAGCGGAATTGGACCAGCCACCCGCGCTCCCGTGCGTTTCGCTGTCTCAACGATTTCCGTGGTTGACTGATCCAACACGCGGTGATCGTAAGCCTTCAATCGAATTCGAATTTTTTCGTTCATAGTAAGTCCGCCAAATAGGTCTTATAGGTCCTATTCCATCACTTCCGACACCGTGCCCGCACCCACCGTGCGACCACCTTCACGAATTGCGAAGCGCAGTCCCTTCTCCATGGCAATCGGGGCGATCAACTCGATCTCCATCGCTACGTTGTCCCCAGGCATCACCATCTCCACTCCCGCCGGC
>DATDFV010000234.1:0-3246 GCA_036522415.1 Pyrinomonadaceae bacterium | reverse complement strand
CGCGACCTTCATGGTAGCGTTTGCATCCATCGCCCAGGCACAAGCCTCCCGCACCTGGGTCTCAGGTGTGGGCGATGACGCTAATCCCTGCAGTCGCACTGCGCCATGTAAGACCTGGGCGGGCGCCATTTCCAAGACCGCCGCCTGCGGTGAGATCGATGCGCTCGATCCAGGTGGTTTTGGTGCCGTTACAATCACCAAGTCAATCACGCTCGATGGTACGGGCACGTTTGCATCAATCCTGGCCTCCCTGACAACCGGTATTACCGTCAATGCTGCGTCGACGGATGTCATCACGATCCGCGGTCTTTCAATTAACGGCTTCTGTAATGGTCTTAGAGGCATGAACATTCTTCAGGCCAAAACCGTGAACGTTGAGGACTGTGTGATTTTCAGGTTTGCCGGCCCGGGCATTCTCGTTAATGAAAGCAGCGATCTCCAGTTGAACGTCAGGAACTCCTCGATTAGAGATAACACTGGCGATGGCCTAGACCTGACGACTTCAGGAGGCACGGTCAAGTTCACGGTTGAGAATTGCTCGCTCAATGGTAATGCTAATGGTATTCACGCGAAGTCGCGCACCCAAGGCACCGTCGACCGCTCCGTGATGTCCAATAACACTACTAACGGAGTTTTCGCGGATGCTACTGCGGGAAATGGCATCGCGCGCGTGTGGAACAGTCAGATCAGTCAGAACGGCGCAAATGGCGTTCGCGCTGGTGGCGCTGGCGGCGGCACATCTGTCGTGCAGATTGCCCAATGTCAGATCAACAACAACATCGCTAACGGTGCGTTGGTTGGTACAGGTGGGATCGTCGAAACGTTCACCAACAACTCTATACTTGGTAACGGAACGAATGGATGTCCATCGTGCACCAGCTCCGGACCGGGCAGCTAAATGACAGCGTAGTTCGCTAATTCGAATGCAGTGGGCGGCCAGACCTAGCATTACTGGCCGCCTTACTTTGTCTACTTCAAGCGAAAAAAACTTCTGAGGTCGCAGGAATGATAAGTTTGGTTCTTTTCTGTTTGCTGTCAATCGCGAGTGTTTGCGGTGTCTCGGCTCAGACTTCCGCACCTAAAGAGTCTTTGAAAGAACCTTCGATCATCGGTCGCTGGCATGTGAAGTTCATCTTGATCGGAGGAGAGGAAAAGAATCTTGATCTGATAGCCAAAGAACATGGTGTGGCAGTCTTTGAGCTCAAGGATACAGGACCCGACAACAAACCCGTGCCGACGCCTCAACCAGGGATCTGGTCAATGTCCGACGATAAACTAAGTGTCTCGAGTAATGTTGAGCTGCCGATAGGTACCTGCTGTCGAGAAAACGGGACGTTGATCTTCAAAGCAAAAAACGTTTCTAGTAATTCCTTCTCTGGCAAATTAATTTTCGTTACCAACACCGACGAAGAGGAAAGCCCCTACAAGTTCCGTTCGACCATTGGAACCTTTTCCGCCACGCGTCTCACGAAGAACTAAGCGAGCGCTTGGTAGCTGCTTTCTACCTAATCTTTCCGGCGCATCAATTCACACTTGGAATCCGACATCTTCGTTTCTTCCGTCTGGATTGTTTCGAAGTGCGTAACCAAATACTGCCATAAGTCATGATGGGTATTCTCAAAAGCCAATTCAGGACGATCATCCACGTAGTGATGGCAAATGAATGCCCAGTTCACATGCTCGTTTTCTAACTGCTGCGCCATTTTTTGCTGCTCGCTCGGTGGCCTTGGAAGCAAGAAATAGATTTCCCACAAAGGACTTCGTCTATCGAGAATTGCGTAGAGTCCTGGATAGTAAGGAGCGATAAAGATCTGTTCCTTTCCTTTCAGGAAACTTTGGTTGATCGCTTTCGCGCTATCGATCAATCCGGCTGTGTCTCGCGAGACCCAAAGTTTGTCACCCCTGACCTCGGTCTTAACAAGATCCTGACTACTCATTGCCAGATCAAAATCGCCGTCATAGCTTCTTAAGAACTTTGCTTTTATGAAGCTTCTCGCTTTGACACTGAAGTAATTCTCCTGTCCCATCTCCAGCGCAGCCAGCGAGAATACAACCAGAAGAGACCAGACAACTATCGTCACAGTTTTCTGACGCTGTTGCGAAAAAGAAACGGGCAAAGCCACTAATCCGAGAATTACGGGAGGGATCGTCCAGGCCAGGTAATACAGGTGAGGGCGACCAAATGTGTAGTGGAGATATATGACTCCCACAAATGCCGACGCTATAAAAACCGGATCCGCGCGAAATGTTCGCTTCACCAAGAGACGGCCGAACGCATAAAGATAAAACAACGGTACTCCGATGTAGAGAAGTCCAACAGCGAGTCGATGAATAGCTTCCCGAAAGCCGACTAAACGATAGGTCTGTCGCCACGGCCAGGGAACCGGAATTGGAATTGTTGTTCCGTTGTGAAGGTTAAAAGCGAGATCTTCTACGACGCGGCCAAAGAATCCCGGAACAAAAGCCATCATCAAGAGCATCGGCAAATAGCCAACGACGATGCCCAGCGCTAAGGTACTTAATCGCGCAAACAGATCTCGACTTTCGATCTTCCAAAAAACGAAAACTATCAAAAGAACAAACGCCACCGCGCAATAAACACCATGGTTTCGTCCGAAGAAAGCAGCAACGCCGATAAATATGCCGGCGGCAAAATGTCTCATTCGTGATGGGCGCTCGATAATTAAGACTGCAAAATAGATTGCTGCAATCAGAATTACAGGCTCGTAGATCTTCCAGATTGGAAACATCCACCGCGCCAAAACAGCGGCGCCGAAGATCATCGCCACCCAGCTACGGAGAAATCGACGTAGTAACAACAAGGCCAGACTCAATCCACCAAACTGAAACACACTCTGCGAAACTCTCAACGCCAAGATGCCGTTGTTCCGAAGTAGTTTGAACCACAGTACACTCCAGTAATATCTGCCGGGTTCATAAGATTGAAAGTCTCTCACGGGCACTTCGCCCAAAGCCGTCCTGATGGTTCCATACCAAAGGAAACCTTCATCCGGGATGTTGAGGCCAACATTTCCCTGAAGCAAAAATCCAATGATTACTATTGCGGCTGAGAGGATGAGAAGATTTCGCGTCGTGAGTTGTGATTGAGTCTCGCCCGAAGGATGAATTTCCATGCGTATTAGTTTCGACGACCAACCAGCATTAACGATCCACCCACCGGAAACGATAAGCCTGCTCGAATCAATACTCGTTCAACATTCAGGATCTTCTCTAACGCGGTATTCG
>DATDFV010000233.1:0-18417 GCA_036522415.1 Pyrinomonadaceae bacterium | reverse complement strand
CTATTAAGAGATTCTTTGGCCTCTAGCCACCAAAAGGCAGCGCCAAAGGCGCGGAATATGAAAGCCAGGGGCAAGCGCCGAACAACGTGAGGCGCGTCGCCCCTGGTAAACGCGCGCAATGGCCGTGAAGCTCTGAAAGAGCGGAATAATTGACGTGGTATTTCGCACTTTCAGTGCTCTGTTCAAAATATTTCTTGGTTACCAGGGGCGACGCGTTCCGCTGCGCTTCACGCTTGCCCCTGGCTATTATATTTCGCGCCTTCGGCGCTGACGCTTGCCCCTGGCTATTATATTTCGCGCCTGCCCCTAGCTTTCATATTTCGCGCCTTTGGCGCTTCATAGCAACTTTTTGTGCAAAGCCGCGTTTATCTCAATTCCATAGTCCCTGTAGTAGTCCCCAACTGAATTGCCTGCCTTTCCACCACCTGGTCCCATCGGTTTCGTAGTTCAAATTCCATGAGGGGAGCAGTTCGCCGTTCTCAGGATTTCCGACCCGCTGCCCACGACTGAGCATTGAATGAACTCCAGGCCGGAAATGACAACTGGCACACGCTTCGAGAGAAACCCTTAACATTCGATCGAACCGGGAGAAGTTCTCTTCAAACAAATCGATGTCATGCGATCCAAAGAGCGGGAACTCGGTATCAGTTTTTGTCAGCGAATGCAGACCGCCATCTTCATGCGCAAACAATTTCGTTCGTGTTAGCTTGAACTCATACACATCCAGAGCGGCACGCGCTTCGTTTCGATTGCAATTGAGTTCATTCGGAACTACGGTTGGAATCGTACGGTGGACGCGAATCTGCACATCTTCGATTATGTTTGTAGGTCGCAACTCTCCCTGTGCATCGATCAAAACCATCCGTCTGACGAGGGCGAGTTGGGTGCCGGCAGGAAACTGAGGTAAGTCGGGGTTGGGCAGTGGCTGCTGCGTTTCCGGATCGAGTAGCCATGGATTGCGAAAGAACGCGAGTGTTCTCAGATAGTCGAGCGTCGCCGCTCTGCCTCCAGGCAAACGCATGAAAACTGA
This sequence comes from Pyrinomonadaceae bacterium, assembly GCA_036522415.1. Classification (GTDB taxonomy): domain Bacteria; phylum Acidobacteriota; class Blastocatellia; order Pyrinomonadales; family Pyrinomonadaceae; genus PSRF01. The sequence goes on along the minus strand of DATDFV010000233.1, from coordinate 17,387 downwards.
GAAAACAGATCGCCCAGAGAAAGCACTGACATGTCCCGGCGCCATGAGATCGCCACCGCGAACGCTAAGCGCGACCCACGGACCTTTCGGATCAAACAGATCCGGCGGTAAAAACGACTGCTCAGGGTTATTCGAATCGTAAGCCTTTGCAAACACTCCCGCATCGATAGCTTGTTTGTACGTATCAGGAAGTGCCGCGATCTGCTCCTGCGAAAGAGCCAGCCTCTTGATCACCTGGACCAGCCTGGTTTGCAGATTCAACTTTGCCGCTGACGTGTTTGTTGATTGCTTGATGCACTCGACACACCCTGTGGTCCAATCGAAAATCGCCCACAAGTCTCTTTGAAGCATTGCTCGTTTCAGGGGATCGTTGATCACGTTTTCGCCGTGCGTCGAAAGAAATTCATCCAGGACTGTGAGCGCCTGGTGACTAGCTGGGTTGGTTAGCAGATATTTGGTTGTGACCCAAAGCAACGGATCGAGTTCATCGTAACCGTATTCATGATGGTCTCGGCTCTCGCGTCGATAAAATGTGCGATAGAGTCGATTCCAAATATGATTTGGATCCGGATTGTAGACTGTCCAGGCCGCGGCGGGTGTTGTCGTCTTTTGCCCGACGTTCGACTGACTGGTGATAACAAGGAACACAGCACCCAAACCAAAGATCACGATCCAACTAGATGCTGTTTTGAGATTTTTCCAGGACATCTTTCATTCTTAGACGCTCACCGATGATCATTTCTTCCCTGGATAATTTGGCTGGACGACGAAATTTACTACCGGTTAGCGACGACGACCGTGAAAACCACTGAAGATTCATTCGCATCCGTGACCGTCACAGTCTGGGCCAACGCTGGAAGCAGTCGCACGCCTTGTCGCGGAGGTGGGCGATAGATGTTTAGCACGACGTCATATGTACCCGCTGCCAATCCCGAGATTACGAAACGGCCGTTTTCATCGACCTGTGCATAGCCGTTCGCGAAGCGGAGTTGGTTCCTGATGGATGCAGTCATTCGCGCGCCGGCGGGCAGAGTCCCACCCTCAACTCTGACTTGTCCGCGAATCACACCGGTACCGTCTGCGATCATGATGCGCAAATCGAGAATATCTTCGCCCGGTTTGATCTCAATTCCTTGTTTCACTTCTCCGCTGTTTCGCTCCATCCGCATAATCGACACGCCGTTTAGGTTTGGATTGTCAGCCTTCAAATTGATGAAGGCGATACCCGGTCGCAATCCGATGAATTGAAAACTTCCGTCTGGCGAAATGGGCGTCACGTTGGCAATTCCCGCTCGCAGATTTCCGATGCTGGGCACTGCGGCCACGACCTTCACAGAAGTCAATGCAGCCAATGTCGTCGCGCTGGTGACACCCGCTGGAACCACGAATCCACTTAGTGTTGAGCCATGACGAGCCTGGACTTCGAGGTTCGTTACGTCCGCATCGACGACGTCAAAATTGAGTACGTCGCTATATAGATCTCTGCGATCGAGACTCGATGAGATGTATAGCGCGTAATGACCGGGCTTAAGATGTTCCAATGTAAATTCACCGGCAGTGTTGGTCTGTCCTGTCTTAAAGCTCACGAAACCGCTGTTGTCCGTAGTGTTCGCGGGCCTGCCGTAAACGAAATGTGCTCCCGCGACGGGTTGCGCCGTGACAGCGTCAATCACGCGGCCAGTAGCACTGTACATTTCCACACTCTGACCCAAGCCAGATCCTGCGAATGGAAGTATTACGGCGGCGCACATCAATGCCGTGCGAATGATGGATGAAGACATGAGTGTAATTATGTAAGTGCAAGCACGCCGCACACAAGTGAGTTTCGCCTCAAATCCAGCTAGCCAGTTTGGCTACGATTTCAAATGTGAAAACTATTGACTCAGGATCTCATCGTAAGTAGTATTCACGCCTCATTATTGATTGCAGTTGTCGATAATATTCTCGCGACCGTAGGCTGATTCCACTCATCCCCGGTTTCGTGTTTCATATCAGCATTCACCGACGTTCGCGTAGGTGATCATCTTTACCAGTCCGCCAATTTGATACCGGTTGAGGCCGTGCTCCCACTCGCCCATCTCGTACAGCAATGAAAAACTTCAGCGGCTTTGATATATGGATCAGAAAAGCGCAAGCCGCGGCGCCCGTCGAGGTGTACGTCTTAAGCTCTCCGGCAGGTACGACCTACGATTTATTGGGTGACAAACTAAATGATCCGGGTTTCAGGCAAGAACTTACTCAGGTTAGCGGGGTTGCGACCAGCCAACAGCTTCGCGAGAAGGTGGGCAGAACTCTGTTCGACACGATTTTCACCGGCGAAGTTCTCAAGAAATGGAATCAGAGCTGGGGTCTAGTTAATGGCGGCACCGCCGCGGATGGTTTGAGCCTGTCCCTCCTGTTCGAAGATCCTGACCTGGCACTACTGCCGTGGGAGCTATTGCATGATCCGGATAATGGTTTTCTGGCCGCAAGTGCCAGCGCCGCAGTCTCGCGTTATCTGGCGGTGCAGGAACCGCCGTTGATGGTGCAGCAGAAACCATTGCGCATTTTAATAATCGTTGAAAGCCCAAAAGGAAATGGCCTTCCGCCAATCAGTGACCAGGAAGTGGATTTCCTAACACAGGTTCTTACAGCCGTCCCTGAGGTGAGCGTCTCGCTACTGAAGAATCCCGATAACGAGGCCATTCAAACTGAACTACAGAAGGAGCCTCACGTTATTCATTTCCTTGGGCATGGGACGAGTAGTCAACTCGCTCTGATAGACAAAGACGATCACATACGTCTGATCAACGATCAGGAGTTTGGCGCGTTGTTTCTTGGTCGTCGCAGCGTACGTCTCGTGGTTCTTAATGCTTGCGCGAGTAGTCAGGCCGCTGATGGCGGTCTGTTTTCAGGGATTGGTCCCGCACTCGTACGTGCTGGGGTGCCGGCAGTCGTAGCTATGCAGTATCCTACGGTTCAACTCGATACCGCATCGAAATTCAGCCGTGCGTTATATCGCGCGCTGGTTAACGGCCGGCAAGTAGATGCGGCGGTCAATGAGGGCCGCAATTTGATCGCGAGCGACTCGTTGCAGAGTCGCGATTGGAGTACGCCCGTGCTCTATCTGGGGACGCGTTCAAGGCGAATTCTCGATTTTCAAACAGATAATCAGGAGGTGGTTGAAAAGGCGTGGGAGACCGTGCGCTTTGCAGCCGAGCAATCAGGAGGTTTGGCGGCTCTTACACAACTGTCGCAACGCTTCAGGGCCCTTGCCGAAAAGCATCGAGCTTTGCGCGTGATACTCGAGGCCAACAATCGGTTGCAAGATTTTCGTGAAGCCTCCAGCCGTGTGGACGAGTTGCTTGCACAGGCGCGCGGCAATCCTGGGGCGGTTCCGTTTGCCGCTATAAAGCCTGCGTGGATGACACTCAAGCAGAACCAGTGGCAGAGACTGCGCGCATTCCTGGATGCGCATGAAGAAACAAGGGAGGCTCAGTGGTACGGTCAGTTGGTTGAGAAACACGCGGCCATTGACACTGCGATCGCTCGGATTGCTTTAGGCGACTTGCAAACGGAACTCATTAGTCATAAAGAACTGTTGGCGTACATAGAAGCTGAGGTCAATCAACAGTTGAGCGATACCATCGGAGACCTGATTTCGTTTTCTGATCAAACACTACCTTTGCTCTCCACGCCGTAAACGAAAAGCGATTGGAATTGAGGAGAACGTCATGAGCTATGCTGCTAGGGTGGGATATGAATTCCTCGGCGATATCGAGATAAGAATTTTGCAGGACACTGGTAGCGAAGTCGCGCCGCCTGATTTCGCGGAGCAGCGATCGATCTTCAGCACCATTCCTCAGAAAACAACCTCCACCACATTCAATGCCTTTTTCAAATTCCCAGACGGTGATTCCTATAGCTGCGCCTTGCCCGACTTGCCGAACGAAGAACTGTCAGCAACATCTGACCCGCGAGCCTATGGCCAACGACTCTTCGACTGGTTGTTCAATCGGGAAATGAAGGAGAGGTATTTCAAGATCCGCCGCAGTGCCGAGTTCTTTGCCAACGACTCAGTAACAAACTTCAATGGACTTCGGCTTCGTCTATGGCTCGATCCGTACTCGATCAAACTACATCGCATCTGGTGGGAAGCCATGTACGATCCGGAACAAGAACTGCCTTTAAGTGCCAGCATGGCGTTCTCACGTTTTATGAGTGGGTCTGGAGGCAGACCTAACAGTCCAATATCGAAAGGTTCCTTACGGCTTCTGCTGGTTGCCTCAAATCCGGAACAATTGAGACGCCTGGAACTCGAAGACATCAACCTGTCGCTGGAAAAATCGATAATCACACATGCTACTGAGCCATTGGGCGAGAGCCTCAAGGTAGAGAAATACATGCCCAATGTTACGGTCGATGGCCTGGCCCGGAAGCAGGCCGCCGAGGGTTTCCAAATAGTCCACATTCTGACTCATACAGTTGTTAAGGGTGAGCGATCGTTCATGGTGCTGGCTGACGACAACGGCAAGGCGCAAGAGGTAGATTGCCAGCAGGTTGTTTCCGCTTTGACGTCGACCGAGGCTCTACCGCACCTGGTGTTTCTAGCCACTCCGATGGCAGCGGAGTACGTTACTGGTCCGGCCCTCGTGACCATGTCGCCGTGGCTTGTCGACGCCGGCGTGAGGGCCGCCATCGCTATTCAAGGACCAATACGTGAAGACAGGCTGGTTACTTTTTGCAACTGCTTCTACGAGACGCTGATCACCACAGGTGTCATTGATGTGGCCCTGATGGTTGCGCGAGGCGCGATATTTGATCCTTCGTCTTGGGAGTGGGCCAACGCGGTTTTGTACATGCGTACTCCGAGCGGCGAACTGTTTCGACCACTGCCTGAAAACCTGAGGGGATTAGTTTCTGCGGCGGCGGCCTTATGAGGGTAACTTTGAGCGGAAGCGCACTGCGATAGAAGGAGGATCTCAATGCCGGAACTTACCGCTGACGCGCGAAAGACGCTAAGACAATCGTTTGAAGAGATAGCCGATCGGGCGAGCAGATTAGGTGAATGGATAAGCTATCAGGAAAAGCTTCGTCCATTGCAAAGCAATTTCGTCACGGTATTGCGAGAGGTAGAAACTGGAGTCACCCAGCAGGGATTTATAGATGGCGCTTTTACCCGCATAAAGGCTGCCTGGGTCACCTGTCGACAGTTCGGTCTCTTGGATCTTCAACTTTTTAACGAGGGCATCCAGTACATTGATAAGGCTCTGGAGAACGGGGCCAAGGTTAGATATGACGCCACCAAATTTTTTACGTTGGCTGAACAAATTGATGCGGATCTTAGAAAGGCGAGCGCACAGGACTTGAACGATCATTGTTCAGAGTTTGACAGAGCCATGACAATGCAATTAGCAGTTCTGCTAACCACCCTCAAATCCGAGATGCGGGACCTGTGCACACTGACACAGCAACTGCACCAGGATTTTTCCAAAGATTGAGAAATTTGGCTTTCGTGCCAAAACAAACTGGAGAAACAATGCCGGAAGATGCCAGTGATCAAATCGTTTTCAATGGGATCGACGGAACTACGGGTCAATATCTGCTCGAGCCAATGAAGCTCAGCGAGGCAGCCGTTCTTGCACGTGAGAAAGTCGTCGACGCCTATGTATTGGATTGGCTGAAAGGTATGTGGCGCACTCTCAGTCAGCCGCACCTGGGCTTACCTTTCTTCGTCGATCCCGCTGACTTTTGTCAGGCAGGGTGGGGCGTTGTTTTTCATGACGAAGAAGACAAGGCTGTCAAGGAGGCGCTCCAGCCACTCATCGATCATCGCAAGCAACGAATCACAGATACCATTCGCTGTAAGATTCTCGATTATAAAAGTGGTGAGGACTGGTCCAGTTGGCTTGCTCGAAATGGCGTAGCCGCCGGAAATGTCGATCCTAAAAAAGTTCCTTTTTACTTACTGTTGGTCGGAAGTCCGGACCGTATTCCGTTTTCGTTTGGTCATCTGCTTGATGTCGAGTATGCAGTAGGACGTCTGCACTTTGACACAGCCGCGGAATACGCAGCTTATGCGAAGAGTGTGATTGACTATGAAACGACCACAGTCGTACCAACTTCGAAGGAGGCCGTTTTCTTTGCGCCTCGTCATGCCTTCGATTCCGCGACCCAACTGAGTGCAGATCTGCTCGTGAAGCCACTCATGGAAGGTGATCCCTCGACAGGCTTCAGCGCGATTACCGAATATGGTGAGTTCAGGTCGCGTCAACTCTGGGGACCGCAAGCAACCAAGAGTGCGCTTACCGAAGTTTTTCACACTCCTGCTGCTGAAAAACCGCCGGCTTTTCTCTTTACGGCTGGACATGGTATGGGTTGGCCCAGTGCTGATGCGAAGCAATTGGACTACCAGGGTGCGTTGGTGTGCCAGGATTGGCCGGGCCTGGGTCAGATAAATGCTGACCATTATTTCGGCGCCTCAGATCTGACGGATGATGGTCGCGTAGGTGGAATGATCACGTTTCACTTCGCGTGTTATGGAGCCGGCACACCTGATCGCGATCGTTTTGTTCATAAGCCCGGCCAACCTCCTCCGGTTATCGCGAACAAGCCGTTTTTCTCCGCACTGCCGAAAAGATTGCTGACTCATCCCAAAGGTGGCGCGCTCGCTGTTATCGGACACGTCGAGCGTGCGTGGGCGTACTCAATCGTCACTAAAAGTGCAGGGCCGCAACTGATTCCTTTCCAGAACACCATCGGAAGACTTCTGAAAGGCGATCCGATTGGTTATGCGATGAAGGATTTCAATGAAAGGTACGCAGCACTGTCGACGAACTTGAGCGATCTGCAAGAGAAGATCAGCTTCGGCCAGCAAGTTCCGAATCAAGTTTTGGCTTCAACGTGGATCGAGCGCAACGATGCCGAAGGCTACGTTGTACTGGGCGATCCAGCCGTTAAGTTGCGCGTGCAGGACATGGTTTAGTCCGACGCGAAGCCGCGCAGGTATTTCAATCCGGAGGTCCCTCATGAACTACGTGGTTATTAGCGATCTGCATATCGGCGCAGACACCAAGCTCGACATCTTTCGAGCACAAGCATCACTAGCTAACTTCCTGAAGTTTGTCGCTACGGAGCCGACGACGCTGATCATCAATGGTGACTTTCTCGATTTCTTGGCGGTTCAGCCATTCGGCGTGTTTAGTCGAGAGGCGGCCGAAAAAAAGGTTGAGAACATAATCAAGGCGAAGTCCAACACGATTCTTTGGGAAGGATTTCGTACGTTCCTCTCAGCGAATACCCAGAATCGCATCGAAGTGCTACTCGGCAATCACGATATCGAGTTGATTTTCGACCAGGTCCAGAATGCTTTGCGCGGCGTTATGGCTCCCGCCAATGAAGGCGAACGGTTGCAGTTCAAAACAGACCACGTCACCCATCTAAATTTTACTGTTGGCGACGTGCCCATCCATCTCGAACACGGCTTCCAGTACGATCCGTTCAATTGGTACAACCACGGCAAACTGCTCGGGTCGACGATTCATGGCAGTAGCGGCGAAACCTTTGATCTCCCGTTTGGCTCGCACCTCGTCTATGACGTTCTGAACAAACTCACGCCCGAGCACCCATTTGTGCCGCTTATCAAGCCCGAGCCGGCGGTGGCGATGTTGATGTTGGCCCTCGCACCGCGGGAAGTGAGTTCACGTCTAAGAATGATTCCGGGAATGGCAATCGACAACTTGAAAATCAAACTCAATATGCGGTTGACAGGTCAACAATTCGCTCCCGAGCCGATCGATAGAGAGGGAGGTCAGAGCGCAATCGAAGCGCAAATTGACGAAATGATTTTCCAGGATGATCTGGATGAAGAGACGACTGCGGGTGTGATCGAATTCCTGGAAACCGGCGGTGACGATGCGGTGTCGTTCAGCTTCCTCGGAGACCTGAAGACGAAAGGAAAACTGTACCTCCTGCGTCGCGGCCTCATGACACTACAAGACGACCGAAAGGCTTTTTTTGACGCCAACCAGCGCGATGATTTTCAGAAAGCACTGGAAGGCATACTCGACCTCGGCGCGAAGGCAGCAATCCTCGGCCACAGTCACGCGATGAAGATGTTGCCCTTGAATAGCGCAAACGATCCACAGCGCAGCTTGCTCTATGTTAATACTGGCACCTGGGCTAACCTGCTGGACTTCGATTTAGATCAGTTAGCAACTGACGAAGCGCTGCTCCAGTGGCTGGACGACATGGACCATGGCAAGGTCTCGCCTACCCTTATTTTTACTTGCGCCAAACTCATTCCTGTCGCGGGTGGCGGCGTACGACTCTCGCTCGAGAGATGGAAAGACGACGATTTAGCTACAGTTAGCGAGGTACAGATCACGCCTTGAAGTAAGCAGCATTCGCAGTACCTTTCAGTTTCTAAATATTTCAGAGGGAATTCATGAGTTCCATGGATGATGAGCTGACGAAAATTTCTGCGAGCAACGGCATCAATGCGAGCACGGGAGATTACTTCTTCGAACCCGAAACGATTGATGAAATTGCCGCAAGAGCAGCCAGGCCGCCGCTTGACCAGGAGCACATCGACGAGCTGGTAGAGCACCATCAATCAAAGAGTTTCGCAGTGGTCCCATGGGCAAGCCCGAAGAACCTGAGTGAAACCGGCTGGGGCGTTATTTTTCCGGCAGGCGATGACCCGACGATTCGAAAAATCAGAGATGCGCTTTCCGAGCTGCTGGATCATCGAAAGGAGCAGGCCGGCGCCAACAAACCTCATTACTATCGTGAATTCATCGGTGACGATGGTTATTACCCGGGCATCACGAAGTCAGCGTTCCTGCAAAAGTATGGCGCGACGTACAGTTCTGCCGATCCTGAAAACGTGCCCTACTACCTGCTTATTGTTGGCGATCCGGAAACCATTCCATTCAGCTTTCAATACCAGTTGGATGTTCAATACGCCGTCGGCCGTATTTACTTCGAAACCCTGGAAGAATATGCAAGTTACGCGCGTAGCGTTGTGATGGCAGAAAAAGGAATGGTCACACGCCCCAGGCGACTCAGCTTTTTTGGGACGAGAAATAATGACGACCCATCCACGCTTTTGAGTTCGACGATGCTCATTTCGCCGCTAGCCGAAGAAATAACAAAGCTGACCTCCGGTGGTGCTTTAGCTGCCGGGTGGCAGGTTGAGACGTTGCCGTATGAGGAAACAAAAAAAGAGCGGTTGGTTCGTTTGATGGGAGGAGCAGATACACCGGCACTGCTTTTTACGGCCAGTCACGGTGCGGCATTCAATCAGGGCGATCCGCGCCAGCTCAAACATCAAGGCGCGTTGATGTGTCAGGATTGGCCTGGTCCAAAAGAATGGCGCAAGAAACCCATACTGACTGACCACTACTTCGCCGCTGAAGACGTCAGCGACGATGCGAATCCTTTGGGAATGATCACCTTTCATTTCGCATGTTTCGGCGCCGGTACTCCCCGCAGAGACGATTTCTCCTACACGTCGTCGAGAGAAATCGCACCGCACGCGTTCCTTTCGAAGCTTCCCCAACGCTTGCTCGGCCACCCGAAAGGAGGCGCACTGGCTGTGATCGGCCACGTTGAGCGAGCCTGGGATTATTCATTCAAGTTCGATAAGACCAAGCGACAGACACAAACTTTCACGTCCACGCTATTCCAAATAATGGACCAACATCCGATCGGCGCGGCGATGGAGTTTATGAATGGACGTTATGCAGAACTCTCAACTGCGATCACTGAATACGAGCACAGCGTGAAGCAGGGCAAACAACCCGACAACTATGAGCTCGCGGGTTTGTGGATGCAGAACAACGACGCACGCAGTTACGTCATCATCGGCGATCCCGCGGTGAAACTTGTGGGCAGTGAACCCAGTGCAGCCGCCCGGCCCACAATCGAACCAGTTACCGTGACTGGAATCGTTATCACTCCTTCGGCCGTCACAACTGAATCGACTCCAGTGCAACCAACCGACAAGGAAGAAGAGGAAAAGACCGTACCGGAGGCGGCTGACTTTGGTCTCTTCTCGTCTCTGAAGGAATCAAAAGAGGGAATTCAAAATTCTCTGAATGAATTACTGGACAAGACGAAGCAAACTTTATCTCGAGTCTTATCGGACGCCACCAGTCTCGATGTCTTGACGTATGTGAGCGATGAGATGGAAACCGTGGAATACGAGAACGGGAAACTGAAGGGCGCGACCCAATTGCGTGCGATGACGCGTATCAGCGCGGACGGCGACACAATTGTCTGTGTGCCTCGCACGGGAGGACGAATGGATACCGAGCTTTGGCAAGTGCACAAAGACATGGTGGACCAGGCGCTGACTCATCGGACGGAAATGATTAAGACCCTCAGCGCAGCGCTGGCCGGATTGGTCGACGCTCTCAAGGTGCTGTGAAACGATGAATCCCGGCAGTTCGTCACCAGTCTTTCAGTTCTACGACACCGATATCACTTACTCGCAGTCTGATCTGATGGGTATTTGGAAGTCAGATGAGCAGGTTGAATCAGTTTCCTATGACATCAGCGGTTCGCAAACAGATGATTCGCAAGTCTGGCGTGCTAATTTGCCTGCTGATCTGAATCAGGCGCGGAGCTATCTGACCGCAGGGATAAGAAAACTGGAAATTTCCCGACAAGTTTTGGAGTCAGTACCTTCGAGGTTGGACCAACTGCGCGAGGAGTTGGACCGCGGTAGATCTTTCGGCATAAGCGATCGGCTTCGACCTGAGGCTGAGTTGCTTGAGTTTCTTGCAAACTCTGAGGCCCAGGCGACCGCCGTCAGTTTCGGTCTCGCAGATCAATTTGACTCTAAGATCGGAGATATTTTTTCGGGACTTCTCCATCGTCTTAGGAATTCCTTCAACAAATATGCCTGGGTGGAAACTTCATTCGGAGAACGTTTAATTGCGCGTACCGCTGTGGACTGGTCAGGAGACTTCCACACCGCCTGGACCATCGGCCTGGACCAGAGTGAGGCCGAGCTCCATTCGAAGACTCTGCGCCTCGCATTGAAGACGCGCGATGTGCTTGCCCGAATGATCATCATGATAGCTCGGGCAACGGTAAAGATCTCGTTACTGTTGTCGTCGCCGATCACGGCGCCGCTGGCGTTACCTGCGGCTTACAAATATGTACACGCGATCATGGCTGACCCGGAGCTAATCGCATTTATCAAAAACGAGGAGCATTGAAATGCCAAGTGAAATCGAGCAAACAATCAAGAACGTTGCCGAGAAGATCGGAAAGTACATTCAGGATGCGGCCACGCTTACGGTGCAAACTGATTACCTGAACACCGAAGGTGCTGCTGATTTTGCGCAGAGCAAAGCTGCCGCACTGACTGTGATCAAACTCGATGGCGACTGTAAGACGGTAGTGCCCGTGAGACAAAGAGACGACGGACCGGCGGAAATCGAATCAGGAATTTTCGGGCTCCATCAGCAGAATGTGACGACGGCCATTGAATATCGTTCTCGCATTCTGCATGCGCTGCTCGAGGTAATTAAGCAGATCAGGATCTGAAACTCCAACTATGCCAGACTATTCCGAGCTTGAAATTGCCCTCTCTCATCGCGATGCCGAGAGCTATTTGGTCGAGCTGCGTTTCACGCAGCCAGGGTCGGAAGTGGACAATCCACCGGAACTCGGCGTTGCCAGCTTTAATTTCCTTACACTGCGTACGCTCATTTTCCAACCGCAACGCTACGGTAAAGAATTGGCTCGAATGCTCTTTTCAGATGATCGACTTCTGGCTAAATTCGAACTCTTCTGCGGTCTTGCCTTAAATAATGAAGAAAGACTTCGCCTGCGATTGTTTATTGATCGGAGTGCCCCCGAGCTACACACGCTGCGCTGGGAAATGCTCCGGGATCCGCGCGAGGGCCATCAGGATTCGTGGCTTATTGCCGACGAGCGAATCGTATTTTCGCGTTACCTGCGCAGTTCCGATTGGCGACCGGTGAAGTTGAAATCGAGGGGAGAACTACGCGCGTTAGTGGCGATTGCGAATCCCAGCGACACGGCAGCTTACGGTCTCGGAGATCCGCTCAAACCAGGAGAGGTCGCGGGCGAGCTGTCGCGAGCGCGCAGCAGTTTGGGGGAGATAGTTGCGAGTGAATTGGCAAGTGATCTGCTTCAGCGAGGACAGGTTGGTCTGAATCAAATCATCGATCACTTGCACGAAGGCTTCGACATTCTATATCTGCTCTGTCACGGTGCATTTCGACCTGATGAGCTGGGCAACAAAGTTCCACATCTATGGCTGGAGCAGCCGGATGGAACCGCCAAAGTCGAATCGGGAATCGAGTTGGTCGAGCGTCTGCGCAGGCTATCTATACAGCCGCGTCTGATTGTCCTCGCGTCGTGTCAAAGTGCAGGCACCGGCGAAACTGCCGATCGAGCCGAGGAGCAAGACTCTTCCGACGCAGACTTACTCGACGCAGGGGATCTGAAAGGTCCGTTAGCGGCGCTGGGTCCGAGGCTGGCTGAAGCAGGTATCGCGGCAGTCGTGGCGATGCAGGGCAATGTATCACCGAAAACCATTGCTGAGTTCATGCCCGTCTTTTTTAAAAAGCTTTGTGAAGATGGTCAGCTCGATCAGGCGATGGCGACGGCCCGGTCTTTTGTAGGCAAAAACGGAGACGCATGGATGCCGGTCTTGTATTCCCGGCTGCGAAGCGGGCGTTTCTGGTACGAACGCGGATTCCGAGCAAGTGATCAGAAAGCGGAATTCGAAAAGTGGGCGAGCCTACTGGGACGTATCAAGGAAGGAAAATGCACTCCTATCCTGGGTTACGGTTTACTCGAGACTGTATTGGGGTCGAAACGTGAGATCGCTCAGAGCTGGGCGGATACTTATAAATTTCCCATGGAACCAAGCGGCAGAGAAGATCTGCCTCAGGTTGCACAGTACTTGATTTCCGCACAGGATGAATTATTTCCTCATGAGGAATTGGGAAGATACCTTATGAAGCGACTAAGTGAGCGTTATGGACTTCAAATCGATCCAGAACGTGCACCAATTGAGCAACTGGACAAGCTTTTGGTTCAGGTCATTCAGGCTCGACGAGCGCAAGAGCCTGCCGAGCCTCACTGGGTCCTGGCCAATCTTCCTTTCAAGGTATACATCACTACTAATCCCGATAACGTCCTCGTTAGTTCCTTGTCGGACGCCGGCAAGACTCCTCACGTCGAGCTATGTCCGTGGAATGTCTATCTTAGAGACGCGCCACCCGAGTACGATGACACGCCGACCAAAGATACACCTCTCGTGTTTCACTTATTCGGCCAGCTTCAGGAACCAGACACGCTCGTCCTCACAGAAGATGATTACTTTGATTATCTAATCGGCGTCACCAGCAATAGAGATTTGATACCCGAGGTGGTGCTGGGCAAACAGACTCGTACCCAGTTGCTCTTTCTCGGTTTTCAGCTCGACGACTGGAATTTCCGCGTGTTATTCAAGAGCCTCCTGCGGCCAGGAGCCATGGCTGCGAGAGGTTACGAGCACGTGGCTGTACAGATCGATCCGGACGAGGATCGTTTACTGGACGCAAAACGTGCCAAACAGAATTTGGAAAAATATTTCGGAAAGAACAAGATTGCTATTTACTGGGGCAGCGCGGAGGATTTTTTGCAGGAACTGCGCTCCAAGTGGAACGAACGATACGGTAAAGAAATTCCTTTATGAGTCGCAAAAATCCGTACGTTGGTCCACGCTCTTTCCAACGTACTGACGAAGACAAGTCAAACTTTTTTGGTCGTCCGCGAGAAGTCGAGAGACTGCTTAATCTCTTGATTGCTGAGCGCATAGTACTGCTTCACTCTCCTTCCGGAGCAGGAAAAACTTCTCTCATCAATGCCGGCTTGATTCCCGAACTTGAAGAGGAGCAGTTTGTGGTGCTCCCGGTGATGCGCGTTAACCGCTTCTTACCGCCGGATAAACTCCAGGGAATCACAGTTTCCAATCGGTATATTTTCAGTGCTCTTCTTTATCTCGAAGGATATGAAGAGGAGTCGAAAGATCGAACTTCATCAGACCGCCTGAAACAACTTGCCGCGATGAAGTTCGGCGACTACCTCAACAGCGACGCCGCGTCGAAAGATAAGCAAATCGTTTTGATCTTCGATCAGTTTGAAGAAATTCTGACTTCGAATCCCACTGACTTCGCCGAGAAGCTCGAGTTTTTTCAACAGGTCGGCACAGCGTTACGCGATAACAACCGCTGGGCGCTGTTTTCAATGCGCGAGGACTATGTGGCTAGTCTTGGATCTCTCCTTCGGCCGATGCCGACTCGACTGAGCACACGTTTCAAGCTTGAGTTACTGACCAGAAAGTGGGCTCGCGAGGCGATTGAAAAACCTGCGGACAAGGACGTCAGGTACGACAAGCAAGTGGTGGACAAACTCACCGACGATCTGGCGACAGTGAAAGCTCCAAACTACGACGGGACTGGAGCGACGACTGACGTGGTCGGCGAATATGTGGAGCCCATGCAGTTGCAGGTGGTCTGCCTCAGGCTTTGGGAGACTCTCACGTTTCCGAAAGATCCCGAGCAAAAGATCGAAGTCAAGGTTACAGATCTAAAGAGCACGCACGTCGACTCGTCTCTGGCGGCGTTTTATGAAAGCTGCCTGGACGAGGTAACCGGAATGCAGGACCGTGGTGAAGCGGAAATCCGTCAATGGATTCAAAGCAAGTTGATCACGTCGGCAGGTACGCGTGGATTAGTTTTCATGGGTGAAGCCGATGGGATGCCCAAAGAGATAGTTGACACGCTCGAGCAACGACATCTGTTGCGCAGTGAACAACGCGGCGGTTCACGCTGGGTCGAGTTAACCCATGACCGGTTTATTAAACCGATTCAGGATTCGAATCGTCCATGGCTGGCGTTGAACGGATTGGATCGCAAGACCCGACGCGCTCGTGTTGTGGCTTTTTCCTGGTTCATCGTGCTGATACTTTTTTGGGCGTTTATCGAATGGTTCATGATCATACCCTTTCGTGAGAGCCAGAGATACTGGATGGAACTGGACGCGATTAATGCAATCCAGAGACAAAGCGACGTGACGGAGAAGCGTGCGGTTCAGGCGCTCCAAGCCGCCGAAAACAGTGATGACACACTGCGGAACACTTTAATTAATGACACAAAGAGTGATTTGGAAGCGGCGCTCAAACAACCTCAGGCTCGGCGCCACGGTAAAGAAAATGGAAAACTTCGGAAGAGGGCCAAATTGTTGGCGCGAGGAGCGAAAAAGTTCGAAAGCGTGTCAAGCGAAGCCTCCGACTTGTGTTCGAAGAATGATTGTTCAGGTCTAAGAAAGGCACTCGAACATTTAGAGACGGATAGTGAAAACAATTGGAAGAGCTTTAGTCTTTCAGATGACGACGTTCGTGCATTGTTGGGTGCTACTACCAACTCGATTTTAGCAGTGACCTACTTCCTGGAGAGGACGGGCGGGGAGCAAGTGGCAAACGGTGACTCCGGCCGGAGAGTCATCTTCCTCCAGGGGAGCACTAAGCAGTCGACAGATTCTGACAGGTTGCCTCTCATCCAGGAGTTTGTCCGCAAGGCTGACCCCAAACAGCAAGACTTCAAAATAAAATCGGAAGAGGTTCGACTGAGGTTAATGGTCGCCGAAAGGAAACTTCAGAAAGCTCGTGAACAGAAGAACTGGACTAATCTCCAGTTTGACCAGGAATTGCGTGCTGTAGAAGAGTCGACAGAGTTCAACTTCAAATTCTCCCTGGACCCTCTCAGGAAGTATGAACAAAAAAACTATCGACGTTCTGATTGGCTTAATGAAAAGGAAAAACAGATAAAGGGCGCGAAATGGAAATATGCAGCGGTTTCTCCGCTCTCCATACTTAGGCCCGAGCAGATGACGACATTGCTTTACGGTTTGTGGTGCTTGCTCTTGGTTTTCTACATCGGTTATCTGGCAAACGCCATGGGAGGCGCTGAGCAGGTAGTCTCCGGTTTGGACCTCACACACACAAAAGTGGATATCTCCGACGCTCTCGGTTGGCGATTGACTCATCCGGCTCCGCCAATGATGACAATCGTTGCGGTTTGCTGTTTGTTGCTGATACATGTTGGTCCGACCTGGCTCGCTTACGAGGTATTGCGAGCCCCAGGTTCTGACAAGTCGGGATTGGTCGTACTGATGGTCATGCCGTTCGTAGCTGCCATCTACTACGCGAGGCGGCGTTTCAATTTCGCCCGATCTTTACAGATAAAAGAGCTTGAACCAGGTCAAGCTTCAGCTTCGATAGTTTCTCCTGGACCGGTCTAAACATGAGCTCCGACGACGATTCGAAACAGGTTAAATTGATCTCGCGACGCAGGTTTTTGCCCTGGGTGATTACCGGCGTCGCGGGCATTGGTTTCACCTTTTCTGTAGTACGAGAACTACTTGGCTCTGACGCTCTGCCTCCAGCTCCAAAATATGCGGGGACGGGGTTAACACCACGCTTTCGTAAGAAGACGATGCTTCAGGCATTGCCGCATGAGCCAGGGTTCTACTTGTATTCGCCAACGAATGTAGTTCGCTATTTCCCCGAATCCCAAACCACACGTTTTACGGGCGACGGCACGCGTTTACAACCGGTCGATGCGACTCAGGTTTCAATTAAACCTCCGCAGGCCAACTTCCATCCATCAACAGTTGCCAAGCCCCGAGCCGTGAACCGGCAGCTTCCTCCGCCCGGCATCGCTCAGGCGCGGGTGTCTTTTGCCTTTGAACAGGAAGCAGTCTCACAGATTAACGCAAAGAATCTTCAGCGGGCCTTCGATTTATTGACCTCTGCAATTCAACGTGAACTTCAGTTAGAGTATGCGCGAGACTCTCGACTCTATGATCCAAGTGTTCGACTCTGTGATCTGCTTGCAGGACTTTCTGTTCGCTTCGACCGGCCTGACATTCGCAGCCGCATGATTGAGCAGATAAAGGCCTCGAAAAACCAAAAAGCCCGACAAGTCTTAGACGGCCGCATTAAAAAATGGCAAGATCCGCAAAGTCGGTGGTACAAGCGGTGGAGCAACCATAACAAGCGTATTAAATGGTCCGTAAATGGTCCTGCGGGGCTAGTTCTTCTAATGTAGGATACCCATAACAGGGAGATGCCGTTCGAGTCGGTCACTAGCCCCTACCAGTTTTCGAAGTAGCAATGTTTGAGTCAAAGTTAGTTGTCGTTGCACGACGCGGCTTCGCCGCTGACGTGAGGCGGGGCTCGGCCGTTGCACGGCGCGGCTTCGCCGCCTGATGTGAGGCGGGGCTCGGCCGTTGCACGGCGCGGCTTCGCCGCCTGATGTGAGGCGGGCTCGGCCGTTGCACGGCGCGGCTTCGCCGCCTGATGTGAGGCGGGGCTC
>DATDFV010000232.1:0-9360 GCA_036522415.1 Pyrinomonadaceae bacterium | reverse complement strand
GCTGCTTACGAGATCAATAAGCACATCTCCGTGACGGCGGGCCCGGGATCTGGCAAGACGATGGTTCTCGTCGAGCGATACCTGCACATCCTTCGTCAACATAAACTAAACATCGATCAGATTGTTGCAATCACGTTCACGAATCGCGCAGCAAACGAGATGCGCGAACGATTGCGTAAGGATCTCAGCGGCATACTTCAAACCGTTCCCGCCAGCGACCGGCCGCGTTGGTTGAATTACAAACGCACACTCGACGGCGCAGTTATTACGACCATTCACGGATTTTGTGCTCGCCTACTTCGAGAGTTCCCAGTTGAAGCCCGAATCGATCCACAGTTTCTGTTGCTGGACGAGCATCGCGCGGCAATGTTGCTGGATGCGGTTGTAGAAGAAGTACTTTCCAAATTCATCAGCGACGGGCACGTTGAAGTGTCGCGCCTGACACTCGGTGTTGGCCGCGCGAAACTGGCCGGCGCGCTTGCACAAGTTTACAAGGCGGCACGCAGCCAGGGACTGAGATGGGAACACATTGCGACAGCAACGGCGCATACCCACCAAAGCGACCATAAGTATTCGAGTGCCCTGCAGGAACTTGATCAGGCCGTCTCGGAATATTTCGACCGATCGAAACTCTCGGTTAAAGCAGCCGAGAAGCGTTTGAAGTTCAAGGAGGCATGGCTGACCCTACGTTCTCAGTTGCAGCAATTTCCTTCACATGAAAACCTCGCCGACTACTGTTCGAGTATTGAAAACCTCAGAAAGGTCCGCCCTGACAAAACCGCCGTTGGCGAACTCTCGATCCTCTTTGACGATCTGCTGTGGGGAAATGTCAGTAAGAGAGCCACTGATTATTCCGGACTGATACCGCAGGTTTGCTTCGATCATTTCGCGCAAGTCTATGCACTGGAAATGGTGAATCTTCTTGCAGAAATCGACAAACGATTAACTGACGAGAAGCAGAAGATCTCCGCACTCGACTTTGACGATCTCGAACTGCGCACCCTGGAACTTCTGAATAACCCAACGGTATTACTTCGCACTGCAGACCGGTACAAATTCTTTTTGGTTGACGAATTCCAGGACACAAACGCGCTCCAGCGACAGCTGCTCGAGCGCATTGCATTATCGCCTGGCAGCAACGCGAACCTTTTCATCGTGGGTGATCGCAAGCAATCGATCTACGGGTTTCGTGGCGCAGATGTTGACGTCTTTCGTGAAATGACGAAAACACTGACGGATGCTGGAGGCGAAGCGAGACCTCTTCTCCTGAACTTTCGCTCCCAACCGACATTGATCAGTTTCTTCAATCATTTATTTGCCCGTTTGTTTCAGCCCACGGAAGATGTGCCGGCATTCTCCGACGAAGAGCTTGCGAAACTTGGTTACGTTGGTCACGAACCAAGCGAACCGAAACGTAAAGTCGAAGAGGCTGCTCCTGTAGTGGAGCTGCTGATTGCGACTCGGCCACCATCCGGTGAGTATCGCTACTTCGATCGAGAGGCCCGCGAACTCGATGCTATTCAACTCGCCAACCGAATCGTCACCCTGAAAGCTGAAGATCCAAAACTCAAATATAGCGACGTTGCACTGCTGTTTCGCGCAATGACGCAAGTGCACATCTACGAGGCAATATTTCGACGTGCGAACATTCCCTATCAAACGGTGCTCGGTCGCGGGTTCTACGAACGTGAAGAGATTACGGATCTGATCCAACTGCTGCGGTTTCTTGATAACCGCACTGACGAGCTCGCTCTGGCGGCGGTTCTGCGTTCGCCACTTTGTGGAATTTCAGACAATGCACTCTTCGCACTTCGATCTGCTCCACGTGCTGAAGAAGCAGATTCACCGACGACTCCATCAATCACGCGGCGTTTGTACCGAGCACTGAGGCAGCACAAGGACATTGCGTTCATTAGCGATCAGGAACATGAACTACTGGATGCCGCGTCGAATTTGATTGGTCGCCTGGTTGCTCGTCGCCATCACTATACAATCGAGGATCTGTTGCGGTTTGCAGTTCACGAGTCAGAGTACTTGACGGTGATTTCGGCGAACTTCGACGGGGCTCAACGACTCGCTAATGTCCAACGCCTCTTTACGCTTGCTGCGCGTTTTGAGCGTTCCGGCAATCACTTGATTCGAGATTTTGTCCGTTATGTCGAAGAGTTTGAGGCAATCGGCAGTCGCGAGAGTGAAGGCCAGATTGATGAAGCGGCGAATGCTGTCAGGCTCATGACGATTCACCAGGCGAAGGGATTGGAGTTTCCGGTTGTGATTATTCCTGATCTTCATCGATCGAAGACGCCGCCTGAGTTCTCGTTCATGCTGGACCGCCACCACGGGCTGACTCTCAAAGTGCCTGACGGACGCGGCAATCGCGTTGCTGGATCAACCTTCAGCGATTTTGAACAGCGGAACGCTTGGCGCGAGCAGTTTGAGAACATGCGACTGCTCTATGTCGCTGCAACGCGGGCCCAGGATCGCTTAATGCTTTCCGGTGCAACCGAGGACCTGAGCCGGCTGACTGGCAGTAGAGATTCATGGTTGAAATGGATCTGGCAGGCGCTCGAACTCGAACACTTTCCAATTGGCGGGTTAGTCAATCTGGATAAAGATGTTCAAATCAAACTGGTCGTGAATCTCTCGCCTGAACTTCAAACGGAGGTGAAGGCAAACCTGGAAAGTGATGGTCACGATTCAACGAAGAGTGAATCGTTGATTTCTGCATTTCCACTCTTGAGACCAATTGACGCAGAGAGAACGAGTGGAACGCACAGGTTCAGCGTTACGCAGTTGATCAATTACCAGCGATGCGCCCGGCAATATTACTTCGAACGCGTGTTGCAATTACCTTCACCTGATGAGCTTGCGGTTTGGAATAACGCAGAAGCGCCAGAACCCCCGGCAAACTTAACAGCTACTCTGAAGGGCGCCGTCATTCATCGATTTTGTGAACGATATACTCCAGATCAAGACGTGGATGATTGCCTGCGAACCAGTTTCGATGAGGTCGTTCGAAGTCGACAGGCCGAGTTGTCCGATCGTTTGGTTGAGATCGATCAGGCTGCCGCGATTAAAGAACTGTTGCCGCTAGCTAAGAATTATTTGGCGAGTGATGTGTTCCAACGCGTGGAACGTGCAAGAGCGGCCGCAGAATCAAATGGAACTCCTCCTTCTGGAGTGAGTGGGATCTGGAGCGAACTGAGTTTTCGTTTAAGACGGCCACTCGGCTTCGTGAGCGGAGCGATTGATAAACTTCTCGTGATGAAGTTGGAGGACGGCACTTATGCGGCAGAGATAATTGATTTCAAAACCAACCGCGTGAGGCCGGCAACTCAACAACTTGGTCCGGTTGAGTTACGCGAAC
The DNA here is from genome assembly GCA_036522415.1 of Pyrinomonadaceae bacterium. Taxonomy (GTDB): domain Bacteria; phylum Acidobacteriota; class Blastocatellia; order Pyrinomonadales; family Pyrinomonadaceae; genus PSRF01. The sequence continues at coordinate 5,993 of DATDFV010000232.1, read as the reverse complement.
AGTCAAAATCCGCGCAGTTCGCTTTCGACTTCGACAGAACATCAACGAACTCCGTTACAACCAGCGGCTCTTTTGATGAGGCATTGCGAAGCGCGGCCCAGGATTATCAACTCCAGATGCAAGCGTATGCATTAGCATTACGTGAATTGGTGCCGTCGTTGAAAGACAGTAGAATTCAGGTAACCCTGCATTTCCTTGAACCAAATCTGCAATTTCACCTCAGTGATGAATTACTGCAAGCCTCTGCGTGTGAACAAGCGATCGACGAAGCCATCCTGGCGATCATTGGAGCTCTAAAACCCTCAGAGTTTCCGGTGAAGCCGGCGCAGCACTGTCGAACGTGTAACTTTCTGAGGATCTGCGACGCAGGGAAAGAACATCTTGGAGTGCGACGGCCGGCCGTCGCTTTGTCATAGGGCTACTTCGACGATCACACGTGGAAATGCCTCGCTGTAACAAAGCGACGGCAGGCCGTCGCACTCCAGATATGGAAAATGATCGCTTTCCGTTCTACTATCCACCGCCATGGTCACAATCAAATCCTTTGATGGGAATCAATTCGACGCCTACATGTCCCTTCCCGCCAGCGGCTTTGGTCCGGGCATCGTTGTCCTTCAGGAAATTTTTGGCGTTAATCCGTTCATCCGCAGCGTTGCTGACTGGTACGCAGCACACGGATTTGTTGCCGTGTGTCCCGACCTGTTCTGGCGTCAGGAGCGCGGTGTCGAGCTAACCGAGAACGAACGCCCTAAAGCTTTCGAGTTGTATCAGGGTTTGGATGAAGCGAAGGCTGTCGAAGACTCAGCTGCTGCGCTCGAGTTTCTGCGTAAGCACCCGGCCTGCAGCCGTCGCGTTGGCGCGGTCGGTTTTTGTCTGGGTGGAAACCTCGCTTATCTCTTGTCTGTTCGCTTCAAACCCGACTGTGCTGTTGGGTATTACGGCGTAAGCATTGAGAAGACCCTCGAAGAAGCCAGGAACCTTTCGAATCCTCTAATGCTTCACATCGCCGGCAAGGACCAACACTGTCCACCCGAAGCGCAAGCAGCGATTCATCAAGCGCTCGACTCCAATCCACTGGTTACCATTTACACTTATCCTGACCGCGATCACGCATTCGGCCGGCCGGGTGGTGAACACTATCATCAGGCTGATACGGAACTAGCGAACCTTCGAAGTCTTGAATTCGTCGTTCGCAACCTTGCTGGCGAAGGGCTGAGCGCGGCGCAACGGGCCTTATCGGCGAAGTGGGATGATCACGTGAAGTACGAATTTGCCACTCGCGATACTGAAGATACTCTGGAGACGATGGTCTCGAATTCGTATGTGAATCACGTCCCTGTAATGACTGGTGGTGTTGGTCACGACGAACTGCGCGAATTTTACTCGAAGCGTTTCATCCCGCAGATGCCACCCGATACGAATATGACTCCCGTGTCGCGGACCATCGGTGTGGACCGTGTTGTCGATGAGATGGTTTTTGAATTCACTCACACAATTAAGATGGACTGGATGCTACCTGGCGTTGAACCGACCGGAAAGCATGTGAAGGTTGCGTTAGTTGTTATTGTTCACTTTCGCGACGGCAAGCTTGCCCACGAACATATTTACTGGGACCAGGCGTCAGTTCTCGCTCAACTCGGACTGATCGACACGAAGTCTCTGCCTGTTGCCGGAGTTGAAAGCGCGGAGAAAGTGCTCGATCCTAAACGGCCGTCGAATGAATTGATGGGGCGCTAGCAGATCATTTTCAGTTGGTAATGGCTGTGCAATAGGTCCCATGAGTCCTGGAGGTCCTATATCAGTCAATCAAATGACCAACTGAAAAATGTCAAGTGATATATGGAAAATGACTTGTCAAAATCTGAATCCCAACCCGTTCCCTCCGCTCTTCGTCGCGATCTCGGAACCCTAGAGTCTTACGCCGTCTTAATCGGGATTCTAATCGGCGCCGGCATCTTCCAGGTCACAAGTCAGGCGTGGGCCATGACGGGGCCCAGCGTGATTCTCGGTTACGTTGTTTTGACACCAGCAATACTCGCGACCTCAATTCCCTATGCTGCTTATTTATCAACACCACTGGGACGCGAGCCAGGCGGCGAGTATCTGCACATCTCACGCACGTTGAAGGGCTACCGTCTCGCCTACGTTGGTTCCTGGCTCAAGATCATTTCCTACGTGGGAGCTGGGGCTTACCTGGCAAACGCATTTGCAGGTTATTTGATCGCGTTTTTGGGTGGAGGCCTCAAAGATTTGCAACTGCCGATTGCGCTCGGGTCTCTTGTGCTCTTTTATGTGATTCACGTTATCGGAATTCTCTGGTTTGGCAGGTTGCAAGTAATCATGTCGGCGTTAAAGTTGCTTGCGTTGATGGTGTTAATACTGCCGGGTCTCTTTGCCTTGAACACGTCGAACTATTCACCGTTTGTGACTCACGGATGGAGTGGCTTCGGCGCGAGTTTGCTGCCCCTCTTCTTTGCCTACGCAGGATTCGAATCGCTGGCTCAAACAGCCGGTGAAGTCAAAGACAGCACGAAGCGTCTGCCTCGCATTCTTTTGATTGGGATTTCAATCACTGCATTGATTTACGTCTTCACTTCGCTCGTGTCCTTTGGAGTTTTGCCTGGCTCGCGTCTGCAATCAAGTAGCGCCCCGATGGCCGAAGTTGCCTCAGTCTATTTGCCACGAGGAGCCAGGATGTTTGTGACGCTCGGCGCCATTGCCGCAATCATGACGGCTCTCAATGGCACGATGCTGGTTCCATCGAGGCTCGGGATGATGTTTGTAAAGGATAAGCTGGCGCCTAACTGGATCGGAGCAATCAACCCACGCACGGCCACCCCAATCCGCGGACTGACGTTAACCCTCCTTGCGTGCGCTTTACTCCTGTGGACTAATCAGCTTTTGCTGGCTTTGAACGTGGCCGTTATCGCACTGGTTGGGCTCTACTTCATTCACAGTCTGGTGTTCTTGTTGCTGCCGCGATTGAACCCACTTCTCGCAAGCCACATCTCTATTCGTATGCCAGGATGGTTATTGACAACTTCCGCCGTTGTCTCAGTTGTTTCGATGGGTACACTTATCGCGATTCAACTTGCTAGCGACATTAATACGCTGAAGTCCACGACGCTTGGCCAGCGTATCACCGAACACTCGCTTACAAGCCTCGAACTCATCGTTGTCTGGGGTCTTGTCGGCATCGTTCTGTACCAGCTCGCCAGAATCCGATCCGGCAGAAGCAATAACGCTGAATTCAGCGAAGAGGCAATCAATGCAGATTGAAGGGAAACGGGTCCTTGTTACGGGAGCGAGTCGCGGATTGGGACGTACGCTGGCATTTGCATTTGCCGACGCAGGCGCAAGAGAAGTGATCGCTGGTACTCGAAAAGAGGAGGATCGAAACAAGTTAAGAACGGATGCGGCAAACTTTGGTGCCAACATAAACCCGGTACAACTCGACGTCACCTCCGACGAAGACGTGAATTCCATCGCACAACTCGGCAGTGTGGACATTCTCGTGAACAATGCTGGGGTTGCGGGGTATGGCAATCCAGTAACGATGAACTTCCATAGCGCTCAAGAGGAGGTTGAAGTTAACTATCTTGGAACTCTGCGGATGGTTCGCGCTTTTGCACCGCTGATGATCGAGCAAAGGCAAGGTGCAATCGTGAACATCGCTACGGCATTTGCGAAAGTCAATCTGCCGTTAGTTGGTACATACTGCGCCACGAAAGCCGCTTTGGTGTCGCTCGGTCAGGCATTGCGTGCCTACCTGTCGGAGCATGGTATCGTCGTGATTACTGTTTTGCCGACAACGATCGACACCGATATGAGTCGCGGTGCAAATGTTCCTAAGATGGGAACTGAGTTCGTAGCGGGCGAAATCCTCCAGGCCATTCGCGAAGAGAAACACGATCCACCGATTGGCGATGAAGCGCGTGGAGTGCTGGACGGGTTGGCAAGAGACGCCATTGGATTTGAGAAGATGATCGGGAAATACAGGGCTTAAAAGGTTAGTAATAGGTCCTATAAGTCCTATAGGTCCTATATTGTTGTCATGACCACAATTGATCGCCATCGTTCTGCTTTCCCAACACTCGCTTCCGGCATTCATCTGCTTAGCCACAGTCTTGGGCCCGTGCCTCGTTCTGCGCGTGACTCGATGTTGGCATATTGCGATGCCTGGGAGAACCACACGAGTGAAGATGCATGGGCCACAAGCTGGTGGGAACTATCTCGACAAGTCGGTGATCGCATTGCTCGAATTCTTGGCGGCGAGCCGGGCTCAGTTCAGATTCAGCCAAACGCATCCATCGCCCTTGCAACTGTTGCTTCCTGCTTCGACTTCAAAAGCTCGAAACGAAACAAGGTAGTTACGACTGCTCTGGATTTTCCTTCAATGGAATACATCTGGGACGGACAGAGACAGGTCGGCGCGCAAATTGAAGTAGTTCCCTCAGCGGATGGGATTTCCGTATCGGTCGAAAATATTCTCGAGGCGATAGACGAACAGACGTCACTCGTTGCCATTTCCCATACGTCTTACCGCAGTTCCTATCGAGTTGATGCGCGCGCAATAGTTGAGCACGCGCACGCAAAAGGTGCCCTCGTCTTATTCGATGTCTATCAGTCCGCAGGCGTGGTGCCACTCGAAGCGGCAGGTTGGAATGTCGATTTTCTGATTGGCGGCACGATCAAGTGGCTGTGCGGCGGTCCTGCATGCGGCTATCTCTACGTTCGACCTGATCTGCAACGTGACCTGAGACCGCGTTTGACTGGCTGGGTTGCACACGATTCACCGTTCGATTTTTCTCATGCACCAATGCGATACGCGCGATCCGTTCGACGCTTCGCTCAAGGCACGCCGAGTATTCCGGCACTCTATTCAGCCATTCCTGGCCTCGACATAATTGAGTCGGTTGGTCTCGAGCAAATTGCCAGCGAGTCGAGAAGACGCACAGATCAAATAATTCTGTTTGCGAAGGAGCATGGGTGGAAACTGAATACCCCATCGGCCCATAATCAACGCGGAGGTTCGATAATGATTGGCGTTGCGGACGGACCAGCAATGGTGGAACGATTAGCCGAGAAACGAGTCTTTGTGGACTGCCGTCCAAATGCTGGCTTACGAATCTCGCCGCATTTCTTTAACACGGATGAAGAAGTGTCCGAGGCGCTCATGATTCTTGAGAAGCTGATCGACAGTAAATAGGACCTATTCGACCTATTGGGACCTATATTCTTCGAACCAATGACTAAGCTCAACCTAAACTCTCCCGCCCCAGACTTTTCTCTTCCCGACGGCAGCTGTAATCAATGGCGTTTGTCCGATCACCGCGGCAAGGTTGTGGTGCTGCTTTTTTATCCAGGTGACGAAACTCCAATCTGTACGGCGCAACTCTGTTCCGTTCGCGATCGTTGGGAGGATTACGTAGCGACAGGAGCTGAGGTTGTAGGTATTTCAAAAGACTCTATCGAGTCGCATCGCAAATTCGCGGAACATCATGAATTGCCATTGCGCTTGCTCTCGGATTCGAACGGAGAAGTATCGGAACTCTATGGCGCGCGTTCGTTAATTCCCGGCAAGGTTGCCCGATCAGTTTTTGTAATTGATCCCGAAGGACTCCTTCGCTACGCAGACGTGCGTCCTTTGGGTCTGTTCAAACCAAAAGACGACGCGACGATCGCGGAGATAAGAGCGGCGCAGGGGAGTTGAGGAGCAGGAGCAGGAAAAACTTATTGGTCATTGGTCATTTTTCATTTCTCATTTTCCATTTGTTCAATAAGCAGCGGTAGTGATGGGACCGGTTCGAAAGTTTTCAGAGCCTGAAAGTACGTAAATGAGAAATGAGAAATCGCGAACTCAACTTGGAAGTGCAACGAATGGTCCATGTGATACGCGATTGTTCGTTTTTGGTTTTAAGTCTTTCAAAATTTATTGACTAGCAGTAGCGGCTGTGGGAACTGTGGAAAACTCGACCGCTTTTTGGAGAGTT
>DATDFV010000231.1:0-51383 GCA_036522415.1 Pyrinomonadaceae bacterium | reverse complement strand
GCCATCACGATCTTGCCTCGCGTATCATTCTCGTCCTTGAATTGTTTGACGGCGCATTGGCGGCACGCGCCCACTGAACCCAGCGCTGGATGCCAGCAAAAATAAGGCAGATCAAAGCCCAGCGAGAGACAGGCGTGTAGTAGATTCTTTCCGGCTTCCACAGCGTAGGGTTGATTCTCGATGTAGAACGTGACCATCTTCATTTCCACGGACACCGTCTCTCTCGAATGTGTCGTTCGAAGTCATCCCTGAAATAGTTCAGGGCGCTTTGCAGCGGTTCCATTGCCCCCGGCGCGAGTGCGCAGAAAGTGTGGCCTGGCCCAAGCAACTTCGTATGCAGAGCGAGTCTTCGCATGTCAACGGGCTGTCCATCTCCGTTTTCGATCGCTTGCAGGACCTTCGCGGTCCAGGGCAAACCTTCACGACATGGCGTACACCAACCGCAAGATTCCTGCGCAAAAAAACGTTCAAGGTTGAGGACCAGACCAACGGGGCAAGTCTTATCGTCCATAACAATCATCGTTCCCGTGCCCAGACGGCTGCCGGCTTTCTGCACCGACTCGAAATCCATCTTCACGTCGAGATGTTGCTCGAGAAGAAACTCCGTTGACGCACCGCCCGGAATCAGGCCGCGAAACTTCAGACCGTTTCGTACCCCACCAGCATGCTCTTCCAGAAGTTCGCGAACAGTCGTCCCCAGCGGCAACTCCCAGGCGCCAGGTCGCTTGACCTTTCCGCTCACGCCGTAAATTTTCGTTCCGCCTTCGCCAGTGTGACTCAAACTTTTGAACCACTCAGCGCCGTGATTCACAATGTGCGACACGTTGCAGAGCGTTTCCACGTTGTTGACCACCGTTGGCTTGCCCCACAAACCGGACACTGCTGGAAACGGAGGTTTCGCGCGCGGCGTCGCGCGCTTGCCTTCGAGCGCGTTAAGCAGGCCGGTCTCTTCACCGCACATGTAGCGGCCGGCGCTCACGTGCAGGTACATTTCAAGACTGTAGTCAGACCCGCAGATGTTACGGCCCAGATAATTATTCGCGTATGCTTCAGCGATCGCGCGTTGCAATCGCTCCGCTGCCAACCGATAGGCCCAGCGCAAAAAGATGTAAGTGACGTCGGCCTGGATCGCGTAAGCCCCGACGATCATTCCTTCGATCAACTGGTGCGGATCACCCTCTAGTAGGAGCCGATCTTTAAATGTACCGGGTTCCATCTCATCAGCATTTGCAATCAGGTATTTTGGGTGAGGAGCATCATCGCCCATCGGAACGAAACTCCATTTCATTCCAGTAGGGAACCCCGCGCCGCCGCGACCTTTCAAGTTCGAATCTTTGATTAGAGCAGTCACAGCTTGCGGTTTCATTTCGCGCACGACTTTACGCACTGCTTGATATCCGCCCGTAATCTCGTATTCCTTCAACGACAGCGGCTCTCGGTTTGGATTGATGTTCTTAGTTAGTGGTGTCTCCATCACCGCTTCCGGCACTTGAATCTTTCTTACTCGTAGTCCTCGAGGAGTGATTCGATCTTCGCTGGCTCGACGTCAAGATGAGTATCATCATTGATCATCAGTACCGGCGCGTGATCGCACGCGCCAAGGCAAACATTTGGCAACAGAGTGAAGCGCCCGTCAGCGCTCGTCTCTCCCAGTCTTATGCCGAGCCGTTTAGTCACGCCTTCACGCACGCGGTCGTATCCCATGATCCAGCAACTTACGCTGTCGCAAATGAAGATCACGTTCCTACCGACTGGTCGCCGAAAGATTTTGTTGTAGAAGGTAGCGACGCTGTCTAGCTGGGCCGGAGTCATTTCCAGAAATTCCGCCAGCTCGCGAAGGCTCTCATCTGAGACCCACGCTCGATGCCGCTGCACAATCTTCAGAGCTTCAATGCACACGCCCTGTTTGCGCGGATAGTGATGCATCTCAGCCTCGATCTCGCGTTTGATCTCCTCGGAAAGCATGTTCAAATTTGGTAACGCAGCTTATCGCCTTGCGTAATAAGTTCAACTGGTCGCAGACATCACGGATGACTCACTCAGCGATCGACATCAGCCAGCACGTAATCCAAACTGCCCAAAATTGCCAACAGATCTGGAATCATCAGACCACGACTAAGTCTCGGCAGTATTTGCATGTGGGGAAATGATGGTGTGCGAATGCGCACTCGATAGGCCATGGTGCTGCCGTCGCTGATCAAGTAATAACCGTTATTTCCTTTCGTCGCTTCAATGCTCACCATCGCTTCGCCCGGTGGTATCACGGGTCCCCAGCTCACGCTCAGAAAATGAGTTATGAGAGTCTCGATGTCATACATGGTCCGCTCTTTAAGAGGTGGCGTAGTCAACGGATGGTCGGACTTGTAGGAACCCGCGGGCATTTTGTTGAGACACTGCTCGATGATGCGCAGGCTCTGGCGCATCTCCTCAACGCGAACCAGCGCGCGGGCGTAGCAGTCGCCACCATCGGCGGTCGGAATATCGAATTCAAAATGGTCATAACCGGAGTAAGGCCTCTGTTTGCGAAAGTCCCACTCAAACCCGCAGGCGCGCAGGTTCGGTCCGGTGACGCCCCACTCGATCGCCTCATCCAGCGTGTGACGGCCGATGCCAACTGTACGTGCTTTGAAGATGCTATTATTCATAACCATCTTGTCGTATTCAGTGAGCCGCGCCGGAAAGTAAGCGACGAACTCGCGCACCAATTTTTCCCAACCACGCGGCAGATCCTGTGAGACACCGCCTATGCGAAACCAATTTGGATGCATACGCCCGCCACAGATCGCTTCAACGACATCGAAGATTCGCTCGCGATCGGTGAACATGTAGAAGACAGGTGAGAGAGCGCCGAGATCCTGTGCGAATGTTCCGTACCAGACCAAATGACTCGCGAGACGAAAGAACTCAGACATCATTACGCGAATGACCTTCACTCTGTCGGGCACTTCGATTCCGGCAAGCTTTTCAACTGCTAGCACGTACGCGAGGTTGTTCATAACACCGCCCAGATAATCGACGCGGTCTGTGTACGGAATGAACGTGTGCCAGGACTGTCGTTCGCCCATCTTCTCGGCGCCACGATGGTGATAGCCAATGTCGGGTATAGCATCGAGGATCTGCTCGCCGTCGAGCTGGAGTACTATGCGGAGCACGCCATGGGTCCCTGGGTGTTGCGGACCCAGATTGAGGAACATGAAATCCGTGTCTTCACCGCGCCGAGTCAAGCCCCACTGTTCCGGACGAAACTTGAGCGCTGCTTGTTCTTCTTCCTGTTTGTCTTCAGGCAAGCGAAACCGACCCATTTCAGTCGCGCGCGCGGGATGTTCTTTGCGCAGCGGATGACCCTCCCAGGTAGGCGGCATCAGGATTCGTTCAAGGTGCGGGTGTCCGTCAAACGTGATGCCAAACATGTCCCAGATTTCGCGCTCGTACCAATTCGCCGCCGGCCAGATATCAGTCACAGTTGGCAGCGAAGGATACTCTCCTTCCAGCGCAACTTTCAGGCGAATGTCCTCGTTGCGTTCGTATGAGAGCAGGTGATAGACGACTGTGAAATCGCCTGAAGGCTGACCATCACGAGAAGCGCGCATGCGCTCGTCGATGGCTGTGAGATCGTAGAGCGTTCGATAAGGTTTCGGGACTTTCGTCTTTAGATGGTCCAGCACCTCATGCGCTCCACTCTTATCGATCCAGACAGTTGGCGTTTCGTCACGTGTGCGTTGCGTCGTAAGGGATCCAACGTCAAAGGTGTGCGTCAATTCATCGAGGATGTTCTGGCCGCTATCTATCGCAAGCATTCGAGTTTAATCTCCTCGACTCGGCTCTCCAAAGAAGCCGATCACTCGACTAGTTCTGTTTCAAACCTCGTCTGGTGAACGCAATACCGTCTCGTGCTGTCGTTCGGCCCGCTTCAGATCCCTCATCGACGGCGCGGCGGGACGACTCACATCCTGTGCACCCACGGCCCAACTCAGCGGACGTTTTTCGTTTCCGACCGCCGTCTGCAAAAGTGTCAGTCCTTCCATAAAAGCGTCCGGCCTCGGTGGACAGCCTGGCACGTAAAGGTCTACCGGCAGAAACTTATCGACGCCTTGAACGACGCTGTAGATGTCGTACATTCCACCTGAGTTCGCGCATGAGCCCATTGAGATCACCCAACGTGGTTCCATCATCTGTTCATGAAGTCGCTTAATGATCGGGGCCATCTTGATGAAAACAGTTCCGGCGATGACCATCAGGTCTGCTTCACGCGGCGTGCCGCGAATTACTTCCGCGCCAAAGCGAGCGATGTCGTACTTGCTAGTAAGACTTGTGGCCATCTCGACATAGCAGCACGACAGTCCAAAGTTGAATGGCCAAATCGAATTCTTTCGACCCCATGCCAGCAAATCCTGCAGTCGGGCAAGTATCAGACTGCGGCGCACTGACTCTTCGAAGGAACTATCGCCCTTGTCAGTTAAGGGCAATGAATCGGCCTTGGTTAACGACCATTTCACCGAAATCTAACGACCTCCCGTAATGTAATCTTCGAGGTGTTTTATGGTGGATTCGTGCTCAGCGATGATCGCCTTGACGACGTCGCCGATCGAAATAACACCGATTAGTCGGTCATTCTCCATCGCGGGAAGATGACGAACACGCTTCTCAGTCATTAGCGCCATGCACTCCTGGATATTCTGTTCAGGACGCACGTAATAAACTCTTGTCGACATTATTTCTCTTACCGGCAGCTCCTTCGATGATCTGCCATGCAAGATTACCTTTCTTGCGTAGTCCCTCTCCGAGATAATGCCGACTACAGTTTCTCCTTCGAGTACCACTAAAGCCCCTACGTTCTTGTCACCCATGAATTTGAGTGCCTCATACACGGTCGCGTCCGGTACGATGGACCACACGTCGTGACCTTTGCTCCTTAGAATGTCTTTGACCGTTTTCATGATCCAACCTCCTTGAGAGGCCACCATTCCCCAGCCGCTTTTGAAGCAGATATCGGCAGCCGTCTCGCGCCTGATCCCACCGAGTGTTTGGTCATTCGCATGAGCTTACGCCTTGATGAAATTTCAAAGGTGTACTAAGTCTCTTTGATTTGCTTCTTGGCGCCCCCAGTCGAGAACACCGAGTCGCCACTCGTAAATCAGAGCAGCTAAGATCACGCCAATGAAGAATAAGACTCCCAGATAACCGGTCCAGCCCAATTCACGAAAAGCAATAGCCCAGGCGATGATGAAGGCTACTTCGAGATCGAAGATCACGAACAGCATCGCTACCAGATAGAACTTTATCGAGAAACGGAGCCGCGCCGAGCCCGTCGACACGATACCCGATTCGTAAGGCTCACCCGTCGCTCTTTCCTTGTGGCGCTGTCCGAGTAAATACGACAACACGAGCATGCTCGAAACGATCGCGAGCACGGCTATAAAGTAGACTGCTAAGGGCCAGAGACCGCTCACGATCACCGCCTTTCAACGCTTTGGACGAAGCCGATACTAAACACCCTCGCAAACTCCAGTACAGGCTCCTTCTGATCTCCTCAATCGGTGATGGTCCGCATAATGGCAGCAACATCCTCTCGAGTAGACTTGATCTCCTCATTGTCTTCTTTGGACTCTTACGGGGGCTGTCTGAAGGTGACTCTAACAGGACGTGAGTTAGGAAGTCATAAACAACGTGTTAAGAATGCATCAACAAGCTGCTAAGAGAGTGTTACGTCAATGGAGTTGATCACCGGCGCCCGTGATCGCTGATCGAGCTTGGACGGTTTCCGACACCCCGGGGAGGCTCATCTTAGCCTTCTTCATCCAGTTCGCCTTCTGTATCCTCTCCAGGGTCCGCGTCGGGTAGGGTCGTCGAGTCCTCTTCATTTGATCCGCTTGTCGCGAAGCCGGCAAACCAACCACCTCCGTCTATTAACTCGTCAGGCGTACCGGCCTCCACCACGCGACCAGATTCGAGAACGTATACGTAGTCGACATCTCTAACCATCGAATAACGATGTGCAACGACGATCGTTGTCCTGCCCTTACGCAGCGTGGAGAGAGCGTGTTTGACTTCAAGTTCAGTCGCGTAGTCCAGATTCGCAGTCGCTTCATCCAACACCATGATCCGCGGATTCGCAGCAAGCACGCGCGCAAGCTGGAGCCTTTGTCGTTCTCCAACTGAGAGCCCCATCCCGCCCTCGCCCACCTTGGATTGCAGACCTTCGGGCAATCGTTGGAGAGCCTCGCCGAGGCCGGCGGCCAAAGCTGCCGAGCGAACCTCAGCGTCTGTCGCTTCGGGACGCTTGTAACGTATGTTGTCCGCGAATGTCCCGCGGAATACTGCGCCATCGGCAGCCACGACTCCAATCTCACGCCTCACCGCGGCAGCATCGATGTGGGATAGCTCCTGACCATCAATCAGAATTACGCCCGATCTCGGTTCGTACAAACGCATGAGTAAGTCTATCAGTGTCGTTTTCCCGGCACCGGATGGACCAACCAAGCCGACGACTTGCCCCGAATTAATCGTCAGCGACAAACCGCATAACACTTCGCGGTCTGGCACATAGCTGAAGTGCACGTTTTTAAACTCGATCTGCCCACGACCAGTCTTCAATGGGCTTCCGGTCTGAGACTCCATTTCAGTTTGGGTAAGCCGCAATGCTCGGCGTAACGCGATTCCGTATTGCTGTAACTCGACTGCCGACCCCGTAAGCGAATCGATCGGGTTGTAGAGCATCGCAACGTATGCGACAAACATCACGATATCGCCTGGCGTTAATTCATGCTTTAGCGCGAACCACCCGCCTAGCCCTAACACGAGGGCCTGGCCCAATTGCGTAATGGCATGTTCCCAAAAGACGAACTTGTTACCGAGCCTGGTGCGGTGAATATAAGCCTCGTAAGCGGCCACAGAAGTTGCTTTGAACTTTTCAATCTCGCGCCCTTCGGCGCCGGAAAGTTTCACGGTTTTGATGGCCGAGAGAGAATCTTGAATGCGGCCTGACACGTCTTCCCACTGTGCGTAATAACTTTCCAACCCCCTTTCCAATAGTCGTGCCGAACGCCACGCCACAAAGAAGTACAGCGGGAGAGTCATGAAGGCTATCAAAGTCAATTGCCAGTTTTGTGTGACCATGATGGCGAACGCCCCCACCATAGTCATCGTCTCCGGCGCGAGTGTTTGCGTAAAGGCGTTGACAATCGGAGAGACCTGGTCGGACTGGTCGATCTGTTTGGCGAGAGCGCCACTGGCACGCTTCCCGAAAAAGGCTAGCGGCAATCGCAAGACATGTCCGAATACGCCTTGAATGAAACTAGTCTCGATCTGACTGGCCAGTTTAGTACTCATATTGTCAGCAACCAGCCAAATCAAATAGCTAAAGATGCTCAAACCAAACATTAGCGTAACTGCCCAGATAAATGTATTGAGCGCCTGTTCAGGTGTGCGCGGTGAGACATGCCCGCGACGATGGGGCTCATTGTATTTTGCGTGACGTCTCTTCTCCCTCTCGGTTGACCCAGCTTTTTGGCGAGGCGTAGCTTGAGATTCTCGACTTTGATATCCCACTTGCTGCAAGCTAGCCTCTGATGAATCTTTCTGTTGTACTGAGCCAATCCCGACTTCCTCTGGCTGCTCGGTTTGTTCCTGCGCCTTACCGACAAACAAACCTGTGACGTCGTTAACCGCGACGCGATAAATCAATGGTTCAATCAGACTAGCCCCTGTACTGAGTGCCGCCAACGAAATAATGGCCAAAATGCGCGATCGAAAGGGACCTGCCAATTTGAACAGCGTGTACCAGGGACTGATTTGAACTGTGGTCTCTTCGATGTTTGTATTCTTTTCTAACTTTGATTGCTCGCACATCTAAGCAGTACCTCTCACGTAAAACAGAAAACATTCAAGAGCTGATGTGAACAATTGTTAATTCTTTATTTTCGATAGGGCGTTTGACCAGCAGATCTTACGGCTCCGATATGCAAGATCTGTCGAACAGAGAGGCTTAGGATCCGAGCGCGGCCAGAGAAAATCCCAATTCCTTCAGGGGCCAACAAGAGTCAAGGTTATCTGAGCACGCCGTCTGGGTTTTCGTCATTGGTTGAAAACTGGTCCTATTAATTCCACCGAGGCAGCCTTGTACAGCTACGCGTACTAAAGATAGACGAGGAAATATCATCGCCAGTTATACAAACGATCCGATCAGTAAGGTCGCACGCCGGATATTACGGTGATCGCTAATCGCTTGCATTACTGTCACGCGCTCGCGCTGTAACTGTCATGGTAGCCAGTTCATCCTTCTCATCCGATTTAACTTGACGTTGCTAGTTGCCAATTATCACACGTAATTAAGTGCGCGGTTACGGACTGATGCACTCTTAACGCGTCGCTGATGGACTCTTAATGGCTTGTTTACGCCTTCTTGACATCCGGCCTGTTAGAATTTTTCCTGGATCAGAAAGATGCTTGAGATGGGAAAGAGATGCCAACACCACGGTCTGCCTTGGGTTGAAAAGGCGCGACTGCGCCCTGCTTCGCGGCCTTCGACGTGACTTGTACCGTCTTAATGCAACGATCGGCAATCGCGCCAAGAAAGCAATTCCGAGGAGGAAATATGAAGAACCTGAATATACGATTAATTAGCATCACGGCAGCACTTGCAGTTGTAACAGCTATGTCTGTCGGGGCAGCTGCCTTCACTACCACTTACGAACGTGTTTCGAACCACGTCGTGGCGTCACCGCCTGCAACCATAGCCGCAGTGACAGACGCGCAAATTGCCGCAATCGTTGTTGCGGCTAACGCCGTCGACATCAAGACTGGCGAACTCGCTCAGTCGAAGACCAAGAATCCTAAGGTCAAGGAATTCGCAGATACCATGGTCAGAGATCATACTGCGGTGAATAAGGCCGCGGTGGATCTAGTAACAAAACTCGGAGTCACGCCGGAAGAGAATGATACGAGTCGCAGTCTTACTTCCAATGGTGATCAGACACGAGAGCAACTACGCGGTCTGAGCGGTAAAGAGTTCGACACTGCTTACATCGACAATGAGGTGACTTACCACGAGCTCGTGATTAAGGCAATTGACGACACCTTAATTCCAAATGCTCAGAATGCAGAACTGAAGGCGCTGCTCATCAAAGTTCGCCCGTCATTCGTCACCCACTTGCAACATGCCGAAAGGCTTAAGGCTTCGCTGGCCGGGAAAAAGTCTTAAGAAATAGCGCCAAGGCATCATATGACAGGGAAAGGTCCACTAATGTCTAAGAATCACTCGCACCCATTTAAAGCATTCGCGCGCGTTTTGCTGACCTTTGGTATGGCACTGTTCGTCCTTGCGGGAGCCTTGGATTTGCAGGTTGTAGCTAAACCACGCACCCACACAGTCGCAATTCGCGGGATGAACTACCTTCCGCCGACTTTGATTGTCAATGTTGGGGATACAGTGGTATGGAAAAACGAGGACATGGTTCCTCACACAGTGACCGACAGAGGTAAGAGCTTTGAGTCGGGTAGCATCGTCTCAGGGGCATCGTGGAGCTATGTGGCTAACAAGAAGGGCACGTATACCTATTACTGTACTTTCCATCCCAATATGAACAGTAAGCTGATCGTCCGCTAAACTGAGATGTTTCCGGTATTTCAGTTGGTGCCACTTACGCGTAATGAAGATCAACGAGGAAATAATGATCGCAAGTAAGGTTGCGTTGGCATAGGAACGATGCGTGGCTTCGCCAGGGCCATCTCCTATCAGGATGGCCGACGTTCTTTGAGAAATTGAGCAACATGACCCGGAACGTCTCGCACGAAAACCTCGTTGCAGTTAGAATACTGTCCATCCCACGACATGAACGACAAAGCGACTGATCTGAGATCGTTCAGTTCAACGCCGAGGACGGCCTGTTTTTGATCGGTTAGATCATCCGGGAGTTTGAAGGGGTTGCGGCTAACCGGCACCAAAATTTTATCCTACGGAGTTTCTCTCCTTACGGTAGCGGTTGCGTTGTTGCTAACGTTACTGTTCCAGGCTGTGCTTGCGCCGACAGTCTTCCTGCTCTTCCTGGCGGCTGTGATGGTGAGTGCCTGGTACGGTGGGCTTAAGCCAGCTCTGTTGACCACGTTTGTCTCCGTTGCAGTGATTAGCGTCTTCTTTTCTGGCCCACCGCTGGGACTGACGCTAAGCTGGGCCAATGCTTTGAGGCTGACGACCTTCGTGGCGGTTGCCGTATTGATCAGCTCGCTGAGCGAATCGCGCAAACGTTCAAATGAGAGTTTGAGAGAAGCGAACCATGCGCTCCAGGCACTGATTCAAGCTTCACCGTTGGCGATCGTCGTCCTTGACGTTGATGCGAAAGTGAAGTTATGGAGCCCAGCGGCTGAAGACATTTTCGGTTGGGCAGATCACGAGGTGCTCAATCGGCCGTTACCCATCATCTCGCTGGACAAAGAGGACGCGTTTCATGCGACTCTCGATGCTGCGTGGCGTGGCAATGTGTTGACGGGGTTCGAGACCTGCCGAGAGCGAAAGGATGGGTCGTCGGTCCATATAAGCGTATCTGCTGCGCCGTCCCACAACCATAAGGGCGACATAGGCGCGATCATGGTTGTAGTCGCTGACGTCACCGAACGCAAACGATCGGAAACTGCTCTGCGTGAGTCAGAGATGAAGTTTCGCTCCGTGGTGCAGTCGGCGACAGACGGGATTATTCTGGCGGATAGTGATGGGAAGATCATTCAGTGGAACCATGGAGCGCAGCAGATTTTCGGTTACACAGAAGAAGAAGTGTTAGGCAAACCACTAACAATGCTGATGCCCGAGCATTACAGAGAAGCTCACCAGCGAGGTCTGGACCGAGTCCGCGGAGGAGGTGAGCCTCACATAATGGGCAAGACTATTGAGGTGCAAGGGTTGAAAAGAAGTGGCACAGTGTTTCCAATCGGATTGTCTGTAGCCTCCTGGGAGATCGGGAAAACAAGCTTTTACTCGGGAATAATTCGTGATATCTCAGATCAGAAACATAAAGAAGATGATCTGCGGAAGCTGACCGAAGCGCTAACAAGAAGCGATGAACTAAAATCGGCATTGCTCGCTTCCGTTTCCCATGACCTGCGCACGCCGCTTACCTCGATTCGCACCGCAATAGAAAATCTACTGCACTCGGACTTGCGCTGGAATCACTCGCAGCAACAGGAGTTCCACCTCATCATCAGCGAAGAGGCTTCGCGTCTGACACGGTTGGTGGAAGATCTGCTTGATATGGCGCGCATTGAAGCGGGTGAATTGCGACCCTCCATGCAATTGGGTGTTGTAGCTGAGATTTGCGGCAACGTCCTTGAGCGCTGCGAGGGCGAGCTCCGTGAGCATCGCGTTCTGGTTGATTGTCCTGAAGACTTGCCGTTGGTCAAAGTGGATTCACCGCTGATCGCTGAAGCGCTTACGCATCTCATCGAGAACGCGGCAAAATATTCGCCCGCTGGCAGTGAGATCTCCGTAAGTGCACTCATCGAAGGTGACGAACTATTGATTAGCGTGAAAGACCAGGGACCTGGTATAGCGAAGGATGAATTTGATCGAGTCTTCGACAAGTTTTATCGAAGTACCCACTTGCCCGACCATAACAACATTGGCACCGGCATGGGCCTACCTATAGCGCGCGGTATCATTAAAGCTCATGGGGGCAGGATTTGGGTTGAGAGTGAGCCCGGCCAGGGAAGCGTGTTCAAGTTCGCGCTTCACGTAGGAGACACCGACACTCCTGAAGTTTTCACGAAGAGCCAAGTAGTATGACAAGAAAGCCGGTCATTCTTGTAGTGGACGACGAGCCGCAGATACTGCGTGTGATGCGCGCGAGTCTGCCTCCGCGTGGTTACGAAGTGCGCACAGCGCCAGGCGGCGAAGAAGCGCTCGATGAACTTAAAAAGGAAGTACCCGACTTGATTATTCTGGATCTGGCGATGCCGAACATCTCTGGACTGGAAGTTTGCCGTCGCGTGCGCGAGTTTTCTTCCGTGCCGATCATAGTGCTCTCAGCAATGGAATTCGAGAGCGACAAAGTGGCCGCACTCGACATGGGGGCGGATGATTACGTAACGAAGCCTTTCGGTCTGGATGAACTGCTTGCGCGGGTGCGTGCTATGCTGCGGCGACTATCTCAGTCTGAGAACCATCCTTCACTATTGACCGTGGGTGACCTAACAATAGATTCAGCAACGCGTCGCGTGGTGGTGGCTGGGAGAGAAGTCAAACTTACGCCGAAAGAGTTTGACGTACTCACCTATCTGGCGACTAACGCAGGTAAAGTAGTGACACGTCGCGCGCTGCTCCAGGCAGTCTGGGGATCGGAGTCAACGGAGCAGTCAAACTACCTGCGCGTATTTATCAATCAACTGCGCAACAAAATTGAGGCAGACCCCCAGCATCCATCGCACATTCTGACCGCACCGTGGGTAGGTTATAGATTTGTTCCAAACGAAGCTTAAACTGATGACCCGGCGCCCGACCTGAAAACATTTCCCAGAACGCCAGGATATTTGCTCAACGCGATGGAAGTTGTCGATGGCTCAGTTAAACTTTCTGTGCCGCCGCACCCGAGTGACGCTTCTTGTTAAGGATCCGTGACTCAACATAATCTTTTAATGCAACTGCGTTGTTGTGCTCCATGTCACGCGAGCTGTAGACAAGTGTGACTGGACCACGCCGACTCGCTTTGATAATGGGCTCCAGGGCGTCAACGTTGGCACTCAGTTCATGAAAGTATCGTCGCCGAAATTCGGACCACTTCTTTGGATCGTGCCCAAACCAACGGCGCAACGCAGTACTTGGCCCTACATCCTTAAGCCAAGCTTCCACTTGCAAGTCTGTTTTCTTGATACCTCGGGGCCAAAGTCTCTCGACGAGAAAACTTGTACCGTCTGCGGGAGTAAGTGGTTCATAAGCGCGTTTTAGTTTGATGCTAGAATTTGTCATTTCTCCTTGGTCAGTTCGCGGTTGCTCTGGGAAATCCAATCTCGCAGTAATCAATTCCAATAAGCATATTGTCATCAATGCGACCGGTGTGAACTACCACGCGCTGATGTTTTCCCACAGATGAAAGCACTCCTATGCGGCCGCATTTCGGACAACTAACAGTAGATTTGGTCGACTGACCAGTCCAAAGATGGCCTTTTATTAGCCAACCGGCTGGCACGGCGGTGTAGTCCATGAAATTCTGAATGACACCCTTCTGAATTTTTAGCTCTTGCACCATGAGCCTGCACGTACGTGAGCAAAGAAATTTGACTGAGAATCGTCTGTAGCCATGAATCATTCCTGGAGAGATCACATAGAAACCTTGCCAACAGGTTTACTCGCTGCCATGTACAACAATTCTAGGTATGCGCATCGAGGCTGATAAGCGTATTAACACTCGAAGACGCTAAGTGTTTACACTTAGCGATCGCAGAATCAAAGTTGGCCGGAATTCGTACTGAGTCATGGCTTAGGTCTCTGTACTTAGATAAAGCAGCACCAATGCTCTTCACTTCAGCACCACTACCGATGCTGCACGAAGCAGTTCACCATTTATCAAGTAGCCTCGTCGGTCTTCGGCAAAAACGGTTCCACATTCCTCTTCGTCGCCCTCAATTAGAGCTATAGCCTCATGTAACGTGGGATCGAACTGCTTGCCTTCACTGTCAAACGACGTGACCCCATTCGAGTGCAGTACGTTTTTGAATCTCTGATGGATTAGCCTGACACCATTGGCAACCTCATCCGTTCTTTCCCCCAGATGCAAAAGAGCTCGATCGAAATCGTCCATTACCTCAAGAAGTGCGAGTAGAACTTCGCGCTTCCCATCCTGTTCCGCTAGTGCATACTCCCGCCTCGCCCGTCGTCGGTAATTATCAAACTCGGCCAACATTCGAAGACCTCGGTCACGCTCAGCGGCGAGTTCTTCCTTAAGCCCAACGATCTCAGGTTTCAACTCTTCGGAACTCTCAATGACTTCGTAAATCCCGTTATCGGATAATGTTGTTTCTTGCATCTGTTCCATATTTTCTTCCTTAATGTTTGCAGGGATCTTCACAAATCACACCAGCCCAAGTCGGTACGCATGCACTCACTCCTTACACTTATCTGTTTCATCTACAATTTCACCCAAGCCATATTCGTCGAGTAACAGTAAATAACTCAGCGCGAGCGTTTCATCTCCTAATCTTTCACTTAGATCTAGATCGCGCGCTGAGACATTGGCTGCCAACCTATTGAGACAAAACTTCAAATAGTCACGAATCGAAGCACCACTATCACGGTATTCATAATCGGCACCCTCGAGCGCGCGGACGATCTCAACCGCAGACCTCCCGCCGTAGTCTCTCCCTGTGATCCGAAAGATCATCCTGTTCATGCCCTCGCTTCTGCGGTTGCACTCAAGGCCAGTGAATTACTTACCTGTTCAAATGTCAGGGGCGGCATAAGTCTCCCAATCGTCGACAGAACACGGTCGGGTTTACCGAGATCGTTCCAGCGCACGTTCGTAACTGGCAGCACAGCCAGGTTTCCAGGTCGGACCGCAAGTACGTGATGGGAGAAATTCAGATTCGATAGTCCCCCGTATATTCGTTCTAGAAGTCCGTCGCGATTTTGGTTGCTCAGGATTTCCTCTCTAGCATGAAATCGTCTCACGAGATCAGGTACCGTTCGCTTGATCATTTTGAGAAATGCGGAGACTTTTCCTACCATCACAAAGGAGTTCCAATAGCAGCCTCTGTTCATTAGATCAATTGCAAGGTCCCTGTTGGGTTTCTCCCAAAAACGACGCACCCAACTGAGAGCATCAGGGTTACCTGCCAAGTGGTACGAGACTGGTTCTATCCAGCCGTATTCGGTTTCTGGCGTCTCCGGTTTAATACCCAGGAGAACAACTAAGTCCTCACGCATTCCGACTAACTCAAAGGCTGTTTCGACGTAAGACATGAAAGCAGCATCGTCCGAAACGTAATGGTCTGAAGGAAATATCGCTACTGCTGCTGAAGGGTTAGTACGCGAAACCCTCATCAAGCTGTAAAGAATTGCAGGCGCAGTGCCGGCGTTCTTCGGTTGGACCACGATCCGTTGCTCAGCAACTCCTTCTAGAAGTGGGCTATAGTATGGTTCATGAGTTTTTGTTACGACGACTAGCGTTTTAGCCGGCTCGATCGACAACGCCACGCGCTTATTCGTTTGTTCTAAAAGGGTGGTACCTCCAAATAGCGGACAGAACTGCTTTGGACGTTCGTCACCAGATATGACTTGGGTCAACGAGCGGAGTCGCGTTCCATCACCACCAGCGAGAATTATTCCCCAGCTATTCACTTCGGATGGCTGAGGCACAGCCGTCTGGCAATCATAATTAGATAAGCCGCCTTGATTCATGTTTGACTGCTCCCGGAAACTCGATGACGTTTTCTTGCCTGTGAAACAGCCGTTTCGTCTGGGCTTATGGTATTTGCGAATTTCGGTAGGAGCGAGAGTGTTATCACTCGTACATTGCAGGAGTTTTCTCGCGTACGGACCATGAGAACCCTTTTGTTATACTGAATATAATTAATCGCAAATTGGAACGTTCATGAGTATCCGTGGTCGACTTCTGACGCTAGCGATAGGAGGGGTGCTGCCGCTCCTGGTCGTTGGACTAGCAGTGCTCTGGGGCGTTTGGAGCGGGAAACAAAAACAACTCAACGAGGCGATTGAACAGCAGGCCGAACTTGTAGCAGTTGTATTCGACCACTGGCTTGATACGCAATACCAACCCCTCAAGACGATTGCCTCATATCCCTCCTCATCCTTGAACGACCCGATCGCACTTAAAGAGGATCTCCAGGCTGCGATGATCAATCGTGCAAATTGGGTTGATTTGCGTGTTATTGATGCGCGTGGACAAATTGTATCCACGTACCCGTCCCACGCAGAAAGCCTTCCTGCCAGCTTGATCGAGAAGTTACTTCGTGAAACACAACTTGGTCTGCCGGATGTTGAAACAGATTGGACGCGCGGAGAGGGACATTACCTGCTCGCAGTGGCCTTTCCATTACGCGCGGGTGGCGCAGTGGTTGCACGCATTGATGGGACAGCACTGAACGAGCCGTTACAGGGAATGACCTTGCCCGAGCGCGCTGTCGTTACCTTACTCGACCAACGTCGCCGCATTATTTATAGAAGTCAGAGTCCGGAATCGACACTGGGGTTAGATCTGAGTAACGCAGGAATCCTTTCCATACTCGACCACCAAAACACGGGAGTCGAAGTACAAAGGAGCACTATCGACAATGTTGAGCGAGTGTACGGCTTGGCCCGAGTCGGAAAGACCGGCTATGTGGTGATGGCAGGTGTACCAAGCGCAGTTCTTTACGCAACTGCCTGGCGACAGCTTACAGGCTATGCCCTGATCGGCTTGCTAATAGTTTTCTGTACCATGACCGGAGCGTTATTGATTGCCAGCAGCATTGCCCGTCCTGTTCGCGTCCTCAGTTTTACGGCAGAGCAGTTTGGAGGTGGAAACTTCTCGGCGCGAGCTCCGAGCGACGGACAAGACGAAATCTCACGGCTTGGTGCGAACTTCAATGCGATGGCGCAGCGATTGCAAAAAAGAGAGGCTCGCCTGGCGGAACTCGACAGATTGAAATCAGAGTTCGTCTCGAGTGTCTCGCATGAACTACGCACGCCGCTTACCACGATCAAGGCGTTAACACGACTGTTAATGCGAGACGGACTTGATGAAGCAAAACGACGCGAATACATTGAGACCATTTCTGTAGAGTGTGATCGACAAATCGATTTGGTGCTTAACCTGCTTGATCTTTCCCGGATTGAAGGAGGCGTGCTTCGTGTCGCGCATGAACGTGTTGATGTTCGCGAACTGATCGAATCCGTTGTGCGCTCTGAGATGCGGTCGGCTGAAAAAAGAAATCACGAGCTTCGAGTTGAATCCGCTGGAGAGGTAGCTGCTGTGTGTGCCGATCCTAAAGCACTTCGTCGCGTACTTTCGAACGTCGTCGAAAATGCTATCAAATACACATCCGATGGCGGCCGAATTATCGTATCTGCACGTCAAGAGAAGAACAATACAGCCATCAATGTGACGGATAATGGTCGAGGCATACCGCCCGAAGATATGCCAGTCTTATTCGACAAGTTTCATCGCGGTAAGCCAGCGCATTCCGAAGCGATCAGCAGCGCCGCGAGCAGCGCCGAATTTTTAGAGGACGCTGATGTATCTGGAATCGGTCTCGGCTTATATCTTAGCCGCAACATAATGGCGCACATGGGAGGGGAGATCAGCGTTCAGAGCGAAGTCGGACGCGGAACTACATTCACCCTGCACCTGCCCGTCTGGCGCGACGGAGCCTGCACAGGTTCGCGCAGTAAGGAGAAGAACAGTGGCCAAACAGTTGCTGGTCGTTGATGATGATCCCAGTCTTTTGCTAGCAGTATCCGAGACGCTTCGAGCGGAAGGTTATGAAGTGGTCACAGCTCGAAGAGGCTCCGAAGCAATGGTGCGTGTAGCCGAAGCCTTGCCCGATTTGATCATCAGCGACATTCGTATGCCAGGTATGGATGGCTACGCACTTGTGCGCAATTTGAGATCGTCGCCGCGAACTCGACTCGTTCCCATTATTTTCTTAACAGCAAAAGACGAAACCGCTGATCGTATCGCTGGATTCCGCACCGGTGTGGACGCGTATCTCACGAAGCCGTTTGAGTCTGAAGAGCTTATTGCCGTGGTCAAGAGCATCCTTGAACGAGTGCAGCGCACGCATTCGGATCTCGCTCGGATGTTTGGAGAGCAGGAAGTTGATGATTTCCAAGTGGTCCGTGACGAGGACTTAACGGAAGCAGAGTGGCGAGTCGCGGAGGCGGTAGCGCGCGGACTTTCGAACAAGGAGATCGCGGCCGAATTAAGTCTTAGTCTCAGAACCATAGAAGGTCACATCAGTCGCATCCTCGACAAAAAGAATTTGAGCAATAGGGTGGAGTTAGCTCTTCACGTTCGCGAACGACGACAAGCTGATTAGGTCCCACTTTCTGATTAAGCCTTCGGTCCTTGTCTTTTATCCTCATTCAATTATCCGGAAATAGGTCGCTTTAATAAGTCAGGCCACATCAATGGCGTCTCAGGTGTAAATACGTCTTTAAACCAGGTGTTATTACGCTATTTAGGAAAACGCATCCCCGGTAGTGTAAGCGTAAGGAATTGGTATGGAAGGCACGAGAAACGAGCATTTACGAAAATGGTTTTATCACAGAAGTACATTGCGCTCTCGTCAGATGATCGGGGAAGAAAGCCGAGGGAGAGTTGGCGTCAGATTCTGCATCGATCACTCGTGCGGTGTCCTCGATGCACCGAAGTTTGGCTTGTGATCGGTGCTCAAGAGAATGATCGATACATCTGCAAAGACTGTGGTCATGCTTTTGCAATCAAGCTTTCAGCGGCATTAGACGATCAAACGTGAGCATCGCTATTTGGAGAAGAAGATTAGGAGAGAAGATCTAAATGACGTATTACGGTCCATTGATTAAGGAACCCAAACTGCGCTGGCCGATTGTGCTAGCGGCCGGAATCATTACTGCCGCGATCGCGGCGCTCGTCGCAGCTCTGTATTACGTGGCGATGACACGGCCTGTGGTAAGTGCTCACAGTGTTCCGCTTCTTGAGACGTCACTCAGATCCGGAGACGCAGAGTTCGAGCACTATCGTAATCAGATCGCTATAAACGGATTGCTCGGCACAGAGAAGGTTCACCCATTTAACAATTTAGCCGTCGAGATGACTGGGACCATTGGGAACAATACTGGAAGGACCATAAACGGGTTGGAAATACGCGGTGCACTCCTCGATCGCAGTGAGGCGACTGTACGTGAACGAACGGTTGTGGTTATTCCATCGCGGCAAACCGCACTTGAGCCGAATGAAGTAATCAGCGTGCGCATTTTGCTCGAAAACATTGACAAGGATTCAGACCGGGCGCGGCTTAGGTTGGAAGTAACTGCTTTAAGTTTCGCCGACTCTTAGAACAGGCGTACCACCATTAAGCACGTTGGAGGTGTTTGGCTCGCATGAACACCACATTTGAACAGCCGGGAACACTCGCATGGGCGAGACCATCCGATTGGTCTGCAAGAATGAGGCAGATGCTACGACGAATCTTTGGATGCTGGCACCCCCGTCTTAGCCTTCCATTCACGCGCGGTAGAGAGACGTATCGGACCTGTGTGCGTTGTGGTGCTCGTCGGAGATTCGATCCGGACATGTGGACAATGGTCGGTCCCTACTATTACCCGGAACGCAACCCAGGTTCCGATTACAGTCAACGTCGATAAGACGTAGCCCCATAGAAATATCCAACTAATATTTCGATAAAGGAGACAGGATGTCGTTTCAAACACAACAAGTACAGATGCTGAACCGCTCCTTACAGACGAAGGCGGATGCTTCGGCGGACCGAAACGCAATCAAGGTCCTGATCCCTTTTGACGGTTCCGAGAATTCCGGGGTCGCTCTCAGTGAGCTGAGACGAGCGGGTTTGCCCGAACACTTCGAGGTATTCCTTGGAGTGACCGACGTGTGGCTGCCGTCATCTCCGTATGAAATTACAAGAGCAGTAAGCGCGCGTCGCTTGAGCGCTCTGACTGCCGGAATGTCGTCCTTCGTGCCAGCATTAAGTGATTACGAAGAACATCGGGTTTTGTTACGCGATGCTGAGGAGCGCGTTCGTTCGACATTTCCGACTGCAACCATAAGCAGCGAAGCCTTGCAGAGTGAAGCGGCCGTTTCCAACGAGGTCATTCGAAAAGCCAAACAATGGGGTGCGGATCTTATCGTCGTCGGGTCAAAGACAAGTCCGTCCCCACATATCACTGACTATGCGGGGCCGGCACTGAAAATTTCGCGTGAGGCACATTGTTCTGTGCGAATCGCGCGTATATGTGCCCAACATGAAGATTCGCCGACTCGGTTAATCATTGCTTTAGAGACACCCGAGTCATCGGAGCACCTGGTTGAGCGAGTTGCGGAGCGCCATTGGCCATCGGAAACCGAAGTTCACCTGGTTCTTTTGCGAAAGCCTGGCCCGCACGATCAAACACAGGATCTCAAAGAGAATGCGATGTTGGAGCAACTAGCAAGGCCATTACGAGAGATAGGTCTCCGCGTTTTCGTTACTACGCTGACTGGTCAACCGAAAGAAATACTTCTTAGCAAGGCTCGGGAGTTGGCGGTTGATTGCGTATTCATCGATGCGGCTGGAACGAATGCGATTGAGGGCAGCCTCGGTGCCGTGGCTCAGGTGCTTGTCCTGGGTGCGCACTGCTCAGTAGAGGTCGTTCGAAGTGGAAGTCTGAATCCAACAGATTTCAAACCCGCGGCTTGATCTGTTTAAGCGGGGCGCCGTTTCAAGAAATGAGGTAGACATATGAGATTGTTATTAGCCGTAGATTCGATCACAACAACTGAATTGATCCTAAAGACCATTGAATCCCGCTCGTGGCCCGCAGGGACGGAGGCTCGCATTTTGTCTGTAGTCGAAGACGCTGAAGTCCCTGACGAAGTGTGGCGAGAAGCTGGATACGGAGTTGGTGCTGTCCAACAGGAAATGAAAAGAAGGGGAGAGCAAATTGCGGCGCTGTCAGTGGATCGCCTTCAGCGAATAGATATTCCGACTCGCGTGGTAGTCACGAGAGGAGATCCAGGATTCCTGATTTCTTATGCTGCGCGGGAATGGCCGGCAGATCTGATTCTTATTCGCGCCCACAATCGAAGAGATTTGAGAAGTCGCTTGCTTGGAAGTGTGGCAAAGTCCGTTTTGCAATCCGCGTCATGTTCTGTTGAGTTGGTGCGCGCAAATCCCGAAGTGAATTCAGATGTTGCGCTCAGTGGCCCTGGAATATTGCTTCCGATCGATAACTCAGACGGTTCGATGGTGGCTGCTGAGCACATTGCTCGAACGAGTTGGCCAAAAAGTACAAGAGTAAACGTTATCAGCGTGGTGAATCCGCTAGTTTATTCGCTCGAAGAGATTGGGCTTTACACGGATAGAGGTACCGAACGAGCACACCAGGCGATTAATGACGCCGTGCATTCATTGAGTGATACCGGGTTGGAAATTTCGGCCGCCGTTGTTGCAGGCCGGACAACTAAGGAGATTCTCAAACAGGCAAAACTCTGGAAGGCGGACCTGATTGTCG
Source organism: Pyrinomonadaceae bacterium (assembly GCA_036522415.1). Taxonomy (GTDB): domain Bacteria; phylum Acidobacteriota; class Blastocatellia; order Pyrinomonadales; family Pyrinomonadaceae; genus PSRF01. The sequence goes on along the minus strand of DATDFV010000231.1, from coordinate 30,199 downwards.
TTGGTTCGAACAAGCGGCGAGGTTTGAAACGAATGATTTCACGCAGCGTATCAGAGGCGGTCGCGAGCCGGGCCCACTGTTCCGTAAGGATTGTCGGCTCCGATTCTCGGCCGGCAAATAAATTAGCAGGGAAATGGCCATTCACGCCCTCCATAACTTATGAGTTGAGTAGGGACGTCGGTTTGAGAAAAGCGGCTTAATTCTAATTGATGTCTTAAAGCTTATTAATAGGATCAAACAGAATTGGAGAAGAAACGATGAGAAAAAAGAAACAGGCAGCAAGTATTTATATAACAGAGACAGATAGAGATCGTCTCAGTTGGTTAATTGAGAGTACGCGAGAACGAGACGGTATCGAAAACCGCGAATATTTGGACAAGCTCGAAGATGAGTTGGACAGAGCCACGATTGTCGATTCTAAAACTATTGGTGCGGATGTCATTACGATGAGGTCGAAGGTTCGATTAAAAGACCTGGTTAGTGGCGAGGCCAACATCTATTCATTAGTCTTTCCAAAGGAAGCAGATTTTAACCAGGGCAAAATATCAGTGTTGGCGCCGATTGGCACTGCTATCCTTGGTTTCAAGAAGGGAGATACTATCGAGTGGCAAGTGCCTTCAGGATTGCGTAGACTCAAGGTTGATGAAGTGCTCTACCAACCGGAGGCGGCTGGCCACTTTGATCTCTGATTGTTAGCTGGATCTCTGGAAGAGCCTGTACGGAGTTATTATGTCGACTATCGGCCAAGTATTTCTTCCAGGCATAGGAAGCAAATTCCAAATCGAAACGATGGCCGGTGATTGGTTGATTGTTGTGATCCACGACGATGGAAAAGGAGAAGATCGAGACTATGTCACAAACGTCACCACAAGCTTCGCAACAAACTTCAACCTGGGAGGTTGACCCAGTTCACTCTTCCGCGGAGTTCAAGGTCAAGCACATGATGATCGCGAACGTAAGGGGACATTTTTCAAAAATCTCTGGCCTTCTTACTCTTGATGAATCTGACGTCACACAATCCAAAGTTGAAACTTCGATTGAAGCGGCATCGATCGACACTCGTGATGAACAACGAGACACGCATCTGAGAAGTGCCGACTTCCTGGATGTTGAAAATCATCCCTGGCTTACGTTCGTCTCCACCAGGGTCAATAAATTGGGAATCGCAGAACTTTCGGTCGAAGGCGACTTAACGATTCGGGGAGTAACGCGAAAGGTTACCTTCAGTGTGGAAGGTCCTACGCCTCCCACAAAAGACCCATGGGGAAATGTCCGCATCGCCGTATCTGCGACCACAAGAATAAATCGCAAAGACTTCGGTCTAACCTGGAATACTACACTTGAGACTGGTGGGATACTTGTTGGTGATGAAGTGACGATCACCCTGGACACAGAGTTCGTTAAGAGTTAAGTAGCAAAAAGCAAAAATCCTCTACACAGCAGAATTCTGAAATAGCCTCGATCTACAAGGCCGCGATCCACTTCGGAGAGTTCCTTAAGCCCTTGAAGCGCGAAGGCAAGGCGCGGCGCTTCGCGGAATCAATTGTCTTCCGGTCTCCCGCGATAATAAGTGTTGCTCCCTCTGATGAGTTCAAATTTCGCTACGGTAGTAACACTGTTATGACATCACCTTCCGCGTTCGTTCATTTACATTTTTGGTCTTAGCGCTTACCCTAAAAACGTTCCTTCGTACAATCCCTCTGTAAAACCCTTTCTAAAAGTAGATAGTCCTTTCTATTCCCTCCGCCTCCGCAGCAAGATTGGCAAGGGAATTGTTGGCCCAGCTGGACACAGATTCATGTACCAAAACTTAACGAACACCGAGTGAAATAACGAATGTTGAACCACTAAGGAGGCTAGTTATGGCAAGTAAAGCAAGCATCGGAGGGCATCCGATTCATCCAATGCTAATTCCATTTCCGATTGGGCTGTTAGTCTTCTCGTTAGTCGCCGATCTCATCTATCTCTTGCGAGGCAATCCAGTGTGGGAAAGCTACATTGCGTTCTACACACTTCTCGGAGGCATCATCGGCGCAGCGGCTGCGGCTATCCCAGGATTGATCGACTGGGCCACGTTAACAGATCGCGCTGCCGTAAGAGTGGCGAACTGGCATGCGCGCGTGAACATCACTGGCCTGGTGATTTTCATAATCAGCTTTTACTTGCGTACGAGTAGCGGTGCGAAGTGGATCGCCACGATGCCTATGTTACCAATCATACTTTCGGTGGTTGGCGTTATTGGGCTGGCGATTGCCGGATGGCTGGGAGGTGAATTGGTATTTCGACATGGCGTTGCGGTTGATTCCGGTGCAACCGCGAGTCCCAAACAACCGACGGAACAGTCGAAGGTTCGGGCAGCGTAAGAACTCCCAGATCAGCACTGGGACGTCCGTCGGACGAGAGCTACGGGTTTATTTCTTCAAACTGTGAATCGGACAACAGATATTCTTTCTTGTCGCCAAACATCGGCAAGGCCCATAAGTCCTGCCGCGTCTTGAAGCCGTGCGCAGTGCTTGGCTCTGGCTTTGCGTATTGTGCGGCTGAGTATTTTCGTTTTGCTTTTTATTTGGTTTTCAGGACACATCGGTACACTTCGTGCAACTGAGTGACACAAGAATCACAGCGTTTTTATTGGCGTCTACGAGTTTGTTCAGGGAAACGTTAAAAACTGCTCCGGAGGCGAACGCTCTAATCCACTGAGCTACGCGGGCTTGAGTTGGAGCAGGAAGATAGCAAAGTCGAAAGTCCAAAGTCCCCGGAAGACTTTGGACATTGGACATTGGACTTTCGACTTAGAACGTCTGATACAGAAACCTCACCAACCAAAACGCCATTGCTGCAATCGTTGCTGCGGCGGGGATCGTGAGTATCCACGCCCATACAATCCTTCCCGCTACACCCCACTTCACTGCAGACAATCGACGTGTCGCGCCAACACCAACGATCGAACCCGTAATCGTGTGCGTTGTGGAAACCGGTGTGCCGGTTAGAGTCACATAGGCGAGAGTTAATGCGGCGGCAGTCTCTGCGCAAAAACCACCAACGGGCTTGAGCTTTGTAATTCTCGTTCCCATTGTGCGGACGATTCTCCACCCCCCAGACAGCGTTCCGAGGGCGATCGCTGCGTGCGCGGACAACACGACTGACAAAGGAATGGGTGGCAACGTCCCGTTAGGTCCATAGCTTAGTCCCCAAACCCCACCGGCCGTTAATACCGCGGTGATAATGCCCATTGTCTTCTGTGCATCGTTGCCGCCATGTCCCAGCGAGAACGCTGCGGCGGAAAGCAATTGACCACGTCGGAAAATCTTGTCTACCCGGGCTGCTGAGAAGCTGCGGAAGATCCAGTAAACGAGAACCATCAAAGTAAACCCAAGCACCATCCCAATCAGCGGAGACAACACAATGAACTTCAACGTTCGAAACCAAACCTCGGTTTTCAAAAGCCCTTGGACTCCACCATGTGCTGCGATGCCGGCGCCTGCATAGCCTCCGAGAAGCGCGTGTGAACTTGAGGTGGGTAAGCCGAGATACCACGTAATGAGGTTCCAGATGATGGCTCCGACTAGTGCGGCAAGCAGGACCCACAGCCGCTGCTCAGGGATAATCAGATCCATTCGCACGCCATCTCCAATTGCTTTGGCTACGCGCGTACCGAAAACCGCGAAGGCAACAAAGTTAAAAAATGCGGCCCAGAGAACAGCGATACCGGGTGATAGGACTCGGGTTGATACAACTGTTGCGATGGAATTGGCAGCGTCGTGAAAACCGTTGATGTAATCAAAGACAAGCGCGAGGAATACGAGGATGATGACGAAGGCAAGAGTGGCGGACATTTGGTCTTTGCGCTTGGGTCTTTGGTTTTGCCTGCGTTGTCCTTTTTGTCATGCTTTCGTGTTAGTTCATGTGAATTCGTGGATCGTACTTTTGGGGTATACCAGAAGATCCACGAACTCACACGAACCAACACGAACAAAAACTGACGGATTATTTGATTCAGGGTCTTTAACTTTTGGGATTAATAAGACCAAAGACCAAAGACCGCTACGTGTGCTTAATAATCACGCTCTCAATAATATTCGCGACGTTCTCACAGCGATCTACTGCCGCTTCGAGTTTCTCGTAAACTTCTTTCCATTTCAGTACAGTTAACGCATCGTGGGAGTCGTGAAATAGCTCCGCAATTGCAGCGTGATAGATATCGTCTCCTTCGTTTTCAAGTCGATGGATTTCTACCAAGCGTTGCGTTATGTTCTTTGGCCGCCTCAAAATGCTGACGATTTCTTTCAGCTGATCAGCCATCCGCTCAATAACATCAGCGAAATCGCGTGCGTAGTCAGTAATCTCCTTGACGTCGAAGATAATAATGGCCCGCGCCGCATCGTCAATTAAGTCAACAATGTCGTCGAGCGCAGTTGACATCATATAAATGTCTTCGCGATCAAAAGGCGTGATGAAAGATTTGTTGAGGCGTGTCGAGATGTTGTGCGTTAATTCGTCACAGGCGTGCTCCAGACCCTTAATCCGCTGCGCGTATTCGGCGTAGTCGTGATTCTTGTCGGCGAGCATTTCCTTCAGCTCGCGAGCGGCAGCAGAGATATAGAGCGTCATCTGCGTAAACAGATCGAAGTACTGCTCCTCTTTTGGCAGAAGATTGAGAAAGCTCATGTGACTAAGCTGGCTCCAGGCTGAATTTAATCTGAAGAAGGCCGGACTATACCGTACAACACTCTGACTTGCCAAACATCGGGCAAGTCGTATATCAAAGCGCCACATGACCACAAACTACTTCGCCGACGTCCGGGAACTGCTGAAGGTTGAATCGGATGCTATTGCTCAGACAGCTGATCGTTTGAACGCTGCCGAAGTCGACCGCGTGATTGAGTTGCTGGCGACTTGCAGGGGAAAAGTCGTTGTCCTCGGCGTTGGTAAGTCGGGCATCATCGCCCAAAAGATCGCAGCCACGATGACAAGTGCCGGAACGGCAGCGTTCCATCTTCATCCATCTGATGCGCTCCACGGGGGGTTAGGGATGGTTCAGGAGGGTGACGTTGTAATTGTACTGAGCAACAGCGGAGAGACTGATGAGATAGTCGCGATGCTGCCCTATTTGAAGAACCGCAAGGTGGGCATCGTTGCTATTGTCGGCAATATAAACTCAACTTTGGCTCAGCGGTCAGATGCAGTTCTTGATGCTTCAGTTGATCAGGAAGCGTGTCCCTTAAATTTAGCCCCGACGACCAGCACAACGGTGGCGTTGGCATTAGGCGATGCGTTGGCCATGACCCTCATGAAAGTAAAGGGACTCACAACGAGCGACTTTGCGAATAATCATCCCGCAGGTCGTTTAGGTAAGAGGCTGACTTTGCGAGTGGCCGACCTGATGCACTCCGACGTCGAGAATCCAACGATAGCTACTGGCTCATCATGGGTTGACGTGGTACGAGCAATAAGTCGAGGTGGGCTTGGTGCTGTTTGTGTTGTTGATGATGCGGGTAGATTGGCTGGAATCATCACCGATGGCGACCTGCGAAGAACAATTGAGCAAACTGATCATGACGCGTTGGCGCGATTGACTTGCAACGACTTCATGACGAGCAAACCGGCCGTCGCCACACCTGATTTACTTGCCTACGATGCACTGCAGCTTATGGAAAACAGGCCGTCACAGATTTCGGTGTTACCGGTGGTTGATTCGGAGGGGAAATGCGTGGGGCTTTTGAGGTTGCATGATGTTGTGCGGAGTGGCCTTTAAAAAGATCTATTGGTCATTTTCCATTTCTCATTTTCCATTTTCCATTTGATTTCCTGCCACAGTATTATTCTCCAGGATTTGTAAAACCTCATTTTCAAAGGATCCTCACACATGAAAGACGAAAAGGACGAAGACTCTAATCTTGATCCTCAGACTCAAGCTGACCAGTTAGAAGAACGATTGATCGATTTTGCCGTTCGAATTATTAAGCTTTCAAACAGACTTCCTAAAACTCCAGCAGGCAAACACATCTCGGGACAGATTCTTAGGTGTGGCACTTCGCCGGCTCCGAATTATGGTGAAGCGCGGGGCGCTGAAAGTCGAGCAGACTTCATACACAAACTTAGAATTGTTTTTAAGGAGCTTAACGAAACATCTATTTGGTTACGGATAATTGAACGAAGCCAAATCTTGAAAGCAGCTCTGCTTGTAGACTTGATTAGAGAGAATAAGGAACTCTGTCGGATTTTTGCGAAGTCCCTTAAGACTGTGCGAAAGGTGGCGTAGAAAAATGGAAAATGAGAAGTGATAAATGGAAAATGACCAATAATACTATCTACGCAGCCATTCGACCCGGCATATCAACAATATCCCACGCCGATCTCAAGCGCAGTAGTTTCGACATCAAGCCCGCATGCAGAATATGCCCGCTGCGTTCCGCAACCACTCTTCCAAGAATTGGCATTCCTAACAATGCAAGATCGCCGATGATGTCGAGAATCTTGTGACGAACGAATTCATCCCGAAAGCGCAAGCCCGTTTGATTCAGCATCCCCTGTGGCGTAAGCACGATTGCGTTGTCAAGTGATCCACCCCGAATTAGATTTGCTCGTCGCAGCGTCTCGATCTCATCGGTAAATCCAAACGTTCGAGCTGCCGCAATCTCGCGGCTGAACGCACCGTCGCTCAGTTCCACTGACAAGCTCTGAACACCGATAAGCGGATGGGTAAAATCGATAAGGCAATCGATTTGATAAGTGTCCGCAGGTTCAACGCTGATTCGCCTGTTGCCTTGTTCGAATGAGACCTTTTCTCGAACGAGTAAAGCACGTCGCGCCAGAGGTTGTTCAACGACTCCCGCGCGCTCGATAATCTCGGCGAAGTTTTCGGCGGACCCGTCCATGATCGGAATCTCGAGGTTATCCACCTCGATGAAGACGTTATCAACAGCAAGACCACGCAGTGCTGCCAAAAGATGCTCCACCGTCGATAACATCACGCCGGTGCGCATCAGAGTGGTTGCGTAACCACAGTGTGCTACCGACTCGACTGTTGCGGGCAGTTCAAACCCGCCCAGATCAGTGCGGCGGAAAACATATCCGGTATCAGGCGGCGCGGGAACAAGGCGAACATGAACCGGCACGGCTGTGTGTAGGCCGATGCCGTGAGTCTCAACTGCTGTGCGAAGGGTGGTCTGTTTGATCAAGTAAGCTGAACCTATCTCCAATATTCAGGAAACTGGCAACCCATGTGCCCAGAAAATACTGCCAAATTCTCATTGTCATTGTTGTCTGAAGGCAACACTCTAACAACTTGTTGCAGAGAATCCGCCACAACTCGCCGCGGTAGTTGGTGGGTATCAGTCCTATAGGTCCTATAGGTCCTGGGCAGCCGACCACTCCTGCAAATATTTGAATAGACCTATACACTGGAGTAAACTCAGGCCCAATAAAACGTATCGGAGCGCGTTAAGCCTCGGTTTGGTGTTTGAGAAAAGGCGCTTTCGGCACAATCCGCGGGCCGAAAGAAACCCGACCGCAGGCACTCCGAAGATCAGAGAGCTTGGAAGTCCTCAGTTTCCAGTCTCGTGGAGAAACCGCGATGCCAGACCTTGAAATCACGTGTTCGGAATGCAACACGCCGTTTACCTTTTCTGAACGTGAACAGGAATACTATCGGGAACGTAACCTAACTCATCCGAAGCGTTGTAAGCCTTGTCGTGATGCGCGGCGCGCAAACTTCGGCGGCTCAAGGGGACCAGGGGGAGAACGTCAGCGATTTGAGATCACCTGCGACCAATGCGGCAAATCTGATTCAGTACCGTTCAAACCATCAACGGGTAGACCAGTTTTGTGCAGTGATTGCTTTAGTGCCAGTAGAGCGACGCAGAGAAACTGAATTGAATGTGCGTTAAACTGGCGCGAGCAACTTCGCTCGGCTCCTGACCATCAACAACAAAAGGAAGTTTGGACCGCGAGTTGTGACTACGCGATTACTGGTAAAGAATGTCCAAAAATAAGGGATGGACCACGAAACTGTTCAAATAGAGCAACGCGGCGACGTAGCGATTGTAACGTTCAATCGCCCGACTTTCTTGAATGCTTTGACAATCGACGTGGCCCGCGATTTCAAAGCTGCAGTACACGAAGCGATTGAGAGGCGAGCTCGGGCACTTATTTTAACGGGCGCCGGTCGCGCATTTTCAGCAGGCGGCGACCTGCGCGAAATGCAAAACATTGCGAGTAGTGATGGACGCATAGAGGCCTTCTTTGATGAGCCCTTGCGAATGCTCAACGAAGCAATAATGTTGATCCGTCAGACTCCGATTCCATTTATCGCTGCAGTGAACGGTGTTGCGTCGGGAGGTGGATGTAATCTCGCCCTGGCGTGCGACCTGGTAATTGCGGCAGAAGGAGCAAAGTTCAATCAAGCTTTCATCAAAATTGGTCTATCGCCTGATTGTGGTGGAACTTTTATACTGCCTCGACTCGTAGGATGGAAACGAGCTGCAGAATTGATGTTCACTGGGGACATGGTAAGCGCTCAGCAAGCGTTGGAGATGGGAATGATTAACGCCGTGACACCAGATTCGGAGTTGATGAGCCGGGCAATGGCAATGGCCGAACGCCTGGCGGCTGCACCGACGGCGGCAATAGCCCAGATCAAGCGGCTGTTAGAAGCGAGCGCAGTGAATGATCAGGAAACTCAATTGGAACTCGAACGAAAGGCGCAGATTGAATCAGGCAAGACAAAGGATTTTATAGAAGGCGTTTCAGCTTTTCTGGAAAAGCGGCCGCCGCGATTTGTTGGAGGATAAACCTCCGGGAAAAACGATCGCAGTCGCGAGCCGCCTGAGTTAACTCGGCGGCTCTTTTGATGGAGTGGTCTTTGGTTTTTGGCCTTTGGTCTTGTTTCTAACAAGTGACAATCAAAGGCCAAAGACCAAAGGTCAAAGACCGGGATCGAATGGATTCACTAACGTACATCCAACTGCTCCGCCGCAATCGCTCGTTCAGACGATTGTGGATTGGGCAGGTCATTTCCGAACTCGGCAACTGGTTTAATTTCATTGCCGCATTAGGAGTGGTGCGTCTGGTTTCTCATGCGGCGACTGAAGCAGCGGCCATCCTACTGATCGTTCGGCTTGTTCCTTTTACTCTGTTTGCGCCGCTCGCGGGTGCTTTTGTGGATCGCTGGTCCAGACGAACAGTGATGATCGCAACCGACTTACTCCGCTTGGTTGTAGCGCTCGGCTTTCTATTAGTTCGCACTTCTCAGGACCTATGGATCGCGTATTTGTGCATCGGTTTGCTTTCACTTTTCGGAGCTTTCTTCGAAGCAGCCAAGAATGCAGCTGTTCCGAATATTACGGGCGAGCGTGACCTGCTTGCCGGAAACGCGCTGATGTTTTCCTCGCGATTTCTGTTGATGTCGCTTGGTGCGGCACTCGGCGGCTGGGCTTCGGCAAGGTTTGGCTATCAAACGGCTTTCATTATCAACGCAATTTCGTTTCTGGCTTCGGCCTATTCAGTGTGGTTAGTGCCTGAAGAAGAGACGCGGCAAACGGTTTCACAGCGTCCAGAGAATGGAAACGGCATATCCCGCTTACGACGACATAGCGGTTACGGGCGCGATATCCAGGAAGGTTGGTCGTACATCGTCACGCATGGACCAGTAGCCGCAATTCTTGGTGCCAATATTGTGTGGGCTGTCGGAGGCGGCGCGATCAATCTAATCGCCGAACGTTTAGGTGCGCTCGTCTTTGCCGGGCCGAATCTTAGTCAAGACTCAGCTGTGGCCGCTCTTTACTTCGCGAATGGTCTCGGACTTTTCATTGGAATGATGATCGCACGTAGAGTTGGCGCGTATTTTGAGTTACGAGGCACGACGGTTCGCTTCATTGGGTGGAGTTTATTCATCCAGGGAATCTTCTTCGCCTTAATGGGAGTCGTGCCTGGTTTATACCTCGCAGGATTGATGTTGATGATCTCACGCATCTTGCTCGGTGCTGAGTTCGCTGTGCAGGAAACTCTCTTGATGAGACTGGTACCGGACAATTTGCGCGGGCGTGTGTCTACAACTGATCGTGCGGCGGAGATGTTGATTTGGACTTTCTCTACCGGAGCTGCTGGTTGGTCGCTGCAGCTGATCACACCTCAGACGCTCACGATTTATAGTGGCTTGCTTTCGGGAATAGCGGGAATTGGTTGGCTGATTTTGTTTGCAACAAAGACGGTGCGGTTACCGAAAAGGTTCAATCAACGGTGACTGGGCTTTGGTCTTTGGCCTTTGATCTTCGATCGGACCGGTCAAAAAAACCCAAGACCGAAGACCAAGGCCAAAGGCCAAAGTCCCAGGTACATAACTATTACATCCCCACTTCTGGACCTTTTGTTACATTCAATCGCGTGGGAAACATAAGGTCATGGAGCGGGAATGCAGAGTCAAATCAAATCGCGCGGCAAAATCAATTGGAACACATTAATCTTCCTGGCAATATTTCACGTTGGTGCAATCGCAGCACTTTTTCTCTTTAGCTGGAAATGGGTAGCAATCTCAATCATGATGAACTGGATTGCCGGCAGTTTGGGAATCGGGATCGGATTCCATCGTTTGATTACTCATCGCGGGTTCCGAACACCAAAGCCCCTGGAATATTTCCTTACTTTCTGCGGACTATTGGCGCTCGAAGGTGGCGCAATAAATTGGGTCGTGACCCATAGGATTCACCACGCGTACACTGACCAGCCAGGCGATCCGCATTCGCCACGCGATGGCCGCTGGTGGTCGCACATCGGGTGGATATTAACTGGCACATCTCAGCAGCATCCCGAAGCAGTTATGCGACGCTACGCGCCTGATCTGATGAAAGACCCGGTTCAAGTCTGGTTGAATCGACTCTACTTTATGCCACTCGTATTGCTTGGATTAGTATTGTTCGCTTTAGCAGGCTGGCAAGGACTGCTCTGGGGTGTCTTTGCTCGTGTCACATTTGGTTTGCATGCCACATGGCTCGTAAACTCAGCTACGCACATTTGGGGTCGTCGCCGATTTGAGACGAATGACGACTCGACTAACAGTTGGTGGGTCGCACTTTTGACGTTCGGCGAAGGTTGGCACAACAATCACCACGCGTTTCCAAGCGCCGCACGTCATGGATTGAAGTGGTACGAAATCGATATTAATTGGTATGGGATCACCTTGTTAAAGCACCTGGGTTTGGCGAAATCGATCAAGCTCGTGAGCAAAGAGCAGATTGCCGCAGGAGATCAACGGGAACTGAAGAAAGCCGCTTAATAGGTCCTATAGATCGTATAGGTCCTATATTTGTTTCCACCTATGCGCGTCAAAGGCCGTCGAAGAAAATCAATTGCCTTCTTCATTGCGCTTGGCGCCTGTCTCGTTGCTCTTGCGGTCGCATTAAACGTCGGATGGATCCTTCTCAACACGAGCGAAGTTGTTCTGTTAATACTGGGAATCGTCTTCTTCGTCGTCCTCATCTTTGGCCTCGTGCTCAACACTACTTTCCTCATTCGTGAGATCCGACGTAACGAGCAGCACGACGCCTTCATAAATGCGGTTACCCATGAACTGAAAACGCCCATAGCCTCTATTCGTCTCTACCTCGAAACCCTGAAGACTCGTGATGTCGATGAGACGCAACGAGCAGAGTTCTACGACATCATGTTGGCGGATAGTCAACGGTTACTTACGACAGTCGAACAGGTGTTGCGCGCCGGTAGGACTGGTCACAAACGGCGTCGCATAGCGACGTCGGTGATTAGCGTTACCGAGATTGTTCGCGAATGTCTCGAACTCACGCGTGTGCGTTACGGACTTACCGACTCGCACCTCATGTATTTTGAGTCGCCCGATGCTAGCAGCGCTCGGATTTCAGGCGATTTGGACGAGTTGCGCGCTGCTTTTTCAAATTTGCTCGATAACGCAGTCAAGTACTCTGACGAAGAAGTGCGAGTGTCAGTGTCTGTCTCCGCGCTCGATAACAAACGAGTCGCTGTGAAAGTTACTGATAAGGGGATCGGGATTCCCAACGCGCAGTTGAAAAGAATTTTCAAGCGGTTCTATCGCGTGCCTGGAAAATTTATGGCTCGAGTGAAAGGAACAGGTTTAGGTCTGTTTATCGTCGAATCGGTGGTGACCAAACATGGAGGTCGAGTGTTTGTCGAGAGCAAAGGTTTGGGCCAGGGAAGCACCTTCACTGTACAACTTCCAATCGTGGGAACTTAAATGAGCTCTGTTTTGATAGTTGAAGACGAGAAGCATCTCGCGGATGGCCTCCGTTATAACCTCGAGGCCGAAGGTTACACTGTCGATGCGGTCGCTGATGCTGAAACGGCGCTGGAAAACTTGAAAGACAAGCGTGACGGTTACGACGTAGTCGTGCTTGATGTCATGTTGCCGGGCATGGATGGATTTACGTTGGCAAGTAAACTCCGGGCGCAAGGCCAATTTGTTCCCATTCTAATGTTAACTGCTCGAGGTCAGGCCGAAGATGTCCTGCGTGGGTTTGAAGCCGGAGCAGATGATTATCTGCCGAAGCCTTTTGAATTGGGGGTGTTGATTGCACGAATCCATGCGTTATTACGCCGGCGTGAATGGTTTCGCCGCGATCAGCGCAAAGTCCAATCGTCGCAGGTCGTGTTCGAGTTCGCTGGTCGCACAATAGACTTTGAAGGACTCGAACTGCATTCCGGATCTCAGACCGTCAGGCTGACGTTGATGGAGGCCGACCTTTTGCGCTACTTGATTGAACACGATGGAAAAATCGTTTCGCGCAATGCAATTTTGGAAGAAGTTTGGGGACTTCGCGAAGACACTGACACGCGGGCTATCGATAACTTCATCGTGAGACTGCGGAAGTATATTGAGGACGAACCATCACGCCCGAAACACTTGTTGACGGTTCGAGGCGTTGGTTACAAATTCGTTTCGCAGCAGCAAGAAGCCAGTAGCACGACGCGGTAGCTATGGAGTGCGGCGGCCTGCCGCCGCTTTGTTATATCGGAGGTTTATCAAGAGGAAGAAAACAGCGGTTGTCGTGATTCGCTGTAACAAAGCGACGGCAGGCCGTCGCACTCCAAAGCACTCACGCTACAATGATCGATGCGCGCACGCCCAGCAGATCAGAGAAATCTTTGGAATAGATCGCGTTTGCCTTTCGGACTTTCCCGACCTTCTCCACCAGCTCCTCCGTTGAGATAAAACCGTTTTCAGTATGCGCGATTGCCCATGATGGAATATGCGCTGCGGTCCTGAGCAAGTCTTCGACGAAACCGAGATATTGCTGTTTGCTTTGTACTCGCGAGCCAAGTTTCGAGCCCCGCTCCTTTTCAAACTCCACCCAGAAATCATCGCCACCTCTAAGCCACTCTTCACGCCAGCTGACTAAGGGGTCGCGCGCAATTGACATCTGAGTAATCGGAGGAGGAAGTCTCAGGAAGAGTAAATCGGTGTGATGTCTTTCAGCGATAAAGTCTCTGACGTCCTGGTTCGAACTCTTATTTCGCAGCGTGTTGTCGTTGATGACTGGTAGACACTCGAGCATCAACCGAAAAGTTTTTGAGAGCGCGAGAGGTTCTCTGAGGAAACGTGTTTCTTTGCCAAACGAAAGGACGTAGTCCCCAACCATCATTCCGATTGTGAGTGCCAGTGCTCTTTTGAGAGGTGGCAGATGTTCGGCTGCGAAGCGAACATTATCAAACCACCAGGCGTCGGCTTCGTTGAACCACTTCAGCAACGATTGATTGTCCAACTTGTCGCGCGGCACGTAAGCCTCTTCCAGGACTTGCTCCAGATCAGCTTCACTGAGTTGTTCGCCATGGTTTTCTATTAGAGCGGTGCATTTCGTATGCGACCATGCCATTGGATCGTTAGCCGCTACTCTGATCCTCCAACGTTTGACGTGCAATGCTAAATTGGGCTCGCCCGTGAACGGCAAAGCGACAGAAGAAAACCTCAGGCGTTGCAAAACGCCTAATTCGAAACTGAGCCAACCATTTGCAAATTGCATATGCCGGGTTATCTGGTGAACGAAGTGAACATGTCCCACTTGGTGTCATTCTCCACGATTGGTGCAGGAGAAATGTCTTGTTCTTCTTTCGCAAATGAGTCTAGTTCGGGTAACAAGGCCAGTGAAAGAAAAACTTTCACAACTGCAGGATCGAATTCGACACCTGCTCGATCGACAATTTCTTTTCGCGCTTTCTCCGAAGTGAGCGCCGAACGAAAGGGTCGTTTGTCAGTGAGAGCTGCATACGAATCTGCGACTCGCAGTATCCTGGCTGCCAACGGTATCTCCTCCCGTCGTAAACAATCAGGATACCCTTGACCGCTCCACCATTCATGATGCCAGCGAATGAGAAGTTGCGCAGCGCGATCAGCCCCAACACGTGATGCTTCACGCTCACCAATCACCGGATGGCGGGCCAAATCAAGTCGTTCGTCGGCGGATAACGCATCGGCACGTTGAATGTATTCCCGTTCCATTGCCACTTCACCAAGATCGTGAAGCAACGCCGCGACTCTTAGTGAGCCACGGTCGTGTCGAGCAAGATGGAATATCTTCGCCAGCTCGTCTGCTATTGCCGCGATTCTCGAGGAATGCGGATTCTCGTATTGCTCGAAACGATCGGACGTCTTGGCCACCTGCGTAAAAGCCTCAGCAGCTGACTGGTCGATCAATTCATTCGGGTTATGGTTTCTTTTCATGGGCGGTTTCACTTGGATAAGGTCAGTGCTACCTCGCCGTAGCGGGTGGGTGCGAAGCGTAAATTGCGGTCATTTAAAACTCTCATATTCAAAGCTTCGCACCCACCCGCTACCGCGAGGTGGTACTGACCTTATCCAAAAGCTTCGCACCCACCCGCTACCGCGAGGTGATACTGACCCTGTCCAAGTACCAATTTCATCATACGAATTGAGCACTCGCAAATGCATCTCTAACTGAGCGACTCCAGAAGCTCCTTTGCCTTGCGGCTATTGTGGTCCGCTGCCAGCGCCCGTTCAGCTTCGCTTCTGGCGCGAACCTGGAAGCCAAGATCACGATAAAGTTCAGCGAGCATTATTCGATACTCAGCATTGTTAGGCTCGAGCTTAACAGCGGCTTGAAGTTCTGCCTCCGCGAGCCTGCGAGTGCTTTCGTGCAACGCGAGAGCGCGGCCGTAGTAAGCGCGGTATCTTGGTTCGTGAGCAACCGCGCGAGCCGCAGAGCCGAGCAATCCAACTGCGAGGTTTCGATCTCCCAGTTCCAAGGCGGCGAAACCCTTCTTGAACTGAATCTCTGCCTGTTGTCCTGGAGTGAGACCCTCATCACGCACGTCGTCTGAATCAACGGTCTTTTCGATGTTTGACGCAGTAGCCTTAGGTGCTGATTCAGCCAGACGTGCGGCTCGCTTTTGCGCTTCGAGCTTTGCGTCATAAGAGGCGCGCAGTTTGGGATCACGCAGAGTATCGTACGCTTGTGTGATACGCGCAAAACTCGATTCAACCTCAGAAAGTAAAGACTTGTCAGCTCCACGAAAGCGATCTGGATGGTATTTGCGCGCAATGTCGTAATAAGCCTGCTTTAGCTCTGGAATCGAGACACTCTTTTCCACTGCCAGAATTTCGTAGTGTGAAGTTGCCGCAGCCAGCCGCGCGAGGAATCTTTCAACATTATCGGGCTCGGTTACCACCGGAGCCTCCGCGACTGGTTCTGGAACCGTTTCGACCTGGAGCGGAGTTTCTGAGAGTGAACCGCGGAAAGCAGTTTTCCAATGTTGCCGCGCGAGAAGATCGACCAACGCGAGCGAATAGACAACCCGCAAAGTGTCAGGCTCTGGAAGACCACTTACCGCAACGAGCTCCGAGAGAGTCATAGGTACATCGACTCTGGACAACAGAAAAACTTCCGTGGGCAGCAGATTGACAAGCTTGGGTGGATTCGCAACTGGCGAAATCAACTCCGCGTTAATTAGGAATCGAGACGTGGTGAACTTTGTCGGGAGACGTCGTGCGGCTTCGATTAGCAAGCTTGGGGCGTCAATCATCAAGTGTACTTCTTCAAGTAGATGCGAATGATCGTCGAAATCCCAGGTGCCCTCAGTCCATAGAAGCGCGAGCCCGAGAACATCGTTGACTTGTTTGAGCTGCTGTTGTTGCAGCTGTAATTGTGAAATTCGTTTTTCTGAAAGTAAAGTTTTTGCGAGACTGAAATCATCAATATTAGTTCCGAGATAGCGGAGATCCTCGCCTGTTACCAACTGACTATTTACCAGGTACTCACCCAGACGATGTGTTCGCAAATTGGCAGCTGCATACAAGAGTGTGCCGGATCGAAAATAAACGACCACTTTGATCTTATTAAATTCAAGTTTGAGTCGTCCGGAGAGTCTTTTGATTAAGATTTCGCGAATTAGTTCCGGGCAAGGATTCTCATGAAGTTGACCGTTCACACGAACATGATAGCAAAAAGTCTAAAGTCGAAAGTCCAAAGTCCAAAGTCCTACTTCCTGCTGGGAGCGCAGTGTCCTCGGCTGCTACTTGCCCACGAACTCAAATGTCACGGAGGCAGGCCAAATGCTGCCAGCACGAAGTGGGACTTTCGACTTTGGACATTGGACTTTCGACATTGGACTTTCGACGACATTAGACATTGGACTTTGGACTCACAATGATATATTGAGTTCACACAGACAATTTTCAGCCCCCAATGACTTAGTTTCGAAATTTGGTGAGATCTCTATGGGTGAAGGAGTATTCAAGCAGGAAAACAGCTCCAGCAATAGTGATGAACAGGCCTTAGATGAAAGCAATGGAGAGCGACCCGCACACGAGCGCGTTGAGCTGCTAATTGACGAGCTCAGAAAACGGACGGCCGAACTCGAAGCAGCCAACCGGGAGCTACGGCGTGTTTCCCATTATCGTTCGCTGTTTCTAGCCCGAATGTCGCACGAGCTGCGAACACCACTAACTTCTATCCTGGGTTTTAGCGAAATACTTTTGGATCACGAACAATTGACGGAGACTCAGCGCCGCTTTTGCCAGAAGGTTCAAGACTCCGGGTTTCAACTACAAGCGAGTCTTAATCAACTCGTCGATCTCTCACGTGTAGAAGCTGGTGAGACAGAAGTGTTTCTGCAGGAATTCTCGTTTCGAGAGACTCTGAGAGACTGCTGCGCCGCAGTTGCACGAATGGCTCAGAAACAGCAGGTAAAGGTCGAATATGAATTGGCGCCGGAGATAACAACTGTCGTATCTGATCAGGGAAAGCTTCGTCAGGTCCTCTTTAACTTTGTTGCCTGGGCAGTCAGTCGTACACCGTCAGGCGATGAGGTAAAGATAGTAGTGACCCTGACTGAACCCAGTGTTCTCAACATCAATGTGCTTGATACCGGCAGCCCCATTGAAGATCCGGCGCAAGTTTTCGATCCCGAAGATAAAGTGCCGGCTCGTGAGCCTAATATTAACGAACTGGGAATCATCATCGGTCGGAAGTTAGTCGATCTAATGGGAGGCGATGTCACTCTTATCAATCGAGAGTCAGGCGGGTTGGAGTCGCGTATTCAATTACCTGCGCGTCCGCTGAAGGGATAACGACAGAGGATGGAAGAGATCTTAATTCGCGAGTGTACGACTATCCAGGAGTTTGACACTTGCGTCGACTTACAGCGTGAGGCATTTGGTCTTCCCGATATAGAGATCACTCCCCGACGACATTTGATCGTATCGCGTCAAGCCGGAGGATGGACGCTGGGAGCATTTGTTGGCGACACAATGGTGGGCTTTGTTCACCACCTTGCGGCGGTTCGACCAGATAACGAAATCTTTGGTTATTCGCACATGATGGCAGTGGCCCGAGCCTATCAGAATAAAGGTGTGGGCGCGCGGCTTAAGTGGGCACAAAGGGAACGCGCCATGGCCGAAGGTCGGAGATACATCAAGTGGACGTGGGATCCAATGCAAGCTCGTAACGCGTACTTCAATCTCAATCGGTTGGGTGTGGTTGTAGATACGTATGCCGACAACTTTTACGGCCTTGATTACAACGCCGATCCGCAACAGGCAATCGAGAGTCGTCCGGGCCTGCAAAGTGATCGCTTATTTGGGAATTGGTATTTGACTTCTTCTCGTGTCGAATCGTTATCACGAGGCGAAGCCGGGGACAAACTTGGCGAAACGGCTGCGACGATTGCGATACCGGCGGAGTGGTCAACCGTGGTACGAACAGATCTAAAGCGGGCTCGAGCGGAACAAGAGCGCGTTCGTTCGGAGTTCAAGAGTGCTTTCAATAAAGGATTGATATGTGCTGGATTTCGAAGAGGTGAAGAGCGGTCACATTATTTGCTGTTTGAACGCGAAAACGTCGAATAGACCTAAAGAGGTTCTGCAAAGCAATTTTTCACTGCGGAGGAGTGAAATGTTTATAGCCAGATTCGCCGGAAAGTCGCACTCCGTAGGAGTGCCATGTAAGTTTTTTGCACGAACTCTGAGTGACCTGTCGAGAAACTAATCCTAAACATTGCACTCCTCTGGAGTGCAGTAGCACACTGGGGCGGCGGTGCTATAAACATGTCACTCCTCCGGAGTGAAGAATTTTGCATGAATGTCTAAAAGCATATCGGACATTCGCTCCGCGCGATTTCGCGATCGCTTTTCTCAGGATGAAAGCCAAATGGTTTTTGCGAAGTTCGACAAATACGTTGACCGTCACGCGCGTGCCTTTACTGAACGGCTGCAGGCGCTTTGTCGCATGCCGTCAGTTGCGGCTCGCGGCACTGGTATGCGTGCGATGGCCGAAGCTGTTGAGCAAGCAATGCAACGCGTCGGAATTGGCACACGCTCATTCAGGATGGGCAGTGGCTATCCGATTATTTACGGAGAGTGTGGTGGTGGACCGAAGAGTTTTCTGATCTATGGCCACTACGACGTTCAACCCGTTGGGCATTTGAACGAATGGTCTTTTGGTCCGTTTGCGGCAACGATTCACGACGGCAAGCTCTACGCGCGTGGAGCAGCTAACAGCAAAGGTGATCTGGTTGCGCGGTTGGCCGCAATCGAAGCGTATCAAAAGACATTTGGGAAGTTGCCGGTATCTTTGCGCTTCATCGTTGAGGGCGAAGATGGTCTCGGCAGTCCAAGTCTCTACCGATTTACGAACGAACACGGAGACCTGTTAAGTGCCGATGGGTGTATCTGGGATGAAGGTTATCGCGATACCAAAGAGACGCCGGTGATTAGTTTGGGATTCAAGGGAATCACGTTTTTGGAGTTGCGTGCTTTTGGAGCCAGAACAGATCTGCACTCGAAATGGGGAACGATCGTTCCGAATCCTGCGTGGCGTTTAGTCCAGGCACTGGCAACCATGACTTCCCCGAAAGGTGTCATTACCATCGATGGCTTCTCGTCACACATCGCTCCGATCAGTGAAGAAGACGCCGAGGTGTTAAAGACTATAGAGATCGACGAAGTGGGACTTAAGCGAGAGTTCCGAATCGGCGGCTGGGTCAGGTCGATGAAAGGTTCGACGCTGGTGAAGGAACATATCTTTGGCGCCACCTGCACGATTTGCGGAATTCAGACTGGTCACACTGAGGCCGGTGCTAAGACAGTTCTGCCAAGCACAGCGATGGCAAGACTCGATTTTCGTCTTGTTCCTGATTTGACCGGCAAGATCGTGACAGAGCTCTTGCGAGAACACCTGGACGTTCGCGGTTTCAAAGACATCGAAATAATTGAACTAGGCACAGCGCCACTCGCCAAGTCGTCCGCCAAATCAGGTGTCGCGCGAGCCGTCATCAGTGCAGCGAAAGAGGTCTACGAAAAGTCTCCACTAATCTATCCAATGGATCCCTCGAGTGGGCCCGTCGGCGCAGTTTGCGGAGTTACAGAGCCACCAACTGCGATCGCTTCTTTTGGGACGAGTTATGCTGGATCGAATCCACACGCACCTGATGAGAACATTCGAATTGACGATTTCCTGTTGAGCATAAAAATGATTGGCCGAGTCATACACAAGTTGGGTGAAGCGAAAAACAGGACATCGCTCAGTGACGACGATCGCAAACCCACAGCGCCGTTGCCCAAGCTTAATAAACGTGACGCGCCGGGAGCGCAGGCGTCGTCGTCGGTAGTATAGGACCTATAGGACCTATTCGACCTATCTGCCACTGACCCCGAGGCCCGGCTTCCCGCGGTTGGAAAGGAAGGAATAACGTTTGGCCGCCGCCAAGACACATGCAGTTGAGATCGAGAAACTAAGAAACGAGATTCGACGTCACGAAGATCTTTATTATATCCAGGACTCACCTGAGATTTCTGACCTCGAGTACGACCAACTCCTGTCCAAACTTCAAGCACTTGAAGAGGCAAATCCCGAACTCATAACTCCCGACAGTCCAACTCAGCGTGTGGGTGGACGTCCAGCAGAAGGATTTCCCGAAGTCGTCCATCGTCGTCCAATGCTCTCGCTGGACAACAGCTACAACATCGACGAATTGCGAGCTTTTGATCAGCGTTGTCAAAGACTGGCAGAGGGCCGTCAGTTAGAGTACGTGGCTGAACTTAAGATCGACGGACTTTCTTTATCCCTACAATACGAAAGCGCTGTCTTAACGCGTGGCGTAACTCGTGGCGATGGACGAATTGGCGAGGAGGTTACGCAGAACGCCAGAACGATACGCAGCGTTCCGCTGCGTTTGAAGTCGGAAGCACGGAAGATTGTTGGTGAAGTGGAAGTGCGTGGCGAGGTCTTCATTCCACTTGATGTCTTTCGCAAAACAAACGCCGAGCGCGAAGAGCAAGGTGAACCCCGATTCGCCAATCCTCGAAACGCAGCAGCTGGTGCGATTCGACAGTTGGATTCGCGACTCGTTGCGCGCAGAAAGTTGGATATGTTCGCATACGATCTGTTAGTTGGGGGCAACAAACCGTTCTCGACACACTGGGAAGCGTTGAACTGGCTACAGCAAGCCGGATTTCGAGTTAATTCGAACAAGAAGCTATGCAAGTCGATCGATGAAGTAATCGAGTTCGCAAATGAAATGGAGAAACTGCGCGATGAACTGGGTTATGAGATCGACGGCCTGGTCGTGAAAGTAAACTCGACTGCGTTGCAAGACGAGTTTGGGTCCACACAAAAGGCGCCGCGGTGGGCCATCGCTTACAAGTATCCGGCACGTCAGGCGTCAACAAAGGTGCTTTCTATAGTTGTCCAGGTCGGGCGAACAGGTGCATTAACACCGGTCGCGAATTTAGAGCCGGTGTTTCTTGCCGGCACGACGGTCTCGCGCGCAACGCTTCACAACGAAGATGAAATTGAACGTCTCGGGCTGAAGATTGGTGACTGGGTAATGATTGAGAAGAGTGGCGAGATCATTCCTAAAGTTCTGAGCGTCATCAAATCAAAGCGGACGGGAAAAGAAAAAACTTTCAAACCACCGACGCATTGCCCGGTGTGTGGCAGTGAGATCTCGAGAATTGAGGGAGAAGTAGTCGCGCGCTGCGTGGCAGCAGATTGTGCGGCTCAACTGGTTGGTCGGCTATTGCACTTTGCTTCGCGACGGGCGATGCGAATCGAAGGTTTGGGTGATGTACTCGCTATTCAGCTGGTGGAAGCCAATCTTGTCAAGGACGTCGGCGATCTCTACGAGCTGACTCTCGAGCAAGTCGCTGGTCTTCCGCGAATGGCAAAGAAGTCCGCGACGAACCTGCTGGAACAGATCGAAGCCAGCAAATCGCGCGATCTTTCGAACCTAATCTACGCGTTAGGAATCAGGCATGTTGGCGAGAGAACTGCTGGAATATTTGCACAGTATTTCGGATCATTGGCATCCTTAGCCAACGCCACAACGGAAGAGTTGGATGACATTCCCGAAATCGGATTGACGGTTGCTGAAAGTGTGCGTGACTGGTTTGACGACGAGGGCAATAGGAAGCTTTGTGATAGGCTGCGTGCGGCTGGTGTTAGAACTGAACTCGCAAAGCAGACTAGCGTGCAAGTTGATGAACGTTTTGCTGGGAAGCAGTTTGTGCTCACAGGCAAGATGGAAGGTTACACGCGCGATGAAGCACGCGAATTGATCGAAGCGAGAGGCGGTCGCGTTAATTCATCTGTCAGCAAGAAGACAGATTATGTAATCGCTGGGGAGGAAGCCGGCTCAAAACTGGATAAGGCGAATGTACTCGGGATCAACGTGATTGATGAGATTGGGTTCAAGCGAATGTTAGAAGAAGATTGACAAGTATAGGACCTATTCGACCTATTGGACCTATTAATCGTGAACTATTGGAGAAGCCCATGAGCAACCCCGATCAGAAACCGGATCTACAACTCGTTTATACCATCCTTTGTGACGATGTTCGGCTTGAAGCTGGAAACAAGCTCTCGTTCATGGGGATCTTTCAAAACATCATGGTGCAGCAACTCCCAGCCTCACTCATTAAGTTCGCAGTTGTGAATCACTGGAAGGGGCAGGGAACGTACTTGTCTGAAGTGCGTATCCTGACACCTGATCGGCAGGGATTTATTGTGGTTTCGCAGCCGACCAGTTTCGAAATCAACGCGGGTGGCTTCGCAGACAATATTAGTTTCTTTGTTAACGTGACGTTTCCGAAGGCGGGGAATTATTTTGTTCAGACGCTGATAGATTCGAACTTGTTTGAGGAACAGGTACTGACGATCTCTGACGCGGCTGATGCGAATCTGCTCGGAGCATCAGAGGCGATCAATTGAAGATGTCCGATATGCTTTAGCTTGTCGTGACTCGTCAAATATTTATCCGCAGATTACACAGATTACGCAGATCTTAATGAGAGAAGAGCGAACGCCTTAACTCCAAAGAAATCTGCGTAATCTGTGTAATCTGCGGATAAATACCTGGCGAGTCTCGCCAAGCTAAAGCTATCGGAATTTTTAGTTAACCTCGATGTTGAAAAGCTTGATTTTGGAATTCAGTGTAGTTGCTTTTATTCCGAGTAGCCGTGCGGCCTTGGCTTGATTGCCACCCGTTTCCGCCAGCGCCATTCTAATCAAGTGAGTCTCGAAGCGCTGAACCTCATCGTAAAAGTCTATTCCGCCGAGAATGTCTAATGGCCGCAACTTATTCGCTTCATCGGTGAAAGCCTTGTCGCGAGCCAGGGTTTCCGCTTCTGACAACAGAGCATCCGCCAAATCCACAACTCGTTGAATACGATCGCGGTCCGGTGGTTCTGCAAGCTTCAGATGGGTTTGACTGGCAGACCTCAGATTGTCGGTTTCCTTCAATAAAGCTGGATCGACGCTCATCAAAACTCCCCTTTCAAACTGACTTCTATTACGAAAACACCAGCCTGATAGATTCCGTGGCAAGTTTTTTTGTTGCCAGCGGGCGGAGAAGAGGTGGCGAGGGGAGAGTGGGAGAGGGGGCGAGAGGGCGACGCGGGGCCAGGAAAATGGAGAGACGCAAGAGGGTCACCGTGTCTCCGCGTCACCGTGTCCCCCCCTCTCCCTCTCGCCCCCTCGCCGCAACAAAAAAGGCGAGCCCACAATTGGGTTCGCCCGGCTGCTTGGTGCGGATGAGAGGACTTGAACCTCCACGATGTCACCATCACAGGCTTCTGAGACCTGCGCGTCTGCCAGTTCCGCCACATCCGCTAATAATGGCGTCGCCATTATGCGAATGCGATTTAGGGAGTGTCAAGAAGGCCACCAAAAGAGGATTATGCTCAGCAACTTCGCCGGAAATTAGCACCGAGCAAAGTACAAGTGAGGAAGGGCGGTTTACCCCTGCTGCTGCCCGATCGAATCGATGGGGCAACAGCGGGGGTAAACCGCCCTTCCTCACTTGTACTTTGCTCGGTGTTCCGCTTAGCTGGGTCCTAAACTTGAGTTTTGAAACTCGAGCCTTCAATGTTGTTGTCGATAACGTTGTCGATTTCGAACATAGAATCCGTTTCGATAAAGTCGACGATTATTGTTCCTTCTATACATGCGAGCGTTTTCGTATCGCCTGCCATACCTGGTCCGCAGACTGAGCCGGCGACGGGGACCTCGATTGTCCCAGCGCCCATCGCGAGCATCATGGCAGTTCACAAACTTGTCGCACTTGTTGCCCCACTTCCAATGGCTGTTGCCCCGACCGTTATCCCACTTCCCATTACCGTGACCACGACCTCGTCCCTGTGCTGAAGCGTCACTTACCGACAACGTCATCAACAGAGCAACAGCTGCCACGGTCAACATCACAAATTTACGCATATTTTTCCTCCTTCGTTGACCCGGATCCTTGGGGCTTAGTCCGGATCCATCTCAATCAGTATGCCAGATGGTCCTGAGCACCAACGATTCTTTTCCTGTTGCAAGCGGGACGGTTGTTATACGATACCTTGCGGAGCAATAAACCTAACAGATGGCAGAATCCCGCACGGCCCAGCAAAGCCTTGGTGAACGATTTACGAACATCAAAGCACGTATTAATCGTGCCCTTGAGCGCAGCCACCGAGGTGAAGGTGACGTCACCCTAATCGCTATCAGCAAGACTCATCCGGCCGCTCTCGTCCAGGAGTTATTAGCGCTTGGCGCCCGGGACTTCGGAGAAAACCGCGTCCAGGAAGCAGAAACAAAGATCCCGGCAGTAGGTCGCCATCGAGCGCGTTGGCATCTCGTTGGGCATCTCCAGGCAAACAAAGCCCGACGCGCTGTTAAGCTGTTTGACGTGATACATTCCCTTGACTCCTTAGAACTGGCACGTCGTCTTGATCGTTTGTGTGTTGAGGAAGAAGTTCCGAGTATGTCAGTTTTGATCCAGGTGGATCTTGGTCTGGAAAAGACCAAGTCGGGTGTGTTGGAAACTGATGTAAAGGAACTTGCCTCGGAACTCAGAAGCTGCGAACGGCTGAAGCTTACCGGACTAATGACACTTCCACCGTACTTCGATAACGCAGAAGAGACACGTCCGTTCTTTTTAAAACTTCGTGAGTTGCGCGACGCCTTAGCTGACGATGGTCTGTTTGCGAACGGACTGGGTGACTTGTCGATGGGAATGACTCACGATTTTGAGATCGCCATCGAGGAAGGCGCGACGATGGTCAGAGTCGGAACTGCGATCTTCGGCGAGCGCTCGTACGAGAGATAGAAACGATCATGCAGATTATTAGTCGGAGTCTTTTATTCTTAACGTGGGCCGTAGAGGCGGCGATTGTCGCGATCGTCGTGTTGATGATTCTGCGACTAATCGCGAATGCGGCAGACCTGAATCCGTTTAGCTGGGCTTCGCGAACTATTCGGCAACTCAGTGATGGCTTTATCTTGCCTGCTCGTCGAGCGCTGATGGGGCTTGGGGTTGACCCAAAGTTTGCTCCCCTGATTGTTATCCTGATTACGATCTTGCTCGGATGGTTTTTTCTGTGGCTGACCAAGGAAGTTGCGGCGACACTGATAGGATTGATAATTAGTTTCAAAGCGGCCAATCCAATCATGGGTCTTGGTTACATTATTTATGGTGCGCTGTCGATCTACCTGGTGTTCATCTTTATGAGAATTGTCTTTTCCTGGGGAATGGTAAGTTATTCAAACCGGCTAATGCGGTTTTTGGTGAATACAACTGAGCCTTTGCTCGGGCCACTGCGGCGAATCATTCCACCACTCGGTATCATGGATATCTCGCCTATCTTCGCATTCATAATCATTTGGTTATTTCAAATGGCAGTTATGGGAACATTATTGGGTGGCGGTTTGCCGCCGGTTGGTTAGAAAGAAATGGTTGAGTATTCAGTTCGGAACGGAGATCTTGTGTTTCGCGTGCAGGTTGTTCCGCGTGCATCTCGAAGTGAAGTTGCTGGCGAGCACAATGGCGCACTCCGAGTACGATTGGCGGCTCCGCCTGTTGATGGGGCAGCGAATGAGGAGTTGCGGCGTCTTCTTGCTAAGACTTTCAACGTACCGCGGAGTTCGATTCAATTGGTTTCAGGACAGGGTTCACGAACAAAGCAGATTCGTATCGTGGGTGTTAATGAGGATCTCTTGAAATTGCTTTACACGTTTCTTGAGACAAAGTTGGAAGCAGTCAGTACCACCTCGCGGTAGCGGGTGGGTGCGCAGCCTGCTTTGACGATGGATTTTGAGGCTGCGCACCCACCCGCTACCGCGAGGTGGTACTGACTGCTTCCAATCACGAGTTAAGGCTCAAAGCTAATGGAAAAAGTCTCCCATTATCGAATCGTCGAAAAGCTTGGTGCTGGTGGTATGGGGGAAGTCTACCTTGCCGAAGACATGAAGCTTGGACGCAAGGTAGCTATCAAGATCTTAAGTGAGGAGTACACCACCAACCGGGATCGACTGCACCGTTTTGAACAGGAAGCATGCGCAGCGTCGGCGCTCAACCATCCCAACATCCTGACAATTCATGAAGTCGGTAACGATGAGGGCCGCCACTACATCGCTACCGAATACATCGATGGTGTAACGCTGAGGAGAAAGATCGCTGGAGCGCAGCTGGAAGCCAGTGAAATCCTGGATATCGCTGTTCAGGTTGCAAGCGCCCTTGAAGAGGCGCACGCAGCTGGAATCATCCATCGCGACATCAAGCCCGACAACATCATGGTCCGGCGCAACGGCTACGTGAAGGTCCTCGACTTCGGATTAGCAAAGTTGACTGAAAGTTCGACTGAGCGAGAGCCATCGGATGGGGAAGCTTCCACCAGAGTTCTGGTGCAAACGGATGCCGGCGTTGTGATGGGGACATCGCATTACATGTCGCCAGAACAGGCGCGTGGAAAACCGGTCGATGCGCGCAGCGACATTTGGAGTCTGGGTGTTGTTATTTACGAAATGGTTGCCGGTCGGACTCCATTCGAAGGCGAGACTTCGACGGACGTCATCGTTGCGATCACTCAAAAGGAGCCCGCGCCTCTTCTGCGATTTGCACCGAACGTACCGGCTGAGTTGGACTGGATTGTAACTAAAGCCCTCCGGAAAGATCGGGAGGAGCGATATCAAACTGTCAAAGAATTACTCGTCGATCTGCGTCGCTTGAAACAGCGGCTTGAATTTGAGGCAGAGCTGGAACGATCCGTCGCGCCCGAGAGTTTTACACGCTCGAGAATCAGTGGAGCAATTTCACCGCCAACCGGCGCCGCACAGGCTTTGCCGACAGTAGAAAAGACGGTTTCGCATGTGTCGAGCGCAGAGTACATCGTCACCGGAATCAAGCATCACAAAATCGCCGCTGGTTTGGTTGCGATTGTTCTAATCGCCGTGGTCGGAATTGGTGCTTATTTCTATACTCATCGGAAAACAGCGCTTACTGACAAGGACACGATACTCCTCACTGACTTCATCAATACAACCGGCGAACAAGTATTCGATGGCACGCTCAAGCAAGCACTGGCAGTGCAGCTGGGTCAAACACCATTTCTGAATATCTATCCTGACGAACGAGTACGCGAGACTTTGCGCTTTATGGGCAAGCCTCCTGATGAGCGGATTACGAAAGATATCGGTCGCGAAATTTGTGAGCGACAGGGAATCAAGGCCCTGCTCTCCGGTTCAGTCGCGAGTCTTGGTAGTCATTACGTCATCACGCTCGAGGCGCTTAATGCTCAAAGTGGCGATCCAATTGCTCGTGAACAGATTGAAGCGACGAGCAAGGAATCGGTTTTGTCATCTCTGGGTACAGCCGCTTCGAACCTGCGACAGAAGTTAGGTGAGTCGTTGAGTTCGATTAAAAAGTATGACGTTAAGATTGAACAGGCCACAACATCTTCGCTCGACGCCTTGAAAGCTTTTTCGATGGGCGACCAGGCACGCACCAGTGGTAGAACTCGAGAATCATTACCGTTCTATCAAAAGGCGATCGAGCTCGATCCGAATTTTGCGATGGCTTACGCACGCATGGCGGTTTTTTATGGAAATCAGGGCCAACTTGAGTTGGCGACGCAATATGTCGAGAAGGCTTTCGCATTGCGAGAGCGTGTCAGTGAGCGTGAAAAGTTTTACATTGCGGAGAAGTATTACAATTACGTCACTGGCGAAATCGACAAAGCAACCGAGGTTCAAAAAACCTGGGCCAGCCAGTATCCCAACGATTACGTGCCGCACAACAACCTCGCATTGAGTTATCAATTCCTTGGCAGATATGCTGAAGCACAGAAGGAAGCGCAGAGGGCAATCGAACTGAATCCTACGAACATTACGGCTCGAGACAATTTGGTTGGTACTTTCATCGGTCAGGGGCTATTCGATGAAGCCGCTCAAGCGAATGAGGAGGTAGCGAAGCTAAATCCTGACTTTATTGGTGTGCACGCTACTCGTTATCTGCTGGCTTTCGTTCGGGGCGATCTGTCAGCGGTGGCGGCTATAGAGGCGCAAGCCAATAATGACGAAGCGGATGCCTTTGGTAATTTCTCAGCACGAGCTGCATTTTTTGGTAAGTTCAAAGAGTCTGAAACTCTGGCGACGCGGGCCATCGCCACGTATAAGAATCAAAAGCGACTAGAAAATGCTGGGCAGTTGATGCTTGTGATGGCCATAAGAGAAGCAGTTTTTGGCCGCTGTGAACAGAGCAGGCAGAATGTGGCTGCTGGTCTTGCGTTAGATCGTGGTCGGATTAGTTTAGGGAGTGCCGGACTTGCAAGCGCAGCTTGTAAGGATACAGCTCAAGCTCAAAGCCTCATTGACGAAATGACGAAGCGCTTTCCCAAGGACACAGCAACCGTTGAATGTATTGTTCCGGTGATAAAAGCGATCCTCGAATTGAATCGCGGAAACGCGGCGGCGGCCGTACAAATTTTGGAGCCGGTAAGAAATAAAGAACTCGGAATCATTTTGGGCGTCATCCCGAATTACGTGCGAGGGAAGTGTTACCTGCAGCAGCGGATGGCACCGGAGGCGGCGGCTGAGTTTGAAAAAATAATCGCGCACAGAGGGGTTGACGTGTTCGGTGTGGAACATGTTCTCGCTCATTTAGAGTTGGCGCGGGCGGCGATGATCACCGGCGACACGGCAAAGGCTCGAAAGGAATATCAGGACTTCCTGGTACTGTGGAAAGACGCAGATCAGGATCTGCCGATGCTGCTCGAGGCCCGCAAGGAATATGAAGGTTTGAAATAGATCTTGTAGTTTGAAATAGGTCCTGTAGGTCAAATGGGTCCTATTACTCACGTGAGATTCCAACGGGCGCTGTGATATAGTGCGATGTCAATTCAGCCCACAAAATCATTCAAGGACAACTGAAATGTCGGGACATTCAAAGTGGCATAGTATTAAGCACAAGAAGGGCGCGCTCGATGCCAAGCGCGGCAAGCTTTTTACTAAGTTCATTAAAGAAATCACTGTTGCTGCCAGAAGCGGTGGCGGCGACCCCGATGCTAATGCCCGACTACGTAAAGCCATTCTCGATGCGAAGGGTGGCAACATGCCAAACGATACTATCGACCGTGCCATCCGTCGTGGAACTGGTGAAGAGGAGGGCGTTAACTACGAAGAGATCACTTATGAAGGTTACGGTCCTGGCGGTGTCGCGCTTCTCATTCAGTCAATGACCGACAACCGCAATCGAACCGTTGCTGAAATTCGACATATCTTTTCGAAGAATGGCGGTAACCTCGGCGAGAGTGGCTCAGTGGGTTGGATGTTTGAAAAAAAAGGTTACATCGTTGTCGATAAGACCGCGAAATCTGAAGAGGAGCTATTCGAATTAGCCATTGAAGCCGGCGCTGATGACCTGCGTGATGACCAGGACAACTTTGAAATCATCACTTCTCCCGAAGCGTTTGAGGGTGTTTTGAATGCGGTGAAATCTGCTGGTGTTGAGCCTCAAGTCGCGGAAGTCGAAATGGTGCCCCAGAACTATGTGAAACTCGAGGGTGGAGACGCCCGACAGATGTTGAAATTGATGGAGGCGTTGGAAGATCACGACGACGTCCAGAAGGTCTCCGCAAACTTCGATATTAGTGAAGCAGACATGGCCGCGGCGTAGAACTACTTTAATTCTTCCCACCTCAGCCCAGTATAAAGCTCATCGAACAGAAGCCTCTTGCCCGTATACACGAAAGCTCTTCTGTCGGAGCGCGGCCGTCCCCGGCCGCCCCCGTCGAACAGAACCCTCTTGCCCGCATATACGAAAGCTCTTCTGTCGGAGCGCGGCCGTCCGTCAAGTTCCTCTCTTCTTGAATTGCGACTTTCTCGAACTGCCGAGTCTCAGCACGTTCAACATTGCCCGGGGAGTTTCCGTGTATCTAGTTTGAGGG
>DATDFV010000230.1:0-118408 GCA_036522415.1 Pyrinomonadaceae bacterium | reverse complement strand
TAACCCTGGCGCCGTACAGGACGGAAAACAACACAAGCTCGTGGTGAAGGTTGACGTTGATGGCGATGGCACGTACGACGACAAAGAGTTTGTTGTGCAAGCGCGTCAGTTCTACAACGCACCAAAACCGGGAACGACGGCAAAGACCGGGGGACAGTAAAAGCGAAGGATGACGGATGAGGCGGAAGGATGAAGTTTGTTTCATCCTTCCGCCTTTTCGTTTTCGATCCGACTTCGATATCGTCGTCCTGGGACCGCAGGCGTCCCCTGCCTGCCCGCGTCAAGCTCAGCCCTGATCGAGTTACAGTTTAGGCTGTCGACGCAAGTCAATTGGTTATTTTCGACGCGGGCAGGCGGGGACGCCTGCGGTCCCAGGACGACGATGCTCGATTATTTAGATACCGTAAACCCGTAGTCTAAACTCATCATTAAACGCGATGATCTCAGCTTTCCGGTTTGAGAACCTTCGAGCCTCACGAAGCAGTTCAGGCAGGCCTCGCAACGTCAATTTCAGTCCATAGGTGGGATTCGTGAGGATTGCGGCAAGCTGCGGATTAAGTTGTTGGGGAAGTCCATACCGAATCGCCTTTTGCGCCACTGGTGAAAATCCGGCGCTCCGGCGCGGATTAACAAACTCAATCGAGCGATCGAATATATGCACCCTACTGGATTGATCGCGCAGTGCGAGATCCCTGTGCGCAAGCATATTCGCCAGGGCCTCACTTACAACGCCTCGATGATAGTTTGCTCGAGCGGGCACAGGTGATGTTTCGTCCTGAACGACCTTTGGTCGGGTGTCGCACAGATCGCAGTAGCGGTTGATGAATCGCAGCAATCCTTCGTAAACAGTCAGAAGGTTTCCGGTGAGTTTGATTTTCTCAATGATCGGCGACTGCAAAGAGTCCCCGGAGAATCGCGTCGCAACGACCGCCGCTCTCGGAATGAGTTCTGCCACGCGATCATCTCGACCAAAAAGAAGAACTGCAGCGACAGTTGGAACTACATCATTACCACTTTGTGTGGCCAGCAATAAATCGCGTTCGAGTACTTCACTTGTCGGATAACCAACTGCATTTGCCTCCTCGAATGCGCCGCCTTCAAACTCACGCAGATAGCTCCATAAATGAGCTTCGTCAATGTCAGAAATATTAGCGCCTAGAGCCGGCACACTCTCGTAGCGTATAGGACGCGCCTCGTCAAATAGTGCAGACAATTCTTCGCGGGAGGCTTCCCGTTTCTCCGCGCCTATCCGAACGTAGAAACGTCCATCACGCGTTCGATAAGGACGGCGCTTCCCTTCCACGTCGAGTGCTACAATGCGGCGCCCATTGTCGAGAGCGACTCGATCTATGAAAGGAACAAGCGATGGTTGAACTTCTTCACGACAGATGCGCACCAGTTCGTCCTGGACGCTTTCCGGATCGTCGACACCTTCAACTCGCAACTGATCGTTCACCCCAAAGACAATGACTCCGCCGCCGGTGTTGGCGAGTGCGACAATCTCCTGAGCAATCTTTTCAGTATTTGAGAGCTTTACTTTTAGTTCGAGAAAAGTGTCTTCACCGCCGCGGATCAGACGCAGTAGTTCAGTTCGGGAGGTTTGTGGTGCGGGAGTGGAAAGGATGTACTCCTGAAACGAACGTTCGGTGGTTGGTTCGTGTCGTTGGTTGCTGCGAAATCTTCTGCGAGCCATTTGTGTATTGACGGGGCTCTGAGCGATTGCGTCGGGGATACGCAGCCTCAACCCGCCCGGATGTGAGCCGAAGCTCAGCATCACTGGATTCAATTTTTCAACGGGAAGAGTTTAGCATGTCATTGGCGATTTCCGATTGCCAATTGCCGATTTGTCCGACGAACTTTAGTTTGTCGTGCGTGCGAAAGCGAGAGCTGAGAGAATCGGCTGCGGTGTATCTGCATCGTCCATGATCCGTCATCACGGCAAACTAAAGTTCGTCGGACAAATCGGCAATTGGCAATCGGAAATCGGCAATGATTCAGTTCGTCGGTTCTTTCACCGCCTCCAATATTTCCAGCTCTCGTTTTGCAAGCGAACGCCCTTGAAAATTGACCATCAATAAATAAAAACCAAGAGCCAGCAAAGCGAAGAGTGCGAGAAGTGTGTACTCCACCAGAAGACTCTGGCTCAAATAACCCGCAAGCGTTGCCAGAAACGGCAATAATCCCAGGACTAAGATCATCGGTATCAACAACAGTCCGGCAACTCCGGAAACATTCAACCGCTTACCGAACTCCATCCGCTTCGGAAAACTAATTGAGAACCAATTACCAATGACGGCGACGATAGAAGTAAAAATCAGGAAGCTGAGCACACCGAAGACAATAACCTGAGGGGTAAAGTCGCGAAACACTATTGCGTTGATTGTCAGCAGAACTGTCGAGAACAGGGCGGCGATCACGCTCACTGCGATGTTCTTGCCGATAAGAATCTGACGACGGTCGATTGGCGAGAGCACCAGCGTACGCATCCCACCTTCCTCAAATGCGAACAAGTTGCATGAAAGGCCGGCGAGGAGAAGAAACACGTAAAGAATTCCACCGGTAGTAATCCAGGCAGAACCGTAACTCATGAAATCTCTTGCCGCATGTGAGGTGCCACCATTTCGCATGCTGCCAAACCGTCGCGAATTCACCAGGCGAATAACCACGAGAATGAGTGGCATGAAGGCCATCATTCTCAACTGCGCATTACGCGCTGCATAACGAAGTTCTTTCTCTATGACTGCGGATAACTGCGCAGAGACGAGTGGCAATTGCCATCCGGTATGTGCCGGCACGTCCTGATTTTCAGTAGCAACTCTTCTGCGTTGCGATCCACCCAGCCCCAATGCCGATCGACGTGCAATCCAGTAGGCTGCCACGACGAGAAGAATTGCATACGCCGAGAGTGTCGCCAGGAAAAATGCATAGGTTGCAGGATCGGGAGTTCCGGCCAGTAGGTACGCAGCTGCTCCAGGCGGGGTCCATCGCAGCGATGTGAGTTTGTCTGCATGCTTGATCAAAAGCGGACCTACCTGGCCAATCAGTGCACCACCTAAACCTGCAGTTGCTCCAACTAACGCAATGATGGTTTCACCACGCGCGCGTTTCCTGCGAACGAGTGAGCCGATGGTCGTGGAAAGCCATTTTGACAATGCCATACCGAACACTATTGCCGGGACGCCGGCAACAAGGGTGGGAACCAGTTGTCCTTTTCCAAGACCTGCACCAATACTCGTTGCCACGATTGCAGGAATCGCAAACATTGAGGCCAGCGTCGTGATCTCACTCATGAAATCAATCGCAAACAGCTTCGCGAGACTAATCGGGTAGATCAGCATTCGGCCAGCGTCAAACTGCTTGCTGCCGCCAATACTCAACGGTACGGTCGCCCACATCAGATAAACGAAAGAGAAGATCGAAAAGAAAACCAGTTCGGCAGTCGCCGAACCAAATCCGTCACGGGTTGCACCGCGACGAAAGGCTTCCGACATCACGCCTGGTTTGGTTGTGAAGTACGCAGCGAAGCCTAATCCTATTGCTACAGCCAGAGCGATTGCGAGTGTGACCAGCACTCCGAGGATTGAAGCCACCTGGTTCACGACGGCCTTACGTGAGCGAAGCGAATTCCGAAGAAGCTTCGATTTGAGCCAGATAAGGGTTAGAAATTGAGACATTCCGGAGTGGTCTTTGGTCTTTGGTCTTTGATCGATGATTATAGGTCGAATTGGTCGTATAGGTCCTATACTAGTCTCGACTGACCACTAACCACCAAGCACTGACCACTGACCATTGACCACTAACCATTCCCCCATGCGCCAAAACGCTTACGTCTCCCTCGGCTCCAATCTAGGTGATCGCGCCGGATTCCTTCTACTTGCTGTGCGTGGCATGTTAGCGGCTGGTCTTGACGTAATCAGGCTTTCAAGTATTTACGAGACCCAGCCCGTCGAATATACCGAACAACCGGTGTTTCTCAATCTCGTAGCGGAGTTGCGAGGTTCGACTCTACCAACACCTGAACAAACTCTCGCACGGCTCTTACGTATCGAGTTTGCTCTGGGCCGCAAACGTGACATTCGCCTCGGTCCCCGCACCATCGATTTGGATCTTCTGCTCTTCAAAGATGAGCAGCGCGACACAGAGTTCCTGACCCTGCCCCATCCCCGTCTGCACCTACGCCGGTTTGTACTGGTACCTTTGAGTGAGCTGGTGCCAAACCTCGTTCATCCCGTTTTACAGCAAAGCATCAGTGACTTACTAGCACACTGTGAAGATCAATCTTCTGTAAGGCGCTGGTCTCCGCAGTGAATTGGCCTTTGGCGTTTGGTCTTTGGCCTTCGATTTCAAGTGAGACGTTTACTACACAGACAGATCCCGCAGGAGAGAGCAAAAACCAAAGGCCAAAAACCAAAGGCCAAAGACCAAAGGCCAAAAGCCAATTTGAATTCTGAAATAATGGCCGCTCCTTTCCTGTTTCGAGGCCTTTCCCGCTATAATGAGCACACTTGTTAGCAAGCCCGCGACAATTCAGCCCTTGCCGTTCGGAAAACCATTTGTCCAACCACTCATCGTGTAAAGAGAGCTGAGCTATGCCGTACTTGAAGCCTGAACGACCTGAAAAGGTCAGTGCCCCGTCGTTGCTCGCCAGTAAAAAAAGGGGCGAGCGCCTGGTTTGCCTGACTGCCTACGATTATCCGACCGCTCGACTTGTCGATGAAGCAGGCATTGACATAATCCTCGTCGGCGACAGTCTGGGAAATGTAGTGCTGGGTTACGGGAATACGGTCCCTGTCACGCTTGATGAGATTCTGATTCACCTTAAAGCGGTGCGACGTGCCGTTCAACGTGCATTACTAGTCGCGGATATGCCCTATGGGACTTTCCACACGGGTGACGATGACGCGGTGCGAAACGCTCTGACGCTTGTTAAGGAAGGTGGAGCGGAAGCAATCAAGCTCGAAGGTGGCCATAAACGAGTACAGCTCGTCAAGAGATTGGTTGATGAAGAGATTAGTGTGATGGGCCACATTGGCCTAACTCCGCAATCGATCAACCAACTTGGCGCATATCGAGTCCAGGGAAAAACTGCCACTGCTGCCAGACAACTAATCGACGATGCGAAAGCACTCGAGGATGCCGGCGCATTCGCAATCGTCCTGGAAGTTGTGCCGCGCGAAATAGCGAGATTAATTACTGAGAGCGTCAACATTCCCACTATCGGTATTGGCGCCGGTGTTCACTGCGATATTCAGGTCCTCGTACTTCACGACATGTTGGGACTCTCGTTCGGAAAGCAAGCTCGCTTCGTCAGACCATACGCCAACCTGCGCGAGGTAATTACCGATGCAGTCAGCAAATATGCTGACGATGTGCGTAATGGAACGTATCCGTCGAGCGAAGAATCGTATGGACTCCCAGCCGACGCCGCTGAAGAATTGAATATCGACATCCCTGTAAAGGACTTGAAAGTCGAGAAGTCCTGAACCAATCCCAAACTTATGGAGATTATCAATCGTCGCCAGCGCATGAGTTCCGTCGCGCGCAAAATTCGCCGCGAGCAGGACAGGACGATCGGCCTGGTACCAACGATGGGCGCGCTTCATGAAGGTCATCTGAGTTTGGTGCGTGAGGCAAGACGAATGTGCGACATCGTTGTCGTATCAGTCTTCGTCAATCCCACTCAGTTCGCACCAGGAGAAGACTTTGAAAAGTATCCACGCGATCTAACCAAAGACACTGCGTTGTTGACCGACTACAACGTCGATTACATTTTTGCGCCCACTGCCGACGAGATATATCCGAAAGGCTTTGCGACCTACGTCAACGTCGAAAGTTTATCGGAACAGCTTGAAGGTGGTTCGCGTCCGGGGCATTTTCGTGGTGTGGCCACGATCGTAACTATCTTGCTGAATACCGTTAGACCAGACTTCGCGTTCTTCGGACAGAAGGATGCACAACAGGCTCTGATCATTCGTCGCTTGGTTAAAGACCTGGCCTTTGATACTGAGATCGTGCTCTTGCCGACCGTTCGCGAAGATTCAGGCCTCGCGATCTCATCTCGTAATTTGTATCTGAACGCGGACGAACAACAGGCTGCGGCAGTGATTCATCAGGCTTTGATGCGAGCGAAGACTGCTTACAAAGAAGGTGAGCGAAGTCCTGGAAGATTGGAGATTCTTGTCAGGTCAACTATTGAACTGGAACCGCGAGCGCGAGTTGATTACGTTAATGTCGTCGATGCGGAAACGCTTGAACATCTCGACAAGCTTGATGATCGATCGATCTTGATCGCGGTCGCTGCGTACATCGGCAAGACGCGGTTGATCGACAATACGATTCTGAACAAAACCAGGAAAGAATTAGTCGGCAGCAAAGCATGATTAGAACGGGGACTTATCCGCAGATTACACAGATTACGCAGATTTGAATCCAGGGTTCAAATCAAAATCTCAACCTCAAATAGGAAATCTGCGTAATCTATGTAATCTGCGGATAAGTCCTCGTTCCGTGTGGTACTGACTTTGATCTCGTCTGCGGGCATAATTCAATCTGTACAAGAGCATAAATGAAGCAAAAAGCCCACATCACGTTTAGGCTGAACGGCGAGCAAACTGAAGTTGCGTTTGCGCCGCACAAAACGCTGCTCGAAGTGTTGCGGGAAGATCTGAATCTGACGGGAACAAAACACGGTTGCGAGCTTGGCGAATGCGGTACCTGCACAGTGCTGGTTGATGGTAAATCTATCCTTTCCTGTTTGATGCTCGGGCTCGAGGCTGAAGGTCGTGAAGTCAAAACGATCGAAGGCATGGCGGAAGGTGCAGA
Organism: Pyrinomonadaceae bacterium; assembly: GCA_036522415.1. Lineage (GTDB taxonomy): Bacteria > Acidobacteriota > Blastocatellia > Pyrinomonadales > Pyrinomonadaceae > PSRF01. The sequence continues at coordinate 111,586 of DATDFV010000230.1, read as the reverse complement.
GCTTCATCCACTGCAACAGACATTCGCAGATCTTGGCGCCGCGCAGTGCGGTTATTGTTCCCCTGGTTTTCTCTTGGTGGCTGAAGAACTATTGAAAAACAATCCGAAGCCAAGTCGCGCCGAAATCCAGGAGGCTCTCTCAGGAAATCTCTGTCGGTGTACTGGCTATATCAAGATCTATGAAGCCGTCGAGTTGGCCGCCGCCAAGATGCGCGGTGAGGAATACGAGTTACCACGGGAAGCTGTGTATGGCTTGGAGTGAATTGTCCGACGAATTTTAGTTTGTCGTGGATCGATTCTTGGCCCTCGAGTTCTTCAGAGTACAGTTGACGACGCACGACAAACTAAAGTTCGTAGGACAAATGATTGATGAGTAAGAACGAGTCGTTAAATATAGTTGGAAAGCCTTTTCGCAAAGTCGATGCGCGGGCGAAGTGTGTCGGCCAAACTAAGTTTGCCGACGACATCGTCCTGCCGCGAATGCTCTATTGCAAGATCCTTCGCAGTCATTTACCTCACGCCAACATCAAGAGGATCGATGCTTCCAAGGCCCTGGCTTTGCCCGGAGTATTCGCGGTCATAACCGGCAAAGACCTACCGATTCCCTACGGCATCTTGCCTGTCAGCCAGGACGAACACGCACTTTGCATCGATAAAGTTCGCTTCATCGGTGATCCGGTAGCCGCCGTGGCTGCAATCGACGAGGACGTTGCGTTCGACGCGATGAATCTCATCGAAGTTGAATATGAACCCCTCAATACGATCTCATCAATCGAAGAAGGCGTGATGGTTGATGAGCCACGGATCCATGACTATGGCGACTCTGGAAATATTCACAAAAAGGTGTCTCTCGAGTTCGGTGAAGTGGAAGTTGGATTCGCTGAAGCCGATCTCGTACGTGAGGACGTTTTCTTTTACGAGGGTAATACCCACTTACCGATGGAGCAACATGCTGCTGTTGCTCACTATGATTCGGACAAGAAGATTACGCTGTGGAGTTCAACTCAAACTCCGCACTATGTTCATCGGGCACTCGCCAAAGTTCTGGAAATCCCCGCCAGCCACATTCGCGTAATTGCAACTCCAAATGGAGGTGGCTTTGGCGGCAAGAGCGATCCGTTTAATCACGAAGTCGTCGTTTGTAAGTTGGCCATGATTACCGGCCGTCCTGTGAAAGTAACGTTGACTCGCGAAGAAGTGTTTTATTGTCATCGCGGCCGCCATCCTGTGCTGATGAAGATCAAAACAGGCGTTAAAAAAGACGGCGCGATCACCGGCATGCACTTTCAATCGTTCCTCGATGGTGGCGCGTACGGTAGTTATGGCGTTGCAAGTACGTTCTATACCGGAGCGCTACAGACCGTTACGTACAACGTGCCTCGGTATCAGTTTGACGGGGTCCGGGTCTTTACAAACAAACCTCCGTGTGGTCCGAAGCGAGGCCACGGAACGCCACAACCCCGGTTCGGTCTCGAGATTCAAATCGACAAGATCGCTGAGCAACTCAAACTCGATCCAGTCGCTATTCGTCGCAATCATCTCGTCGAACCAAATTCAACAACGGCGAATTACTTGCGCATCGGTAGCATGGGTTTGGGCAAGTGCATCGACAAGGTTGTTGAAGGCTCTGATTGGAAGAGTAAGTTTTCCGGCTGGGATCAATCGAATCGCAAACTTCCGTTCGGAAAAGGCATTGGCATCGCGTGCAGTTCATACATCTGCGGCGCCGGACTTCCGATCTACTGGAACAACATGCCGCAATCGGGCGTTCAACTACGCCTCGATCGGCAGGGTGGCGTTTGCGTTATGTGTGGTTCGACCGACATTGGGCAGGGTTCAGATTCAATCCTTGCCTACATCGTTGCGGAAATTCTCGGCATCGATCCCTTCGATATCCGCGTAGTCACTGCCGATACAGATCTGACTCCAGTAGATCTTGGAAGCTACTCGAGTCGCGTAACACTAATGACCGGGAATGCCGCGATACAAGCCGCGGAACGAGCACGCGAGTTGTTGGTGATGGCAGTCTCTGAAAAACTCGGTGTGCCGATTGAGAATCTTTCACTGGCAGAGCGCCGTGTGTTTGATGTTGAAAACCCGGACACTGGAGTTTCGTTTGCCGAAGCTGTGGTGCTGGCTGAGTCGAAGTTTGGAACAATCGGCACAGTTGGTTCCTACACACCGCCTCGGTCGCCGGGAAAATACAAAGGTTCCGGCGTCGGCCCGTCACCTGCCTACAGTTATTCAGCTGCAGTTGCGGAAGTTGATGTTGATCCAGACACAGGAATTGTTGTTGTTGAACGGGTATGGATTGCACACGACATCGGTAAATCGATCAATCCGATGCTGGTCATGGGCCAGGTAGAAGGCAGCGTGTACATGGCGTTGGGCGAAACATTGATGGAGGAGATGACATACCGCGCCAATCGGAACGTCGTTCACAAGTTTCCATCGATGCTTGAATACAAGAGCCCAACAACTTTGGAGATGTGCGACGTCAAAACATATCTGATCGAAGATCCGGATCCGAACGGTCCGTATGGCGCGAAGGAGGTTGGGCAGGGACCGTTGTTACCAGTTCCACCGGCTGTTGCAAATGCTGTTTATGATGCGGTCGGTGTGCGGATTGATGAAGTTCCGATCACTCCAGAGAAAGTGTTGAAGGCATTGCGTGAAAAGTCTCGTGGACGTGACGGACGTTATGGTCCGGTGTCAGTGCCGAACGTTGATTGGCCTGAGCCGCTGCGCGTGTTGACACCGGCGGAAGGTGGCGACGGTAAAGAGATGCCGAGGATTGCTGTGCATTCGTGAGATAAGCCTTCGTGGTGGGACCGCACGAAGGAACTTGTGTTGTTAATTAATCGTTAAGGAGATAAAAGCCGCCTGGCTTTTGATTACCTCACCTAAGAGAAAGGAAGGCAACAATGAGTGAAGACAAAACCAAAGAGATGAACGATTCGAAATCGTTTGAGGCGCGAGTATTTGCACGATTCGACGGGGTTGATGAGCGGTTTGAGCGAATCGAAGGACGACTAGTCAACGTGGAAATCACAATAAGCAAACTTGAGGCGCGGCAGTACGATACAAAACCGATCTGGGAACAAGTACTTGCAGCGGTCGTGGAGATTAATGCCCGTTTAGACAAAATGGACCTGCGCTTCGACGGCATTGACGCCCGGTTAGACAAAATGGACCTGCGCTTCGACGGCATTGACGCCCGGCTAGACAAAATGGACGCCCGCTTCGACGGCACTGACGCCCGGCTAGACAAAATGGACCTCCGCTTCGATCAACAAGATACGGTTCTTGACAATGGTTTTCGTAACGTCGAACGAAAGATGGACGTTCTTAACAAATATTTCCTGGAGACGCGTGCGGATCAGCGCTACCTCGATGATCGGTTGGAGAAGCTCGAGTCGCAATCGAAACCGTCTTAGCCATTATGATGCGGCTTCCCAAATTCGAATACCGCACGCCGCAAACTATCGCGGAAGCGGTAAAGGTGATGGCTGACGTTGGCCCGGAAGGTCAATTCGTCGCCGGTGGCACAGATCTGTATCCAAACATGAAGCGACGTCAGCAAACACCGAAGACAGTCATCTCGGTAATGCGTCTCAATGAATTGAATCAAATCACCGGCGATGGCAGTAATGGTTTGCAAATCGGCGCGTCAATAACTCTGACCGAAGTATGTGAGAACGAAATTATCAAACGCGACTACCCCGTCGTGGCGCACGCCGCCAAAACAATTTCGACTCCCATTCTTCGCAACATGGGAACGATCGGTGGGAATCTCCTGCTCGACACGAGATGTAATTATTACGATCAAAACTTCGAGTGGCGCAAAGGCATTAACTTCTGTCTGAAGAAAGATGGCGACGTCTGTTGGGTCGCGCCTGGTAGTTCCAAGTGTTGGGCGGTTCAGTCATCCGATCTTGTTCCGGTAATGGTCGCAATCGGTGCCAAGCTCCGGTTCACGTCGACTCTCGGAGATCGTGTTGTTCATGCCGCAGGGCTATACAACGACGACGGTATCGACTACTTGAGTAAGCGTCCTGACGAACTGCTCGTCAGTATCGAATTACCTGCGACGAATGGTTGGCGTGCCTCGTATCAAAAACTGAGACGTCGCGGCGCCTTCGATTTTCCGGTCCTTGGTGTGGCTGCTTATGTCAAACACGATCGACATGCTGTAAGTGAGGCAAGGGTTGTGCTGGGTGGCATCGCCCCTTCACCAATCGAGGTTAAGGAAGCGGCAACCGCACTTATCGGCAAGCCACTCGACAACGACAACATTCAAGCGGCAGCCGAGGCTGCGTACGTCAAAGCACGCCCACTGGATAACACTGACTTCGTGTATCAATGGCGAAAACAGATGGCGCGACAGTACACGATCAAGGCACTTAATGAGTTGGTTGGGGGCTAGGTCTTGACTTTGGGCGTTTGGCCCTGGATTTTTGAGCATTTTGACGGTGTGCTACTTCGGCGTGCGTTTCTCGAGGCACCGCGTCGAACAGAAGCATCGGAATCGGATACGCGCAAGCTCTTCTGTCGGAGCGCGGCCGTCCTCGGCCGCCCCCGTCGAACAAAACCACTTGAACTGGAATACACTGTTCAACTTTCTCTCAGCCGCTGACTTACGCGATCCGATTTTGGTGGTTCTGTTCGACGGGGGCGTCCGAGGACGGCCGCGCTCCGACAGAGGAGCTTGCGTATATCCAATTTGGGTGCTTCTGTTCGACGGAGTACCCGAGGATGGACGCGAGACTTCATCCAAGACAGAGGCCCCGGTTCAAAGACCAAACACCCAAAGCAAAATGTCACCTGATCTTGGTTCTGTCTCAGCCATTCTTCTCGCTGCCGGACAATCGCGTCGGATGGGTGCGTTCAAGCCGCTTCTTCCTTTTGGCAAAACCACTGTCATTGAGTCCTGCATCAATTACCTGACAACCGGCGGCGTTGATTCCGTGGTAGTCGTTGTTGGCTATCGCGCTGATGACATTCGCAAACAACTCTCCAACTATCCAGTTCTGTTTGCAGTCAATTCCGATCCTGCAAGTGAAATGGCGGCTTCTATTGCAGCTGGAGTCCGACAGCTTCCAGCCTCTACCGGCGCTGTCTTGATCTCGCCTGCTGATTACCCGGCAATTCCGCCGGCGGTAATCGCCTCCATTTTGAGTGAATGGTCAAGAGGTTATCGCCTGGTAAAGCCTACGTGGCAAGGCGATGGCGGACACCCGGTGCTCGTCGATCTTAGTTTTCGGGCTGACCTGCTGGAGCTTGAACCTGCAACCGGTTTGAAAGGTTTGTTTGAACGTCACAAGGCTGACGTTCGACGCGTCGAGGTAGATTCCCCCTACGTTGCCCGAGACCTCGATACGTGGGATGATTACGACCGTCTTCACTCGGAAATCTTCGGTGTATGCGCGCCGGCTCGCAGTGGGCCCAATTCCAACTAAAAGTCGCGCGGGCTCATCTAAAGCATTGCCGAAAGACTCAACAAAGCTTTCGGCAGAGGAGACGAGAATGCTTCTGAGCAAACGAAATCACTTTATCGCGGGCTCGCTACTGTTGTTGGCTGGATGCCTCGCTTTGGGTGCACAGAACCACGCTCCAGCGGATTTTTCGCTGCGGTCTATCGATGGCCAGACTGTAACCTCAGATAGCTTGCGTGGCGAGGTTGTAGTTATGGCCTTTGGCGCGTCCTGGTTACCGTTATCAAAGACACAGCTCCAGGGTGTTCGGAAGTTGGCCGATGACTACAGCGAACGCGGCGTGGTGGTTTATTGGGTCAGCACTGAATCAGAAGATTCAAAGTCAAAGAATTACGCGAGTGACGATCAATTGCGCGGCTTCGCACAGAAATATGGTTTGAAGGTCACCGTGCTGCGTGACCCTGACGGTGTGGTATCGAAACGCATGGGTGTGGATCAATTGCCGTCAATAATCATTCTGGACAAGCAAGGCAATATTGTTGGCGGTCCAATTGGCGGTCTGGATCCAAATGGCAACTTGACCACTCAGTTAGCTTCCCGACTCGATCGGATTCTGTGAAGCGGGCGCATTGTTCGAAACTAAAGAGCTGCCAACCGGGCAGCTCTTTTGTTTTGACGGTCAGTGGATAGGACCTATAGGACGCATAGGACCTATAACACCATAACCACTGACCAACCTCAAAGCCCTATTTACTATTCATCTCTCAACCTTTAACCTTCAGGGCCGATGTCATCCAAAACAATAAACCCCACCGCGCTCGGTTTTCCGCGGGGTTACTCAAACGGAATTCTGGTTAATGGGAGTGGTAAGTTGCTGTTCATTGCCGGCCAGATTGCCTGGAATGAGGACCAGCAGATCGTGAGCGATAATTTCGTCGAACAGTTTGACCAAGCTCTCGCTAATGTGATTTCTGTTTTAACTGAAGCGGGCGGCAATCCAACCAACATCACGCGTCTCGGGATCTACGTGACTAATAAAGCAGAATACCTGGCAAGCACAAAAGAGGTCGGTCAACGTTATCGAAAACACATGGGCAAACATTACCCCGCAATGGTCTTGCTGGAAGTGAAAGGCCTGTTAGACGGAGCTGCGAAGGTTGAAATTGAAGCTATTGCTGTGTTGAGCTAACTGTCTGCCAAACCAAAAAAAACATGAAGCAGCCTTTGCATTTCCAGTTCGAAGTAGACTCGAAAGGCATCGCAACGATAACGCTCAATCGACCAGAGCGTTTGAACGCGCTGACGTTTGACGTGTACCGTGAATTGACAGCTTTCTTCGCGGATCTTCGCACTGAAACGAACATCCGGGTAACCGTGATCACCGGAGCCGGGCGAGCGTTCTGCTCAGGTGGAGACGTTCATGACATCATTGGTGAACTCTTCAATCGCGATATGGAAGGCTTGCTCGAGTTCACACGAATGACTTGCGAGCTAGTTCATAACATTCGTGCTGCGCCCCAACCCGTCATCGCGAGCTTGAACGGCACAACAGCAGGAGCAGGTGCGTGCATCGCATTAGCTTCAGACATTCGCATTGCGAGCGAAGAGGCCAAGATCGCGTTCCTGTTTGTAAAAGTAGGATTGTCTGGTGCGGATATGGGTGCGGCTTATCTGCTACCAAGGGTGATTGGACTTGCAAAGGCGACCGAACTTCTCTACATGGGCGAATTCATTTCCGCAGTCGAAGCCGAACGAGTTGGTCTTTACAATCGCGTGGTTTCCATCGATCAGCTAGCAAGTACAACGCGCGAATTTGCCGAACGACTGGCAGAGGGTCCGGCGTTCGCTTTGGCGAAGACGAAAGAGATGCTGAACCGTGAGCTCTTCAGCAGTCTCGATACAGCACTGGAAGCGGAGGCGCTCGCTCAAGCTATTTGTATGCAGCACCCGGATTATCGCGAAGCCTACCAAGCGTTTGTTGAGAAGCGGAAACCGAGATTTCAATGATGGCTTTTGGCCTTCGGTCTTTGGCCTTCGGTCTTGCTCGTCGGTCTTTCCCAGATTTGAAACCTGCTTCAGGTCGAGACCGAAGACCGAAGGCCAAAGACCGAAGACCGAAGGCCAAAGGCCAAATCAGCAACTGACGAAGAATTATGATCGAAACACTACCCTTTTTCACTCCCGAACATCGAAAGCTCGCAAAGGATGTCGACGAGTTTGTAAAGCGCGAGATCGAACCACATGCTAATGACGAACAAGACATTGAGGAGCTTGCACGTCATTTCGTCGAAGTATTGGCGAAAGCTGGTTTGCTCGGCTGCTGTGTCCCACTCGAAACCAAGATCGACAGTCGCACGGTCTGCTTGATACGCGAAAAACTGGCCTCTTCATCGTCGCTGGCGGATCTGGCTTTCGTCATGCAGGGACTCGGCACGTATGCAATTAGTCAGGCAGCGCACGATCACATCCGAGAATTTTGGCTTACCCGCGCCTCTGGTGGTCGGGCAATCGCAGCCTTTGCATTAACGGAGCCGGAAGCAGGCTCAGACGTGTCCGCAATACAAACCACGGCCCAAGCTGACGGTGATACTTACGTTATCAATGGCCGCAAGCGGTTTATTTCAAACGCAGGCATTGCCGACTTCTACACGGTGTTTGCGCGAACCGGAACTCGTGAAGGTGGACGCGCAGCTTTGTCCGCGTTTGTTGTCGGTGCGAAGGTGCCGGGTGTAACAGTGGTCGAACGTACCGCCTTAATGTCACCTCATCCAATCGGCGAAATTCAATTCGAGAATTGCCGGGTGCCAATGGAAGATATGATTGGTAACGAAGGCGACGGATTTGCTTTGGCGATGGAGACGCTCGATGTGTTTCGTCCCAGCGTGGGAGCAGCAGCGTGCGGAATGGCGCAACGTGCACTCGACGAAGCCGTCCGTTACGCATCGTCACGAAAACAATTCGGACGTTTACTCGCGGAACATCAGCTGGTTCAGGAAAAGCTGGCTGACATGATTACTGAACTGGATGCCGCTCGTCTGCTCGTCTATCGCGCCGCTTATCAGAAAGACACTGGCTCGCAAAGAGTGACACGCGAGGCAAGCGAGGCGAAATTATTTGCGACCGAAGCGGCTGGTCGAATTATTGATAGCGCGGTGCAAATCCATGGTGGCTCCGGCTTAGTGCGTGGCAGTGTTGTTGAACGCCTTTATCGCGACGTGCGCGCGCTTCGGATCTACGAAGGCACTTCCGAGATTCAGAAGATTGTGATTGCGAGCCAGTTGCTGAAAGAAAAGAGTCCGTAAACACGGTGCTTTATGAAACCACTCTCACCGGACACATCACCAGAGGCTCAGCTGAAGCATTATGAAATGATGCGCAGTCTCTCTCCTGCACAACGCCTCAAACTAGCACTGGATCTCACTGAAGCGACGCGTGCACTTATTATGGCTGATCTTCAGTACCGAAATCCTAACGCGGATGAGGCAACACTCCGACGCAAATTCATTGCGCGCGTTTTATCTCGCGAGGAAGTTATTCATGTGTTTGGCTTCGATCCGGACACCGAGGATCGCTGATGGGGTTGGCAATATCAGTGCTGGCCCAGGTAACTTCAGCCCTGGAAGGACAGGGAATCACCTATGCACTCGTTGGGTCGCTCGCCAGTTCAATCCACGGACTGTATCGATCAACCGCTGACATCGATCTTCTTGCAGATGTTGAAATGTCGCAAGCAACGAGTTTGTTTATCACACTTCGCGACGAGTTCTATGTGGATGAGCGAGTAATTCGCGAGGCAATCGCTCAGCGACGATCTTTTAATGCCATCCATTATGAGGCTGTTTTCAAAGTAGACATCTTCATCTCTCCTCGTGATGACTTTTCGACTGCCCAGTTGCAACGAAGACAATTGAGGGAGATACCAGGCACGGAACATAAGATCTTCGTCATAAGCGCAGAGGACACAGTGCTCGCAAAGCTCAACTGGTATCGTGTCGGGAATGAAACGTCAAATACTCAATGGACTGACGTTGTAGGTGTCCTTGCTATTAACCGTAATCAGTTAGATCTGTCCTACATGACGAGTTGGGCCAATAAGTTAGGACTAAACGACCTCCTCCTGAAGGCAATTCGGGAAGCGACTTGAAAAGAGATGAAAATCAACATCATCGGTGGTGGGCCGGCAGGTTTGTACTTCGCGATCCTCATGAAGAAGGCGCAGCCGGCTCAGGAGATCAGTATCTTCGAACGTAATGGTGCTGACGACACATTTGGTTGGGGTGTTGTCTTTTCAGGTAAAACGCTGGCGAACCTGCGTGCTGCCGATGAGGAATCACATGCAGCTATCACGAGAGAGTTCGAGGCCTGGGACAACGTTGATGTCGTTCACCACGACAGCAAGATCTCGATTCACGGAAACAGTTTCTCTGGCATTGCACGTCTCCGCCTTCTGAAAATTCTCCAGCAGCGAGCGCTCGACCTGGGTGTTGAAATTAACTTTCGCAGTGAAATCAGCGACTTTGACACTTTGAGACAAGACTGCGATCTGTTGGTGGGCGCCGACGGTGTAAACAGCCTCATTCGAAATCGCCACGCGGATGAGTTCAACCCGACACTCGATCTCCGTGCTCACCGTTACATCTGGTATGGCACTCGTCATTTGTTTCACGGTCTGACACTGACCTTTCGTCAAAACGCAGCGGGAACATTCGCCGCGCACTCTTACAAATTCAACCACGATACCAGCACGTTCATTGTTGAATGCGATCCGCAGACATGGAACAACGCGCGTTTCGCAGAGATGACCGATGATGACGCTCGTGCATACCTGGCTGGTGTTTTCGGAAAGGATCTTGAAGGAGAACCTCTCCTTTCAAATAATTCGAAGTGGCTCAATTTCCTGTTAGTTAAGAACCGCGCGTGGTGGTTTGAGAACGTCGTACTTCTCGGCGACGCTCTTCACACCGCACACTTTTCAATTGGCTCGGGAACGAAGCTGGCTATGGAAGACTCGATCGAGCTTGCGCAATGCTTCGCCGAAACTCCGATCGTCAAAGACGCATTGAGGAGCTTTGAGCAGAAACGAAAACCTGTCATTGAAGACTATCAAGCCGCTGCGTTTGACAGCATGATCTGGTTTGAAAATGCCGGAAGCTATATGCACCTTTCCCCGTACGAACTCGCACTTTCTGTGATGATGAGGAGTGGGCGAGTCAGTTTCGAGGAATTGAAGAAGCGAGATCCCGAATTCGTTGCTGCGTATGAAGTCAACTTGGACGAAGAACAAGTGAGGAAGGGTGGTTTACCCCCGCTTTTGCCGATGTGATTCGTCGGGGAACGGCGGGGGTAACCACCCTTCCTTACTGTTCTATTCTGGCAGCGAGTTAACAACTACAATTCACCGCCGAAGCGAATTCCAACTGGGCGGTTCCAATCGGCGACGACCATCGTCAATCAGGGCTATTCCATCTTCATCCAGATCAACGCGATCCCATAGCTTGCACGTTACTGGTCGATGCGCTTGATCGAGTGCCTCACAGTAGTTTGTGTAAGTACACCTTCGCACTTCATCACCCCGTCCCAGTTTCACTTTTATGAACCAATCGGGATCAGCGAGCGCTTGCCTTGCCATACCAACAATGTCAGCTTGCTTGTTCCTCAATATTGCCTCAGCCTGCGCAAAGGTACTTATTCCACCGGTCGCGACAATGGGTGTCTTAAAGTCCGCACCGTTTACGCGCGTCTTAATGATCTCAACTAACGGAACAGTTCTTCCGAATGGACCTCTTTCATCTGACAACACCGTCGGCATACACTCGTAACCACTTTGTCCCGTGTATGGATAAACCGCCTGTCCGACTTTCGGCTGTTGAGCGTCTTCAAACTTGCCACCCTTTGAGAGTGAAAGGAAATCAAACCCCGCACACGCAAACTCGACCGCATAAAACGCAGCATCTTCAATCCGACTGCCTCCGGTGATCACCTCGTCGGCGAGAAAGCGAACACCAACCACATAATCGTCACCCACGCACTTACGCACGTCGCGATAAACTTCAATCGGTAACCGAACTCGATTCTCTCGAGAACCGCCATATCCATCATTACGATCGTTTTGCGCACTGAGAAACCCAGCCATCGTGTAAGCGTGTGCGTAATGAAGCTCAACTCCATCGAAGCCAGCCAAACGCGCGCGTTCCGCCGCTGCTGAAAAGATCGCGGGTAACTCGTTTGGAAGGTTCTTAATGTGTGGGAGATGAATGTCCGTAACCCGCTCTCGATATCCAAATCTCAGTGCTTCGATCTCTCGTTCACTCAAAACCTGGTCGAGGATTTCATCGGACGTATTCTTCAGGAACTCCTGCACTTGAATGTCTGAGGCAGTTTGCCATTGCTCATTACCGCTCAGGTGGACCAACGCTTCTCGATGCGAGTCATTGATTTTCAGAAAACGATCTAAGTACTTGTCTTTCTCGGGACGTCTCTTCACGGCAAGGAAATCAATGATCTGAATAAACAGCAACGTTTCTCCATCACTCGCCTCCTTAACAACCTCCACTAACTTGCGTAATCCAGGGAGGAACCGATCATCTCCGATACGAAGCAAAGGGCCACTGGGAATATCGCGAACGCCTGTTGCCTCAACAACCAGAACTCCGGGTTTGCCTTCAGCGAAACGACGATACCAGTCCAGGTTTTGAGGGGTTACAAAGCCATCTTCGGTAGCTCGCCAGGGAACCATCGCTGGAACCCAGGTTCGACTTCTTGCAGTCAGAGGTCCAATCTGAATCGGTTGAAAGAGTAGCGACTCGGCTGCCTCATCGGCTGTTGGCCAGACTGTATCTGGAATCGAATGACGAATGGGCTTGGGAAACTTCCACATTGGATCACAAGCAATTTACCACGACACAATTGAATGCGCAGTCGGGAAGGAGGCAAGCGGCGAGTGTTCGATATGCGTCTGTCTTGTCGGTATGTGACCAACACGAGCGATCATTGAAACCGATCGGGTCCGCTTTCAAGTCACGACAAGCTAAAGAGGCTCTTACAAAAAGGCCCCACGGTCCTGGGAGCGCAGGCGTCCTCGCCTGCCCGTGTCCAGCGCAACCAACTCCTTCAATGGTTGTTGGTTAGACGGGACACGGGCAGGCGAGGACGCCTGCGCTCCCAGGACCGTGGGGCCTTTTTGCAAGAGCCTCTAAAGCATATCCGACATTCGCCGCTTGCACCCTTCCCAACTGCCGCTGTGCTAAAGTAAAGCTCAGGAGGACTCTTTTGACCGACGAACTTTTACACTGGCGACGCGAGTTTCCGATCCTCGATAAAACTGTCTACCTGATTTCGCATAGTCTCGGGGCTATGCCCAGGGAAACCTACGATCGACTACACGAATACGCCGACATTTGGGCAACGCGCGGTGTGCGTGCATGGGCTGAAGGTTGGTGGGACATGCCAGTAACTGTCGGTGATGAAGTCGCTCGGATCATCGGCGCCGATCCGGGTACGGTCGTGATGCATCAGAACGTTTCTATTTGCGAGTCATTGATTATTTCATGTCTCGAGCCAACACCTCAGCGGAACAAGATCGTTTATTCAGAACTAAACTTCCCTTCAGTCATGTACGTGTACGAGGCGCATGCTCGTGACGGCAGGATGCGCATTGAAACAGTCAAATCGGATGATGGAATTACGATACCGCTCGAGCGAATGCTGGAAGCGATTGATGAATCAACTCTGCTTGTTCCGTTCTCGCATGTTCTCTTCAAGAGCGCGTTCCTTCAGGACGCAAAAGCGATTATCGATCGTGCTCATGAAGTTGGAGCGATGGTAGTCCTGGATACGTATCAGTCCGCCGGTACAGTTCCATTTAGTGTCAAAGAGTTGAATGCTGACTTTGCTACCGGAGGTTCTGTTAAGTGGCTTTGCGGTGGCCCAGGCGCCGGCTATCTTTACGTCAGGCCGGACCTGCAACAAAAGCTTGAGCCTAAAACAACTGGATGGATGGCGCACGAATCACCTTTCGCATTCGACACCTCACTGCGTTATGCCCCAAACATCACCCGCTTTCTCCATGGTTCGCCGGCAATTCCAGCTTTGTACGCAGCCCAATCTGGTTACAAAATCATTAATGAGATAGGCCTAGATCGCATAAGACAGAAGAGTATCCGTCAGACGGATTTGTTAATCGCGCTGGCAGAGGAAGCAGGCTTTGAGGTAACCAGTCCAAAAGAGTCAGCGCGTCGTGGAGGCACCGTCACTGTTGCGCACGAAAATGCATCGTCGATGGCGAAGGAACTTGTACGGCGCGAATTCGTCATTGACTATCGGCCCGGCGCCGGTGTTCGAATCTCGCCGCACTTTTATACAACGGACGATGAGTTAAAGCTGGTGATCGAGGAGATGAAGAAGATTCGAGAAACTCGAGCATTTGAACTGCACGAGACCGCGGGAGCAGCGTTTTGATCTCAGATCTCAGATCACAGATCCCAGATCTCAGAACGCAGATCTGCGGGTCCATCTGGAATCTGAGATCTGGGATCTGGGATCTGGGATCTGAGATCTAAGCCAAGACCACGAACGAAATGCCTAAAGACTACGGCGATAATCCACCACTCAGTTACAACCAGTACTTGCGCGTTCCGGATCTCATTAACCTCCAGAACTGTCTCTCAGATCCGGTTCATCATGACGAACTGCTTTTCATTACAGTCCATCAGGCCTACGAACTCTGGTTCAAGCAGATTCTTCACGAACTCGATGCAGCAATTGCTTCACTCAACGATGACCGTATTCCTGTTGCCACACGTGCCATAAAAAGAGTGGTCGAGATTGAAAAGCTGCTTGTGAATCAGATTCATATTCTCGAGAGTATGACGCCGATTAGTTTCCTGGCGTTTAGAGATCAACTGAACCCGGCCAGCGGTTTTCAATCAATGCAGTTCAGAGAAATCGAGTTCTCATCCGGTTTAACGGACCAGCACATTCTCGAAGAGTTTGCGCGAGATAGCTTCGCGTACGAACGTCTGAAGGTTCGTGCGGCTAATCCTTCACTAGCTGACGCGTTTTTTGCAGCACTGGAAAAACGCGGATTCAATGTGCCCCGGGATGTCGGAGATGATCCAAATACGCAAAGGAGCAATTACGGTAAGCGAACGGAGGCGATACTCGAGATTCTCACACACTTCGAGGAACGCTATGAAGAGTTTCAATTAACGGAAGCGCTCCTGGAACATGATGAATACTTTTCGCTCTGGCGATCACACCACATCAAAATGGTGGAACGAATGGTCGGCGCCAAGAAGGGAACAGGAGGGTCTGAAGGTATCGGTTACTTAAAGACAACGCTCGACAAAAAGTTTTTTCCCGAACTTTGGGAAGCGCGGACGTACCTCGACCTCAATCACGGCAAGAGCGGTTGCCCTTTTGCAAGTCAGTAAATTCGATTCGAGAAAATGACTATGAATAAGGACAGGAGAAACGCACCGCGGATTCGCGTTAATTTGCCTGCCCGTTGGGAAGGCGTGCTGAACCGCACCGAGGCCGCCGTTACGGATCTGAGTGTTAATGGATGTTTCGTTTTAACTGGCGGGACTGTTGAGGTGCGTGAGCTGATTTCTTTGGAGATTCAACTTCCGAACCAGCCGTGGATTCATATGTGGTGCGAGGTTGTTGATGCCGCATCAGAGATTGGTTTCGCGGTTAGATTCAATTCCATTTCTGATGACGATGAAAAAATGCTGGTTGATTACATCGCGCAACAATCGGCCCGTGAGCTTTGATCTTTGTACTTGTGCTTGGTGTCCCGGGATCAACCGATTCTTCTCTGCGCCACCTCTGCGTTCTCTGCGTCTCTGCGGTAAGGATCGGGCACCTGCATTCTACTACCGCAGAGACTCAGAGAACGCAGAGGTGGCGCAGAGAAGAATCGGTTGATCCCGGGACACCAGGCACAAAGCACAAAATACAAAGAATGTTATGCCGTTAACCTTCCCCGAACATTTCAACATGTCCGACTACTTCCTTTATCACAATCTTGATGAAGGTCGTAATGAGAAAGTCTGCCTGTACTTTGAAGATAGCAAATGGACCTATGGTGAAGTTGCGTCTTTGTCAAACAAGACCGGAAGCGTGCTGCGTGATTTCGGACTTGACGTCGAGGAACGAATCCTGATGGTTCTGCCGGACTGTCCCGAATTTGTTTGGACGTGGTTTGGAGCGGCCCGCATTGGGGCAGTTATTACGATGGTGAACCCAATGCTTCCGGCGAGCGATTATCAATACTATCTCGACTACACGCGCGCACGAGTCGCTGTTGTGCATCATTCAATCGCCGAAACGTTTGCAGAAGCAGTGAAAGATAGTCGGCATCTGCGTGCTGTGCTCGTGGTGGGTGAAACCGCAAAACGACAGGCTGACAGCCGGTCGTGTATCAAGTGGGCGAAGTTTGACGAATTGGTGACTTCCGCGAGTGATCGATGTCCACGAGCCGATACCCGCCGCGACGATATTGCGATATGGCTTTTCACTTCAGGATCAACGGGTCATCCAAAAGGCGCGGTCCATCTACAACACGATTTGCCTTACAACACGGAAGTGTTTGCAAAAGCCACGATGGGAGTTAATGCTGCGGATCTGACAGTGTCGGTACCGAAACTCTTCTTCGGTTACGCAACAGGCACGAACCTCTTGTTTCCGTTTGCGGTCGGCGGCGCTACTGCACTGTTTGCAGAGCGTTCTACCCCCGAGAAGATGTTTGAAGTTATCAAACGTTACAGACCCACCATCCTTACGACCGTACCGACGATGATCAATTCGATGCTGAATGTAGATGACGCATCGGCTGATGACGTTAAGAGCTTGCGTTTCTGTTACTCAGCCGGCGAAGCACTACCGATTGAGTTGTATGAACGTTGGACCAGGACGTTCGGCGTAGAGATTTGTGATGGCATTGGTTCAGCGGAGATGTTTCATATCTACATAACGAACAGGCCAGGCGACATAAAGCCGGGCAGCCTCGGAAGAATCGTCGAGGGTTATGAGGCAAAGATAGTGGACGGCGACGGAACGGAAGTCGGTGTGGGAGAGATGGGCACGTTGAAGATAAAGGGTGACTCAGCGGCGCTTTGTTACTGGCAGGCCCATGAAAAATCAAAAGAGACGTTCGCTGGTGACTGGTGCACAAGTGGTGATCAATTTCACGTGGACCAGGATGGATATTACTGGTATCACGGTCGTACCGACGACATGCTGAAGGTTTCGGGAATTTACGTCGCTCCCGCCGAAATTGAGAACTGTTTGCTACAGCATGCAGCTGTTCTTGAGTGTGCAGTAGTGGGTCATGAAGTAGACGGATTGACCAAACCGAAGGCGTTCGTTGTTCCGAGGGAAGGGTATGCTGCTGATGAGCAACTAGCTGAGGAAATAAAGCTCTTCGTTAAGACGAGGATTGCCGCATACAAATATCCGCGTTGGATCGAGTTCATTGACAGCATTCCTAAAAACGATCGCGGCAAGACAGATCGCAAAAAACTCAAGCAAGACTAGCTATCCGCAGATTACGCAGATTACGCAGATTCTTTTACTCAGACTTCGACGCCTTCATTCTCACCGACAAGAACTTTACCCTGAATTCAATAAAAGAAATCTGTGTAATCTGTGGACGCTCTATCTTCTCCGCTCCAGATCGTAGTCGCGCAGTCGGCGGTAGAGTGTTGAAGGAGAGATACCTAAGATTTCAGCGGTCTTGCCCCGGTGCCAGCCAGTTTGTTCGAGAGCAGCAAGGATCTGCTGACGCTCAACTTCGCGGAGAGAACCTGGAGAAGCGGAACCAGGGGCGACAGGAACTTCCGCACTAACCGAAACAGCAATTGCTCCCGGTGTTGCTACAACCGGTCTGAGAACTTCCGGTGGCAATTCTGAGACAGTAATCCTGCCGTTGTTTGAAAGAATCACCGCACGCTCCAAACAGTTCTTCAACTGTCGAACGTTACCCGGCCAATTATAGGCTCGCAACGCCGCGAATGCGTCCGGCGTAAGCTCCGGCGGATTGGTGCCGCCGACTTGCTTAAGAAGATGGCGAGCAAGTGGTTCGATGTCTTCGGGACGCTCACGTAAAGGCGCAAGGCTGATCTGAAATCCATTGACGCGGTAAAGCAGATCGGATCGAAAGATACCATCGTTAACAACCGCTTCCAGATTGCGATTCGTGGCCGCAACAATCCGTACATTCACTTCAACTTTCCGAACTCCACCTACACGAAAGAATGTGCGGGTTTCAATGGCCCGCAAGAGTTTTGCCTGAAGCTGAGCGGGCAGTTCAGTAACTTCGTCCAGGAATAATGTGCCACCATCCGCAAGCTCAATAAGACCAAGCTTTCTTCCTTTCGCTCCGGAAAAGGCGCCTGCTTCGTAGCCAAACAATTCCGATTCAAGCAACGATTCCTGAAACGCAGCGCAGTTCAAATCCACGAAGGAAGCATCGGAACGACTGGACAGACGGTGAATGGCATGCGCCACCAGTTCTTTACCAGTTCCTGACTCTCCCGTAATCAACACCGACGCCTCAGAGGGAGCAACTCGCTCAATCAGTCGGATCGCTTCTTTCATGACTTCCGAAACAGAAACGATTTCCGGTAACGCTGATTGCCGGGCGAGTTGTTCACGTAGCCTCACGTTATCAACGCGAAGCTTACGCTTGTCAGCTGCCTGCTTGACTCGAACGTCGAGCTCAGTAATTCGATATGGTTTTGTGAGGTAGTCGTAAGCTCCCAACTTCATGGCTTCCACTGCTGTTTCAACAGTGGCCTGGCCAGTGAGCATAATTACTTCAGGGGGATTTGGCCGCTCATGGACTCGTCGTAGAAGTTCCATGCCGTCCATACGAGGCATGTTGATATCACATAACAGCACATCAACGTTACTTTCCTCGAGCTTTCTAAGAGCTGCCTCACCGTCCGCCGCCGCTTGAACTCGATAACCTAATCGTTCGAGTTCCTTCTGCAGCACCAGCCTGAGGTTGGCTTCGTCTTCGGCAATCAAAATTCGCGGCTGTTGTTGTTCACTCAAGCCTTCTATTCCTCGTTTAGACCAATTGCGGGAAGAGTAATCGTGAATGTGGTTCCAACACCCTGGGTCGATTGCACGTCCAACGTACCGCCATGCTCAGTTAAGATACCATAACACACTGCGAGGCCGAGACCAGTTCCCTTTCCAATCTCTTTCGTCGTAAAGAAGGGCTCGAAGATCTTAGTAAGGTTTTCTGCCTCTATGCCCACGCCATTGTCGATTACTTCAACCACGACTTTGTTAGCACTGTTCTTTGCGACGATGGTCAGCACGCCATTGATGACCATCGCATCAAGCGCATTGGTCGCGAGCGCGATGATCGCTTGTTGCAATTGGCCCGGATCACCGGATACGGGTAACAGATTCTCAGCGATTTCGACTTTGAACTCGACGGCTGAACTACGTTTCTGATGCGATAGGAGTCGAATTGCAGAGGTAATTACTTCACCGAGGTTGACGAAGGAATGATCGGACGCACGAGTGCGACTGAAGTCAAGAAGTCCATTGGTGATCGACTTGCAACGAAAGGCTTCACTGCGAATCAAACCGAGATATTCACGCAGATCCTCCACCTCCGGCGAGTTATCAAATGCACCCTCATTCAAACGAGCCTCGAGCGATTCAGCACAGGCTGAGATTGTGGCTAGTGGATTATTGATTTCGTGGACCACGCCCGCAGCCAGACGGCCAACGGCCGCCAGTTTTTCCGCGCGGGCAACGGCGCGATTCGCTTCGACCCGATCCGTTACTTCTTCGCCAACGGTTATCACGTGAGTAACTTCGCCGCTTGTATCCGCCCACATCGGTATCTTACTAATCAGCCAGTACCTTACTTCGCCTTTCGCCGTTATAGTTTCCTGCTCGATGCGTTCGATTTCGCCACTCTCAAAGACACGACAAAATTCCTGTTCCAAAACGTCTCGCGGTTGGCGCGTCAAGACTTTGAAAACGTTTTGGCCGATCGCTGAACCGCGAGGTATACCGAGTTCACCAAGTTCGCGGTTGCGGTTCCACGCGACTACACGGTAATCACGATCGACTGCATAGAGCGACAGGGGAAGGCTGTCGATAATTGCTTCAATGAATCTCTTCTGCGCTTCACTCTCAGCAGTTCGTCTTTCAACTTCTTTCGCCAGACTGAACGATGTGTCGCGCGCTGCCTGATACAGCGAACAGATATGCGCGGCAAGTGAAGTCTGTTGAGCGGCCGCATCAATCAATCGCCGCTCTATTTCATTGCAGTCTTCACGACGATCGAAGGCAACAATCAATGCTCCCTTTGCGCGACCCGCGAACCGAAACGGCGCGACATACTCGATCGCATGCAGATCATCCTGAAGTAGCAGCTCATTCTTTTCGGTTAACATTAATGAGCTCGCCGAACTTGAAGACCTCAGCCAGTCATGCAAGCTCCCGTCGTTCAGTAGAGAAGGATCGTCGGCGCTTCCCTCTCGATCGAAAACACAAACCACGTGTTTGTCGCGACCGACATTTACATAGGCCGCACATAGCGATGCGTCCATCGCATCGTACGTAGCCCCGGCGACTCGTCTCACAAGTTGTTCGGGTTCCAACGCGCGCAATAGTCCACGACCAAGATCGGACAGAAAGCGCAATTCACGATTGCTTCCAATCAGTGCCCACTCTCGTTGCGAGGTCCGAACGTGCAGGCTAACGCGGGAGAGGAGTTCACCGGGGGTTGAGGGTTTAGTGATGTAGTCGTCGGCTCCGGCGGTAAATGCCTGCACTTTGCGAGTCTCGTCATCACTTTCTGATAGGGCGATGATCGGCAGTTTGCCAGTGATGGGTTGCGCACGGAGTAACTTGCACAGTGCGAGGCCGTCTACTCCAGGCATTTCGAGGTCAAGAGCTACAAGATCACACCGAACGCCTTTCAAGACCCGCAGGGCAGACGACGCCTCGGTCGCGGTTACGACGCGATAATCGGCATTTTCGAAGATTTCGCGCAGCCTCTCCCGAGTCGATTGGTCGTCGTCAACAATTAGGAGAGTGGCGCTTTGATTTTCGGCAGGAGCTGCCATGCTTCAACGGGCCGGAACTAACAAGTTGCAGGATCCCTACGGGGCAAGCACTTGGAAGAGTGCTCAGGCTCGATTGAAAGCGATGAGGACGGATTGTGTCAAGATGAATGATCGGGGGTGGCACTGGTCAGTCTCAGCGGCAATAGGTCATATGGGTCCTATTGGTCATATAGGTCCTATTAACTACTCGCCGCTCCTGGCAATACTTCCTTCGGATCTGACGCCGGTGGCAATGGTGGCATACTCCGCTCAAGGCGATGGATCGACTTCATTCTGTACATCTTATCGTCCGCGGCGTTGAGTAGCTGATCCAACGTGTCGCCGTCGGTGCCAAACGTGGCGGTTCCAATGCTGATGCCGACGCGCGCCTGCTTATTGCGACCAACAGATAAAGAGAACTTTGAAACCACATTTTCGATGCGCAGACAGAGTTCGTCCACTTGCAGACCGACAACTTCCTGCACAAGCGCAACGAATTCATCACCCGCATAACGACATAGAAAGTCGTATTCGCGAAGTTGATTTTGAATCAATGAGGCAACTTCTCGAAGCATCTTGTCGCCAAGCTTGTGGCCATAGCTGTCGTTGACGTTCTTGAACTCGTCCAGATCGAGCATCACAACCTGGAAGCTACGTCCCGTTCGTCGTGCACGCGCAGCCTCTTCCTCAAAGCGAACTGACAGAGAACGAGAGTTTGGCAAGCCGGTTATCGCATCGGTAAGCGCATGCGACTCGGCTTCGGCGTGTTGCATTGCGTTGGCAAGAGCATCCGATGCGAGTCTCGTGACGGTCTCGAGCAGGCGCATGTGATCGTGAGTATATTGCTCGAGATCGTTCGAATAGACTGACAGGGCACCGAGCAACAAATCATCTTTGAACAACGGCAATGAAGCCATTGCCTGGAATTTGATTCCGGCGGCCGGGTTTAGATCGGTAAAGTCGAGGCTGGGATGAAGTTGATTGACAGCACTACGATTTGCGAGAGCAAAACCTGTCACGCCCTCGCCTGGAGCAATACATCGACCTTTAAGCAGGTCTGAGTATTTGCCCACAGCGTGACGTGCAGTCGCGTAACCCTTTAGTTCATCGTAGAAATAAACGACGCAGCTATCAAAGGGAACGACGTGTCCAACCTTATCGACCATACTCTCGAGCGTGTGTTCAAGATCCAGCGACGTTCCGAAGGTTCGCGCAATCTCATACAGGGCGTAGACCTCGCCGTGTGCTTTCTTGATCTGATCGTAGGCCATGTAAGAGCCGCGTTCTCGCGTCTGTGTCATATCCACGTCACTGAGATGCATTGGCTGATCATGAACTGAGCCGGTCGATGCAGGCTGTAGACCAAGAGCTGCTATTTCCGCGTCAAACTCGGACAGATGTCTCAGAAATTGATCCACGACGTGAGGGTCGAAATGAATCCCCGAGCCACGTCGCAGCAATGCAGTGGCCTCGTCGATTGTCATACCACGACGAAACGGCCGGTCTTCACGAACCGAATCAAAGCAATCAACGACAGAAATGATTCTTGCCGTTATTGGGATCTGTTCACCCTTCAGGCGATCCGGATATCCGCGGCCGTCCCAGCGTTCGTGATGATGACGGATTATCGGTACGATGGGATAAGGAAAGTCCACCCGACTCAGGATTTGCGCACCCACAACCGTATGAATCTTCATCTTCTCAAACTCTGCGGGGGTCAGCCGCCCCGGTTTGTTCAAAATATGTGGAGGCACGGCGAGCTTGCCGATGTCGTGCAGCACCGCACCAGCTTTCAAGGCTGAGATTTCGTTATCTGACAGGCCAAAAACCTCGCCCATCCGCGCGGCGTAAACCTGCACGCGGCGAACGTGACAATGTGTAATCTGATCCTTTGCGTCGATTGCTGTCGCAAGCGCCTCGGCGGTTGCGAGATGAAGTTTGCTTAGCGCTTCAACCTCGCTTGTTTTTATCTTTAATCGTGAAACAGTGCCGCGATAAATCAGGTAGCCTGCGAATATCGATACTGGAGAAATGAAGAGATAGGGCAAGAGAGGCTGAAGAGTAGTGCTGTAGAACATGGCGGCAGCTAGCGGTACAACCAGTAATGTCCACGAAACAGCAAGTTGATATTTCTGCCACCAAACAAGCAAAGAGTCACGCAGAGAGGCATTAACCACCCCTGAGCGGTTGTGTTGGGAGGGGGATAGCAGCATTTGTTCTCCTGCGAACTCGACCTTCTGTTCTCAACTCCAGCAAGTCATCTCAACGTAGGTTGCCGGAGA
This sequence comes from Pyrinomonadaceae bacterium, assembly GCA_036522415.1. Taxonomy (GTDB): domain Bacteria; phylum Acidobacteriota; class Blastocatellia; order Pyrinomonadales; family Pyrinomonadaceae; genus PSRF01. The sequence goes on along the minus strand of DATDFV010000230.1, from coordinate 88,789 downwards.
CGATCTGGGAGCAACTCAGATGCGCCTCCGGCGAATTGGGCAAGGTGGCGGCCCTTTTGTTTCGAGCCGCCGCGCTGGGTGAGATGACAAGACATTTGAAACTTGGCGGCTACGAGCTCCGTGCGGAGAGCCCGCGAGGCTCGGAAGCCTCTGAGCCGCCCTTTTCTTATTCTCAAGTGGTGTGCCGTTGAGATAAGGCGAGAAATGCGAGTGAAAACTCGTTTTTCAGCGGACTGATTCATCATTGCTGGTCAGTCTGAGCGAGTTGACAGGTCAGATTGATAATTTCGGTCAAGGTGGTTGTGAACAACGGTTTGACAAGGTGTCCGACGAACTTTAGTTTGTCGTGGTGCGCGAATCACACGGCGTGAGTTTTCTGCGTTCCCATATCAATCATCGATCTGAGTTGGTCGCAACGACAAACTAAAGTTCGTCGGACATTGGGACTTTGACTGTTGGCAATCAAACCTTTCAAAACTCCGGAGTACACGGTCGGCTATATCGATCTGCTTCGCCGCAATCGTAACTTTAGACAGTTGTGGCTGGGTCAAGTCGTCAGCCAGATGGGCGACTGGTTCGACACGATTGCGCTCTACACGATCATCCTCAATCTGACCGGCTCCGGGCGCGACGTGGGATTACTCCTCGTCGCTCGGTTCGTGCCGAGCTTTCTATTCGGCCCTGTTTCCGGTGTGGTCGCCGACCGGTTCAGTCGGCGTACCATCATGATCTGGTCGGACCTGTTGCGCGCACTGGTTGTGCTTGGGTTCCTGTTTGTCAGGCGGGCAGATCAACTTTGGATTATCTACGTCTTAACAGTCCTCCAACTTGCGCTCTCCACATTCTTTGAACCAGCGAAGACTGCTGCCGTACCTTCTCTCGTTGCCGATCGCGAGTTGGTAGCTGCCAACTCAATATCGTCGGTGACATGGTCAGTGATGCTGACTTTAGGCGCGGCAATTGGTGGAATAATCACCGGCTGGTTCGGTACCAACGCTGCATTCATTCTTGACGCGTTAAGTTATGTGCTCTCAGCGGTGTTGATTTTCAATGTGCGCTTGCCAAAGAGACCGAAGCGTGAACGACGCAAGTTAAGCCTTTTACAGGCACTGGGTATTACCGAAACGCTGGAGGGCGCGCGCTACGTCAAACGACGCCCTGGCGTCCTCGCCCTGCTCCTGGTGAAACCAGCGTGGGGCCTGGGCGGAGGAATAATGACGTTACTGGCAGTTTTCGGGGAACGCATTTTTCCGGTCGGTAAAAGTGCGGCCACTGGAATCGGTGTTCTTTTCGCTGCGAGAGGAATAGGCACTGCTGTGGGGCCAATTGCAGCGCGGCGCCTGGCCGGCGAGGGAAAGAGTAGCCTGACGGTTTCGATAGGGATTGCGTTCCTGATCGGCGGCGTTGGTTATATCGCGTTCGGTGCGGCAACTAGTTTTGTTTTTGCTTTGATTGTCCTTGGAATTGCGCATATGGGCGGCAGTATTCTCTGGGTGTTTTCCACAGTGTTATTGCAGCGAAGTGTTGAGGACAATTTCAGAGGTCGCGTGTTCGCCGCGGAGTTAGCTCTACTGACGTTGACAATGGCGGCTTCGAATTACGTCACGGGCGAATTACTCGATCGGTTCAGCATTTCACCACGAATAGTAACCATTGGAATTGGCAGTTTCTTTTTATTGCCCGGGATCATTTGGTTCCTAACGAGGTCGTTGTGGGACCGCGAAGCGATGGTGCGAGCGCCCGTCGAACAGAAGCCACTCTCCCTATCACACGAAAGCTCTTCTGTCGGAGCGCGGCCGTCCTCGGCCGCCCCCACCGAATAGCGAGACCGAAACGGAGCAACCACTGCCGTTGTACCTGAGTTCTATTCGACAGGGCGGCCGAGGACGGCCGCCCTCCGACAGAAGAGGTCTTCGTGTGTGAGGGACACTGACTTCTGTTCGACGGGTGGCTCGCTGTTTCATTTTCAAATGAACGGCATAATTGCTCGACGTTAACCTATGAAAACAAAAATTGGAGTGATCGGGGGTTCCGCTATCGATGCTGCTCGACCAGAAGCTGCGCAAACCCTGACCGAAAAAGCTGAAGCACTGGCGCGGGCAATCGCGAAGCGCGACGCCATTTTGTTGACGGGAGCCACAACCGGAGTAGTTTATATCGTGGGCAAAACCGCACACGATGAGGGCACGTTTCATATCGGCATCTCCCCGGGAAGTAACGAACAGGAACATGTCGAAAGGTACAAACTTCCTCTCGATGCTTGTGACGCAATTGTCTATACAGGCTTCGGACTGAAGGGCAGAAATGTTGTTCTCGTACGCTCGTGCGACATCGTTTTGGTTATCTCTGGCAAGATGGGTTCACTCAACGAATTCACGATTGCTCACGACGAAGGAAAGATCATTGGCAGTCTGTCCGGCACAGGAGGAGTTGCGGATGAGACCGACGCACTGGTACAGAAATTTGGGAAGCTTACGGGTGCTCGAGTATTTACGAACGATGATCCAAAGCAGTTACTCGATCTCTGCTTCGAGGCCCTCAAGAACGGATGACTAATTCAAACAACATAGTTGTCGCCTCTTACGCGAAGGAGCTTGCCGGGTCGATCCTGAATAATCTCGTTTGGGAATCTTGTGAGCCTGTTCGAATTGAACGCTACTGGTCAGGTGATCTTGCTTCGGCCACGCGTCATGCTGAGGTGCGAACGTGCTGGAGTGAGGAATCATTGCACATCCGTTTTGTCTGTGAACAAAATGAGCCGCTTGTTATTTCGGAACATCCTCAGACAAACGTAAAGACAATCGGACTGTGGGACCGAGATGTTTGCGAAGTTTTCTTAGCGCCAGATCTCAAAGAACCGCAGCGGTACTACGAATTCGAAGCGGCGCCGACGGGCGAGTGGGTTGACCTGGGAATAGAGCTTACTGACCAGGATAGAAAAACGGATTGGCACTACAAATCAGGAATGACGGCAATCGCTGAAATCGGAGAGCGGCAAATTAGAGTTGGTATTACTATTCCCTGGAGCGACGAAATCCCAAAACCCAAAAGCGGTGACTACTGGGGAATAAATCTCTTTCGCTGTGTTGGCCCTGACGAAGAAACTCGATATCTCGCCTGGCAACCGACGAGAACGCCGCAACCAAATTTTCACGTGCCGTCAGCGTTTGGCCGACTCAGATTCAAGTAACTTAGCTTCCACCCTGTTTACGTAACAGTTTCTGAACGTATTCAATGAAACGCGATCGATCCTGTTCATTTACGTCAGCGATCCTCGCGCCGATTAAGTAACCGCTTTCCTCCGGATCCTCCTCAAGACTTTCATATCGAACAGGCACAACGTTCAATTCCACCGGGCCATCAGGCAGGTTCAGTTTCAAGTGTAACCGACGTTCTCCACCAACCAGGTAGTGTTCACCAATTCGAATGGCAGACACGACCAGACCAACCCCACTCGTGCTCAAATCCAGGGTGTGGCCATTCAACGATGGCAGACGTCGCCAGCCGTTTGAGCTTGTCCGGGGATCTTCAAAACTGAGCGTAAAGTCCAATCTCGCGCGCGCACGTTTAGTTCGTCGCCGGTTAGCAATGTAACGGCGTAAATGAGATACAAGCCTGCGCGAAAGTCCCGACATTTAGGTACCAAGAAGTTTTCTCGGACCGTTGAGGAAGGGCAATGAGCAGCGATGGGGGATTTGGCCGCAAGTCCATTCTAGAAAACGGGCTTGAGTGACGCAATAGAAATATCGGAGATGTGAGGCGACTGTCGTGCTGGGACCGCAGGCGTCCCCGCCTGCCCCCGTTACCAATATGGGCTTAGGTTGGACGCGGGCAGGCGGGGACGCCTGCGGTCCCAGGATAAGAGGGCTTCAATTCTTAACGATTAGGGGCTTTCCGCCGACATCCCCACTTCTAACTCCAGAGGCGTCGAGGTAGAACGACAGTCTTCCAGTGCGGCCATACTGCGCAGGCTCAGCCGTGGCGTACCAGGTTTTGGCGTCGACGGCCCGGTTAACTTGAAAACGATAACCGGTAGATTCCGTGCTTTCGAGGTCTTTCGGAATAAAACCACCCGTGATCAGCTCAGCCGTGTTGCCAAACTGTCCGTTGTGACCCTGGCTGTATGCCACTTCCGCAAGCGAGATCCGTGTCAGCATGTCTTGCACATCGCTGTGATGTGCGTTTATACGAGCCTCAAAGAAGAACTGCTTCCCCGCCTTCTTCACCACTTCGAGGCTTTCTTTATCGCCGACGACCCAGTTGTTATCGATCTTCATTAAGGCGGCAGGTTCGACTGTCTCCTTGCCGTCGGCGTCGACCGTTTTCACAAATACGGTAGCCAGATCACCGCTGATCTGCTCGCCCGAAATGTCGATCTTATCAGGAATCCTTTCACTAACGGCGGCGGCCATTTTCTCGAAATCGGGTCGAAGATCTTCAAACTCCCGCGGCGACAGGCCTTCGATCGATGAACGATAGATCGAGAGCGCAAACGCTTCGCGAAACTTCTTCTCGCGCATCAACTGATAGAACATACGCATCGTTTCACTAGGCGAACGCGGCGTGTTTTGACCAAACACACTTGGCGTCACGACCAAAGTTAGAAGCAGCAGAAGGCAAACTGAGATTTGAGTTCGGTGCGACATAAAGAATGAAGCTGATTTATTACTTGATCTCAGATCTCAGATCCAAGGGAACCTGATTCTGAGATCTGGGATCTGCGATCTGAGGTCCGGGCACTCACTCTTCTCTCCGGTAGGGTTTCGGTGTCAGCAACAATTCCCGGCCAACAAAGTAAAGTAAGACAGTCAATATCAGAAACGGAATTAGTCCCATCCAGTCTGAATGCGGTCCTTCAAAGAATGGGTTGTTATTGGTGGCCCAGTCTTCATAGCCTTTCAGCTTCGTAACGATCTTCTCGTTTAAATTCAGGAAAGCATAGATGACACCTGCCAAGGTTGCGCCGGCAATGTAACCTGATGCGAGCAACACTCCCGGACTTTTATCAGTCTCGGCGGCCATTTCTTCTTCAGTAAGGCGAGCGTTCTCTGGTTTCTTTCGCAGGTATTTATCGACTAACCACCGCACAACACCACCCACGAAGATCGGCGCAGAAGTTGAAATTGGCAAATAAACCCCGACTGCAAACGCAAGCGAGGGCACACCACTCAGCTCTAAAACGATCGTAATGAACACTCCAAGGAGCACGAGACCCCATGGAAGCTCTCGACTCAAAATGCCTTTGATGATGTAAGACATCAGAGTCGCTTTGGGAGCCGTAAACTTCGCGACTGTTTGATTCGTGCCGGGCACTTTGTCGTAAATACCATTTATTCCGGGATCGGCGAGATACACCGGCACGCCCTGATCGTTTACGAGGTAGCGTCCCGGCGGACCATATGCTGTCGAGGTCTTGTGAACTACGTAATACTGATTGCTGTCGGAACTTGCCTGACCACCTTGCAACGCTTCTCGCTTGGCAGCCCCGCCACTCTGTACATACTCGTCTGAATTGAAGTGGAAACCAGCGGGGAACGAAAAATCTTTATTCTGCGCGACGGGCACATAAACACTGCCCGATTGGTTCATCGCCAACAAAATGGGGCCCAGAGCAATTGCCGATGTTAATGCTCCAACCAGGATTGCAATTTGCTGAAACTTCGGAGTGGAGCCAACCAGGAAACCTGTTTTCAGATCCTGCGACGTCGTTCCACCGTTCGAGGCGGCAATACAAACGATTCCTCCAATCGACAACGCAGTGACAAAATACGGAGGTGCTGTCCACTTAATGATGAGGAACACCAAACATGTCAGCAGCAACGTCGCCACCGTCATTCCGGAAATTGGGTTTGAAGACGATCCAACTTCGCCTGTTAACCGAGAGGAGACCGTCACGAACAAGAAACCAAACGCGATGATCAGGAGCGCGCCTAGTATGTTGAAGCGCAGATTCAGCTGCGGCACCGCCATGATCACGAGAATCAATGCGACGATTCCGCCCAAAACGAACTTCATCGACAGATCCTGATCTGTTCGAGGAGCGTTTGCCGTTGAGGCACTACCAGAAGTTCTTAAGTCAGCCAATCCACCTTTCAATCCACTCCAGATAACTGGCAGCGATCTGAACAGGCTAATAATTCCACCCGCAGCGACAGCGCCTGCACCGATGTAAAGGATGTAGCCCTTTTGGATTTGAGTGACGCTCATGTCTTTGATCAGGTGAGTGGTTTCGGGAGCAAGTGGAGTCATCCAACCGCCGCCGAAGTATTTAATCGCCGGAATCAAAACGAGGTAGGCAAGAACACCGCCGCCGACCATAATAGAGGCGATTCGTGGGCCAATGATGTAGCCGACACCAAGAAGTGCGGGATTGTTCTCAATCGAAATCGAGCCGCCTTCGAACGGCTTACCGAAAACTTTCGTGGGGTATTCTTTCCACGTCTTCCAGATTTGCTCGATGCCGTAATATAAAAACCCGATGCCAAAGCCAGTAATTATGGTCTTGCCGCCCGTCGTGGCTTCATCAATGATTCCGCTCTCTTTTGCACCCTCCGCAGCGGCAGCCCGTGACTCATCAGAAGCGCCGGCTTTTAGCACTTCGGCGCATGCGGTTCCTTCCGGATATTTCAAGTAACCATGCTGAGCAACTATCAGCGCTCTTCTCAACGGGATCATCATGAGGATTCCGAGCAATCCGCCGAGCACTGCAACGAGCATCACTCTCGTGAATTCAAGATCGAAGCCGAGGATTAGAATGGCCGGCATAGTTACACCGATACCAAATGCAATTGATTCCCCGGCAGACCCAGCGGTCTGAACGATGTTGTTTTCGAGAATCGTGGCGTCGCGCAGTCCGAGCTTCGAAAGTACGCGAAAGAGTGTGATCGAAATGACGGCGACGGGAATCGACGCGCTGACGGTTAATCCAACTTTCAAGACAAGGTAAAGTGACGAGGCTCCGAAGATGATTCCAAGTACGGTGCCCATCACCAGCGGTATCGGAGTCAATTCGCGCAACCGAACGCCAGCCGGTATGTAAGGTCGAAATGTCGCCAGATATGGGTTGTCGGGTTTGAATCCTACGCGGTCTGGGTACTCGTTTGCTGGGATGCTTTCACTGGACATCCGGATGACCTCCAACAGGTTTTGTTTACAGGGAGAGCGGGGTTTGAAACGCTCGTTACTTTACACGGGCACCCCTGCTTCGGCAAGCAGGTTATCAGGGCCGTGGGCCTGGATTCTGGAGTGTTTGAGCGTGATTTGTGGATGATAGGTTGCTTGCCAAAGTATTTCAGATCCCAGATTTGGTTCGTCTCTGCATCTTCGGTTAGTACTGTGAAATTACCGTCGACTAGAAGGCACCATCCACTAACGCACGAAAGCTCTCCTGTCGGAGCGCGGTCGTCCTCGGCCGCCCCCATCGATCAGAAGCCCCATCCCTTAACACACGAAAGCTCTTCAGTCGGAGCGCGTCCGTCCTCGGCCGCCCCCGTCCAACAGAACCATCTCGTTAACATTCGGATCTCCTTTTCTGTACAAATTCAGATGCTCGAGTTCTTTTTCCATCAATCTCAGCATTAGTGATGAGGATTACGTGATGGTTCTGTTGGACGGGGGCGGCCGAGGACGGACGCGCTCCGACAAAAGAGCTTTCGTGTGCTAGGGGATAGTGCCTTCTGTTCGACGGGAGTTCTCATTCGATTCCAACCGCTGTCCATAATTTCTATCTTCGACTTCGCACAGAATTCCTTTAAACTCACTCTCGTTCCACCAACCTGTTCTTACGAAGCATCAACAATGCGTTCCCGAACTTTTGCGTTGGTTTGTCTTGCGATAATCGCAAGTGCTGCGCCTATCGCTTTCAACGCACATCCACCAACTCACGCGAATCAACTCGCAGTTCCCTCACTCGCCGACGTTCTCGGCTTCACGCCGGGTGACGATCGCAAACTCGCTTCGTGGGATCAAGTGATCGATTACTTCAAACGACTCGACCAAGCCAGCGACCGAGTCGTATTTGAAGAGTTGGGTAAATCAACGATGGGTAAGCCATTCGTCATGGCAACCATCAGTTCACCAGATAACCTATCGAAGCTGGATGAATACAAGAAGATCCAGGAACAACTCGCTGACCCACGTAAGTTGGGGCCTCCAGGACTGCGCGATAAGAAAGCAGCAGAGTTAATCGCGCGCGGCAAGACAATCGTTCTGATCACCTGTGGAATTCATTCGACTGAGGTGGGTTCATATCTTTCGAGTATGTTGATTGCTCATCGACTCGCCTCATCGAATGATCCCGAGATTCAAAACATTCTCGACAACACAATCATTCTGCTGGTTCCTTCTCTGAATCCGGATGGCGTTGATATCGTTAAGAACTGGTATGACAAAACACTCGGTACTCCATACGAAGGAACCGATCCACCGGAGCTTTATCACAAGTACACAGGCCACGACGACAACCGCGATTGGTATGCATTCACTCAAGTAGAGACCCAGATCACAGTCGATAAGATTCACAACGTCTGGCACCCACAGATCGTGCACGACATTCATCAGCAGGGTTCCTTTGGCTCGCGTCTTTTTCTTCCACCTTACATGCAGCCCGTGGAACCGAATGTTCCAAAACAGATCGTCGAGGGTTACACAGAGCTCGGCAATTACCTCGCTCGCGAAATGAGAGCAAAGGGTTTCCAGGGAATCACTACAAACTCAACTTACGACGCCTGGTCTCCATCCCGTGCGTATTCGCACTATCACGGCGGCGTGCGAATCCTTTCTGAAACGGCTTCTGCCCGACTTGCATCACCAATCAATGTGAAGTTTGACGATCTCACTTCGCGCGAAGGTTACGACCCGAAGAAAGAGTCGGCGAACTTTGGGCCACTGTGGAAGGGTGGTGAATGGAAACTGCGAAACATTACTAACACGATGACTACATGTGCGTTCTTGTTATTGAAGAATGCGGCGGAAAATCGTCAACACTGGTTGAAGCAGTTCTATGCCATCAGTAAACAAGCAGTTCGAACACGTAAGAACGGAGAGTTGAGAGGTTTCATTGTTCCGATTCCTTCATCAAATGGAATAATGCCAGCCCATACGGACGAGTCACGATTTCTAGCTATTCTTCAAACGGCCGGAGTGGAAGTCGATCGTTTGGCAACTAGTTTGAATTATCGTGGGCAAAAACTTGACGCACTCTCGGCTGTAATAAATCTCAATCAACCTTACGGTGCATTCGCAAAGGCCTTGCTCGAGCCGCAACATTATCCCGATTTGCGTGATTCAAGCGGTCATCCTATCGCTCCGTACGATGTGACAGCACATAACTTGTCAATGTTGATGGGAGTTAAGCCAATACCTTTTTACGAACCCATCCGATATCAACGCATGAAAATCGGAGGCCCATCTTCTAGTCAGCGCGACAATACCGAGATTCATCTCATTCTGTTCCGTTCGTCTGTTCCAACAAATGACGAAGGCTGGACCCGGTGGGTCCTCAGAAACCAACAATACAACTATTCCGCTGTGGGGGATGTCGAAGTGCGCGAAGGAAAGTTCCCTGCCAATGCAAAAGCAATCCTTATCCCTGATCAACCACCGGGCATGATCTTGAACGGCTACCGTGCGGGCACAATGCCTCCAGAACTCACCGGCGGACTCGGCGAAGAAGGTGTTAAAGCGATTCGCCAATTCATCGAAGAAGGTGGCACTCTCGTCTGTCTCAACCGCGCATCCGAATTCGCGATCGATCAACTCAAACTCCCGTTGCGCAATGTCGTCGCAGGACTTCCGCGAACTCAATTCTACGTTCCCGGTTCAATCCTCCGTCTGGAACTCGACACAACGAATCCCATCGCCAAAGGAATGTCGAAGGAATCGATCGCCTGGGCTGAGGAGTCTCCAGTCTTCGAAATTATTAACAACTCCAACAGCGCGGTTCCGGCTGCAAACGTCAAGGTCATAGGCTGGTATCCACGTGACAAAGATCCACTCCTTTCCGGCTGGCTCCTTGGCGGCGAACGCATCAAAGGCAAAGCGGCCCTCGTCGAAGTCACAATGGGCAAAGGCCGCATCATCCTCTTCGGCTTCCGCCCACAATACCGCGGCCAGTCACTCGCAACTTATCCTCTGTTCCTTAATTCCCTAACTCCCAAATAAAATTTGGCCCCATCGTCCTGGGACCGCAGGCGTCTCCGCCTGCCCGTGTCCAACCTAACCAGGATTATTTGCAGATGGAGTTGGTTCTTCTTGACGCGGGCAGGCGAGGACGCCTGCGGTTCCAGGAGGATCGCTCGTGTTATACTCGGGCCAGCTTTATCAACCTCACAAGGAAGTCGAATACCTCACATGAGTCTAAAAGATTATCCCCAACATGTACTGCATGAAGCAGGCTGGCATACACGTGGCTACTTACCTCATTTTGATGGTCGAATAAAACCACAAACAATCAATCTTCATCTCGCGGGCAGCATCCCGGTAAAGGTTAGGGAACGTTGGGAAAACGAACTGCAACACTTAACCGACGAACATCGACGCGTGATAATGCGACAGCGAATCGATAAGTATCTCGATCAGGGATATGGTGAATGCTATCTACGCGATCAACGCATGGCGAAGTTAGTGCAAGACTCGTTGCTCAAATACGATGACGTTCGTTACACGCTGTTCGCCTGGTGCGTGATGCCTAATCATGAACATTCGTTGATGACTCGTTTCGAAAACACCGATCTCGAAACGATCATGCAGGCACATAAGTCATTCACTGCTCATGAGGCAAACAAACTGCTTCATCGCAAAGGTTCGTTTTGGATGGCAGAGTATTACGATCGTGAGATTCGCAATGAAGAACATTTCTATAAAGCTCTTCGCTACATTGAAAACAATCCGGTCAAGGCAAAACTCTGCGCGAATCCAAGGGATTGGCCTTTTAGCAGTGCCTGGTTCCGAGAGCGCGGCGGCAAGCCAGGCGCGTGGATCGTTGAAAAGTGAATCGTAGTGCTGGGACCGCAGGCGTCCCCGCCGCCCGCGGCGAAAAGAACCAATTCTGATTTAATCCTAGAGTGTTAGGTGGGACACGGGCAGGCGAGGACGCCTGCGGTCCCAGGACGACGGGGCCTGATTGAACCCCTTGAACTTTTCCCTGCCGTTCTCGTATAAACAGATACGCGGCAACGGATATCAACAAAACTTCCCGTTAGCCGGACCAAATGGTCACCTTTCTCATTACTTCCGCTGTTTTCGTAGCCTTATTCGCTATAGCGATTTACCTTTGGCAAAAACCGAGAAGCACAAACGAACATCTCTCGCTTCCGCCACAGACTCCACCGCGTGCCTTGTTTTCTGAGACTCAGGAATTTGTTGCAAGCCAGCCGGCGGAAAACGGACATCGAGACTTGATAGCTCGTGCCACAGATGGCGACTTACATGCTGTTCTTGAAGCGAGAGACACGGATGTTTATTCCGATGTCCTTAATGCGGCGGTTGCTGAAGCGAACTCTGAAGCGAAATTGCTAAAACTCGCGTCATATGTTTCGCAAAAGGATCTGCCCGTAAACCGCGCATTGGCGGAGGCGATGATTGATTCATGGCAAAACTCGCCAAACCGCCAAACAACCGCAAAAGCAATACACTTCGCGGCATTGGCAAATAATGCTGAGCTCTTCAATCGTGTAGTTGAGCTCGCGCTTCGACTCTTTAAAGAGGGAAAACTCGCTAATACTTCTGCAGCGGAACTTCAGGCTTTATTAAATGGCGAATACTGGTTACTCTCCTCGGGAGAACGCAACTCAGGCACTGGCTTCGTACTGAAACGTACCCTCTCATCTGCGCGGCGCGAACTTGAAGGCGTACCACCCACAACTGAATAACTATCAACCTGGTCACTTGAATTTCTGAAAGAGACATACCATGCAAAATCTGGATATCACTACCTTACTGCCAATCCTGTTTGGGGCATTCGTTGTATTGATCGTCTTCCTCGTGATCGTGCGACGGATTTTTGTCAACGTCGGGGCACGAGAGATTGCCATTAAGGAGCGACGTTACCTCGGCGCGAAGATGCCGCCAGGACGCGTCGTTGCTACTGAAGGCGAAGTCGGGATTCAGGCAGACGTTCTCAAGCCTGGCTTGCATCTGATCAAATGGCCGTTCGAAAAAGTTGTGCGCAAAGTTCCACTGATCGAAATTGGCGCCGACGAAATGGGTATCATCGAAGCAGTCGATGGTGAGCCGATGCCGCCGGGTCGCATCTTCGCTCCAGATCGCGCACAGAATGCACATAACAACTTTCAGGATCCAATTGCGTTCATTAAGCGTGGCGGAGTGAAAGGTATTCAGTTACGCACACTGCCTCCGGGACTCTGGCCAATTCACCCGTATCTCTTCCGCGTCTCAGTTGCGAAAACGACGATGGTTCCTCAGGGTAAAGTAGGAGTGATCACAGCAGCTGACGGCGATCCACTGGATCCAGGTCGATTGCTCGGTAAAGCGATTTCTGATCATAGAAACTTTCAGGATGCAGAACAGTTTATTGCGTCCGGTGGTCAGAAAGGTCCACAAGTCGACATTTTAACTCCGGGTGTTTATCGCATCCTGACTCAGTCAGGACCGATTGAAGGCGGCACTGAAGCAAAGCCTGGCCTTTTGACGGTTCGACTTTTCGATGCGACGGTAATCAATGAGAACCAGATCGGCCTGGTCGAAGCTCTCGATGGCGCACCGCTTAATCCAAAAGATTACGTTGCCGAGTCAGTCGCGGGCCATGACAACTTCCAGGACGGTCACGAGTTCATTGGCAAGGGTGGTCAGCGTGGACCACAGAAGGACATCCTCTTGCCTGGTACCTACTACATCAATCCGCTGCTCTTCAAAGTGATTCCGGAGACTGCAAAGGAAGTGAAACCGGGCGAGGTTGCGGTCGTTGTTTCAAACGTGGGCAAGGATCCATCAGATGAAGTTCGTCGCGAAATGGCTGCGAAGGTTCGTCAAAGAATGGAGCGTGAAGAGCGAGAACAAGCCGAAGAATCGGCGGCTCGTCTCGATAAGATTGACGACGACCGCACGGTCGATGAAATAAAAGCCGAGTTAATGAGCGGCGATCCCGCGGACCGGCGTCTCGACGAGGGTGCACACGAAGCTTATGTTGTGCCAGAAGGCTATCGTGGTATTCAGGAAAGTGTCGTCGGTCCGGGTCGCTACTACGTGAATACGCTGGCTGTGTCGCCCATTATTATTCCAACCACAAACCAGACAGTGGAATGGACGGCAGGTGAGGTCACTAATACCTTCAATCCATTTGAAGTGATTTCGAAAGATGGCTTCACCATGCAGTTGGAGGTACGTGTAGTTTTCCGTGTCAAGCCTGAAGACGCACCATTCATGGTCGCAAAAATCGGCGGCATCGAACGTTTGATCCAAAACGTGATGCATCCACTGATCGACTCGATTTTCCGCAATCAAGCTTCTGAATCGTCAGCCATGGCTTACTTGCAAAATCGACACGAAGAGCAGGAACGTGCTGAAGCTCGCGTGCGCGCGCACTTGTTGAAATACCACGTGGATGTGGTTAACGTGCTTATCTGTCACATTCACTTGCCGGAAGAGTTAATGAAGACGCAGACGGAGAAGATTCTCGCGGAACAGCGGCAGAATATGTATAACGCTCAGCGGGAATCCGAAGAGAAGCGCATTCTATTCGAGAAGACCAAGTCACAAGCCGATAATCAGAAAGATCTCATGGCCGCTACAGTTGGTGTCGAGATCGCCGGCAAACGCGCCGAACAGCGCAAGGCTGAGGGTGAGGGCGAAGCTCATTACATTCTGCAAACTGGCAAGGCCGAAGCCGAGAAGGTGCGCTTAATGGGTGAAGCGCAGGGTGTTGCTTATCACGAACAAGTGAACGCGCTGGGTGCGCAAGGCGTCGCACTCGTTGAAACTTTGAAGGTTATCGGCGAGAAGGGCGTTCGCATTACACCGGATGTGATGGCTTCAGGAGGCGGAGCAGAAGGTGGTGGGGGAATCGGAACACTGTTGTTGCTGAATCTGTTCCGCGAAAAACTAAACCTGCCCGGACCAAATGGAGAGAAGGCACAATTGAAGTAGACTCGTTTACATTACTGAAAGGAAGAGGCGGGCACTCTGTCCGCCTCTTTTTTTGATGTCCGACGAACTTTAGTTTGTCGACGTCTCCAAACTATGATCCAAATGATTACAGAAGTCCGATGCCTACTGACTCAAGTAAGGACCACCACGACAAACTAAAGTTCGTCGGACACTCGGCAGCCGTTACAAAAAAGACAAAGAATCACAAGAGCTGATTTCCGGCAAATCGATGATAATGGCCCAGCATTAACTCTCAACCTGCTTATTCCATCAGGAGCAAGGGGATTCAATGAAACAACCAGGTGTTCTGGTACTCCTAATCGGTTTTGTACTTGTGATCAGCTTTGTAGTCGCATCGCAGGAAGCTAAGAATAGTGGCGTTGTTACTACGAACTTATCTGGCGCAAACGAAGTGAACCATCTCGGTGACGCGGATGGTGGTGGTGTCTTTAGATTCAGCGTGAAGAGTCAGGGGCGCCAGCTATGTTATGAATTATCGACGTCGAGTATCACAGAAGCGACAGCTGCAACAATAAATGCCGGCGATAGCTCTTCAACCGGAAACGTCGTTATAGCTCTCGAAGCTCCCACGAGAGGACAATCACAAGGATGTGTTTCCGCCGACGCCCAAACAATTGCAGACATAGCCGCAGACCCGAGTCGCTATTACGTTAATGTAACGAATGCAGAGTTTCCGAATGGTGCGATTCGGGGACAACTGAGATGATCTCAGATTCTAGATTCAGATCTCAGATAGCATTTGAACTTCTGTAGTCCCGCAGTGCTAGTTAATGCCTTAATAATTGTCTGTCGAGTTTCTCGACTTCCAGGAAGGTAAGTTCAATTGGCTGCGATTTCCCGAACACTTCAACAATAACCGATAGCGTACTTTTCTTTTTGTGAATTTCTGAGACCTTACCTATGAATGCGCGGAAGACACCAACCTTAATGCGTACTGACTCACCTTTTGAGAACTCGTATTTGTTAGCCACGACTGTAACCTGAAATCTGTGATCATTCTTCTGAGATCTGCGATCTGGGATCTGGGATCATTTCTCGAGGTACATTTGTGCCGCCATCTTTGTCAATTTCCACACACGCGACCAGGCAATCTTGTTATCGCCGTTTTCGCGTCCGGTTAGTTTGTCCAACACCAACCTACCAAAGATGCGACCTTCGCGTCGCAGCATGAATTCCTTTGCGTAAGGCTTCGCGGTCTCAAAGAAACTGAATCCCGGATCTGTCACGATCGCTATACCCTCGAGAGTCATCAAGGCTCGCATCACGTAAGTGAAATTAGCCGGCAAGCGGAAAGGATACTCATAAATCACTTCCGCGAGATCGTACGTGAGTTCTTTGAAGTTGACGTCGCCGAGTTTGAGATTCAAATAACTCTTGAAAAGCCGCTCGACAACGGGTCGCACCGTTTCCGGATCGACTCCGGGTTTCAAAAAGTCGAGATTAATAATGTCCTGACCCAGGCCTTGCACATCCCGACCCACGACATGGAAAAACGCGTCGATCATCTGCGATTGGAGCTTAGGTGAAATTCGTCCGACCATTCCGAAGTCGAAAAAAGCGAGATGACCACTGTCCATCACGAGCAGATTCCCCGGGTGTGGGTCAGCGTGAAAGAAACCATCTTCGAGCAACTGTTTCAGATACGTTCGAACCAGGAGCCGATTGACTTTCACTGCTGAAATACGACGCGCTCGAAGACCTTCGATGTCGACGACCTTCGTGCCGTGAATAAACTCAAGTGTCAAAACGCGCGCAGTAGTATGTGACCAGAAAACTTTCGGCACTCGAATCGGGCGCCAGGTGCGAAAGTTATAACGGAATCTGTCGGCGTTTCGGCCCTCCTTCACGTAATCAAGCTCTTCAAAGATAGTCGAGTAAAACTCGTGGAGCATCCCTTCCCAATCAGCGTTCTCGTTTGCCTTCGGCATGAACCGATTGGTCAACTTCACCAGGCGATACAGAATCGCGACATCGATGCTGATGGTTTCGGCTAATGCCGGACGCTGCACCTTCACCGCCACTTCTTCGCCACTTGAAAGCCGAGCGCGATATACCTGGCCGAGTGAAGCGGAAGCAATAGGCTCACTATCAATCTCCGTATAGGCTTCGTGCACTGGACGGCCGAGTTCCGATTCGATTCGTGCGAAAGCCTCAGCGGTTGAATAAGCGGGAACTTGATCCTGAAGCAGCGCCAGCTCTTTCACATACGGAAGCGGTAACAAATCAGCACGAGTACCTAGTGCCTGGCCGATCTTTATGAACGTGGGACCAAGGTTGATGAGACTCTGGCGTAACCAGACAGCTTGTTTCTGAAGTCTCGCATCTTTTCGTGCTGATCCTTCGGCACCTCTGAAGGTTATATAGCGCAGAATTCTGATGAACCGATCGAGGCCCTCATAAACCCAACTGCGCATCCACAGATTCAAGCGTTCGCGACGGTTAGTTTGACGCGCCTGCTCGCGAAGTCTTTGAATTGTCCGGCGGTTGAAATCTGCTCGGATGTCGTAGGAGTCGAGAAATAGATACAACGACAGAAGTCCAAGCACTATTGAGACGCGCGCAGCACGTAACCAGCCATGCAAACCGCGACCATCGAGAAGTTGATCGACTAATTCGTCGGTTAATGGTGGAGGTGCCTGTACTTGTTTCGGGCTGCTTACCACTGGAGCAAGGACCTTTTGCCCGTTACTGCTTTCGAGTTTTACTAATGCTTGTGTTGTTTCCATTTACAGAATCAGTTGCCAGAGAAATATTTTAGAGCCTTCTCAATTAGAACAAGTACGAAGGGCGGTTTACCCCAGCTGGTCCAATTGAACCCCAACTGATCTTTTAGCACCAGCGGAGGTAAACCGCCCTTCGTTACTTGTTCTAGTCGACAGTACTTGTTCAAAATCGCTCTTGCTTTTTTCTTTGTATTATCAAATCACGGCCAGCATATGTTTTGTGCCGGCCCTCTCAAAATAACTGTTCGCGCGATCGACGTCTCGCTCAATCTGACTTTTCAGCTCGTCAATCGAAGCAAACTTACGCTCGTCGCGGAGCCTATACAAAAAACGGACGCGGACGACGTCACCGTACAAATCCCCGTCCCATTTCATTACGTATGTCTCAACCGAAGGTTCCGTCGCTTCGCCAAACGTTGGTCGCAGCCCAACATTTGTCACGCTGCGCCGCCATTGTCCTTCAATTAACGTTCCCGTCACGTAAACACCGTTCCTGGGTATGACGCGGTTATGCGGGTGCAGGTTGGCTGTCGGAAACCCCAGTTTATGGCCGCGCTCCGCCCCTCTTTCCACAAGGCCTTCCACGCCGTAGGGGCGACCTAACATGCGCCTCGCCAGATTCACTTGACCGCGCGTCAGCAGCTCACGGATTTTGCTCGAGCTGACACGTTTGCCTCGAAGACAAACCTCGGGCACTTCACCGGCCACAAAGCCGAGTTCATCCCCAAGCT
Source organism: Pyrinomonadaceae bacterium (assembly GCA_036522415.1). Classification (GTDB taxonomy): domain Bacteria; phylum Acidobacteriota; class Blastocatellia; order Pyrinomonadales; family Pyrinomonadaceae; genus PSRF01. Next base: position 71,211 of record DATDFV010000230.1, on the reverse strand, counting down.
TGCGCAATAAGTCGATGTTTCCTTCGCGGTCGTGCCCAAATGCGAAGCCTTTGCCGAGGTAAACCTCTTTTGCATGCAATCGATCCTTCACGACGTCTCGCAGGAATTGATCGGCCTGAATGGAAGCAAACTGTTTTGTGAACCGAACCACGATTGTCTGTTCGATACCGAGCACTCCAAAGGCTTCGATCTTCTGATCGAATGTTTGCAGAAGCGGTGGAGCTGACTCTGGATGAAGAACAGCGCGCGGATGCGGATCAAACGTAATTACTGTTGGGATGGCACCAACTGCACGCGCTCTGTCAACGACCGTTCGCATGATCAGTTGATGTCCCAGGTGCAGACCATCAAACACACCGAGGGTCAGAACGGTCGGTCGTTGGATTTCAGCGTTATCGGTTCCGTGGAATAAACGCATGGGTCTTTGGACTTTGGTCTTTGGCCTTTGGTCTTTGGCCTCTGATCTTCCCAAGGTCAAAGACCAAAAACCAAAGACCAAAGACCGCTTCTTCAATCTGAAATCACTTCTCCGTCGTAGGCAAACTCAACTCCAGCCGGTAGTCGCTTCGAATCGCGTTCGTGTTTTATGTCGTGCGCGATATGCGTGAAAAATGTTCGTCGTGGCCGTAATTGCTCAACATACTCCAGGGCCTTCTCAACCCAAAGATGTGTTGGATGTTCTTTGAAGCGCAGACAATCCAAAACAAGGACATCAAGATCGCGAAGAGCGTTCATCGTGGTCACTGGAATCTCGCTGAGGTCTGTCAGATATGCGAAGTCGTTAAAGCGATAAGCCATCACTGGCAATCGCCCGTGAATGACTTCAAGTGGAGTAATCTCCAAATCCCTTCCTATGCAAAAGGCCGCGCCCGGTGTGACCACGTTGGGGATTACTTGTGGCAGTCCGCCACCAAAGTGTGACGGTTCGAAGATGTATTTGAAGATCCGCTTGATATCGATCCAGGCGCGTTCGTTTGCATACACCCCAAGTGCACCAAACCGAAAGTTGAGTGGACGAATATCGTCGAGTCCAAAGATATGATCTGCATGACAATGAGTGATCAGGACCGCGTCGAGTTGCTTCAGACCAAAGCGCAATGCTTGCTGACGAAAGTCCGACGACGTATCAACCAGAACCGTTCGTCCAGCATGTTCAACAATGACCGAAACGCGCAGCCGCTTGTCATGAGGATCGGTCGAAAGGCAGGTTTCACATTCACAACCGATTGAAGGAACGCCTGTGGATGTGCCGGTGCCTAAAAAGGTCAGTTTCATAAGATGGGGTATTTATGGGTGGGAACTAAGAAGCCATTTGTCATTTCTCATTTGACATTTTTCAGTTGGTCATTTGAACGAATTTGATTTCGAGTTCAATCCTGAAGAAATGACCAACTGAAAAATGTCAAATGAGAAATGACAAATGATTCGATCCCTCCAAAAAACAGATTCTATTTCCCACCAGTAATATCCTTGCCGGAAAACGTCCGGGCTTTTTGCGGCGCGTTTGCGAGTGACACGTACTGCATTCGCAGATCTGAAAGCAGGCCTTCTACCAACTGCTGCTCTTGCTTCGTCAGATTCCCTTGCGTCTTTTTCTGCAGCATTCCGAGCACGTCAATCCACTGCTTGCCCAACTGAAGATCCACCTCGCGTTGATGAGTAACCGGATTTTCCATCATGCCTAATGCTGAGGCAGCGTTTGAGGCGATTGACATCAGGAAGTTTACGAAGCTGGCAGGATCTTGTGCGCCTTCGAGTTCCTCATCATCGTCTAACTCTTCGCTAGGTTGCGGAGGAGCTTCGACCTGGTGCTCAGCCGAAGATGTTGCAGCCTTTGCGGGCTCCGGAGCACTTGCGGGAACCGCGGCGGCAGTCTCGGCGCTCTCTTCCGGTGGCAAGTCTCGAGGCGTTCCGTCAGCGTTAAAGAGCCGTCGATCAGTGACCTTAAAAGTTGGTTGTTCGTCCTGCATGGTTTTTGCTCTTTTGGCAAGTGATATTGGGTTGATTTTTGATGTTAGCATCCGATTCAGGGACAAGCAAAAGGGTCAGTGGTCAATGGTCGTTGGAACAGGTCCCATGAGTCGAATAGGTCCTATAGCTCACTTGACTGACAACTGCCCAAACTGCGGTTCGTCACACCAAACCCGCATTCTACACACTCATTCGCCCACCCCGTGACAATGTGAATGGCGGCGAAACGATGTGCGCTTAGACTCTGGATATCAAAGGTCTCTGTGCGCCTGTTGTTCGCGGTCATTTTCTCCGCTCGGAAATTGATCACATGATTAACCAGGTCACCAGGCGCACAGAGCAGGTCGTCAATCCTTTAAATGCGCGCAATTCTAAATTTTCTTATCGCCAAATCCGCGGCAGGTAACGCCTCTGCGTCTCTGCGTTCTCTGCGTCTCTGCGGTTAATCATCCTTGAGCCAAATGGCACCGCAGAGATGCAGAGACGCAGAGAGAACATTCAAAGGAGTTGTTATGAAACACATCAAACTAAGTCTCTCGTTGGCGATTGTGGCAATCGCTCTGTTGGTTATAACTGCATGTGCGCAAACGCCTGCAAAGTCATCAAAGCCGCCACGCAATCTCGCGATTCTGATCTTCGATGGCGTGCAAATCATCGATTACACCGGCCCGTATGAAACATTTGGTCACACCTACAGTAACGATGGGCAGGCATTCAACATTTACACCGTCTCCGAAAAGACAAATGCCATCACAACTTCGATGGGCATGAGTGTGAATCCAAAATTCAGTTTCGAAAACGCGCCTAAGCCCGACGTTCTGCTCGTGCCGGGAGGCGATGTACGCAGCCAGGTAGACAGTCCAACTGTGTTGAAGTGGGTTCAGGACATGTCAAAGAATGCTGAGATTGTGATGTCCGTATGTAATGGCGCTTTCATACTTGCAAAAGCCGGTCTGCTTGATGGAATGGAAGCAACAACGACAGCTGGTCTCATACCCTTGCTGAGACAAGAAGCACCAAAAGTAAAAGTTGTTGACGACAGACGCTTCGTCGACAACGGCCACATCATCACAACCGCTGGTCTGTCGTCTGGGATCGATGGTGCTCTGCACGTGATTGAACGGCTCTACGGTAGAGGCACTGCACAAATGGCCGCTCTTGGTATGGAATACAACTGGGATCCTGACTCCAAGTTTGTGCGTGCAATGCTCGCCGATAAGTACCTGCGATTCAACTACGACGTGAAAGTCGCTGAAGGTGGCTGGCGCCCGCTTACCAGATCTGGTTCTGTTGATAACTGGGAGAACAGCTGGGCCATAACCACAGAATCCACAGCTACCGATCTGCTCGAAGCAGTCAACAACGCTATCGCTTCAAATCGAACGTACGGACCGCCCATCGCAAAATGGACGAGAGTAACTGCGGACTCCACCAGGAACCCACTACAAACGTGGTGGACATTTAATGATGAAAAGGGTGGATCGTGGACTGGCGTCGTGAATGTTCGTCCCGTTGCCGGGCAGAAGAACCAGTACACGTTGAGCGTTAAGGTCGAACGAAAGTCAGCAGGAAACTCTACGTCCAGCATGTGAACCCTGGGCGTAATGTTAGCAATGTCCGACGAACTTTAGTTTGTCGTGCGTGCGATTTCAGACCTTTGCCGTGTATCAGAGGGACTGGCAATCACCACGACAAACTAAAGTTCGTCGGACATAGTACAATTATGGAGTGCGGTAGGTATTGACGCACTCCAAGACTGTCAAATGGAAACCTTCGAATCACCGGTCTACGCATTTCAACCTCAATCCAGTCCGCTGCAACGCAATTCATTTCTAAAGTGGTCGGTCATTAGCGGCGCGTGGCTTCTGCTCGGCATCATCTATGTGATTCCGATTTACCTCGAAGTCCGAGCAGAGGGGATGGTGCATTCACTTGTCAGAGTGTTTGCATGGGGAATACTTACGTGGCTAGTGTGGGCACCGTTAACTCCAGCCATGATCAGTCTCGCGCGCCGCGTTCCGCTCGTTGGTGGCTCATGGAAAAGTGGTCTTGCAGTTCACATCCCGGCATTCGTTCTCTTCTCCGCACTTCATAGTGCCGCCGCAGTTGCAATCGTCTTAACCGTTCAACCCTGGGACAACATGGGCTCGAGCCCAACCGCTTTTTGGCCGCGCTTTGTCGCGCGCTTCAAAGGTTCACTCGGTGCCGACCTCTTGATCTACGGCGGAGTCGTAGGCATCTGTTATGCGATCGACTACTACCGTAAATACCGCGAGCGCGAATTTGTAGCTGCGCAACTGGAAACACAGCTGGCCCAAGCACAGTTAGACTCTTTACGAATGCAACTGCATCCGCATTTTCTGTTCAACACGCTGAACGGAATAGTTGGACTGGTTCGCGACAACAACAACCAGGCAGCAGTCACAATGCTCGTAGGTCTAAGCGATCTGCTGCGCCATGCCCTGGAGCACTCCGATCAACAAGAGGTCGAACTCAAAGAAGAGTTGAATTTCATAAAACTCTACTTGAGCATCCAGCAAATGCGCTTCTCAGATCGACTGCAGGTTGACTTTGATATCGACCCGTCCACCACTCAGGCTCTCGTACCAAATCTTCTGTTACAACCTCTCCTCGAAAACGCTTTGAAACACGGAGTCGGACGCAGTGCTGAAGCGGGTTCGATAAAAATCATCGCCATTAAGTGCGATGGCCGACTGTCTATCACAGTCGCAGACAACGGCGCCGGGTTGCCAAATAATTGGCAACTCAAGACGAGTAGTGGAATCGGGCTGGCAAACACCATTGCGCGCCTACAACAACTTTACGGCGAAAATTATCGGTTCGATATTAGAAATCGTGACCAAGGAGGGGTGGAGGTGGAGGTGGTAATGCCCCTCAAAAGACTATAGGTCCAATAGATCATATAGGTCCTGTTTCCCCAACCAATCTTCAATCTGAAATCTTAACTCTTAAATTCTTTGCCAGACCGAATCAAAACACTAATCGTCGATGATGAGCCGCTGGCGCGGCGCAATCTTCGTCTGCTGCTCGAGCGTGATCCACAAATCGAAATACTTGGTGAGTGCCGGAATGGTAAAGAAGCTATCAAAGCAATTGAAACGTCTCGACCAGATTTAATCTTTCTCGATATTCAAATGCCCGAGATGGATGGCTTTGATGTACTTGAAAGCGTTGGTCCCGAACTGGTTCAGGCGATCGTTTTTGTCACTGCGTTTGATCAATATGCGCTCAAGGCTTTTGAGGTCCATGCTCTCGATTATCTTCTCAAGCCCTATGACGATTTGCGGTTTACACAAGCACTCCAGCGCGCTAAGTCGCAAATCGAGAGTCGCGAAATTAACAAAGTGAGTAAGCGACTCTTGGCGCTACTTGAAGAACGCGAGAGCCACAAAGGCCTATCAACCGGCTCTAAGCCCTATCTAAGTCGAGTGATGATCAAGCTTGCCAGCCGGGTAATACTTCTTCGTGTTGACCAGATTGATTGGATTGAGGCTGACGGCAATTACGCAAAACTGCATGTCGGAAAGAAAGCTCATCTACTCCGCGAGAAGATGCAGGAGCTCGAATCACAACTCGATCCACAACGGTTCGTTCGAATTCACCGTTCAATCATCGTCAACCTCGAGCGAATCAAAGAGCTCCACCCACATTTCAACGGCGACTACATTGTCGTGCTCGAAGATGGCATTCAATTGAAGCTCAGCCGCAGCCGTCGGGAGAATTTGGAGTCGAGATTGAGAGCGGTAAGGTGATTGCCGATTTCCGATTGTCTATTGCCGATTTGCTTCAATGTCCGACGAACTTTAGTTTGTCGTTCGTTGGATTTGCGGACTTCGTGTTATTCCGAGTACCTCGTTGGCCGCAGACGACAAACTAAAGTTCGTCGGACATTCAAGCAAATCGGCACTTGGCAATCGGAAATTGGCAATCGTCTGTTTCACTGGTCCGTCGCTCTATACTTCTCCTTCTCCTTTTCACGTTGCAAATACGGAATGCCTTTCTCCATCCATTCGGGAGACGGCGCTCCTTTCAGGAAATGATCGAAGAATTCCTGTAGACGTCGCGTGTAGTCTTTCTGGTTAATCCGCTTTCGGAGTCCATGTTTTTCACCATTGTAGCTAAACATGTAGACTTCTTTATTCAATCGACGCAGCGCGAGATAGAACTCGATTCCCTGCTGCCATGGCACCGCATCATCTTCGTCGTTAGCAATCATTAACAGCGGTGTCTGCACACGATCTGCTCGGAAGAGAGGCGAGTTATCAAGAAAACGTAGCGGGTAATCCCAAAGACTGCCGCCAATCCGCGACTGCGTCCGCTCGTATTGAAACTGCCGAGCCAGGCCCGTTCCCCATCGAATACCGCTGTATGCGCTCGTCATATTCGAGACAAGCGCGCCTGGAGCCGCTGCTTTAAACCTATTTGTTTGCGTCACCATGTAGGCGATCTGATAACCACCCCAGCTGTGCCCTTGAATACCAATCGCATTCTCATCAACAAAACCACGATCGACTACAGCTTGAATAGCAGGCAAGACACACTTCAGAGCACTTGGACCGGGATAACCAACGGTGTAGACAATGTCCGGCATGTAGATCAGGTAACCATTGCTTACGTAGAACGTAGGATTGATCGACGTACCCGGCGCAGGTGGACGGAAAGTATGAAGTCCCTGTGTTAGGCGTTCATAGATGTAAACGATCATCGGATACTTCTTCTTTGGATCGAAGTTGTCAGGCTTGAGAAGCAAACCTTTCAACGGCACACCGTCAGTGTTTTTGTAAGCGACGAGTTCCGCGGTTCCCCAGTTGAATTGCGCTCTTTGCGCATCTCCGTTACTCATTCGCTTCAACTCACGAAAGTCTCCGTTCGTAACCCACAAGTCAGGAAACTGATCAAAACGAGACGCGGTCAACATCAGCACGTCCGCGTCATGCGCCTTGGTTGGATTTCCGAAGTCCTTCGCAGCCATCAGCAGTTTCTGTGGCCATTCGTTACTGTTGACCTTATCCCGAAAGAATCCACTGTCGTGAGTATCTTCGTTGTCGGCTTGTAACAGCATCGGTTTGTCAGGATCGATGAATCGCTCCTTCGGATCCAATCGGACGTAACGAAGCACTATCTTCTGTTTTCTCCCGACGCCGTCAGTCAGGATTTTGACTTGAGTGCCGTCGGGTGAGATTTGCCAAATGTCATAACGGTCATAGATCAATACGTCACGATCGTCTTTGGTCCAGCCTGCTATTCCATAAGAACCGGGACTTTGAGGAAGGTCGTTTTCTTCGTTAAAGAACTGCGCCTTAATATTCGCCGTCAGATTTGCGACCCGACCGTCGGCAACCGAATAGGAATTCCAGTCCTTGCCGTCAAAGTAGATCGCGTATTTTGCTTTCGGCGACAGGGAATAGGTTGCTCGTTGTTTGGCTAACAACGGCTTTCGTGAACCGTCGGAAGTGTTAACGAGGTAATAGTCTGCAAAGCCGGGATCGTAATCAGAGATAACGCGATACTTGCGATTGTCAGAACCGATCGCATAGCTGCCATCGTTCGATGGACTAACAGACTCCATCGTCTCGTCCGCCAATTGCACAAACTTTTTGTCATTGAAGTTATACACCGATCGATATGACTTGTTTCTGTCTTGTTCAGCGCGGATCTTCTGAATAGGTTGGATGTAGTCGTCCTTCCAGTGCCAAAGATCAACCAGGACCTTTTCGTCCGCCGGGATCTCGTCATCAGCACTCCTTTCCGGTTCCTGTGGTGGCGCAGTTCCAAAGAACAATCGACTGCCGTCCAGTGAAAAGCTCAGATTACCTTTATCGCTGATCACAAAGTCTTGTCTAAAACCTTCTGTCTGCCAGGAAACAATTTCAGCTGCTTGAGGATCCTTTCGATTCCAATGATAGAGCTTGAACTTTGGTTGTTTCGCTTCTGCATCGTCTCGATCACTGATGAATGCCAGCTGCGTATTGTCTTCGTCCCAGGTCAATCGTTGATACTTGCCTTTGCCGGTCAGCAACACAGCTGCCGCACTATCACTTCCGGGAGTTAAGGCAAAGACTCCATTTGTTTCCTCTTTTTTTGACGATGTGGCAAAGACAAGAGACTTCGCGTCTTTACTGAAGGTGAAGTCCAGCACGTCTTCGAATTTTCGCTCGATTCCTGTGTTCGTGTCTCGCAAGACCAGGTCGGTGCCATATTCCTTCTTCTTAGCGGATGGTCCTGTTTGTGGTTTGGCATTTGGAGCTGATGTGGTCTCTGGATTAGTTGATGCGGCAGTATCCTTTGCAGGCTCCGTGGACTTGTCTGGAAGTGGCGCCTCCCGCAGATAAGCGATGAAGCCAGCGCCTTCCTCAGGTACCTGAAAACTCTTCACTCTTTCAATGCGGGTAACGGAGCCATTCGCAAGATCCATGATTGCCAACCCGTTCTTTGGCATCTCTTCCGGTTTCTTCTTCTGCTTCTTCGCCTTCGTTAGGTCAGCCTTGTCCGGCTCGGTGCCAAACACAACATAGTGCGTGTCGTAAGTGAAAACGGGACGTAATAAACGTGTCTGACCCGCTTGAAACTCCACGAGGTTTGCGCCCGGATCATCCGGCGGCGGGACTGGTGGTCGATAGCCGCGAGGTGCTCGCCATTCGGTACCCGCCGCGATGTTTCGCACGACGATTTCACCGTCACCATCCTGCGGCATGAACGCGTACGCGATGAACTTACCATCTCGAGAGATTTGGGCTGCCTGAATTGATCGCCACGCGTCGTAGTCTTTGTGGGTCAGCGGCCGTTTGGTACTGGCAGGAGCACGCTGTTGTTGTACGGCAGTCTGCCCAAACGTCGCTGGAAACGACGATGTCAGCAGCATAGCTATGGTCAAAGCCACAGCCACTGAACGCAGTTTAGGCGGGGTCGTAGGCACTTTTGCGACGCGCATGGGATACCTCTCTGTTTTCGAAGTGCTTGGTACAAAGACGAGGGCCCTAAGTCTCAACTTTGGACGAGACGAAGTCAAGGGCGATAAACCTAAGTATTTCAATATAGTTGGTCCTGGGAGCGCAGGCGTCCCCGCCTGCCCACATCCAGCAGAACCAAGCCGGGTTCAAGTAACAAGCGGACAAGGGCACGCGGTTTGGTTCCGCTGGACGGAGGCAGGCGGGGACGCCTGCGGTCCCGGGAATGTCGGGCCGCCTATTCGGTCAAAACAAACTATTGACGCTGCCAAAAGCCACAGTCTAGTATTCCTAAGGCGTCTGGCCCAGCTGTCCAATTGACGCCAACCTCACGTCCCAAGCGACAGTCGCCACACTTCGCGAACGCCCCTACAGAAGTTCGCCTTCAGGAATCAACCTCTATGAGTGCACAACCAGAAATATGGCGTGTTTCGACTTACGAAGGAGTCTTTGAAACCGACTTCCAAACTTTACAGCAGTGGATCGTTGAAGGCTGCGTCTTGCCAACCGACAAAGTTTGTAAAGGCAAACTCAACTGGATTGAAGCTGGCCGTGTTCCAAAGCTAAAAAGTGCCTTCAATGGCGAAATTGAAGTTCCTCCACCTGAAGAGTCAACCGACGCGTCGTCATCAACCAACGCATGGCAAATGCCGCCTCCGTTCGGAAGTACAGAACCGTTTGAATCTCCCGACTTTGAACCAAATACCACGAACAGTCAGGCTTTTCGAGAAGGCCCACCACCCAATGTTTGTCACAACCATACGGATGTTCCCGCGAAGTACCTTTGCCGTATGTGTGCAGTCGCATTGTGTGAAGACTGTCCTCGCTTCGTGGGTAGCAGCAAGATTCCGGTGTGCCCACTATGCGGCGACCTGTGCCGCTCATATCAAGAGGTTACGTCAAAAACAGCACGTGCCGAGTTTCAGGGCTCCGGGTTTGGCATAGATGATTTTGTGAGAGCGGTGAAGTATCCGTTCCAACACAAAGCAGCATTGCTGGGCGGTGCTCTGATATATGGTTTTCTGCTGCTCGGCGGTTTTCGTGGAAGCCTTATCGCCTGGATGATTATGTTTGGTTGTATCTCGCACGTGATAAGTCAAGTTGCGTGGGGACGACTCAATCGCAGTTTCATGCCTGACTTCAGCGCATTCTCTTTATGGGACGATTTGATTGTTCCGATCTTTCTGGGCGTTGGAATCACAATCGTTTCGTGGGGGCCGGTGATTGTATTGGTTGTCGCGTTGCTGTTTGGCGCTATCCACAGCGGCAGGGCGTCGCTGGATCCCATGGGTCAGGTTGAGGCAGCTCATCAGCAAGAGACCCTGAACAATGAAGACCTCAGTGTGCTGACCGATCCCAACGCAGATCCGCAGAAGGTGGCGGAAGTCGACCGTAAGATGAATCAAAAACTGCGACCGGGTTCGCAGATTGCTGAAGAGGCGGAGCGATCAAAAGCTGCTCGCAGTGATCCAACCGGCATGATGGGCCAATTGTTGCCTTTGCTGGGAGCCGGAATTCTTTTGATTCTTCTCCTGTTGCTCGGCATTGCCTGGGGAGTTTTCTATTACCCAATGGCGCTCACGGTCGCCGGCTACACGCAAAGCTTTTTGTCAGTCCTAAATCCCCTGGTTGGACTGGACACCATTCGCCGTATGCGCTCGACCTACTTCAAAGCGTTCGGGATGGTGTTGCTCGTTCAAATTGCGGCTTTCATAGTCGGAGGTGTCGTGGCGCTTATTCTTTCTCCACTGACACTGCCTTTTGTAGGCAATCTGGTGGCGAACTTCATCAACGGCTCAATCACCTTCTACTTCAACCTCGTGATTGCGTGTGTGCTTGGTCTATCGCTCTTCAAATGTGCTGATCGATTGGGGATCAGTGTGGACTAGCCCGCGGAGCGGGCGACAAGCGTAAACCCTGGGGCGTTAGCCCCAGGACACGATGGATTAAAATACCGAGCCCGCGAAGCGGGCGACAGCGGGTCGAGGTTATGCCTCATCAACCAATCCGCTTTCGCCCGCTCCGCGGGCTCGATGCTCGTATCGCACTTCTACCCTGGGGCTGGCGCCCCAAGCTTTATGCTTTCACCTGCTTTGCAGGTTTAGATCTCATCAAGGCCTAAGACCAAAGTCCAAAGACCAATGATCAGTATTTCGCCACCCGCGGGTCAACCTCTTCCGACCACGCGGTGATTCCACCTTTCAGATTGATCAACTTCCCATTGAAGCCGGCGCGTTTCAATGCCTCAATTGCCTTGGCACTGCGCACACCGCCCTTGCAATGAACAATCGTGTCCACTTCCTGATCGATTTCATTCATCCTGCTCACTACGTGTCCCAGCGGAATTAGTTTTGTTCCCGGTATACGAGCGATCTCAAACTCGTGCGGTTCGCGCACATCGATGATCTGGATCTTGTCGCCACGCAGGCGGCGGGCATTCAGTTCCATAGCAGAGATCTGTTCCAACTTTGATTCGGGAACAGGCGGCTGCGCTCGCAAACCGCAGAACTCTTCGTAATCAATCAAACCTTTAATTGTTGGTTGTTCGCCGCAAACCGGACACTTCGGATCTTTCCGCAACTTGAACTCTCGAAACTTCATCGTCCAGGCATCAAACAACAACAAACGATTCACGAGAATATCTTCTGAGCCGAGAATGATCTTGATCGTTTCGTTTGCCTGAATCGCACCAACAATGCCAGGCAGAACTCCGAGTACGCCTCCCTCGGCGCATGATGGAACCAGGCCAGGCGGCGGCGGTTCCGGATAAAGACAGCGATAACAAGCACCCTTCTCGGCCCAGAACACACTGGCCTGTCCCTCAAATCTGAAGATCGATCCGTAGACATTCGGTTTACCCGTTAACACGCAAGCATCGTTTACGAGATAACGAGTCGGGAAATTGTCTGTACCGTCGACTATGATGTCGTAGTTTCGAAACAGGGCCATCGCGTTCTGACTTGTCAGTCTCGATTCGTGAGTCTCGATCTCAATGTGCGGGTTGATGTCGCGCAACCGATCACGGGCCGATTCGATTTTGCGGCGACCGAGGTCTTTGGTCCCGTGAATAATCTGACGTTGCAGGTTCGATTCCTCAACCACATCGAAATCCACAATTCCGATTCGACCGACGCCGGCCGCTGCCAGATACATGCCTACGGGCGCGCCGAGTCCACCAGTACCAATCATCAACACGCTCGAGGCTTTCATCTTTCGCTGACCCTGCATTCCAACTTCAGGCATGATCAAATGCCGGCTGTAACGGAGGATCTCTTCGTTGGACAACTCCGGAAGCGCTTGTCCAACTTCTTCTTCGATCACCGCACCTCCAGCAATCGACGGCACAATCATGAGCGTATCGCCGTCTTTTAACGGAGTGTCAGGTCCCGAAGCATGACGAATGTCCTCATCGTTCAGGTAAACATTCACGAAGTTGCGGAGCCTGTTCTGCTCGTTGAAAAGATGCTTGCGTAATGGAGCGTGCGTTGAAGTTAGGAGATCGAGCGCTTCGCCCGCCGTCTTTGCCTCGACTTCGATTTGGGAATGTCCACTGGCAAACTGCCGCAATGGAGCTGGAATGGCAATTTTGATTGGCATAACAATCCTCTCAACAACTTAATACTTTTACGTTTGTGCTTTGTACTTGGTGCTTTGTGCTTTGTTTTATGTTAAGGCGGTAGATATGCAAAGAACAAAGCACGAAGAACAAAGTACAAAAATCAAAGCCCCGCAATCTTAATATCTTCCTTCGTAAACTTCGATCTGTCAGGTTCCTGTTCCCATGAAAACAGGTCGCCGGCCCTCTCTTTAATAACTGACACAATAATATAGGAGTACGTCGGCCATGCATGTTCCAGATCGTACTGCGACGGCACCGCAGGTGATTCAGGATGCGAATGGTAGAAACCGACGACCTCACGATCGTTGGTTCGCGCGTACCGCTCTCCTTTCATTAACTCTTCAGGTTCAATTAAAAACCTATTCCGTTTCGCACTCTCCTCACGCGCATTTGAGATCGGATATGTCTCCAAGACCACCTTTTCCTCGACTGAATCAAATCGGCCGATGAGCAGTCCGCAGCATTCATAAGGGTAGTCACGCTCCCCATGACTTGAGATTTCCGCGAGATGTGTTGGCGTCAGTGTTAGCATTCTTAGTGATCAGTGAATAGGACCTGTAGGACATATTGGACCTATCTCACGAACCAAAGCACAAAGCTCAATTCACAATGCCTGTGTAATATCTGCAATTATGTCATCAACACTCTCAATTCCCACCGAAATCCGAATCAGTCCATCCGCGATCCCAAGCTCCGCCCTTCGAGCTGGTGTCAAATCTCTGTGCGAAGCAGTTGATGGGTGCAGCACGCTGGTAAAAACATCTCCTAAACTCGTCGAACGCACACACAACCGCAAAGCATTCATGAATCGAAACGCAGCTTCGCGGGTGTCGTTCTTCAGTTTGATCGATACCAACGCACCCGAGTGCGGCTTTCTCAGCATTCGCCGAGTAACTACTAAATCAACTGCCGACTGAAATCCCGGATAATAAACCTCATCTATTCGTTCGTCTTTTCGCAGGTGTTCCGCCAGCACTCTGGCATTCTCACATTGACGATCGAGCCGAACACCAAGCGTTTTAATCCCACGCGAAATTTGGTGCGCGTCCCAGACACTTAGAACTCCGCCAACCAGTTTCATTACGCCGACCAGTGCCAGGCTATCAAACTCATCCCGCGAGACAACCAGGCCGCCCATCGCATCAGCGTGGCCCCCCAGGTATTTTGTTGCGCTGTGAACAACGAGGTCAGCTCCGAACTTTAGAGGTTGGCAGAGGTATGGCGAAGCAAACGTGTTATCCACGATTAACCGCGCTCCGACTTCGCGGGCGATTTCAGCGCAGGCCTCGATGTCGCAAACTTTCAGTAGTGGATTTGAGATAGTTTCTGCAACCAGAACCGCCGGCTTTGCCTCCAGCACTGCTGCTCGTAATTGTTCAAGATTACTGAAATCCGTAGCAACAGTCTTGATGCCGAACGAGCCAAACACCGTATTCAAAAGGCCAGTAGTCGCACCGTATAGATCTTGAGAAGCGACGATTGTGGCACCGGGTTTCAAATCACACGCAAATAGCGCTGCGTGCAGCGCGGCCATGCCGGTGGAATATGCACACGCAGTTGCACCTTCCTCGATAGTTTTAATCGCATTCTCAAGGGCACCGATAGTTGGATTTCCATAGCGCGTGTAGATAAAGCCCTGCTTTTCGCCGCTGAACACGCGATCGATCTCCTCCATCGATTCGTAGGTGAACGTGGCAGTGGCATAGATCGGCGTCGCAACTGACTGAGCGTCGGATGCGGTCTGCCGCTCGCCGCTATGAACCAGCTTCGTCGCGATATCGAATGTGGGTTCCTTGTCAGCCATCAAAGCATCTCGCTTAAGTATCTTTCACCGCCGTCGCAGAGTATTGTGACAATTACTGCGTCAACGCTCAATGAGTGCGCGAGTTTTCGGGCGGCAAATACGTTCGCTCCTGAACTTGGCCCAACCAATAAACCTTGTTCACGCGCCAGGCGCCTGGACATGTCAAAGGCATCTTCTGTTGACACTTCGATAACGCGATCCACCAAAGTTTCATCATAAATTCCGGGATGCGAAGCTGTTGCCATATGTTTCAGACCTTCGAGCCCGTGCAAGGGAGATTCCGGTTGAACAGACAACGCGTTCAGCTCAGGTTTTAACTCACGCAGGCGGCGAACAACACCCGTGAAGGTTCCAGAGGTGCCGAGACCTGTCAGGAAGTGCGTAACACGTCCTTCGGTTTGTGTCCAGATCTCGTTTGCCGTCGTTTCGTAGTGCGCCAGCCAGTTGGCGTCGTTGTTGTATTGATCGGGGTAGAAGTATTTGTCGGGTTCGGCCGCGTGAAGCTCGCGCGCGATGCGTTGAGCGCCGTCGGTTGACAACATCTGGTCAGTCTCAATGATCTCAACGCCATACGCTCGCAGGATGTTTTTGCGCTGGATACTTGCGTTTTTTGGTAAACAGACGGTGACTGGATAACCCCGAGCAGCGCCGATCATAGCGTAAGCAATTCCAGTGTTACCGCTGGTCGCATCGACAATAGTCATGCCGGGTCGCAGCCTTCCGCTGCGTTCACCCTCGAGGATCATCGACAGCGCAGGTCGGTCTTTTACAGAACCGCCCGGGTTGAGGTGTTCGGCTTTGACGAGAATTTCCACATCAACCGGCAAATCGCGATTCAGGTGCGGCAAGCGCAAGAGAGGCGTATGCCCGATGCGTGATTCGATACTGCCAGGAGCAGCAACTCCGCATTCTTCTAAAACACTAAGTGACATAAAGACCGTTGAAAACTAAAAACCGGTCGGCTATCGAAATAGCGCAACCGGTATCTGCCGTTTATTAGTGCTGGTGTTTGGCTACGTCTCCCGCCCCTCACGCCTGCACACGGCCTTCCGGTCGCGCTGCAAATAGCAGCACCAGGGGCAGTAATAACAACATGCGCAAGCCTTCAGTTTCATGGTTCTGAATTGGGCTGGATTTAGTACGTCGAAACTATAGGTGCTAACTGAAACAGGTGTCAAGGTGGGTCAGGATTCTCTCTGTGAAACTACCCAACAAGTTCTTGTTTTTTTGAGCAAGATTCTCGTCCCGAAGGGACCGAAGTTAATAGCCGGGGGCGAGCGGTTTTGCGCGAAGCCCACGGGAGTTATCAAGCAAAGATTGAAGACCCTGAAAGGGTCAAACATCCGCCCGGTTTGACCCCTTCAGGGTCGGACAGTAACCGCCTGCTTCCGTGGGCTTCGCGCAAAGCCGCTCGCCCACGGCTATTAACTGTCATCCTTTCAGGATGGTTTGGTTGCGGACTAAGTTGATCTGTGTCTCCGTGCCTCTGTGGTGATATCGTATTCTCCAACCACAGACACGCAGATATATAAGAGATACACAGAGATTTCCAGATAGAGGAGAGAGCCAACCATGTCACAACCTATCCAAACTCCAGAACCATGGCCAACGTTGCCACTCGAAGCATGGGAAGACACACGAGCGACGCTGCACATGTGGACGCAGATCGTTGGTAAAGTCAGACTGGCCCAAACACCGCTGGTCAACCATTGGTGGAATGTTCCTCTCTACGTCTCTGCGAGAGGATTGACTACCACCGCAATGCCGTACGGATCGACGTTCTTTGAAATGGAGTTTGACTTTATCGATCACAATCTTGAGATCAGATGTAGTGACGGCGCTTCGCGGAAGATCGCGCTAAGACCAATGTCAGTCGCTGCTTTCTGCAGAGAAACCATGTCGGCCCTCGATGACCTTGGCCTGACTGTTCGGATCTGGAAGATGCCGGTGGAAATTCCAGATCCGATCCCGTTCGATCAGGACGAGGTTCATAAATCTTATGATCCTGAATATGCAAACAAGTGTTGGCAGGTACTCAAACATGCCGATCGAGTTCTGCAAGAGTTTCGATCGCGATTTATCGGCAAATGCAGTCCCGTTCATTTCTTTTGGGGTAGTTTCGATCTTGCAGTCACACGCTTCTCAGGACGTCCGGCGCCGACACGGCCGGATGCAGACCCGATTACTCGCGAAGCGTATTCACACGAAGTGATCAGTCATGGTTGGTGGCCGGGACAAGGTCCATTGGGCAAACCGGCTTTTTATTCTTACACAGCCCCTGCTCCCGAAGGTTTAGGTCAGGCGAAGATTCGCCCCGAGAAAGCTTTCTACAGTACCGATATGGCTGAGTTTTTGTTCTTGTACGACGACGTGAGAGCTGCGAGCGATCCTGATGGTGCATTGATGGAGTTCCTGGAAAGCACTTATGAGGCAGGTGCGAATCTCGGCGGCTGGCCTCGAAAAGAACTGGAAAGATGATCTCAGATCTCAGATCCCAGATGCCATATGCCAGATCCCAGATCTCAAATTACAGATAGGACTTATTGGACCTATAGGACCCATTTCTGAGATCTGGGATTTGGGATCTGAGATCTGTGATCTATCGGGCTTTTATCGGTTTCCAGAATGCTGCGATCCGCTTCCCACTGGCAGTTTGCAACAAGCTCATCACACCCATGTAACCAAAGCCAAAGAAGAACAGCGTGAGAAATGGAATCGTTCCCCACATGTGTAACCGAACCGAGTAAAGAATGGCTAAGAGGAAGTAAATCGCGAAGCTGAGTTCAAGTAACGGCAAAAGACCGCGCTTCCTTCTGTACTTCTTTCGTTTCCACGTCGCATCAGTGGTGTCTTCAACACGATATTTCGGTGTGCGAATAAAATCCGTCTTAACACCTAAGAGCGCCTCGAGGACAGCACGTGCATTTGAGAAAGCCAGGCCAATACCCAACGCCATTACCAGTGGCAAGTGCAATAGACGTGGAGTGCGTCGATCATCGAGATACCAGACAGCGGTTCCATAAAACAAAACAACAGAAATCGATGAGAAGAACAGCAGCGGCAAATCTAAGATCATTAAGTGGTAAAACGGTTGGTTGTAACGAACAAGCAACAGTGGAAACTGCAGAAAACTTGCCACAATCATCAGCGGATAACTGATGTTTCCGGTTAGACGGAAAAACATCTCGAGCTTCACTCGAAAAGGAAGTGGCACGCGCCAAATGCGAGGATATAGCTTCAGGCCAACCTGCATCACGCCCTTGGCCCAACGCCGTTGCTGAGCCTTGAATGCGTTAATCTCAACGGGTATTTCGGCCGGAGCTTCCTCATCGAGGAGATAGATGAATCTCCATCCCATCAATTGCGCCCGGAAGCTGAGGTCGGTGTCTTCGGTCAAGGTATCGTGCTGCCAACCTCCACTCATCTCAATCGCCTGCCGGCGCCAGATGCCTGCGGTACCGTTGAAGTTGAAGAAGCCTCCAGTCCGGTTGCGCGTAGTTTGTTCAACCACAAAGTGGCCGTCAAGCATGATCGTCTGCAGGCGAGTTAGCAGATTGTAATTGCCGTTGATGTGGGCCCAGCGCATTTGGGCGCAGCCGACTAGAGGATCAGTAAAGAAATGAACTAACTTTCTCAGGCAATCAGGCTTCGGAACAAAATCGGCATCAAAGATCGCGAGCAACTCGCCTTTTGCGGTTCTATTTCCGTTTTCGAGTGCACCCGCCTTAAATCCGGTGCGGTCGGTTCGATGGATGTAATGAATGTCGAAACCCTGCGCGGCATATTTCGCAACTACGGCTTCAGCCACTTTTACGGTTTCGTCCGTTGAATCATCGAGAACCTGAATCTCCAACTTCTCGCGCGGATAGTCGAAAGCTGTGACTGCCTTGAGCAAACGGTCCACTACGTACAACTCGTTAAAGAGCGGTAGTTGAACCGTGATTACGGGCAGTTCTTCCTCAGCGAAATGTCCGGCAGGCTCGGGAACAAAGTTTCGATAACGCCAGAAGTCAATGACCTGTTTGATGCGGTACGCACCGTAGACTGCCAAAAGAAAGAGAATGGAAAAGTAGGAAAAGAGAATGATGTAGTCGAAGGTGTCGAGTTGATAGAGCGGGCTGATGTTCGCCCAGGTTTTGTTAACGAGGTCGTGATAGTACTTTGCAAAAACGGCGTCCGGACCTGGCCCTATCGGCGTTGGCCAGGGGGTTGCGGCTGGGCTTTGAAAAATCATAAGTAACTAACTACAAGAATCTTAGGCTTTACACCCAAAAACGCCGTCAGCTACTGCCCGACGGCGCCTCAGATAATGCTCTGATTGGTCACTTCGACCGCTCGATTGCGGCAGTGATTCTAACCTAACCGCTCCAAACCACGAAACGTACGACACGCTGTCAGCCTGTCATCCCAAACCGAACCACGACAGGCTAACCTGTCGTACTCAGTAGCCTGTTCAAATTCTCCGCTGCGGTGCGCTGTAATCACTCGGAGCGGCTGCAATCGCCTCGGGAGAAACCAGCGTGAACGTTCCCTCGATCGTGGATTGCGGGCTAACCCGGGTAGCACGCTGCGCCAGCTCCAGGATTCCAGGCATTACGTAAAACACCGTAACGCCACCCAACAACATTCCGGTCAACAAACGTGAGGTGTGCGTGTTTTCCCAAAGACCAAACAACGTCAAACTAAAATCTATTGCTAACGGGGTTGCGGCGAGAAAAAGCCACTTCACCTTGGGCACATCCGTGGAATGTAAGCTCCGAAGCAACGGATAGAGAAACAATACCAGGGTAAATCCGCCGTACAATCCTGTACATCGAGCACAGACCGCAAGCTGGTGGCCGGCAATAAAAAACGATCGTTCTGGAAGTTGATGACAAAGCGTCTTGAACGAATGGTAGATCGCGACAGCGAATTGCTGATGGTTGGAGGCTGCCGCTAACGGCGCACCGACGATCAAACTAATGACACAGAGAGCAATCGCAACGCACCCTAGCCAAAAGAGAAACGGTACGACAGAGCGTTGAGTCTGTGATTGATACTCAGTTGGTGAAAGCGGCATGTGTAATCCGGATGCCCAGATCACAGATCCCAGATCTGAGATCTAAACGGCACTACGAACCTCAAAAACAAATCTGAGATCTGGGATCTGAGATCTGAGATCTTCAAAACCTTATGACCGTGTCCGGACCACCTTCGATGTGCAACGTATCAACAAATCGAATATGACGAGACTCGGTCGTCATAACCATTGAATGTGTACGTTTGCCGGCCCCGAAGAAACGTACGCCTTTTAAGAGTGCTCCATCGGTCACACCCGTCGCTGCAAAAATAATCTTCTTTCCGGGCGCCAGGTCGTCCGTATCGTAAACTTTGTTTGGATCTCTAATTCCCATCGACTCGAGCCTCTCCATCACTTCTTCATGCGATGGAACCTTGGCCTTGTCAACGCCAAGCTTTTCAGCATCGAAAACGAGTCGAGCCTGAATCTCCCCGTTCAAACACTTCATAGCTGCCGCAGTAATGACGCCTTCCGGCGCTCCGCCAATTCCCATCAACGCGTGAATGTTCGTGCCGGCAACTGCGGCGGATATACCCGCCGATAAGTCACCGTCGGAAATCAAACGGATACGCGCACCTGTCTCACGCACATCAGCAATCAATTTCTTATGACGAGAGCGATCCAGGACGATCACTGTCAAATCTTCAACATCTCGTCCCAGACGACGCGCAACATTTTTGAGGTTGTCTTTGACTGGCGCATCAATGTCAACAACACCTCGTGACGATGGACCCACGACGATCTTGTCCATATAGATATCAGGCGCGTTGAGCAAACCACCACGCTCAGCCGCAGCCAAGACCGCAATTGCATTATTAGCGCCGAGCGCGCAGAGGTTGGTTCCTTCGAGCGGATCAACTGCGATATCAACTTCAGGACACGAGTCAGCCATTTCCTCACCAACGCCGAATCCGCCACCAACCTCTTCACCGATGTAGAGCATGGGTGCTTCATCACGTTCACCCTCGCCGATCACCACGCGGCCACGCATTGGAACAGTGTCCATCACTTCGCGCATTGCTTCTACAGCAACATGGTCGGAGTACTTGCGATCGCCCTGGCCCATCGTCCTGGCAGCAGCAATCGCCGCCGCCTCGCATACACGCAAGAAGTCGAGAGATAGCTCGCGCTCTGTCCTAAGCTCGTGACCCATAGATTAGCTCCTGATTGGGAAATGTCAGCCGCCAGACGGGATTAATCGCCGCTCGCTCACTGATGAAGAATGCTCGCGCCATACTAACAGAGCGACCTACAAATTTGTAGCCTCTGCTTATCTATGACCCCGGTCTTATCTCTGCAAAAACGCCTCAGTAATCGTCAAAGCAAAAATCCTTCATTCGACTTGACCGCCGAAACGTCCTCTGGAGAAACTCTTAGCCATCCCCATCATAATCATCATCATCCATATTCACCCGGAGGTCTTATGTCATCAACAATTCAGTACAGAGAAATCAATGAAGACAAAATGAACGCGTTTCTCGGCAAGGTCGTAAGCGATTTTGGTGCATCGCTTAGTTCTTCTCTTGCCTACATCGGTCAAAAGCTTGGTCTGTACGAGGCCATTGCAAAGGCTGGCCACATCTCCCCCGAGGAACTCGCCCGGCAGACAAATACCAACGAACGTTACATCAGAGAGTGGCTAATAAATCAGGCCGCAGGCGGCTACGTTGATTACGATGCCGAAAATGGTCACTACAGTCTTTCGGCCGAGCAGACCGTCGCACTGACTGATCAAAACAGCCCGTTCTATGTAGGCGGCGGCTTTTATGTCATTAAAGCCATGACTCAAGCTGTGGAACGAATTGAAAACCACTTTCGCAGCGGAGGCGGCATGTTTTGGGGTGAACATCATCCCGATCTCTTTGTCGGCACGGAACGTTTCTTCCGTCCTGGGTACGCCGCCCACCTGACTGCATCGTGGATCCCATCGCTTACCGGAGTTGAAAGTAAATTGAAAGCCGGAGCGAGAGTCGCTGATGTCGGATGCGGGCATGGAGCATCAACAATCATCATGGCCCAGGTTTATCCGAATTCAGAGTTTTGGGCTTTCGATAATCACGAACCTTCGATCAACTCCGCCAAAGAGCGTGCAGCCGGCGCAGGTGTGAACGATCGAATTCACTTCGAAATCTCCGACGCTCAATCAGTACCAGACAATCAATACGACTTGATTACCTTCTTTGACTGTTTGCACGACATGGGCGATCCGGTTGGTGCATGCAAACGCGCGGCCGAGGTTCTTGCTTCCGATGGCTCACTGTTGATTGTTGAACCGATGGCTGGCAATAGCGTGGAGGAGAACTTCAATCCGATTGGACGAACGTTCGCAGGCGCTTCTACTCTGTGTTGCACATCTAACTCGCTTGCTTCAAATGGACCTGCGTTGGGCGCAGTGGCGACTGAGGCCGCTCTTCGTGACACGGTGTTGAGAGGTGGCTTCAAAGATTTTCGACGAACAGCAGAAACTCCATTCAATCGTATCTTCGAAGCCCGAAAGTAGATTTTGTTAGTCTTAGGGCGAGCTAGTCTCGCCCTTGTTTTTTGTAGACAAACGAAAATTGGACGCGTAATCTCACGCAGTCTCCTACTCAGTCGTCTTCGGCTCCGAGTCCTCATCCATGGATCGAAGAATCATACTTGTTATCTCCCGAATCGAGAGTGATCCGGGCACGTGTTGTCCGTCAGAGTTAGCGCAACTGGTTCATCTATCACCGTCACGCCTTCGTCACCTCTTCAGACATGAAACCGGTACGGCATTGAGCCAGTACTTGAAGTCTGTACGATTACGAGCGGCAGAGGGCTTGCTGAGAACAACTTTCTTTTCGATTAAAGAGATCGTCATGCAACTGGGCATGACTTCAAGCAGCAATTTTGCACGTGCTTTTAAGAAGACGTACGGCGTGTCGCCCACCGCTTATCGATTGATGAACCGTGGGCCAAAGAAGAGCGGAAAGCGAAAGAAGTGAATGCATAGCCAGATTAGGCAAGAATTAGCCGTTTTAGACAACAAAGAATTGTTGACGAACTAACGGACATGAAATATCGTGTCGCGCGTCGCCTCACCAGGGCTTCAATAAATCAAACTCAATTGCCATCAGTACTACTTCGCGTGGCAACAAGTTTTGGAGACCTGATAAATGTACA
Organism: Pyrinomonadaceae bacterium; assembly: GCA_036522415.1. Taxonomy (GTDB): domain Bacteria; phylum Acidobacteriota; class Blastocatellia; order Pyrinomonadales; family Pyrinomonadaceae; genus PSRF01. Next base: position 48,646 of record DATDFV010000230.1, on the reverse strand, counting down.
AATCCTCATCGACCCCTCAGCGTAATAAAAAATCTCTTCTGAAATCGCGACGAGTGCGAGCTACATCGATCGTATTTCTCGGTCTATTCATTGTTACAGCCACTGTCAAAGGACAGGACCAGCAAACCATCGTCGCAAGAGTGGGAGAGCAGATCATCACAGAACAAGAGATCGATCAGGTTGCCAGCGGGCAGATCTATGCCCTCCAACAACAATTATTTGCGCTGCGACGGGCCACACTAACTAACCTGATAGCAAAAAAAATTGTAGAAGGAGAGGCAGGCCGGCAAAGGCTATCTGTTAATGAGCTTAAGAATAAGTGGATGTCTGGACCAGTAGTGGTCGACGAGGCACAAGTCAACGAGCTGTACCTGAAAAATCGCTCCGCGTTTGGGCTAATGAATCCGGACGAAGCAAAGGAAAAATTACGCATGGATCTCGAGTCGCAAGTTCGTCTCAAACGATACCGTGATGAGATCTCCGCACTTCGGCAAAAGACCAAGATAGATGTCTTACTTGAGGAACCTCGACTGATCGTTTCAAGAAATGAGGATCCCGCGGCAACAAAAGGTCCAGCAAGCGCAAGAGTGGTGATCACGGAGTTCTCAGATTTCCAGTGTCCTTACTGCAAGGAAGCGCAACTAACCATAAGCCGTGTAATGCAGGGCTACGCACCTCAAGTCAAACTTCAGTTCAAATCACTACCTATCGAGACACATCCATTTGCTTTTCCCGCTGCTAAAGCTGCTTTTTGTGGAGGGAAACAAGGAGCCTTCTGGCAAGTTCACGACGCGTTATTCGCAGCTGCGGAACTATCTCAATCCACCATCAACCAAATTGGACGTGACTTGAGGCTTAATTCTGAACTGTTCAATGAATGTCTGTCCTCAATGGAATCGCAGACTGCGGTAATGGCCGATCTAGCAGAAGCTCGAAGACTTGGTATTGAAGGAACCCCAACTTTCATAATCAACGGAAAAGTTCTCCGCGGCGCGGTTACCTTTGAAGAATTCAGTGAAGTGATTGAGCACGAATTGAAGAGTGCTCAAGTCAAATCCTCAACCTCGCAAAATTGAAGGGATGGAATTTATGAAGAAAAAAGCCTGCCTGCTCAGTCTCACTTTACTCCTTTGCGTCATCGGTTGCAGAGCTTTGTTTGCGCAAACGGAAACTGCTGGAACAGAGAGTCGCCGAACTAAATCACCTATTTCAATACAGAAAGCGACGGCGCCCACACCCGAAGAAATGGTTGTGCGTTCGACGTATGAAAAACTCACCAAGTTGAATGGTGCTGCTCAGACTTCCGATAGGACCAAATCGGCACCTTTAGATGAAAATTCTGTATTGAAGTTTGAACTAACCAATTTTCGTGTGGGTCCTATTAAGGAAATTGCATTGACGCGCGCAGAAGAGCTTGTGTCTCTGCCAACTGGCGAGATCCTACTCTTAATCAGATCAGAAACAAGCGAAAATGAAGACAAACCTGCAGTCTCGTACAAAGCGGAGTGGACCGCAGGACAGTATGCCGCAATCTTTGAACCGCAATGGACGATAGCCGACGTGATGAGCTTTCAGTCTCACAAAGATTTTGATATCGGCGAGTACGCCGCTTACGTCGTCACCGTTACTTATCAAGGCAAGACTAAGACGTACAAGGCTTTGGCTCTGTTTCACAATCCTTACAAGTTTCAGGGCGCATTGAAACCAACGTTTTGGGACAGCATAGTTGGCTCGGGTGGAACCGTGACGGACGTGTGGAACGAACCGGGTCCCGTCATGGAGTCACAAAATGATCCCGATCCTTTTAGCCCCCCGGTGGCTGCATATAGCTCGGCTATGGCAAGCGGAGATGGTGATGGTGTCGATTCCGGAATCAACTCCGGTGGGGACTATTCCCCATCTGCGACCACCTCGGGCCCAATAGTTAGGAGAACAGTCGAAGACAGAAGAGAGCATATCTCCGGGGCACATGGAGAAACCGTCGGCATGCAGGGAGTTTGTTTTGATGAAGCAAATAACCAGCAGCGCTGTCAGGTTAGTATTACGGACGTATACACCTATGAGAACGGAGAGATATCGAACTTATTCTTCTACCACGCTAATAAAGTATTGGACAAAGTTCAGACCGCAACGGGAAGTAAAGCAACGCAGATCTCTTGCTTCGGCGCAAGGGGCGTTGGCACGGGTAATTGTTCTGTGCTCGGATGCGGCTTCACGGTAACCTGGTCGGGTTCAGGTTCCAGCATTCACCTGGTAGGTGGCGATGTATGGAATGGAGAAGTAATACTGAACCACACTTGCAGCGGTGGCTCGACAGCAGGGGGTAGCTGCACCACTCCAGGTTTTGACGGCAGTTGTCCGCCGGGCAGCACTCCGAATGGAACGGGACTATGTTGCTTCTCAACAACCAGTTCTTGCAGCGCAACGGCAATCAGTAAGTGCTTGATGCTTGACGGCGATTTCGATTTTTTGACATGTAAGTGTATCGGTGGGTCTCCAGTGATCATTGACGTGAACGGAGATGGAATCGCTCTGACTGATCCAGCTAACGGCGTTGATTTCGATCTTAACGGCAATGGCACAAGAGATCGATTGGGATGGACGCGTGCTAACTCAGACGATGCCTGGCTCGCGCTCGATCGAAACGGAAATGGAAATATCGACGATGGTTCTGAGCTTTTCGGAAATTTTACCCCACAGCCGGACAGTCCAAACAAGAATGGATTTCTGGCTCTCGCTGAATTTGACACAGATGCGAACGGTGGAAATGGCGATGGAGTAATTAATGGCCAGGATGCTGTGTTTTCACGATTACGGCTGTGGCAGGATTCAAATCACAACGGAATGGTTGACACCGGCGAGCTCCACACACTCGCATCACAAAACATCAAAGAGTTGGAATTTGATTTTAAGGAATCGAAACGTACTGATCAGTTTGGAAATGAGTTTCGGTATCGAGCAAAAGTCAAAGACACTCAAGAGGGCAAAATTGCGCGGTGGGCCTGGGACGTCTTTCTCTCACACAACTGATCTTCAGACACTTGTTTTACAGGAGCTTCACAGATGTTTGTCGCAGGTGGGAAGCTCCTGGTGTCTTGATCATAAATGGGTTTGAGAGCCGACAAGAATGTAGGCGCCGAGTCCAATAAAAATGAACGGCACGAGGATGTGGCCATATCGATCTATCAATCGAATCACAACGAAGTGATTACCAATCGCATAACCTGCTACGCACCATAAACCAATCATTACCGAAAACGTAATCAATGTAAGAATCAAGGCGGCCCATGTGCTGCTTGCAAATAGCGGTGTATAAATCGCGACATTGTCTCCACCGTTCGCAAAGGTTATCGCGGCTACAGTCAGGGACGATTCAACACGCCTTACTCCAATTTTCTCCGCCTGCTCTCCTTTCAACGCAATTAGCTTTCTTACGCCAATCGCTATTGGAATCAACCCTAAAAGACTAATCCACTTGTAAGGAATAATCAGACTTGCAAAAAACCTACAAGACTGACAAGAACCAGGCCGGCGATTCCCAGATACTGACCTAAGACAACTCGCCAGACTTGGAGATTCTTTGCGCGAAGAAAAAAGTGAGGACAAAAATATCGTCCAGGTTTGTTGCGGCAAACGCTACGATAGCTCTGCTTAAAGCCGTCGATATTTGCATGCAATCATTCGATCATGGATACGCGTTACGATGTCGCTGCAGCCGCGTCTGCCGCGTCTACTTTTTCCATGCTGGCAGCGTCTTTCGCGCAGGTTTCTCTTTCTTCAATCCCAACGCCCAATCAGCCTGCATCAATGTATGTATGTCACGCGTTCCTTCGTAAATGATCGCTGCCTTGCAATTCCTCAAATAGCGTTCAACCGGGTAGTCGTTCGAATAGCCATTCGCTCCGTGAACTTCGATGGCCATCGACGCCGCTTTTTCACTGCGCGTTGTGGCCTGCCATTTCGCTAAACTCGTCGCCTTCGCGTTTGACTTGCCCTCATTTTTTAAATAGCCGGCATGTAGCCATAGCAGATGGCTCATCTGGTAATCAGCTTCCATCTCAGCGATCTTCTGTTTGACAAGTTGATGATTTGCGATCTTCGTTCCAAACGTCTCGCGAGTATTTGCATAGGCAACCGCCGCGTCTCTCGAAGCGCGAATAACACCGGTGGCGCCCGAAGCAACCGTGTAGCGTCCTTGTTCCAGGGCGAACATCGCGATCTTGAACCCCTCACCCTCCTCGCCAACCATGTTTGCCTGCGGAACACGAACGTCCTGAAGCGAAAAGTAACCGGTGTTCCCTGCTCTAATTCCCAATTTGCCGTGAATTGTGCCTGATGAAAATCCTTTCATCGTGCGTTCGACAATGAAGCATGACATTCCGCTGTGATCACGTTTGCGCCTCTTCTCTTCGTCAGTCCAACAAAAGAACAAGAAGTTGTCGGCTACGTCGGCAAGACTGATCCACATTTTTTCGCCGTTCAAAATCCATTCGTCGCCATCACGCCGAGCTGTCGACCGCGCTCCGACCACATCCGATCCAGCACCGGGTTCCGTTAAGCCATACGTCGCAAATTTCTCTCCCCTTGCCTGCGGGACCAGATACTTCTGCTTTTGCTCCTCAGTTCCCCAGGTCAAAAGCGTTAACGAATTCAGACCGGTATGGACCGACATCACAACACGCAGGAACGTATCGATAGCTTCCAACTCTTCACACACGAGTCCCAACGAAATGTAGTCAAACCCAGCGCCTCCGTATTCCTCTGGAATACAAACTCCTAACAGGTTGAGTTCCGCCATCTTTCGCAAAACGGAAGGGTCAAACTGCTGCTTCTCATCCCACTCCTTGATGTGCGGCGCGACCTCTTTCTGCGCAAACTCCCTGACGGTCTGCAACAGCGCCTTGTGGTCATCAGTCAATTCGAAATCAATCATTGTCTCTTACTCTTTCCAATCAGGTGGTAAAAATGACCGGACATCTTACTGAGTCGCCATTGTATTGTCCAAAAGGCGGCTGTTTACAAAGGCGGAGAAGCGCAGCGTGTTTAGGCCGCCGACAACTTAACTGAGCGCGGGAGCTAGTCCAAAAAAAGATTCCCCTGGGTAGTTTCCCTTTGCTAAGATCCACCTCTCACCTCAAGGCCTTCCTTGAGCTCCCCGGCATATCCACCAAAGAAAAAGCACGTTGGAAACCCTGCGATTCACCGGCTGCGGAGACCTTATTTCATATGAGCGCGCGAATCAGTTCCCATACCCTTCTGTTTGGCGTAACAATTTTTGTGAGTGCCGCATTGCTCTTCTCGGTTGAACCGATGATCGCCAAAATGCTGCTACCGGTCCTCGGCGGAACACCAGCTGTATGGAACACCTGCATGGTCTTTTTTCAGGCAGCTTTGCTCGCGGGATACGGATACGCGCTCATGTTATCGCGCTGGTCTTTGCGCACGCAGCTAACAGTCCAACTGCTCCTGCTTACCGGTGCTTTGATAAGTTTACCAATCGGACTTTCGTCCGCTTGGATAAGTTCGGTACCCGCTAGCGGCAACCCATCGACTTGGTTATTAGCATGTCTTGCTGCCACGGTCGGTGTGCCTTTTTTTGTTATTTCAAGCAATAGCCCGATTTTGCAGAAATGGTTTTCACACACGGGTCATTCATCGGCCAAAGATCCTTATTTTCTTTATTCCGCCTCGAACGCGGGCAGCTTACTTGCATTACTTGCCTATCCTGCTCTAATGGAACCGCACTTAACTCTCAAGTTACAGAGTACCGTTTGGAGCTGCGTCTACCTTCTACTCCTATTATTGATGGGCCTTTGTGCTCTTTTACTTTGGCGCTGCCGCACAGTTACGACTAAGGAAAGTGTGACCCGCAAAGAGTCAGAGGACGAGTCCGAAGTGCTGACAGTGAGACGCCGAGTTCGTTGGGTGTTACTGGCGTTTGTGCCTTCCAGCTTAATGTTGGGAGTGACGAACTATATTACGGTTGATATAGCTTCGGCCCCGCTCTTGTGGATCATTCCCCTCGCCCTGTATCTGCTCAGCCTCATTTTTGCCTTCGCACAACGTCAGATTTTTTCGCTGCGTTGGACCATGCTCATAATTCCGGGCGCCACCCTTGTGTTACTGCTTATCCATCTCTTAGAGAGTTCAGATGGCGCAAGGATGCTAATTGTCGTTCATCTACTCTATTTCTTTCTCGTCGCATTCGTATGTCACCGGCAGCTCGCAGCTGATAGACCTCGCACCAGCCACCTGTCAGAGTTTTACGTATGGTTCTCGGTAGGAGGCGTCGTTGGAGGAATATTCAATGCATTAATCGCTCCGCTGCTGTTTCGCTCAGTTATTGAATATCCGCTGGTAATGTTACTTGCCTGTCTTCTATTACCTCGCAAAGAAACGGAGACGGATAAGCAACGAGCGCTCACGATGGATTTTGTGCTCCCTACTGTCATTTTCATCTTGACCTTTGCACTGGGTTTCATTACTGACAAAATTGCGCCAGGTAAAGTGGTTGGATTGTTATTCGTGCTCGCTGTACCTCTCTTCGTGTCGTATCCGTTCCGTCGGCGACCATTGCGGTTCGCCCTTGCTTTGGGTGCGGTGATGTTGGGCTCGGGCTTCATTACCGGCGCAAACACGAAGACGATACACAGCGAACGAAATTTCTTCGGTGTGTTACGGGTAACGCAAGATGCAAACGGCAGCCTGCACTCATTTCTTCACGGTACCACTGTACACGGTAGAGAAAGCATGACACCTGAACGCCAGTGCGAACCGCTCTCTTACCATCATCGCAGTGGACCATTGGGAAGTATTCTTCGCCATTATCAAGACCACCCTGTTAATCCGAACATCGCTGTTGTTGGCCTCGGCGCTGGTGCAGCGGCTGCCTATTCGAAACCGGATGAAAGATGGACCTTTTACGAAATTAATCCTGCGGTCGTTTCTGTGGCTCGCGATACCCGATACTTCAGATATATGGGCGAGTGTGCCCAAGCGCCAATCAACGTTGTACTCGGCGATGCTCGATTGAAACTACGAGAAGCAGCGCCGGAACAGTATGGATTAATTCTGATCGACGCTTTCAGCAGTGACGCTATACCAGTTCACCTCATGACGCAGGAAGCAGTGGATCTATACATGACTAAACTGGCCCCGGGCGGTTGGCTCGTACTGCACATTTCAAATCGAAATCTCGATCTAAGTGGTGTAGTTGCGGATCTGGCTCGAAGTAGAAATCTCACGTGTCTGGCATTATTCGATAAACGTCCAAGCGACGGAGACAGGGACCCCTCCAAATGGGTGGTACTTTCCCGCAAACCCGAAGACTCTGCATCATTGAAGCAAGAGCCATTCGCCGAAATCTTAGCCGGTAGACCAAACACACCCGTATGGACTGATGATTTTTCGAACATCTTGAGCGTGTTCAAGTGGCGCTGAAGTCAAAATCATTTCGCGCTACGACCATATAGACTACGTTTCGCTGGTAATCGAATCGAGACCCGTCTCCTCGAGTGGACTTCACCCTCTCGCCCGTTCCCTTTGGTATACTCCGCGGCATGGCCAAAAAGATGCTAGCGAGTAGTTCCACCACAGTGGGATTGGTGCAAATGAGTTGTGACCAAAAACCGGAAGCGAACCTTAAGAAAGCGATCTCCGGAATCAACGAAGCAGCGAAGCGCGGCGCACAAATCATTTGCCTGCAGGAACTCTTCCGCTCCCAGTATTTTTGTCAGACCGAAGACATCGAACTCTTCAAGCTTGCCGAAACTATCCCAGGACCTTCAACAGAGGCACTGAGCAAAGTTGCGCGTCAAAGAAAAGTTGTGGTTATTGCTTCACTATTCGAGAAACGTGCGGCGGGCGTCTATCACAACACAGCCGTGATCATCGACACCTCAGGCAAGATTGCCGGCAAGTATCGCAAGATGCATATACCAGACGACCCTCTCTATTACGAAAAGTTTTACTTCACGCCAGGTGACCTCGGATTTCAAACGCACAATACGGCCCATGGAAAAGTAGGAACCCTCGTTTGTTGGGATCAATGGTTCCCCGAAGCAGCGCGCCTCACTGCCTTGAGCGGAGCCCAGTTCTTGTTCTATCCAACGGCGATCGGATGGCTCCCTGACGAGAAAGAAGAGGTGAATCAAGCTCAGCATTCTGCATGGGAAACAATTCAACGGGCGCATGCGATCGCCAATGGCGTTTATGTCGTAGTGGTTAATCGCGTCGGACATGAAGGCAAACTGACGTTCTGGGGTCAATCGTTCGTGGCCGATCCGTTCGGACGCGTGATTGCAAAGGCTGCGCCCGACAAAGAGGAAGTATTGGTGGTTGAGTGCGACTTGAGCAAAATCGATGAGACGAGACAAAACTGGCCATTTCTTCGTGATCGACGCATCGACGCTTACGAGGGATTACGATTCAGATATGGTGAATAGATGAAATACGGACTGCTCGACTTTTTTGGCAACATCGGAGTTCTTCTCCTGATGATTGCTTACCTGCTGCTGCAACTCAACAGGCTCAGCAATGGTTTACTCTATTCAAGCCTCAACGCGTTGGGAGCCGGACTCATCGTTGTCTCGCTTCTAACAAACTTCAATCTCTCTGCTTTTCTGATGGAAGTGTTCTGGGTTCTGATTAGCCTCATCGGCGTTTACAGACACCTCCGTCCAAGGCCTGCGCAACCGTGACAATGACCAAAAGGATTAAGCCTGCCGAGCTTGGTTTTCATATGCCTGCGGAATGGCACCCCCACGCAGCCACCTGGTTAACCTGGCCCAAAGATCCAGTTACCTGGCCCGAGCGTGTACCGCAAGTTGAAGAGATCTACCTGCGGATGATTGAACATCTCACACCGCACGAAGTGGTCAATCTTCTCGTGGACGACTTTCAAACCGAACAAGCCATTCGCCAGCGCTGCACCTTCCCCAGCGCTAACAACATAGTCTTTCATCGCTTGCAGACTGTTGACTCATGGATACGAGATTACGGCCCTAATTTTTTGATCGACGATGAGGGTCACTCGGCTTACAACGATTGGTACTTCAACGCCTGGGGCAACAAGTATCAGGATCTAAAGCGAGACGATACTATTCCGAAAAGGTTGCAGACTCCTCTCAGATTCCAGCGCTTTGAACCCGGCATTGTAATGGAGGGCGGATCTATCGATGTCAACGGTGACGGTTGTGTGCTGACGACTGAGCAATGCCTACTAAACAAGAACCGCAATCCGGAGTTATCAAAAGAGCAAATTGAAGAATTCTTGAAAGACTACCTCGGCGTCATCAAAGTGCTATGGCTGGGCGACGGAATAGTCGGTGATGATACGGACGGGCACATTGATGACATAGCGCGCTTCATATCAGCTGATGCCGTTGTATGTGCGGTGGAAGAAGATCCAGAAGATCCCAACTATGAACTCCTCCAGGATAATCTGCAGCGATTGCACCACATGACAAATGCTCGGAATGAACCCCTGAAGGTTATTACTCTGCCGATGCCAGGGGTTATTGGCGGCACAAGCACCGACACACGCAATCTGGATCGTCTTCCGGCAAGTTACGCGAATTTTTATATTGCGAACAGCGTAGTACTCGCGCCCGTTTTTGGTCATGAAAACGACGCTCGCGCGACAGAAACACTGCAAAAGGCCTTCAACGATCGGCGCGTGGTTCCAATCAACTGCGAACCCCTGGTCTGGGGCATGGGCACAATCCACTGCATCACTCAGCAGCAACCAAAGGCCAATTGAATTGCAGTGACACAGTGTTCGGAAACTAATTTCCGTTCTGTCGATCGATTATTATCTTTGCTTCAACCAGAGCATCCTCCAGACTGCGTACGCGACCATCGAGCTGCATCTCATAAACAGCGCGGGTTATTTGACCCACTCTCGGTCCAGGCGTTAGACCTAATCCGAGTAGATGCCGGCCCAGCAGAATCGGAGCCGGTGCTGTTTGCTCGACCTCGAGTTCTCGTGCTCGCTCTATAAACCACTCCTGTGCTTCCGAGCCATACCAGTTTGCGCGAGGTACCCATTCAGCATTGCGACCGAGGGAATCTGCTTTTGCTACTCGATACAACAAATCCGGTTCGCATCTACGTGCTAAACGACGAAAGGCGCCATCGCCGATTTCATCGCGCGTTTTATGAAACTCACCGGGCTTTAGATGTTCCTTCACCAGCGCAATCACCTGTGCGCGCACGTCATAACCGTCGATCGAATGTATGTTGAGCCGATCGAGAAAGCTATTAGTAGGTTCCACTCCTGCTTCTTCGTGCCCGCGTGAACGCCAGTGACCTTCGATGAATTCCGTCGTTGCCGGTTTGCCAAAGTCATGCGCGAGTGCTGCAAGCATAACAGTCACCTGTTTTGGATACTTCAGATCACTAATAAGTTCTCGCGCACGATCGATTACGAGTTGTGTATGAATAAAGACGTCGCCTTCGGGATGCCAGACAGGATCCTGAGGCACCGAGATCAATGCTTCAATTTCCGGAAACAGCTGTGAAATTGCACCGAGCTTATGTAACCAACGTAAGCCAATGGATGGATGAGTAGATCGCAATAAAAGCTTTTCCATTTCACCCCAAATCCGCTCAGACGGAAGATCAGTCAGATCGATTGTTCTGCACAGCGCCACAGTTGTTTCATCGATAATAAAGTTGAACCGCGATGCGAATTGGGCCGCGCGCAAGACACGGAGACTATCTTCACCAAAGGTTTCAAGCGATACGGCGCGAAGAAGTTGCTTTCTGATGTCTCCTCGTCCATCGAACGGATCGATCAACTCTTCGGTTAAAGGATCTTTCGAGATGGCGTTGATTGTGAAATCCCGTCGACGGCCTGCTTCGGCAAAGCTCATTGAGGGTTCACCTTCAATCACAAACGCTTTATGACCGCGGCCTGATTTGCGTTCGCGTCGCGGAATCGACACGTCCAGGTCGTGGCCCAGTTTGTACACAGTGAACGCTTCACCCACCACATTCACGGGGCCGAATTTGTCCAGGAGTTCCCGCAAACGCTCGGGCGCAAGTTGATAGACCTCGAGGTCCCAGTCCTTAACTTCATTGCCCATCAGCTCGTCGCGAACACAACCACCGACAAGGAGTGCCCTTCCACTCTCAGCTCGAATGGCTGTAGCTAGTGCAAGTACCTTTTCAGGAATCTGAGACATGTTGTTGAATGTCTAACGTCGTGGCTTCAATGTCAATTAATCAAAGCTGCACACGTTGACAAACCGACCGACCGCGGCCTCAACTCGTCGGGACAGTTGTGCGAAGGTTATTCGTCTGGCGAGTCAACGACGATTTGAACGCCGCGAGTTGATGGCAGGCAACTGATGACCTGCGCTCGATCTATCTTAGTTAGTTCCGTCCCTGCGGCGTGCCACAGCTTGACCCAAAATGTGCGCGTCGTTCCGTGAATTGCAAAAGTTGATCCATCGAGCATGACAGGGACGGGTTCGGCAACCGTTCCGGCGCGGAGCGCTTCCAGCAATTCAGGGATGAATGGTTTGAACTTATCAAATTGCACTAACACGGATTTGTCGTCGATCTCACCAGGAGGTAGTTCGACTGGTTCAGCCGATTCCAATAGCAGCCGAGTCTCAGTCTGTTCGTTGCGTTTCTTAACTACAGGCATGATCTTTTCTTTGTCCGACGAACTTTAGTTTGTCGTGGCGGCGGGTCACGCTAGCTCGAGTTCTTCCAAGCGACTGAGATGGCGACCACGGCAAACTATAAAGTTCGTCAGACAACACTCAGGGTTTCAATCTCTTTTGCAAGTGCTCCGCCAAATCGGCGATGTTGATTCGTTCTTGTTCCCATGTATCCCGGTCACGAACTGTTACAGCTTCGTCTTCCAGAGATTGATGATCGACGGTTATGCAAAACGGTGTGCCGATCTCATCCTGTCTCGCATACAACTTGCCGATGCCGCCGGTGTCATCGTACACCGCGCGTAGCACTGGCTGCAGTGAACGCTTGATGGCTTTTGCCATTCCCACAATCTCAGGTTTGTTCTTTGCCAACGGCAGAATGGCCGCTTTGATCGGTGCGAGTTGTGGACTTAGCTTGAGAATGACTCTCGTCTCACCCTTGTCGTTTGTTTTCTCTGAATACGCATCCATCAAGAGCGCCAACACGGTACGATTCACACCGGCAGCGGGCTCAATCACGTGCGGGTAGAATCGCTGTTTTGTTGCTTCGTCAAAATACGACAAGTCTTCTGTCGAATCCGGATTGACTCGTTTACCTTCATCGTCCAACGGCTTACTCGAATGAGAGCGAAGATCGAAATCAGTTCGATATGCAATCCCCATTAGTTCTTCCCACTGCCGCTCTTCTTCAGCGCGTTCGGGAAAGTATCGGTACATGATGTCAACGGTTCGTTTTGAATAATGTGCTAATTCTTCTTTAGGCACCTCGTGTAGAAGCAAGTTGGATCTATCAAGACCAAGACTGGCAAACCATTCCACGTAGAGTTCGACCCATTCATCAACAAGATTAAGATGTTCTGCGTCAGGCTTGACGAAGTACTCCATCTCCATCTGTTCGAATTCGCGCGTACGGAGAATGAAATTACCCGGTGTGATTTCGTTGCGAAACGATTTGCCTATCTGAGCTATCCCGAATGGGATCTTCCGTCGCATCGTAGTCTGGACGTTGAGAAAATTGATGAAAATTCCTTGCGCGGTTTCAGGTCGCAAATAAGCCAGTGCCGTGGGATCGTCCTCTTCAGCTGCTGCACCCAATGTCGTTCGAAACATCATGTTGAATGGTCGTGGCTCGGTTAGATCAGACGAACCACAATTGGGACATTTCACAACCTTCTGTCGAATCAATTCGGCGACGTCGGCATCACCCGGGACATCTGTGGGCAGTTCCAATTTGTCAGCACGCAACCGGCTCTTACATTCGCGACAATCTACCAACGGATCGTGAAACGTGGCTTCGTGTCCCGAGTATTTCCAGACAAGGCGGTTCAAAATGATCGAGGAATCGATTCCCTCGATATCGTCGCGTTCATAAACAAGCCAGCGCCACCACGCCTGCTTGACATTGTTGCAGAGCTCAACGCCAAGCGGTCCGTAATCCCATGCGCTTCCGAGACCCCCGTACACTTCAGAAGAAGGAAAGACAAAGCCACGACGCTTTGCCAGAGAAACAATGGTATCGATATTCGGTGCAGGCACGGTGTCTGTTGATTTTCCTTTGCGATTGATAAGTCACGAATAGTAGAAGACACGCGTAGAAAAGAAAAGAAGAGAGACCTCCTCTCTTCTTCACTTCGTTAACAGGTATTGCGAATTTCCGATTGCCGATTGCCGATTTTCTGACCATCCAAAGCCGCTGCTTATTTCGCGAATCACTAAGCAAATCGGCAATTGAAAATCGGCAATCGGCAATGACCGTCACTTGCTCGGCGTTTGAATATTGACGTCGATCTTTTGCGTTCCGCCTCCTCCGAATATTCGTCCTCTAAACATGTACAGCCCTATCAAGATCACGATGACGAAGATTGCGAGTATCGCAACAACTCCAACGCCACCGCCACCTCCTCCTTCACCTTCTTCGGCCATGAAGTGGTTCCTCCCTGGTATTAAGTTGTTAATAGGGGGCTGATGAGGGAAGGTGGAAGATTGTTAACACATTGGTCGGAAGTGGGTCAAACGGATTTAGGTGGTTAGTTGTTACCGGTCGGATCGAATAGGTCCTATAGGTCGCATAGGTCCTATTCTCCTTTCTGCTTCTACTCTCCGTGGCCGGATCTACGGGGTCGAGCGACTGGCGCTGGTCTGACATCGCCAGGCTGCACCGTGGGAGAGGGTTGAGGAGGAGTTGCACCCTGAGGAACTAACCACACCTCGACGCAGTCGGTTTCGCGGAAACCTCCATTACTCATCACAATTCGAGAAGCGTCAATTCCTCGCTGATTGATTAGATAGTCACGGGCTCTTGCTAACAGTTTGTCTCCCTGACCAGCGGGTCCCGTCTTACCACCATATGCAAAGATGTAAGCGGTGGCCGAAGGATCGTTCTGCAGTTCAACTGCGAGATTGTCGAGACGCGCCTTTTGATCGTCGTAGGAGCAACTGCAGCACGTGTCAAACTCTCGACCAACTAACGTTCGCTTCTCATGTGGTGGAATGTAGGTATTCGCCTGCGCCGTCTGACGACAAAGCGGATCCTCGGATCCATTTGTGACTACCAGGGTGGCCGTGATTTGCTGACCGGCAAGACCTGTGGAGTCAACTGTGATGGTAGGTGTGCCTGCACCACTAACAATGCGCGCACTTTGCGGACTCACGGTCCAAGTACGAGTCAATGAGTCACTGCCACCATAAGATACATCGGAAGTAAAAGTAATGATTTCTCCTTCGTTGACTTGCGGAGGCGCCGAGAGAGTGACCGGGAAGGGACAGGGTGTTTTAGCAACGGGTGGTAAGGGCCGATAATTGACTGCAATACACTTCACTCTACCAGCTGGTAATTCGATCTGACGTGTCCAGAGTTGACCGTTCGGTAGAGTAATTACAACCGTTTGGGTTCCTGCCTCCAAATCAAAGGCGCGAAAGTCTGTTGCCGTCGCTCCATAAGGTTTTCCGTTTATCGCTATTGGCAATCCGCCAGGATTCGACAGGATCTTGATTGTTCCGTACCTGGCCTTCTTAGTTTTGGCGTCTATGGACGCTGGATAGATCGACGCACTTCCGAGTACCAGCAATGCCAGCACGATGATTTTCATTTTTGAACTCGAAAAGAGTGTCATCGTTCTAAACGTCTTCCGTTTGATTCTCAGGTTTTTTCTTCGACGACGAGTACCGTCTTCGTAGCCCGGCTCCAAAAGCAACCAAACCGGTTCCAAATAAAAGAAGCGTTGCCGGTTCAGGGACCGTATTGTTTGGCGGTGTCGGCGTGGGTGTTGGCGTCACAACAGTGTCGCAAGTCAGGCAGACGGTATCGCAATCGTCGCAGTCATGATGTATGAAGAACAATGGGATGCCTGCCAGGAATATGAGGGGCCACTTTGGAATGCCGCCGGGAACAAGGATATCACCACAGTCGCAAACGGTGCCTTCAACAATTGCATCCCCAACCACTTCCACTCCAACTTGCTGTTGTGGCTGCGAACTTACTTCTATTCCCAACAACGAAGACGATGAAGTAGTCCCAGCATCAGAAGATTTCGTCTTGTCGCTATCAATCTTTCCCTTCACATCCCGAGAGACCGGATCCTGGGCCAAGTTGTTGACTCGCAGCTCGACCAGGCCTTGGGTAGGACCAACGGTCGGTACGACTTGGCTAATTCGAATGGAATCGGCAAAAGTAATCTGACTCGTAAGGACGAAGAGACCGATTACAGCGGTCACGCTGCGGCAACGCAACCACATCTTGCGACGTGAAGTCTTACTGAGGTGTCGGGCAGTTACTGTCATGCAAGCACTTCGATCAACTGAAGTAGTCTTTGGATTTCCTTTCTCTTAAAAGAGTCCTAATGCATGGAGAACTCCAGTCTGAAGCAACGATTCTTTGGTCCATAAATGCGTGAGATTAAACCGTGTTTAGACGTTGATATGGCCGCACCCACTCACGCAAACGGTAAAAAAAGATATGCTCGAGGTAGAGCGATCGATTGCAAATGCGAGTCCACGCAATCACGCGCAAAACGTTAAACAAACCAACATCTCTTGGCCCAAGTGTCGTCTAAAACTCAGACTCACGTCTGAAAACTAGACTGAGATGGTCATAAAAAAGCCGGGCGCTGCGCCCGGCTCATTTTTAGTTGATTGGTTTGACTGGTCTATTCAGCTTCGCTCGAGCTGGCAGCTTCAGCCTTTCGGTTTTCATCTCGCAGCACTGCTTTGCGCGAAAGCTTTATCTTGTTGCCCTCTCGTCCAATACACTTCACAAGAATCTGCTGGCCCTCTCTCAATTCATCCCGCACATCCTTCACTCGACGATCAGCGATTTCCGATATGTGCAATAGACCATCCGTTCCAGGAAAAATTTCGACGAAAGCACCAAAATCGACTATGCGTGAAACGGTGCCTAGATAGGTTTGACCAACTTCTGCTTCAGCTGTCAACCCGCGAATGCGATTGACGGCTGCGTCGGCCGCCTCACCGCTGGAAGTAGCAATCGAAATCGTCCCGTCGTCAGACACGTCGATCTTGGCCCCGGTTTCCTCTACAAGCGAACGAATTACTTTGCCGCCTGGTCCAATCACATCGCGAATTTTATCTGGGTTGATTTTGATCTGAATGATGCGAGGAGCATACTGCGAGATTGCTTCGCGTGGCGCAGCAATCGCTTTTTCCATGGCGCCGAGGATGTAGAGCCGGCCTTTTCTAGCCTGCTCGAGTGCTTCAGCCATGATCTGTGCATTAATGCCTGCGATCTTAATATCCATCTGCAGCGCGGTAATGCCATTTCGCGTGCCTGCAACTTTGAAATCCATGTCGCCGTAGTGATCTTCGGCGCCTGCAATATCTGTCAGGATCGCATATTTGTTACCTTCCATGACCAGGCCCATCGCTACGCCGGCAACTGGAGCTTTCAACGGCACCCCAGCATCCATCATCGACAGCGTTCCGCCACACACAGATGCCATAGATGACGAACCGTTGGACTCGGTGATGTCAGAGACTATTCGAACCGTGTAGGGAAAATCGCCATCATCCGGCAGCACGGTTTCAAGTGCCCGCCGAGCGAGCGCACCATGCCCAATCTCACGACGACTAGAAGAACCAAATCGGCCGACTTCGCCTACAGAGTACGGTGGGAAATTGTAGTGAAGCAGAAATCGTCGTTTGACCTCGCCCTTCTCAAGATCATCCATGAACTGCTCATCCTCTTTGGTTCCCAGAGTCGTTGAGACGAGTGCCTGAGTTTCACCACGTGTAAACAGAGCTGACCCATGCACGCGGGGCAGCCAGCCCACTTCACAAGTAATGGGACGAATCTCACTGAAGCGACGCCCATCCGGACGGCGCCTCTTGTTGAGAATGTCATCTCGAAAGACGGTTTCCTTCAAGTGGTCGAAGATCAGCTTAGCCGTTTGCCGGCGCTCGGGTTGATCTTCCGGATACGATTCAACAACCTCTTTCTTCAACGCATCAACGGCTGCGTAGCTCGCGCGCTTTTCCTGCGTACTCGTGTCAAGTGCTGCGCGCAGATTCTCGCTGTAACGCTCCGAGACCTCACGCATCATCTCTTCATCAAGCGGTTCCACCGTGACTTCGCGTTTCTGAATCTCGAGCGCTTTGTAAAGCTCTTTTTGCCACCGACAGAGACGATTGATCTCTTTGTGGGCAAGCATCAGGGCCTCGACCATAATGTCCTCGGAGACTTCGTTCGCGCCTGCTTCAACCATAACTATGGCTTCTTCGGTACCCGCCACAATCAAATTCAATCGCGACTCGCGCACGTCATCGTAGGTGGGATTGACGATGTATCGACCCTCTATAAGGCCGATGCGCACGCCCGCAATCGGATTAAGGAATGGGATGTCCGAAAGGTAGAGAGCGCAAGAGGCACCCGTTATTGCAATTACGTCTGGATTGTTATCCGGATCCGCGGAGATGACGCTTGCTATGACCTGCGTTTCATTCCGGAAGCCCTCTCCAAATAGTGGGCGACACGGCCGATCGATCAATCGGCTGGTTAATACTTCTTTTTCGTTAGGGCGCCCCTCGCGTCGGAAGTAGTTACCTGGAATCCGTCCGGCTGCGTAATTCGATTCACGGTATTCGACGGTTAGTGGGAAAAAGTCAACTCCTTCGCGAGGAGTGAGCGCGCTCACGGCCGCACACAATATCATTGTGTCGCCATATCGAATTACGACCGAGCCGTCGGCTTGTTTTGCCACGCGACCAGTTTCGATGGTCAACTCCTTGTCGCCAACTTTTATTGATTCTTTTAAATACTTCTTTTCTGCCATTTCTTGTTCTCCTTAGGCGTTCACCTGAGGTTCAGCCTCAGGTGGCAGACGTCTCATCCGCCTGCAGTTCGACATCAACTTTCTTAGGGTTCACCGCGCCAACGTGAGGCCGGTTCAAAAGATCCAGAACAATAGAAAAGGCGGCTGAGCCAAAAACCGTGACTCAATGCCGCCTGTTTGCTCGAATCATGCTCGAACACGTCTGCTTGTTCCAGTCAATCGCCGTCACGTTCGGCACTGCCACAAGCTCCTCGATAGACGTGGGCTTTACAAACTGCGAGACTCGAAGATCTCTCGATTAGTCAAACGTTGATACCGACTAACGGCGCAGGCCCAGACGATTCACTACCTCGTGGTAGCGTTCAATATCCGTGCGCTTCAGGTAATCCAACAAGCTGCGACGCTGCTGGACCATCTTGAGCAAGCCCCGTCGCGAGTGATTGTCTTTTTTGTGGGTTTTGAAGTGTTCGGTCAGGTCAGTAATTCGCTTACTCAGGAGCGCCACCTGAACTTGAGGCGACCCCGTATCCGAATCATGAGTACGAAATTCAGACACAATTTGCTCTTTCGCTTCTTTTGCTAATGCCACTTGCTTAAAATGATCCTCCCAGACCGCAGTAAATCCGTTAAAGACGGCAACCGCTAAACTTAAAAAGCTGCGCAAATGTAACATGCAGGTAAAGTACTGTCCAGTTGGGCCTCAAAAAGGGTGAAGGATGAAGGCGGAAAGGATGAAAGCATGAGCTTTGTACTTAGTCCTTTTACCCGGCTCTTTGTACGAAATCCAAAGGTACAAAGCACCAAGCACCAAGTACAAAGAAGAAACAAATGTGCGAACTATGCTTTCATCATTCCTCCTTCATCCTTCATCCTTCATTTGTTACTATCCACTCAATCCAACAGCAGGCTAAAAACATGGCTCAACCACGCATTCTAATTCTCGGTGGCGGTTTCGGCGGCGTCTTTACAGCTCTTGATGTGTCCGGAGCCGGTGAAGTGACGATAATCAGTGACGAAGATCACTTTCTATTTACACCCATGCTTTATGAGTATCTCAGCGGCGAAGTAGAAGAGTGGCACATAGCTCCAAAATACAGCGAATTGCTGAACGATAACGTCAATTTCATTCAAGATCAGGTCGCGACCGTAGATCTCAAGACGCAGACCGTCTCTCTTGTGAACTCTAAAGACGTCTTGAACTACGACGTTTTAGTTCTGGCTGTAGGCGGCATGACAAATTACGTAGGCGTGACGGGCGCTCAGGAGTACACGCTGCCTTTCCGAAAAATCGCACATGCCGATCATCTCCGACGCGTGATGGTTGAGGCGCTCGACAGAATTCCTCCCGAGACGGCGCCCCAGGATGTGCGCCAGGCTTTAACTTTTGCTGTTGTCGGCGCGGGAGCAAGCGGATGCGAGCTTTCTACCAAAATGGCTGACCTTTTGCGCGATGCAGTGAGGCGACGAGCGCTCCAGGGCGAACCGCGCCTTCTCGTCATTGAGATGGGTGACAAGGTTGTCCCCGGGATGGGCGACCAGATTCGAGAGTTTGTGGAAGATGCACTGCGCCAATCTCAGGTCGAAGTCCACACGCTGACGCGCGTCGTGAGTGTGGGACGCAATGACGTGACGTTTGAGCACTCAGGTCAAACCGAAACATTGAGAACGGCCGGCGTAGTTTGGACCGGCGGCGTAAAAATGCGTCCCATCGTTGAGAACCTCGACGCCGAAAAAACGAAGCGAGGCCTGCTGGTCGTGAGACCAACTCTCCAGCTGGCCGGATTTGACAATGTTATGGCCCTGGGAGACATCGCAGTCTATCCCGACGCAGATGCAACTCTCGCGGGTACGGCCCAACTTGCATTTCAGCAAGCCTCACTGGCCGCGCGTAACATCAAGGCTTTGCTAAACGGCAAGGAACTTCACTCGCGACACTTTGAAGAACTTGGTGAAGCAATCAGTCTTGGCACCGAGAGAGCCGCTGTACTGACTGGCGGAAAAGCTTTTGGTGGGGCGATGGCCCGACAGGCCCGGTTCGCGCTCTACACTTCGAGACTTCCCACGTGGCATCACCGTTTGCGCGTCGGCGCGAGTTGGTTCTTTGAAGGTACAACTCCACGTCCCCTTTTGCCCCTTGGGTTCGAAAGAACATAAACGAACGTGTCCGATATGCTTCAGCTTGTCGTGACTCAAGCAACTAAGGAGCAGGAACAGGAGCAGGAGCAGCGACAGCTTAGTTCCTTCGCCCGTGGCATCAACTTTCTGCGAGAGATTTTTCGAGACTAGTTACCCGCTCCTGCCGCCTGCTCCCTGGTCCCTGGTTGGTTACGTCACGACAAGACAGGCGCATATCGGACGTCCGCTGCACAACAGGACAAACGAGTGCGACCCTGGCTTGCTTTGGTAACCGTGGTTGTATGCCTGGCTGTCGTTTCGGTTTGGGTTTTACATAGACGACGAGGCGGACAGATTGCGTTTCGCACGCCTCCTTTGCAGGCATTGCCGAGTCCTTCAGCCGAAAATGTTATAGCTCCTTCGCCAACCCCCTCACTCTCTTCATCACCAATTCTTTCACAGGCTCCATCGGCAGAAGCGTCTGTCACGAGTACTCCGCAAACACCTTCACCTTCCCCTGAAAGTTTTGTGGGCGTGCTGAATTTGATCGTTCCAGTTGCCGGGGTTCGACGCGAACAGCTTATAGATACATTTAGTGAAGCGCGTTCTGAAGGTCGAACCCACGATGCGATCGACATCCCAGCACCTGCCGGAACGCAAGTGCTTGCGGCTGCAGACGGAGAGGTCGTGAGGCTATTTCAAAGTGAACGGGGTGGAACGACGATCTATCAAATCAGCGCTGATCGAAAACTCGTCTTCTACTACGCTCATTTGCAAGGCTACGCTGCGAATTTACACGAAGGACAGTACGTCCATCAGGGAGATGTTATTGCTTACGTCGGCGACACTGGAAACGCGGGTTTAGGCAATTTCCATTTGCACTTTTCGATAGCAATCCTCAATGACCCCAAACGCTATTGGGAGGGCACGAATATCAATCCTTACCCACTGCTACATCGCTAGGCTTGAGCAAAGGGTGAACGATGACGGCCGAAGGATGAAGACGCAATACGCCGCCTTCATCGTTCAGTGTCCGTTTACCGTTCAATACTGTTTGGATACCCGTAGAATCCCGCTCTTGATCTAAGGTAAACACGCGGTTTTCCTGAGGGAACGCCTGTTGCCGTTAAATCGCTGGCCTCCCATTATCAAAACTCGCTGGCAAACCTAAACCAGAACCAGCGGAGAGGATTGCTATGAAAACTCGCGTTCGAAAAACTGTAGGATTCTTGATCTTGCTCATCGGTACAACGATTTCCTGCGTTCAAAATAACAACAACACTGCAACCTCGACGGTCCAGCCATCGCCTTCAGCGACAGCGACGCCGCAGTCCACAACGGGAACGGGACCGCAATCGCAAGTGACAATGCCTGTGCTTGACGCACTGCTTGCCAACGATGCTTTCACTTCGCAGTTAAAAACGAAGCTCCAAATTACGGATGATCAGGTCAACGCACTGAAAGCAGCGGCCTCGAGTGAAGTAAACAAACTACGCACCGAGAACGCGGAAGAGAACGTTGCACTTTCCGCTGAGGGAAGAACGCGAACTGCCACTCAACTTTCACAGATCATCGGAGAGGATAAAACAAAGGAGCTGATCCGACTGGCAAGCGATTTCTGGGCAAGAGGAGCAAACCCCGAGGATACGAGTGCTCAGCAAGAGAGTTCGAAACCGAATGCAGTACCAGCCGATACTCGGATCGTCGTTAACATTCCAGCTTATCGCATGGACCTCTTTAAAGACGGTTCGTTGGTTAAGTCGTACAAGATCGGAATTGGTTACCCCGAGTTTCCACTGCCGCAGGGCCAACGAAAAGCGCAAACGATTATCTTCAATCCCACGTGGACACCACCTGATTCTCCGTGGGTTGCAAAGATGAAAGACATAACGCCAGGTGAAAAAGTCGAAGCAGGCAGCAAGCTGAACCCTCTTGGACCAATCAAGATCCCAATCGGACTACCTTCCTTGATCCACGGCGGGAAGTCGCCTTCAAAGCTGGGAACATTTGCATCTCATGGCTGTGTTGGCTTAACGACGCCGCAAGTCAAAGATTTTGCTGTACAGCTTGGACAGTTATCGCATACAGAACTCACCCCTGAAAGCATGAACGCTCGCCTGAAGGACCCAACTCAAACTCAGGTTCTTAAGCTGAAAAATACTGTTCCCGTTGAGCTTCGTTATGAAACGATTGTGTTGGAAGACGGCAAGCTTCACATCTACAAGGATGTGTACGATGAAAACAGCAACACCGAGGAGAATCTTCGCGCGGTGTTGGAAGCAAACGGCATGAGTCTGGACGACCTGCAAGAGCAACAACGAGCTGACGTATTGGCCGCGCTAAATCAGATGTCCACGCATCCGAAGCAGCTGCCATCTCCATCACCTAGTCCATCGGTTGAGGCAAAAGGCCGTAAGCAAAGACTGATCTCTAAAAAACCACCGAAGAATCAAAAAGAGATCGTCATCGATTTAGGGAGTTCACTCGCAGGCAAAGGTTATCCGGCACCAGTGAGCTTTGACGAGGGAACGGGAAGAAGTGTCCGATAAACTTCAGTTTGTCGTGTTGGCCAATTAGGCCCGATCGAAGGACGGCCTGACCCAGGAGTAACAAGTTCAATCAGCTGCTCCTTGGTAACGTCACGACAAACTGAAGTTTATCGAACAACGCACCAGTGAGCTTCGACGAGGGAACGGGAAGAAGTGTCCGATAAACTTTTCAGTTTGTCGTGTTGCCCAATTAGGCCCGATCGATGGACAGCGCGACCCAGGAGTAACAAGTTCAATCAGCTGCTGCTTGGTAACGTCACGACAAACTGTTTAGTTTGTCGGGTGTGACCCAAACGGGGCCCGATCGGTCATCACGACAAACTAAAGGAAGCTCTGATTAAGTACGATAGGCTGTCAGCCTGTCGGCGGTGTGACCCAACAATACGCAACCGGAACCACGACAGGCTGACAGCCTGTCGTACTTAATCAGAGCTTCCTGAAGTTTATCGGACAACCGCGGCTTCACACGAATCAAGCTCCGGCGCTTCTTCGACAGGAGCGCCCGCTTCGCCGTAGTAAGGTCGGCCAGATTCGATGGCTTCGAAGTATTCTTCGATCCGATTGAGCACTTCTTCTACTGAATGTGAATGGTAAATCGAAGTTCTAAAGAGCGCCCCTCCCTGTAGTCCCCGCGTAAACTGCCCAGCCAGTTGTTTCATCCGATTAATCGCCGGAGTCTCGGGCATGTCCTCACGCAGCATGTCGAAATATTCATGAAGGATGGCACGCTTGTCAGTTAACGTCGGTTCGAAGATTTCATGGCCACGCATCGCTTCTTCGATTTGACGGAAGATCCAGGGATTCGCCATCGCGCCGCGCCCAATCAACACGCCATCACATCCCGTGTCGTGAAAACGTGCAAACGCGTCTTCAATCGTCGTCACATCGCCACTCCCTGAGACGGGTACGTTCACCGTTTCTTTGATCTGACGCACAAGATCCCAGTTTGCTAAGCCACGGTAACCTTGCTCCTTGGTTCGTCCGTGCAATGCGATGTGCTCAACACCACAAGCTTCCGCGAGCCTGGCCGTCTCGACTGCATTGATTGTGTGATCATAAAAACCGGCACGAATCTTCACAGTTAGCGGAATCTTGATCGCTCTCTTTATCTCTTTAAGAATGACCTCGAGACGGGAATGATCTTTCAGCAGACCAGAACCTCCACCGTGTTTGACGACTTTAGGTGCGGGGCATCCACAGTTGACGTCCAGGATATCGGCGCCCACTTCTTCTGCCATCTCCGCAGCCATGCGCATTCGTTCAGGCTGCCCGCCAAAAATCTGAACTGCGAACGGACGCTCATCTTCATAAAAACGCATCTGCCTCTTTGATTTGGGGTTGCTTCTAGTCAATCCCTCAACCGAAATGAACTCCGACACCGAAAGTCCGACACCACCCCGGCGCTTCAACAGCCGTCGAAACGACACGTCAGTAACACCCGCCATCGGTGACAGAATTAGCGGCGGATTTATCTCGATGTCTCGAATCTTGAATGACTTAATTTCCGGCATCTACGGCAAAATCTTTACAGGCGTTCCCACGGACACTGCTTCGTACAGTTCCTTAATGTCTGCATTCTCTAATGCCACGCATCCCCATGTCCAATCCTTACTTGCCCCATTCCCGTGAATATAAATCAGACCACCCAACGGCGTGAATTGAGGGGGTGCCGTTTTCCTCTTGATGGCTTCAAGAATCTGGTCTCGCTGCTTCTTGTTGATAAGCCCGTCGCGAAACCCCCGCTCAGCGTCTTCGGCGTTTGGATAGCTGATACCAAGCGAAAGGTAATACGCACTCTTGCTGTTCTTAACGAAGATGTAGAAGTCGCCTTCCGGCGTCGCTCCGTCGCCCTCGCGTTGTTTGTCAGCCACGGGATTAAAGCCCAATCCAACTCGATAAGTCCTGAGTAGTTTTCGATCTGAATAGAACTCGAGTTTTCGTTGATGCTTGTAAACAACAATCCGTGGTTTGTCGATTGGCAGTTGAAACTGTCCCCTCGGAGCGGATTGAGTGTTCATCTGTGCGACTGGCTTTGGTTTACCTTCTGCGCGACAACCAAAACCTACGATCAAGATTAGAAAGACAAGATAGAGTGGAGTCGGGGATTTTGTCATCTTAGGTAACGAGCGTTTGCCCTTAAGCTTTGCCTCAAAAGTCTTTCATCTCATTCTCCCCGACCTTTAAGTTTGGAGAATGAGAGGTTGATTTCTCACGGTCTCCTTCGTGCGCTAATCACATGAACCGCTCTGCGCCTAACATCAATCATTAATGAGGGTTTCATCGATTAATTCATACAGACCACGCGCGTCGTGTTTTGAGGTTTGACGTTGTTCAGGAACTGACAGAACTTTCAGTCTGGATACTTTTTCTCGACGCCTGATAGTAATCTCATCCCCAGGCTTGATTGAGTGAGCTGGCTTTGCACATACGCCGTTCACTGAAACGTGGCCAGTGTCGCAAAGTTTTTGGGCAAGTGTTCGTCGTGGGCAAATGCGGCTGGCTTTGAGGAAGAGATCCAAACGCATGAAAGCCTTGGCCTTTGGCCTTCGTGCTTGGGCCTTTGTTCTCTACGAATGGACCTGGTTGCGGTCTTGCCGCCGCAAAGGCCAAAGACCAAAGGTCAAAGACCATTCTTACGGTTTCTTCTCTTTCTTCTTGTCTTTATCCGACGTCTTGACCGCAGCAGTCGCGGGCTTAATTTTCAATAACGGTTCGACCTCCGCTCGATAGACATCGGTGACTTTAATGTAGGCCTCATTACGCAGATTATCGAGGTACGTCTCATGTTCTTTGGCCGATCGTTCCGTCAGCAGTGCCTGACGCACCATGTTGTCGTTGAATACGGGCTCAGTACCTGCTGGTGTTCTTTCGTCCACCCGCAAAATCTGATAGCCCTCGCCAGTATTTATCGGATCCGTAACGCCACCAACCTTCACGTCTTTAAGAACCTTGACTAAATCATCGCGAAGATTGGGAACCTCAAACGTTCCAACCTTTCCGCCATCTTGTGGAGCGGTACGCTGGCCGTTCTTTTCGCGCTCGGAATTAGCAGAAGCAACCGCCTTGAAGTCAGCACCAGCGCGAAGCTGAGTCACCAATTCAACCGCTCTCGCCTTCACCGCCGCGTCATCTTTACCTGCAGTCGACAAATAGATCTCAGACAGGCTTATGCTTTCCGGTTTTCGAAACCGGTCTTTGTGTGCTTCGAAGTAGCTCTTCACTTCCTCAGTCTTAAAGCCGAGAAACAGTGGCCTATCTACTTCCTGCTGCATGACGGCCTGCTTCATCATCTCAGTTCGCATCGTTTCTTTCACCGCCACCGGATCGATTTTACTCTGCCGCATCGCTTCTTCGAGCTTAGCAATCGAGTTGATTCCCTGCTCTCGTGCGATATCGAGCATACGACTGTTCACTTCGGCTTCAATCTGGCTTGCCAGATCCAGCTCTTTGCCTTTCTGCAACAACAAACGTTCATTGATAAGCGTCGCGATTAACTCGGCTTGATGCTTCATCACTTCGTCATTAGCCTGTTGCTCCGTCATCTTTTTGTCCTGCATCAGGACTTCAACTCGCTCGCGAATTTCACGTTTGAGCATCGAGAGTGTAATGACGTCGTCGTTTACCTGCGCGACGACTTCATCGATCACGGTTGCCTCACCTTCCTGAGCCTGAGTTGATGTAGGCCTCGACAGGATTATGGACAAAGCAAAAAAGAACAAAAGGGCAAGCGATAATTTGAATTTCACAAATACTGCTCCTAAAAATGAAGTTCTGGACTTGGGTCTTCGGCCTTTGGATTTTGCGACTATTTATAGAACCAAAGATCAAAGGCCAAGGGTTGCAACATCGAATCTAATTCGGGGAGTAAACGTTCAGCCGGGCGATTCTAATCGGAGGCTCGAATCTGGAGCAACACGTCACGAACGACACCGAGAATAGCGTCCTGTTCGTCGTCCTCCAGTATGAGCTTCAAAACGCCAGCCGGCGTGAAGACTGTGCCTTCGTGGCGCGCTACAAAATCACCCAGTTTTTCTGGCAAAATTCGGGCTTTTTCGCTGAATTTTACCGCTGCGCCGTCATGTGTTTTATCGATTGAGAGTATGCCGATCTCCTCAGCCAGGCGCCGCAAACGAGCATAATCAAACAGTCGATCGACCGATAGGGGAATGCGCCCATAACGGTCCGCGGTCTCGTTGCGAATACTATCCAATGTGAAATCATCACGTGCTGAAGAAACGCGCTTGTACGTCCGCAAACGTTGTCCCATATCCGAAATGTACTCCTCCGGAATAGCGACATCGACGCCGAGGTTTAGAGTCACGCTTGTTTCATCGTCCACCTCTTCGCCCCGTAGTTCAGCCACGGTACGTTCGAGCATCTGCGTGTAAAGATCGAATCCAAGCGCCTCCATATGTCCCGACTGCTGTCCGCCAAGAATGTTTCCTGCCCCCCGCAGTTCTAAATCCAACGCAGCGATTCGGAATCCGGCGCCCAAATCGGAAAACTCTCGTATGGCCGCCAGCCGGCGCCGTGCGATCGGCGTGAGCTCGGCTTCACCTGGTATCAACAGGTAAGCGTAAGCTCGCCTGCTCGAGCGACCTACTCTTCCACGCAACTGATAAAGTTGAGAAAGACCATAGTGATCGGCGCGATTTATGATGATTGTGTTTGCCCGAGGGATGTCTATGCCGTTCTCAATGATTGTTGTCGCAACCAGAACATCATATTTGAAGTCGATGAAGTCGAGCATGACTCGTTCCATCTCTTTTTCGTTCAGCTGACCGTGACCAATGGCCAGTCGCGCCTGCGGCACCAACCGTTGCACAAGTGCGGCAATCGTCTCGATGGTTTCGACTCGGTTATGAATAAAGAAGACCTGACCTCCGCGAGAGAGCTCGAGCTCAATCGCGGCCTTGATAACGCTGTCAGAGAATTGAACAACTTGAGTCTGGATTGCCAGTCGATCACGAGGTGGAGTTTCGATTAGTGACATGTCCCGCATGCCACTCAGCGACATATTCAGTGTTCGCGGTATCGGTGTTGCCGAGAGCGTCAAAACGTCGACACGCTTCTTCAAATGTTTAAGGCGCTCTTTATGGGCCACGCCAAAGCGTTGTTCCTCATCGACGACAACCAAACCGAGATCCTTAAAGCGCACATCCTTCGACAGCATTCGGTGCGTGCCAATAATCACATCTATTTCACCTGACTCAACACGTTTGACTACTTCCTTTTGTTCTTTGGATGAGCGGAAGCGAGACAGCAACTCAACCTTTACCGGAAACGGCGCAAAGCGTGTGCGAAATGTGTCGTAATGCTGATAGGCGAGGACGGTCGTGGGCGTTAAGACAGCAGCTTGCTTCCCTTCCATAACCGACTTGAATGCCGCTCGCATCGCTACTTCGGTTTTGCCGTACCCAACGTCACCACAGAGCAGACGATCCATTGGCACCGCTTCTTCCATGTCTTTCTTCACATCGTCGATGGCCGTCTCCTGATCGGGAGTCAGCACGTAAGGAAAGCCGTCTTCAAATTCGTGTTGCCATGGAGTATCTCCAGCAAACGCGTAGCCACCGACAAGTTTGCGCTCGGCATAAAGCCTCAGCAGTTCGTCGGCCATGTCCCGCATGGCGCGTTTTGCTTTTGCTTTGGTCTTTTGCCAGCCAAGGCCTCCGAGTCGATCGAGCTGTGGTCGATGACCCTCAGCGCTCGAGTAACGCTGAACGAGGTCGAGTCGTTCAACCGGAACGTAGAGCTTCGCGTCGTCAGCATAGAAGAGCAACATGAACTCGCCTGTTCGTGGACCAAGGTCGAGTGTTTGCAAACCACCAAATCGAGCAATGCCGTGGTCGATATGCACGACAAAATCGTCAGGACGTAGATCTCTGAAGTCTGAGAGAAAGGCGGCAGCCTTCGAACGACGTTTCTTGCGATCACCTTTTTGACGCTGTGCTTCCGAGCCCGCTGCTTGTCTCTCAAACGAATCCGCCGACTCGTCAAACACATCGGATTCCACGTGAACAATCAATCTAACTTGCGGCAATTCAAAACCGCTGCTAATTCTTCCCACGGTCACAGTCGCGGGAAGAGCTGCCGTTGTTTCAGACGATTCAGCAACCAACGAAAGACGCGAGTCGATTTGGTACTCAGCAAGTATTTCAGTAATTCGTTCGGCAACCCCCAGGCTCGGTAAAACAAAGAGGGTTGTTCCGGCGTCGTCACCGGTGCGCTTCACCTCATTTACCAGATCCGCAACCCGCCCGTGATATCGCATCGTCGATTGCGCCTGCCACTGCATCTCAAACGCCGGCTCCGATATTGGAAAGAGAAACAACGGTTGGCGTGGACCACGAGCTCTACCGATTTGGACTTTGGGCGCTTCAGCATCGAGAGCGAGATCTTGATCAACTTCGGACGCGGCACGACCCAGCGTGCGCAACTCAACTCGTTGCCGGCCTTGAATCAAAGTTCTCAATTCCTCAACCGGTAGATAGATTTCATCTGGCGGTAACGCGATGTCATCAGCCTGATCGATCTCCGCATAACGTGCCGCAAGGTTCTCGTAAACTTCGCCTAAATAAGTCTCAATTGAAGAGGGTTCGTCCACTACAAACACACAATCACCAAGATGATCGAACATGGTGGAGTTGACGTTCCTGATAATTGGTATCAGCCACTCCCAACCGGTAAAGGGTTCTCCTTCGTCAGCGAAGGCTGTTCGATCTCGCAGCGAGCGAGCGTAACGAGGATCCATCCAACGTTCGCGTGCGGCCTCGCTCCAGATCTGAAAGTCAACTGCATTTACCGCATATTCGTGCATCGGCGGAATTTCAATTTCGCGAAGTTGGTTGGTTGACAGCTGGGTTTCGGGGTCGAATTCGCGCAACGAATCGAGTGTGTCCCCAAAGAACTCCAGTCGAGCCGGCGCGTTGTTTCCCGGTGGCCAGACATCGAGAATGCCACCACGACTCGAGAATTCACCGACGCCTTTGACAGGATCCTCACGGACATAACCTGTTGCGATCAGCTTCTCGACCAACTCATCCGGCGAATAGTCGGTATCACGTTTCAGAATTGCTCCGGCCTTCTCGACATCTGCAGGACTGACTGTTCGGCGTGCGAGCGCACGTGAAGTAAGCAAAACAAAATCAGCGGAGTGTTGTCGTAAGCGCCATAAGGAGAGCGCGCGCTTTTCCAGTGTTTGCGCGTGAGGCGAAACACCGGAATACGGGTCGGCTTCGGAAGCAGGAATGACCAAAACTTCTCGCTCGCAGTTTTCCTTGCTCGCAAGCGCGCAGTACCAGAAGCGAAGGTCCATTTCCCATGTTTCGAGGTCGCGCGTTGATTGAGTAACAACAGCGAACGTCTTTCCGGTTTCCCGTTGCAGCGCTGCGATAGCAAGAGCGCGCGCGGAACCTGCAACCAATCCGCTGATCGAAATTACTCGTTCGTTGCTACGCAGACGATTAAGAATCTGCTGGTATTCGGATGACTGCGTGATCCGTTTCAGCGTCGCGTTCAGAATGCTGGGTTGTTGAGTAGTACTGCTCACGAGAAAATGTCCGATATGCTTTAGCTTGTCGTGTGATCCCAAATGCGAACCGACGGTAAATTCAGCCAGGGGTCGAGTGTAAAATGAGCGTCCGTGTTTGGGATCTCACGACAAACTAAAGTTTATCGGACACTGACTTCATCTTCTCGATGATCGATGTTGTTGATGCGCCGTCAATAAACGGAAGAGAGATCACTTTTCCACCCGCCCCCTCAACTTCTTCGCGACCGTGAATTGCATCGATGCCGTAATCACCACCCTTCACCAAAACATCCGGCAACAACTTAGCGATCAGGGTTCGTGGTGAGACATCATCAAAAATGGTTACGTAATCGACCATGCGGAGTGCCGCAAGAATCTCGGCACGTTCGCGTTCTTTGAAGATCGGACGTGATTCACCTTTGAGCTGACGGACACTACAGTCACTGTTAATTGCTACAACTAAGCGATCGCCCAGAGCACGTGCCTCGGTCAAATAACGAATATGACCAACGTGTATTAGGTCAAACACACCATTTGTGAAAACAAGACGTAATCCAGATGAACGCAGGCGTTCGCGTTCACGATGCATCTGCTCCAGGCTCAGAATCTTTTCGATCATCAATGACTCAAATCTAGCACAGCGGATCTCAGATCTCAGATCCCAGATCTCAGATTAAGCAAAAACTTGCCGGAAATGCTTATCTGGGATCTGGGATCTGAGATCTGAGATCCCGTTGCGCGCCATTCTTGTCGTCCCTATAATCAGCCACTCATTAAGGAGAACTTCCGAGTGTCTATTCCGTTCCTCGAAGAGAACGATCAAACTACTGCGCGCCGCGAACATCTCGAGGCTTTAAAACAGCTCGTCGGCAACGTTTATCCAAACAAGTTTGAGCGCAGCGAAGTTGTTGAAAGTGGACGTGAAGACACTATTACGTCGATTGTCCAAAAGTTTCGTGCGTTTGAACCGAAATCAGAACCTGACGGAAAGCCTGCAGCTGAAGCGATTGAACTGTCAAACCAGCAGCTGAACGATTTCGTCGTGCGAATCGCGGGAAGAATTGCCTCGCCACCCCGAGTTATGGGTAAGGCTGCTTTCGTACATCTTTCCGATGGAATTTCACGACTACAAATCTATATCCGTAAAGCAGACGTCACTGGTGTAGGAAATAATTTCAACGGTGACGTGGACGGGTGGCAACTCTTCCAGCTTCTTGATCACGGCGACTTCATTGGTATTGAAGGTTATCTCTTCGTTACGAAGACTGGCGAGCTATCGGTTCACGTTCAAAAGCTTCAGTTTCTTTCAAAAGCGCTCTTGCCGATGCCTGACAAGATGCACGGCATTCACGATCCCGAGATCCGTCAGCGACAGCGTTATGCAGATCTCATCGCCGGTAGTTTGAAACTTGATAACGATGAGGCACTCGTAGCACGTGAAGTTTTCGAACGACGCGCCAGCGCAGTTCGAGAATTTCGCCGGATACTCGAAGACAATGGCTACATCGAAGTGGAAACTCCGATGTTGACTCCGTTGGCAACAGGCGCGGCAGCCCGACCATTTAGAACACATCACAATGCGTTGGACATAGACCTGTATGCTCGAATCGCACCTGAGTTGTATCTCAAGCGTTTGTTGGTTGGCGGATTCGAAAAGGTCTTTGAACTCAATCGAAACTTTCGCAACGAAGGCGTTTCAACCCGACACAATCCGGAATTCACAATGCTCGAGTTCTATTGGGCCTATGCAGATGTGAATCAGATGATCGACTTCTGCGAGGAGTTACTGCGTGCCGTTGTGTTCAAAGTGTTGGGTCACACTCATGTGAAGTTTGGTCAATATGACATTGATTTCGCGCGTCCTTTCCGGCGAGTGAGCATGAAAGATAGTCTGGTGGGTTCAGTGGCCGAGGATGAAATCACGAATGAAAATCTCGTGGATCTGTTTGAGGAACACGTCGAACATAAACTGATTCAACCAACTTTCATTACCAATTTCCCGAAATCTATTTCGCCGCTATCAAAAGCTTCGCCAGACGATCCGACGGTGGCCGAGCGATTTGAGCTGTACCTGGTTGGTGGAGAACTGGCAAACGGATTCTCGGAACTGAACGATCCAGTCGAGCAATTCGAACGTTTTCGCGATCAGATGCGACGTCGCGAGGGTGGTGATGAAGAGGCAATGCTCATGGATGAAGATTACATTCGGGCGTTGTCGTATGGAATGCCTCCCGCGGCGGGGATTGGCATTGGGATCGATCGCTTTGTGATGGTTCTTACCGGTAAACAATCTATTCGCGACGTGATATTGTTTCCTCACCTTCGACCCGAACGAAAAGCGTCAGAACAGTAATCGTCCTTTGGAGTGCGACGGCCTGTCGTCGCTTTGTTAGAGCAAACGTTCAGATTGTGTTACGGCTTTCAAAGGGCATGCATGATCGTTAGAGTAGCCCTTTAACAAAGCGACGGCAGGCCGTCGCACTCCAAAGGGCGTCCAAACTGAAAGGAAAAAAGAATGACTCGAAGACTTATCGCGCTTACCGCAATTCTCGCGTTTCTTATCGTGCTTCAGGCTCAAACACCCAAAACAACAACGCTTGACGGTTACATCATTGATAATGCCTGCGCCGGCAATCTCTCGAAGGCGCCCACCTTTGGTGAAAAAGTAAAAGTGCACAAGACATCATGTGCTCTGATGCCAAGTTGCGTTACGAGCGGCTATGCGGTCTTCACTGCTGACGGCAAGTTGTATAAGTTGGATAAGGCTGGCAACGAGCAAGTCGAGGCACTTCTCAAGGACACACAAAAGACGGAGGGGTTGCAGGTCCAGGTGGAAGGTTCGGTTGACGGAGATACGATCAAAGTATCGAAGGTGACAGAGAAAACTGAGTAAAGTTAGTGCGGAGCCGAAAATAAGTCCTATAGGTCGAATGAGACCTATAGGACTTGGTCAATTCTTAAATCTGAATCTCCAATCTTAAATTTCCAAATTCATTTCGCCGTCGTTTCCTGATGTGACGCTGCAAGCCATTTGCCGCCTCGCCTCACGTAGGTGCTGCTGGCCCATACTGCAGCGGGAAGAGCCTCTCCTCCGCAAGTACCATTCTGCGCAGCCTTGTAAGTTACCAGCGCAGCATCGCTATCGAGAAACACGACTTTGATGTCGCTTAACTCATACGATTTCACATCACAGTTCATGCTCTCAAACGCTTTAAGTATGTCATTCTTGCTGGCAACGCCTTGATCGCCAACATTGACGCTGTCGTTTGTGAGGTACGTTCTGAACGGTTTGAAGTTTTTAGTCTTCCAACCTTCCCATAGTTTCTTCTCTGTCGAGATGATGATTCTTTGACTTTGGGCTCTGGACATCGCCGGTTTCGGCGGCGCCGGCGACGCTGCGGGAGTAGGCTGCTGCGCGAAAGCCAAAGATGCGCAAGACAAAAGCAGACCCAAAACAAGAGGGACTTGTTTTCTCATCCTTATGCTCCTTTGGAAATGGGTAGTAGGCGAATCAGCAAGGCTACTTTTACTCCGCGTGCCTGAGGAGTGTCAATGTGTGGGTCATCAGCCCTATAGGACCTCTGGGACCTATTCGACCTATTCACTAGCTACTGACAACTCTAAAATCCGAGGACATTAATTCTTCTCAACTTTCGCTCTGAGTGCCGTGAGACGCTCGTTTGACCACGCGGGCTGTTGACCTTGTTCACCTATGATCGAGAGGTAACTTTCCATTGCTTCGAGCGCGCCCTTGAAGTTTCCCTGCCGCTCACGAACCCGACTGACGTCCAACAAAAACTGCGCATTCTTTTTACCAAACGCCGCAGCAGTTTGCGTGAAGCACGATTCTGCCTGCTTCAAATCACCTCTACCCTCATACAACCGGCCCAAATGGTAGTAACTGATCGGAAAGTGACTCCCATCACGCATAGCAACCATCTGCAAGTTACTGATAGCTTCGTCAAAACGTTTGGAAGTTACAAAAACGAGACTCAACTCGAGGTTTGCTGGAGCAAAATAACCGCCTTCACGTGACAACAATCGTCTATAGCTGTCAACCGCCTCGATTGTTTTTCCCTTTTCCGTCAGGCTGCGGGCACGTTGCAGTAGATCGAAACTGACAGGATCAAGCACCAGCGTCTTCGGGGAGACTGAATTGTTCGTAGCAACTTTGGTAGCTGGCTTTTCGTTGGAACGAGGCTGCGGCACCACCTTCGCGGCAACGACCGTCACACGGCCTTCGTCGCCAATGTGGGCCAGCGCATCTGCAGCGCCGGTGTGCTGCGGGTCAAGTGTCAAAACACGACGCCACTCACGCACAGCCATATCGTTCTCTCCACGGGCCGCGTATAACCTGCCCAGGTTGTAGCTTGCTTCGGCGTAGCGAAAACCTTCTAGTTTTAAGGCTGAAGTCAGTGCTTCGTAGGCTTCATCCCACCGGCCTGTTCGCAATAACACCACACCGAGATTGTTTAGCGCGCGAGAGTAGTGTCCCTTTCGTTGTTCGATCGCTTTCCGATAGGCCTGAATTGCGCCTTCGTTGTCTCCCAAACGAGCGAAGGCATTGCCGGCGTTATAAAAGTTTTGTGGATCGAAGACGTCCGTGTTTACTAGTGAATGCAGTTCCGCAAGTGCATCCGTTTTGTTGTTTGCTGCAATCAGTTCTCCCACAAGTTTCAAACGCAAACTGTTGCGTTCAGGACCCGACGCCGAGTCTATCTGTTCGCGCAACTGCGCCACAGGATCCGATGAGGTTTCTTTGACTGGTGCCTGGCTCTGGTTCGCGGCCGGTTGGCTCGTTGTTGTTTGAGTTGGTTCACTGGTCTGTGGTTCAGTGGTTATCGTTCGAGAGCGTGACTGCTTTGCTGTTTCAGCTGTTGTGCTCGGCGTTTGAGCTGACACGCTGGCAACGACCACAATTAACAACAATGAAAGAAATTCGATTCTCATGAGGATACCTGTATTGTTTTTTGGAGTGCGACGGCCTGCCGTCGCTTTCTTATAGCGGACGTTCAGGCCATGATTATTATCGTCAGAGTAACCCGTAACAAAGCGACGGCAAGCCGCCGCACTTCAAATGAGTTACTGCATTCGAGGCGGTTGCGCCGTAACGTAAGTCACAATTGTTCCGCCAAATCCAACGGCCCAGCCGTGTGTTCGATCGGAAAAGAAAATTCGCTCCAATGGATGTTCAGTACTGCTTCGCTGAGTTGTCCAATGAAGACCACCGTCAATCGTGTTGATGATGGTTCCGTCATCACCAACTGCCCAGCCCGCGAACGAATCAATGAATTTCACATCATAGAGATCAACGGCTACTCCGGAGTTCTGCGGTTGCCATGTACGTCCACCATTCGCAGTTCGGTAGATCGTTCCAGCGCTGCCGACGGCCCAACCAAGACGATTGTCAACAAAAGAAGCCGCAGCGAACCTGATAGGAGTTGCGGTGGTTTGCGGCAAGCGCGACTGATACCAGGTGTCACCGCCATCCGAAGTCTGAATGATGGTTGCGCCGGCGCCCACAATCCAACCTCTGTCTTCATCGATGAATATTCCCCCCAGGAGGAGATGACGAGTTGGCGACTGTAGACGCGTCCAGTTCGTCCCTCCATCGCGAGTAGTAAAGATTGCGCCCGCTTCGCCAAACGCCCAGCCCCGACCACCACGACTGAAAACTGCCCTCACCAGGCGAGCATCAACGTCCACTCCCTTGATATCCACGCGTTGCCAGTGTTCGCCACCGTCGGTCGTGTGCATCAAGTAAGCTCGCGGCTGGTCTTTCGTCTTCAATTCATAGAAGTTGACTTCGCATACAAGCCACCCGTTCTGATCATCAATAAAGAAGATGTCGCGCAGGACGTCGCTGGTTGATGAAGACTTGGGTTGCCATGTATTGCCGCCGTCGGTGGTGCCTAGCAAAGTCCCTTTACTACCGATGGCCCAGCCACGGTTTTGATCCACAAAGAACACAGAGTGAAGCCAGGCCATGGTGCCACTTCGCTGGCGGGCCCATGCACCTGTCTGGCCGTAGACTGACGAGCAGGTAATTACGAGAAGAACTCCGCACGAAAGAGACAGGCGCCTGAGAAGTCGCGCGTGCAAGCATGCCCGTTTGCCTGTTCTGCTCTTCACGTCGGTTTTGCCTCGCGTCCCATCAAGCTCTGGTTAGAACGGAACGGGCGCGAAGATTCGAGCAAAACTCGCAATTGGCGTGAGGCTCATGATTTTTTGCAACGCCTTCCATTTATTGCCCGGCACGATTATTTGATCACCTGGAACGAGATAAGTTGAGTCCGCCACTTTCCCTTTGTAGATGGCAGACACATTCACAGGGATTTGCGCGAGCATTCCCGTGTTCTGACGACGTAAAACAATAACTTTGCTTCGGTCACCAGTAGGCAGAACCCCACCAGCCTCGGCAATCGCTTCCGTAACAGTCATGCGGTGATTCATCAATCGAATTCCTGGTTGACCAACATCACCGACAATGCTGTAACGATATGATGCTGCTTTATCCAACGACACGGTTACTTGGGGATCAATAATGAATTCGTCGTACTTCTTCTTAATAATATCAGCGACCTCTTCCACGGTTCTGCCGTTTACGAAAACCCCGCCAGGAATAAGCGCGAGTGCGACACGACCACTGGGTGGAATCACAATGCCGGCCCGCGAGTAGCGATCCTGGTTGAACACGGCTACTGAGATCACATCTTCCGGACCAAGGCGATAGGTACTAAAGAAGTTGTTGTAGTACGGAACAATCGCAGCTTCTTCAGACATCTGCTCGACCCGATTTGCCTGTGTATCGGCCGGAACATCGCTCGCTGGACGCGAGGTGTCGTCTGGCTCCAGACGTTCACCGTTTGCCGGCTTCTTATTTTTATCTTTGTCCTGCGTTGGCGCTGCTGTACGTTGACGCGTTGTTGTGTCTGTTGGCGTCTGGGCAAAAACTTTTATGGCCGACGCAGCGAGAATCAATGTCAACGCTACGGTTATGCGATTGTTGCTCTTCATTTCAACCTCCAAATGCTACTTACTGAGCCCCACGACCAAACAGAATGATCTTGATCGTTTCAAACATGATTACCGCGTCCAGAATCAAGCTGTAGTTCTTTATGTAGAAAAGATCGTACTGAAGCTTCTGGCGTGCATCTTCAATGGACGCTCCATAGGGGTATTTGATCTGTGCCCAGCCGGTCAGGCCAGGGGCGATTAAGTGTCGTTGTTCGTAATAGGGAATCTCTTCGGCGAGCTGCGCGACGAAGTGCGGCCGTTCGGGTCGTGGGCCAACAAAGCTCATCTCGCCTTTCAAAATATTCAAAAACTGCGGTATCTCATCGATCCGTACTTTGCGTATGATGCGTCCGACTCGTGTTGTGCGATCATCACTCTTGCTCGCCCAAACTGGTCCCGATTTTTCGGCGTCTACCTTCATTGAACGAAACTTCATCAGGACAAACCTGCGACCGTTCTTACCAACCCTCTCCTGTTTGTAAAAGACCGGACCGCGTGAATCGAGCTTGATGAAAAGAGCCGTGACAATCATTATCGGCACGCACAGCAGAAACCCGATCAAAGCAACGAGCCAATGCACTATGCTTCTTGACATCGCCGTCAATTTCGCCTGACGACCACGTCCGCTGAAGATTAACCAGGACGGACGAATCATGTTCAGCGAAACTCGACCGCTGACACGTTCATAGAACGTTGCGCCTTCCTCGATCGAAACATTTCCCGCGAGACTCAGTTGCAGAAGCCGATCGGTTGGCAGCTGACCGCGACGTTCACCCATTGCCACCACGATTCGATCGATTCCTTCACGCTTGACTATCGCCTCGAGCTGTTCCGTAAGACCAATCACTCTAGGGTTAATTAAGCTCTTTCCGAGTAATTCAGAATTCGTTCCCACGAACCCAACGATTCGAAAACCAGCGTCGGGGCGATTTAGTACTTCGCGCGCTACTTCGACAGCTTGCTCACCTGAACCAACGATCAAAATGCGTTCACCAATGCCTGGATGCCCAAAGAACCAGTGAATCGACAGGCGCCACGCGACTCCAAGCCCGAGTGCCAGTGGCAAGGCTATGAGAGCGATGCTGCGACCCAGCATCAACGCGGGGAATGCATAGAAAGCGAAGGCGAGTGCGATCCATGCAAGCCCGAGTGCCTGAACCAAACGTAGAACCAGTTCGCGCCGATCGTGCATAACGACAAAGTCGTAAAGATCGAAGAGGTAGAACGCCGCTAAACAAAAGAATGTCGCAATGCCGGCTTTCCAGTAGCCGTGCTTTTCAATGAGCTCGAAAGGCGCTCCGTCCACGCCGACTCTAATGTAGACCGCTCCGATAATCGCGCCATAAACCAGCGCAGCTTCGGCAAGCAGCAACAAAGCTGTTCGACTATTAGGACGAAGGACTCTCAACTAATTACCGCTACCTCCTCTTCGTTCTCCGTCATAACCGGCTTTGGTTCAGAGAGACGCCGGTCTTTGCTGTAATAGCGATGCTGATAGTAGTAGGACGATGACTCGGGCTGATCGTCAGACCGATTCAGGACCACTCCCATCAATCTATCTTTTGGAATTTGCTCCAGCAGCTTATCCAACACGCCGTATTTTGTTTTCCCGGCGCGAACAACCAAAAGTGCGCCGTCAGCGCGATTCATCAATACGTTGGCGTCGGTGAAGATCCCGAGCGGCGGTGCATCGATAATTATGTAATCGAACATCCTGCGAACGTCGTGTAGTAACCGAGCGTAGCTTGGACCAGACAGCAATTCAGCAACGTCATCTCGTGGCTTACCTCCAGGCATCAAGTGAAGACCTGCGGGGTCGAGACGCACGATTGCATCCTCGAGCGAGAGCTGGCCTCCCAGGACCTCCGACAAACCAACTGGAGCATCAATTCCCAGGTAGTCGGTTGCGCATGGTTGACGCAAGTCGCTATCGATCACCAAGGCCCGAACGCCTTCGGTTTGGGCAAGCAGCCACGCCAGGTTCAACGCCGTGAGCGTCTTGCCCTCGGCCACACCAGCACTAGTGACGACGATCGCTCGCGTTTGCAACCGTTCGCCGGACTGCAGGATTCGCGTGCGCAGCGAACGAAATTGCTCACAGTACGCCGATCGCGGCTGACTCACCGCAATAAGATGAGGCTCGACGCGCGCCGGAGAGATGTCGTAGCTGACGAATCCTCCGACACGCGCCGACCCGGCAGCGTCCAAAGTTGCCCCAGCATCACGCGAAGCTAATCCGCCGGGGAGTGCCGACCCGCCGGGTACATCCGCAGTGTGCGCAGTGGACGCTGAGCTTCGCACCGTTGCATTCGCGACAGACATGATCGAAGAGCCACTCAACAATTGCTCTTCAATCTCTCGCGAGGAAGGCAGTCCAGCACTACTGCTGGGACTCCCGCCACGGTGCTCGGAACTTGTTGATTGCCTGGGATCGCTACTCGTCTCTGGAGTGGCGACTTGTTGACGTCTTAGGGCATCAAAAACTCTTCCCATGTATTCACCTCAATTTTCGTCTTAGGCCTTTGGTCTTTGGTCTTTCTGACACCGAGGACCAAAGTCCGAAGACCGTTTTCGCTTACTCAACCGAAACGGCTTGCGTGTCGTCTTTTTCCTTGTCGTTCGTCGAGTTACCTGCTGACCACAGCTCCGCGCGCCCGGAAGGAGAAAAGATCCTTGCCGGAGCCTCGCGTTCTTCTCCTGTTTGAATCCCACTTGAACGCGGCAACATATCAAAGGTTTCTGCAACCTCTTCGATAGTCGAACGACCAATCGTTGTTTCGCCGGCTGCGTAACCTGCCAGCATCGCGTTGTCACAAAGGTTGTTGATGTTTCGTGGAATACCTTCAGAACAGCGAAAGATGAAATCGATCGCATCTTTCGAAAAGACATCAGTTCTTTCCGCTCCGGCGACCAATAAACGCGAAGTGATGTAACGATCGGTCTCTTCCACGTTGGGCATTGGTTTGATTACGCAACGCAACGCGATTCGTTGTTTCAACTGACGAAGATCGGGATTGTTTAGAACGTCACGCAGTTCTGGTTGACCAGTCAGAACGATCTGCAACTGTTTGGCCGTATCCGACTCGAAGTTTGAAAGTAAACGAATCTCCTCCAAAACATGAGGCGAAAGTCCCTGTGCTTCATCGATGATTAGAACGGTTCGCAATCCACGAGAATGACGCGATTCGAGCGCCCTTCCCAATTCGAGAAGCAGCTCCGATTTGGTTTCCCACTTCTGCACGTCCAGCAGCGTGGCGACGTGTTGATAAAACTCTGCAACTGAAAGACGGGGATTGAAGACGTAGGCGACGAGCACCGTTCGATCCAATCGCTGCATCATCCAGCGCAAGATTGTAGTCTTGCCGGTTCCGACTTCGCCCGTTACGACTACCAATCCCTTACCACTCTCGATGCCGTAGTGAAGGTTTGCCATCACTTCGGTGTGCGAAGGGGTGAAGTAGATGAAGCGCGGATCGGGAGTCAGCGCGAAAGGCAATTCTTTCAATCCGTAAAATTCTGCGTACACTCGTTTGGACCTCCAGTTCGGGGCAATTCGTTAGGAACGGCCTGACGACTGCATTAGTAATTCAAAAATGTGAGTGAGCTTGAGAGCCAGAGCAATCAACGGAATACTCACAATCGTGACCGCCATTCCGGCAGCCAATAACAAGCGACGACGACGCGGGACGGCCCGCGCTTCTTGAGCCGTTAACAACTCCGGAACCGAAATGAGCACCGGCAAACCAGTGTAATGACGAACGTCTTCGGTTGTTTGAATCGTAAGTAGTCTGGGAACCTCGAAGGCCGCCGTTAACACCAGACCCAGAGCAAGACCAAGAGCTAGTCCAATGGTCGACAGCATCAGACGTTTTGGCGCTACAGGTTTTGATGGAAGGTTTGCAGGGTCGACAACCGCGATTCCCTCGCTTTGCTGTTGCGAAGCAGCGTCTGCACCGAGATTGATTTTTGTCTGTTGACCCAGGAGTTGATCGTAAGCTGCCTTCTTTGTCTCGTATTCACGCTCAATAGCGCCTAATTGGACCTCAACACCTGGAATGTTGTTAAGACGTTCGACCAGCGAGCCAATTGCTTTTTCATTATCGGCAAGGATCTGCTGCTGGCGCTTGATCTCACCGTCAGCGGCTTTGATGGAGTTTTCAACCGCCGCCGCCTGTAAGTCCGGCCTGCTCTCTAACTTTTTCTCTTTTTCCTCAATTTTCTGCTTCCACTCAGCAATCATGTCGTCCATGTCTTTCTGAACCTGGTCGATCTCTTTTTGCTTTGCGATAACGTCAGGATGCTTGTCACGCAGTTCCTGTTTAAGACGCGTCAATTCGCCTTCCAGCTGAGCCTTGCGTGTTACCAGTTGCGACCATGCGAGTGTAGTTTTTGGATCTGTAGTGGTCTCACTGACTTCGGTCTTTTGTTGTTCGGTATTCTTCCGAATCAACGCAAGATTTGTGATATTCGCCGCACGCTGATCCTGCAAGCGGCCAATCTCTACCATCACGGCTTTCTGCTGTTCGCGTAATCCGGTCAGCTGACTTATCAAAGCCGCTGAGCCAGAGGGTAAGTTGGCGGAGTTGGACGTCATGAAATCCAGGCGCTTCTTATCAATTGCATCGAGCTCCTGCTTTGCGGTGAGCACCTGGTTATTCATGAACTCTTTTGCGGACTGTCCCCTGTGAGACGTGTCTTTCGTTTGTTCGTCGATGTACTTGCTGGCGAGCTCTGAAGTGACCGCTTGCGTAGTTTTTGGATCGCGTCCGCGGAACGTGATGTTGAAACCATTGGTGATGTCGTTCCGACTAGTGTTTACTTCTACGTTGATGTCCTTGCGCATCATCGCAATAACCGACTCTATCGCCTCCCCACGCAAGCGCTCTGACTTGTACAGATCATATTTCTGCACCAGGGGTTCCAGAGAACTGCGACTCGCAACTATCTGGTTGATACTGCTTAGCTGACGCGTGATGCTGTCTTCAGTGGCTGTGGGAACCACATTCGTAGGCAGTGTTGACGAAGTCACAACGATAAGCGTGGTGGATTCATATATGTCCGGTAGGCGATAAACGACATATGCAACTGCCGTTGTAAGGGCAATCATCGGAAGAATGATCAGCCACTTTCGCTTCCGAATAATGTTTAGATACTCACCGGGTTTTCGTTGACGAAATTCTACGCTCATACAACACTCCTTTGCGGTCCTTACTAACAAACCAACTGAGTCTCACATCATCGACTCAAAGCGTCGTTAACGCTTTCTTTGCCTCTTCGATATCCGGGAAGGGCGCTTTGTCGGCTAAACGTATCGAAGCTTCCAATTCACGTTTCGCACCCGCACTATCGCCTTTGCCTTTTAGTGCCATGCCAAGGTGATAGTGATAACTCGCACTTGGATTCTTGTTGTTCGCCCGCGCGAATTCTTCATCAAGTGATACGGCTTTCTGCAACTGTTCAGCTGCAGCGCCATAGAGAGTCTTCTTGTAGTAGACCCAACCCAGTGTATCGACGAATCCGGCGATATTTGGGTTCTTCTGAACGACACTTTGTGCGAGCTTCACTGCCTCATCGAGGTTACCCTTGCCGGTAACCGCGTAGAGCCAGGCGAGATTGTTTGCGGCAATAATGGTATTGGGATCTTTCTCCAAAGCTTTCTTGTAATTATCTATGGCTGCGTCGTAATTCTTCCGCGCGTCTTCCAACATACCGATCATGGTGTAAGACGCTTGATCGTCGGGTTGTCGCTTTATGATCTCTTGAAACTCAGCAATTGCGCGATCTGTCTGTCCGGAATTGATGAAGAGATTTCCAAGCGAAAAGTAAGCGGCTACGTAATTTGGATCTAACTCGATCGCTTTGCGGAGTTCTGCTTCAGTGTTCTGCGCGTCGCGTTGAAAATTAAAAACTTGAGACTTGAGAAAGTGGAGCGAAGCATTGTTTGGATTGTTGCTAATGACCTGATCGATTCTGCCGTGGGCTTTGTCGAATGCCTGCTGTTGTGCGTACAAAGTAATGAGGCCATTCAATGCCTGGAAGTTTGTGCTATCGATCTTCAGGGCATTTTCCCAGTCTGCAATTGCTTCATCCGGTTTCTTCTCATTGGCGGAAATGAGAGCAAGATTGTTGTAGACATTAGGATCATTTGGATTCACATTGCGAGCAGCTTCGAAATCCTGACGCGCACCAGTTGCGTCTCGCAATTGCAGTTGGGCTGAGCCGCGTGTGAGATATGCCTTTTCACGGATCTCGGCAAGCAGCTGGGCAGAATTCTCTCGATCGGGAGCCGTCTTATCCAATCGGCCCAGGAGTTCGGTCACCATTGTTGCGGCCCCTTTTGCATCTCTGGAAGCGAGAGTGACTTGCGCTTTGATTAACTTCCCGGGCAAGTAGTCGGGATAGTTCTTTTCCAGGTCGCCAGCGAATGCGCGTGCCTGATCCAAATAACCCAGGGAAAAATTGGTCTGGGCCATGAAGTAGAGGCCGCCTCGCGAATTAGGTTCTTGTTTGAGGACCTCCTTCAGATCTTCGATGGCAGCCTTTAAGCCGTCCGTTTGGCCATTCTGTGCGCGTACCCGTGCACGCAGCAAGAGAGCTTGACGGTCGCCGCGGTCTTTCTTAAGCAGTTCAGCAATCTGCGCACTCGCACCCTGAGTATCGCCATTCATCAACATGATCTCGCTGAGCCTGTAACGGCCCTGAGTGAAATCAGGCGCCTTCGCGAGTATGTCTTGATACATCTTTACCGCTTCAGGAATCCGCCCAACGGTTGAATAAAAATC
Organism: Pyrinomonadaceae bacterium; assembly: GCA_036522415.1. Classification (GTDB taxonomy): domain Bacteria; phylum Acidobacteriota; class Blastocatellia; order Pyrinomonadales; family Pyrinomonadaceae; genus PSRF01. Next base: position 4,696 of record DATDFV010000230.1, on the reverse strand, counting down.
GGCCAACACAGCCTGGCTCTCCGGCTTGTCCGGATCGAGTGCCGCTAATCCTTTGAACGCTTCTTCAGCTTTATCGAATTGCTTGCTTACGAGGTAATAGCTGGCGAGCACGAATCGTGAACTGCGATCCTTGGGATCAACTTCAACAGCTTTCCTTAACTCGGCCTCAGCTTCAGTTGGATGGTTTGTCTGAACCAAAAACTTGCCATATTCGGTATGAGCGAGAGCCGAATTGGGGTTGACCGCGATTGCCTGCTTAAACTGCTGTTCTGCTTTGGCCGGGTCCTGATTGGCCAGGTAAAAGCGCGCCAGACTCAGATACGATTCGACCCGTTTTGGATCGATCTGGATGGCTTTGTTCAGTTCTGCAAATGCTTCATCCTTCTTGTTCTGGTTGAACAGAACACTCCCCATCAGGATGTGACCCTCGGTGTTGTTGGGGTCTTTCTGCAGTATTTGCTGAGCCAGTTTCTCGGCCATCCCGAGAATATCGGGTTTTCCTTTGCTTACCTGAATGTAAACGTTGCCGAGGCGGATTCGAGCATCGAGATTATTTGCATCGAGTTCAACCGTTCGCTGTAATTCCTGAACCATCTCTGGATATCGCTGCAGACCTTCGTAGGCCCGAGCCAAACCCCAGTGGGCGCTGGCCAACTTGTCGTCGATTTGAAGTGCGTTGCGAAACTCGAGGGATGCTTCCTGGAATTTCGAATCAGTCAGGTAGGCTTCGCCCTTGCGAACGTGTTCAGCCTTAGCTTTTTCCTTATTAATGCAGCCTGCCAAAGAAAAGATGGCTGCCAGGAGGACACAAAGAAGGGTTGTTTTATAAAGGGATCCGCGACACTCGCTATTCATCTATTCTGCTCCATCTACTCGGGCCAAAAGGCACCGAAATCGATTGTTCAAGCTTTTCTCCATCCGCAGCGGGCAATTGCCTTGGATGTCTAAAAAACTCGACAAAAACGAAAAAGACTCAATTCTGCCCAGCTTCCAAAAAGTGTCCGACAAGCTAAAGCATATCGGACTAATTTGGCACGAATTCAGGCAACGCTGATGTCGCAGCTACGGCCAGATCTGTAGCCGCGTCCAGCGCTCTCTGTTCAGAACCCGAAATTGGCACGGTTACCCGGACTAACGCACCATCAGAACGCCGAAGTCGGACGCTGTCGATGACGGTGTAGATCTTGCCCCAATATTCACTGGCAACTGATCGACCCCGCCCCTCATACCAGTAGATCATCAAGCTACGGTAAGCACCGTTTTGAATCACATATTTGTTTGCCACAAAGCTAGTGCCATTTGGCCTGGGAATACTAACCTTACCTGGCTCGCTCAACATCCATCCCGATCCGGGTAAGCAATTTAACGGGCTGTGATAGGAGGCTCCCCCGCGTTGGCTCGCATAATAGCCAACATAAAAATTTGCAGTCTCACCATCGGACCGACGAAAGTCGCGCAGCAAATAATCGCTCGCGCGTAAGACTTTCATGGTGGGTTCATCCAGAACCTGATCACCAGTCTTTTGCCACGCGCCAAGCTGTTCTGGGAAGACACTCAGAGGTTTGCGATCAACGTGAGCTTCGCCGAGAAGAGCCCAAGTGTTCACGAGCACGCCAACCCCGACAATCGCGACCAAAAGAACCACAAACCTGATAGTTGACGCTTTCATTCTGTGCCCTCAACCGAGATCACTTTTCCTGTAGTCTTCATTCGTGAAATCGAATCGGCCGAATGCGGCTCTTTATCAGCTGCATTCGACCTCGGCCGGAATCGGTCAACGAGCCAGCCCACACCAAACAATAACAAGAAGGCAACGATGTAAATGACCCAACCCGAAAAAGAGTGGAAGAATCCATCAGCAACCTCAGTGCCGTAGTAATGGGCCAAGACGCCGGTACCACTGACGCGCAGCGCGTTGGTTAGAATCGCGATTGGAATAGCTGACAACACAATAATCGCCGAGCGAAGTATTCCATATCGACCTGTCTTAGGATGGGCCGGATCGGACGGCGGATGCGTAAAGTAAGCGAACACCACTGCCAATGTGATCAGTGTCATTAGCGAACGAATGCCACTGCAAGCTTCGACTACCTCGAGTTTCTTAGTAGCAAATGAATTGAGTGGCTTCAGTTCAATTACGTTACCCTGGCGCAAGACCGGAATCCCAAGCGTCTGCATGGACCAGACAGCACAACGCGAAGCAAAAAGTTGTAGGGGAAACGCGATCTTGTTGAAAATAATTGCGGGAATTGGGATAGCTAATATCAGTAAAAAGAGGGGAATCAGTATCAGTTTGAAGAGCTGAACGCCCCAAAAATAAACGACTATGCCGGCGAGCAGCAGGACCAGCGACATGCGCTGTGTGTATAGCTCAGCACCAGCCACGCCGGCCCAAAGCGCCAAGAGCGCAATGGCTACAGCTGCTCCGCCCAACCAAACCGAGGCGTTAGTGCGCGCCGCAGCTAACTTGTCACGTCCAGCCCAGAGTATGTAACCAATGATGAAAGGGATTAAGAGGCCGTGTGAATAGTTCTCGTCGGTCCACCAGTCATAAGAGAGCTTCGCGAGTACGGTAGCGTACGCGAATGCGATAGCGACAATGATGGGGAGGGCTCGCCAGAAATACTTGGTGGCCGGGACACTCATACCGGATTCCTTGGAAATTCCCGCAAGAAAAGGGCAAGTTCCCTTGCGAAAACATGAGGCGACGTCCGTCTGGACCATCGCCCGTTAGTTAATACGGGGGAAAGCTTAGCGCAAATGACCGTCGCATTACAACGACGAATGCGAATGCGAGCCTGAAGAGAGAAACGATGAAAGCGAATGTTTTTCCAGAGAGGCTTGACGGGGCGACGCGGCGAGGGGGCGACCGGGAGACGCCGATGTGCCTCCGCGTCGCCCACTCGCCGTCTCGCCCTCCCGCCTTCTCGCCCACTCGCCATAGCAAAAAAAGGTGGTCCCTCGATGAAGGACCACCCACCAGCTTCCAAATCTTAAGGAGCCCTAATTAATAGTTACCGTCATCGCATTGCTTCGACGACCCCCGGCCGTCACCGTCAACTGAACATCTCCTGCACCACTCAGTTCAGGAATCAGAATGAAGTTCACTTGCTCAATCCCTGGCTGATCTCCCTGCACGCCAGCATATTCAACTGGCAGGTTGAAGATTCGACCATCAGAAAGTCGCGCTTCAACTGTCACACTCTCAGCGAGGTTCGCTACCAATTTCCCGTTGGACCACACATCATTATTCAAATCGGTGTTAACTAGCCCGCTCATTACGCCGGTCGCAACGATCGTTAATCGTGTACGCGAATCTGCGCCAAGCCAGGACAGCGGGGCCGTTGTATTGAAACGACCTGAGTACCCGAATGAATCCAGGGCTGCAGCACGAGTGCTGGTATCTTCTCCTACTCCAAGGATCGTCGGATTGGATCCACTCACGTTCGCAAGGCCATATTGGATGTAACCTTCGCGTGAACTCACAACTACGTCAGTAACACCCGACGGTATGCCGTTCGGCACAACAAAAATAACGTCAGTTGGTGATACAGAGATGATAGCCGCCTGGACACCATCAAACGTCACGCTCACGTCGCCAAGTTCATACGCCGTTCCATTTGCCGACGCCGTTTGAGTTGAAAATGGATTGGCTGAGACAGCCGTTATGTGAGCCATTACATTTGGCAAAACTTTCGTTTCACTCGAACCTAACTGAGTGGTTTGCGGTTGACCAATCGATAAATCTGCACTTGCGTTCACCTTCATAGCATCTGAAAGTGTCGCGCTTGAGATTGTGTCGCTTGTCATCAAGTCATCGCAGAAACTGAGGTAGGAAACGATCTTTTTGATTCGATCGCTTACGGCGCTATTTCTGACTTGCTGATTTGCCAGGCCCACACTCACTTTCGCAAGAGCCGACGCGGCAAAGAGATACCTGTCGATATCACTCGCAGCCTTGAACATATTCCTTTCGACATCAAAGTCGTCGTAGGCTTCATCGATTTGCGACTCGAGTGATTGCAATTGATTGCTGGCGCTGGTAGTTGCAGCAGCTGATAGGGACGAGGAAGACGTACTTAGGGACGTTGCTGCGCTCTTACCACCTCTAACGGCTTTGAGTGCCTTGCTAATCTTAACCTGGATTGATGTCGAAGTAGCTGTAGCACCTTTGCTGTCTTTCGCAGTGGCCGCTGCTGTGTAAGTTCCCGCTGCCATGTTTGACCATGCAAAAGTGTATGGACTGATTGTTGAGCTTCCGACGACGTTCGAGTTAGCGCCGTAACTCACCAAAGTTATCGAAGCCTCAGTAGAAGATGCGGTCGATTGAAAGTTGACAGTAGTTCCGAGAGGCACCGTCAAATTCGAACTGGGACTCGTTAGACTCACCATGACCGTAGGAGTCGGTGTTGGTGTCGGCGTCGGTGTTGGTGTCGGCGTCGGTGTGGGTGTGGGCGTCGGTGTTGGTGTCGGTGTTGGCGTCGGCGTTGGTGTCGGTGTCGGCGTAGGTGTAGGTGTAGGAGTTGGAGTGGGTGTAACAGTTGGGGTCGGAGTTGGGGTTGGCGCAGGAGAACTAGCACCAGCAAGCGCCGCATTCAGAGCATTGAAATCCACGCCAATATCGGTGCCGTCGGAAGCCGCTCGATATCCTGGTGACGTCGCAAGCAAACGATAGTTATTGTTTGCCACATCACTA